>NZ_CP085990.1:1326025-1989037 GCF_020736705.1 Psychrobacter sanguinis
TGCCAATGCAAAATACAGAGATAAAGCGATGCTGGCTGCCGGCACGTGAATGAAAATAATACGATAACTGTTGCCCTGCAAATAGTCAGGAGGCGCAAATCCCAAACCCCAGATACTGCCAACAGTCAGCAGAATAGCCGCGATAGCTGCAAGCCACTTTACCCAGGGCGAGAAGATTCGAAAGAACTCTCGAGTCCCAACAGTGGCTAAAAATCCTTGCCATAGGCGAGAAAAAAAGCCAGGGTTTTGAGGTGATGAATTAGCATTTGGCATAATAAAACGACCTTGTAAGCCACGGTGTGAGCAAAACAGTGCTTATAAATATCAAAGCACGCGGATCAATAAGGCTACGTATGGGATGAAAAGCGATCCATCAGCGTACTATAGTTATAGGCAAGATAAAGAGTGAACACATTAACTTCATTAAGTCGACTAGGTTGAATAGAGTACTACTTGTACTCGGTCGCCTTGTGCCTCACTTACCTGCCATATCTGACTATGGGGCTGACTATTATATAAGGAATAAGAACGCTTAACCTTAACAGCCGTTTAAAAAGTAACAGATCGATAGTATCTAGTCGATGACAACTAATAGTATGTGGTAATGTACTATTATAACAAATAATGGCGCTAGTTAAGCCACGCCATTTTTAATGTCATCGCAATAACCCAAGGCATTATCAGTACTGAAATAATGCTACCAGCGCCCAGAAGTGCCAATATAGGCAGTCCATTTAGGCCAGTAGCATACAAGTCCACCGCACCTGTGGCAAATATTAATACGGGTAATTGTAAAGGCAGCGCAATAAGGGGCACCAATACCGCCCCATTTTTGAGAGACAGGGTCAAGCTACTGGCAATCGCCGATAACATCAGTAACATCGGACTACCGACAAGGATAGAGGCCAGTAACGCCCCAGCTTCTCCCCAAGATAGGCCAAACAGGGGCACTGCTAGCAAGCTTAGTAACGCTACCAAGCCACTGCTGAATATCCAGTGAATAGTGAGACGAATCAATACCCAAAGTGGCAAAGACGTTCTTGAAACCACCAACTGTGCCAAAGTACCATTATCCATTGCTGGCTTAAATAGTCCATCAACTCCCATCACTAAAGACAATAATGCTGCGATCCATACCGCAGGCACGCCCAAGCGATGCAATAGTTGAGGTTCACTACCGACCGCAAGCGGGAACAGCGTAATAATGACTAAAAATAGTACCAGCGGATATAACCATTGCACCGCGCCCTGCTGTTTCACCTGCCATTCGAGGCGCCACAAATCAGTGGTGGTTATTCCCACGGGGACGACAGTACGATGCGTTGAATTTACGGTAGAGGATGTCATTACCAAGTCCCTTTATCGTGATGCAGCGATTCATTATGCAATGAGTCATTATCAGTGTTTATAGTGTTTTCATCGTCTGATAACGAGCTTGATGCATAGTCTGCACTCTCATCAGAGCTTAAAAAATCATCAGAGCTATAGTCTGGCAAATAATCAGATAAATTAAGCGATTTATTGGCCACCTCTACAGGTTGATGACTGGTCATCAATACCGCACCGCCACTATTAGCGAAGTCTTGTAGCCTTTGTTGTAGTCGTGCCACCATGCTCACATCAAGAGCGGTAAAAGGCTCATCTAACAGCCATAATGGGGTTTGCTCAACACGCATCAAATAAAGCCTAGCAAGAGTGACTCGGCGGGTCTGACCTGCTGACAGTTGATTACTACCCATGTTTTCAAACCCTGACAGGTCCACCCAGTCCAGCGCGGTTTCGATTTGTTGGGCAGTAGGCTTAATGCCATATAGATTCAATAAAAAGGTAAGGTTTTGTTTGACCGTTAAGCTGGGGTGAATTCCTAATTGATGGGAGACATATAAAGGGGCGATCGGTAACGTCGGCTGGCCTTGATAAATAACTTCGCCTTCAAGTAGGGGCAATAGTCCTGCTAATTGCATTAATAACGTGGTTTTACCTGTACCATTGGCACCGACAAGATGACAAATTTCGCCACTGTGTAAGCTCAAGGTGACGCCTTCACATAAAGGAAAGTCACCGCGCTGTATGGTAATGTCTTGCAGCGCTAGTACAGTAGGAGTAGAGTGGGAGGACTCAGAGAAAGAACGGTTATTGGAGTGCATGATGACCTAATTTATAAAGAGTAGTATGACTTATACAATAATGTATGATTTATACGAGACAGCCTGCCACATCGTTGTCGTATGGGCTCTCTTACTGCTATGTTCTTGCACTGCTATTGCAATAAGCAGTGCCCGCCGTCATATAGCACTAATAGCTATTTATTCCGTCATTTATAAAGCTCTTCTATGAGGCATTATATTGACTGAGATTAATTTAAGGTTAGAGTGATTGCTTATAAGCTGCAATTTTAACTGACTATAAATATCGAAAACTATAAATATCAAAAGCTACCAATATCACAGACTATAAATATAACATAGTATATCAAACCTCGACCCACAACTAACGTATTGTCCCTATTATGAGCTCACAAAAAAAACCGTCTTTTTGGCAACGATTAAAGTATCTCCTAACCGCTGAAGAAAATAGCATTAAAAGCCGTGCCACTACGGTCCAGTCTGATGTCTCTATCAACCGATCTGAGAGTAGCTCAGCAAAGACTGAAGAGCACTTACAACCGTCTAAAACAGAGTCTGAGAAGCAGCGGGCTTATAATTATGGTAAGAGTCAAGCACATAAGCCAGGCAGCAGTGATGCCTTCAAGCTGACTCCTGACGGCTACCACTCGACCAATAGCGATACGGTAGAAGACCACTTACAGACCGAGACAGAAGAGGGTTCTGCAAAATTCATTAGCTTGTCCAACCTCGATGAGGCAGATAATATGAAGCTGCGCACGGCATCTTTTCAGAACTCTGATAATCCCATCACTGACAGTATTTTAGATTTCCTAGAAGCGAGTGATTTGAATTATTATTATCATGAGCCGGCGCAAGAAGGGGACTTTAATAATCCAGAGCAAGAATCCTCCGATGTCCCTTCTGGCAATCAAACCCAAAAATATCAGGGCAGCGTTAGTAAAAGAAACGTGCATCATATTTCTATGGCCATGCGCTATTATAGTGAAGGCGGTAATAGCGATACTTCTGACAGCCCTATAGTGCAACAGCCTGGCACTGAGCAGTCGACAGAAAAGGGAGAGGTCGAGTGGGGTTGTGTGATTCGAGTGCACGAACACACTCAATTAGTGGCATTTTATGGAGTTCTACCTTTCCAGTTGCCTGAATCGCACCTGCAGGCAGGTATGGTGCTCGCTACTCAACTTAATTACGATATGATGCTCGGCTGTGTGGAAGTTGACATTCGTGATGGTGAGATACGGTTTAAGAATTCTTTAGATCTTGAGCCAGTGATTAATGCCAGTGGGGGCTTTGTGCCACCTACGGTGATTAGTTATTTATTAAAAGGGGTGATGGCAATGACGGCCTCTTTTGCCCCTTTGTTTAGTGACTTAATTGCCAGTGATCCGCAAGATTTTGAACTAGACACCTTGCTTGAAGAGTTAAATAAAGCCCAAATGGATAAGACCTTCTTTTTGGCAACTCGGGTTCGACAGTAGTAGCCCCCTTCTACAGACGACAGACAGTTAGATTCTCCAATACATGTTTTTCAGATTAGTTTATTAGACACTATGTTAAAAGTCGCATTTTCTCCCATTTTTCTGTACCAAGTCCCAGAAAAGCATCGCTTTCCCATGCAAAAATATCGGCTAATACCAGAACGATTGGTAGAAGAAGGTACCCTAAGCGAGGACAATTTCTTTGCGCCCAGTAAAGCCTCTGAGCAAGAGATTTTAACCACGCATACGGCTGAGTATTGGGACAAGCTTAAGACTCAGACCTTATCACGCAAAGAGGCACGAGCCATAGGCTTTGAGATGACGCCTGAGTTGGTAGAGCGGGGTAGATATATTGCTCATGCTACTTACGAATGCGCATTATATGCCAAGCAATATGGGGTCTCTTTGAATGTGGCCGGTGGCACGCATCACTCGTTTGCGGATCATGGCGAAGGGTTTTGTGTTTTCAATGATGTGTGTATTGCCAGCAACTTGCTTCTGTCACGCGGTGAGGCAAATCGAATCCTTATTGTAGATTTGGACGTACATCAAGGTAACGGTAATGCCAGTATTATGGCCAATGAACCAAGGGTGTTCGTGTTTAGCATGCATGGAGAGAAGAACTATCCTTTTCGAAAGCCACCTTCGGATTTAGACATTGATTTACCGAATGAGACGGATGATGAAACCTACCTCAATATCTTAAAGCAAACCTTGCCAAGGCTAATTGCAGAGCATAACCCCGATTTAATCTTTTATCAGTCGGCAGTAGACGTACTAGCCACTGACAAACTGGGTAAGCTATCCCTGACACTTGAGGGCTGCAAACAAAGAGATGAGTTTGTATTGAGCCAAGCAAAAGCGCATAACATTCCTATTGCGATTGTTATGGGCGGTGGTTACTCTGAGGAAGTTGAACAGGTGGTGGAAGCGCACTGTAATACCTTTAGATTGGCAAAGCAGTTGTTCTTTGGCTAACTACACCTCCAAACGTCAGTGCAATCTAAGTCGGTACCCGTCAGATATTACCCATTGATGCCATTCATCGGTATAAACATAACTCATAAAAAAGGTGCCTATTTTATAGGCACCTTTTTTGCAGCTTGTCTTTTAATATAAAGCCCAGTCTTTTAACTTAACTGCTTAGCAGACTCATCTTAATCAGTTTAGGTAAAATTGGGCTTCTCTACGGTCACGGTATCATTAACGGGCAGTAACACAATGAAACGGGTACGGCCATTATAAGTGTCGGTACGAATGCGTCCATTATGGGCTTCAACGATTTGGGCAACCAAAGATAACCCTAAGCCAGATCCTTTTTTCTGCTGTTGCAAACGCACGAAAGGACTAAATATCTCCTCTCGCTTATCTAGCGGAATCCCTTTACCCTGATCAATGACTGCCAATACTGCAAAGTTAGGTTCAATAATTGGCTCTGCTTTGGGTCGACGCAGACGCTTGGTAAAGCCAATTTCATTAAGTTTTGAGCCATCGGCTTTGGCCTTGTTATTGCCTTTATCTTGTTCTTTGGACGCCACTTGACCAGTAGTCAATGATGATTGCCCCTCGCCATTTGAAGTAGCTAACTCTGTACCACCATTTTGATCTTCAACGGCTAAACTGCTTAATGAGTCTGATTCTGTGTCGCTATCAGGACCCTTGGTAGCCGTAGACTGATCCTCTAAAGAGTCGTTTAATTCTCTGGTAGCCTCAATCTTGGCTGCTTCAATTTGATCCAATAGCTGCTTCGGAGGATAGAGCGCCTCTTCTTGCGCAACCACACCGTATAAGTGCACTTCAATAGGAGGCTCACCATGAATCAACGCATTATTTAATAGATTGCGAATCAAGTGAATTAACAGTTTAGGCTGACCTTCAAGAACAAGAGATTTACCGTATAAAGTGGCTTCAGGATAGTGCTGACACTCTTGGTTAACCAATTCATAGAAATCAAAACGCTCATTGTTCTGCGCCGCATGACCAGCATCAAGTCGACTGACTAACAAGATACTTTCTACTAAGTCATTTAAACCAGTTAAGTCACGGTTAACGGCTTGAGCTCTTTTGTGGAATTTAGCCTGAGTTTCTTCAGACATTTCGCTGGCCAGCATCTCCATCATCTCGATTTGCAAACGAATGCGAGTGATGGGGGTACGTAACTCATGCGAGGCATGCGCCAACAATAAATTATTGGCATCAATGAGTTGTTCAATTTTTTGGGCCGCTTGGTTAAAGCCCCTAGCGAGGCTAGCAATCTCATCAGTACCTTTGGCCGGCACGCGCACACTGAAATCACCTTCACCAAGTTTCGCCATCTGCTTACTCATCTGGTCAATACGCCAGGTCATAGAGTGGGCAATCCACCATAAAACAAATGACATTATGGCAATAAGGGCAATGGTACCCGTAAAGATATTAAGCACCGCCCATAACTCTGAACGTTTTGGAGGATTTCTTGGCTCATACAGTAGCGTATAGCCACGATCACTCATTGCCTGAACGTTAACTTGATCGGTCGAGAAGAAGGCCGGCAACATACGTGAGATGAAAGAGGGGTCATCTGGCAATGTTTTCGGTAAATCACTGTCGTCGGTCTGAATCAGTAAATGACCGTTACGATCGTACAGTCCCATTTTTGCCTGCAATGATTCATCAAAAACATCAAAGCTCTTTTTGATGACTGCCAACATAAAACGAGCCTGCAATAACTCATTCATGGTGGTGGCATTGTCGAGCTCATCCACGAAAGGATCAATTTGGCTAACAATTTGTTTGGCCAGCACTTCCCATCGCGCATCGGCTGAATTGTTGTGCACCAGGTTCATTAGTGTAACCATGGCAGCAGCGAATAAAACCAAGGTCAAAACGACGCTGGTAAAAAGCTTACTAAAGACGGAGGTAAAAGCAAATCTAGGGGTACGAGGCATAAGGGAGATGTCTAATATAAATTGAACCTGCTAAAAATAAGATAGCGATTCAATCCTATAATAAAAATTGAATCGCTAATCCGTTACAACAGCAGGCGTATAAAATTATACTTGGTCAGTAGCAAACTGATAGCCCACGCCACGTACGGTAATGATACGCTTTGGTTGGCGAGGATTGTCTTCAATTAACGCTCTTAAACGAGAGATGTGCACATCGATAGCGCGATCAATGTTGTCTGAGCTGTCATCGTTAGGCATTGCCTGCCACAGTTGCTCACGGTTTAATACCTTACCTGCATGCGTAGCAAAGTAGTGTAGCAATTGAAATTGATGCGTCGTCAAGCGAACAGGTTTATCATCAATAGTCACTTCATGGCTGTCTGGGAACACGCTCAAGCGACCAAATGTTAGACTGTCTGATTGGCTGTCAGCTTGGTTTGGCTGCTCGTGACGACGTAGTACTGCTCGGATACGCGCTAATAGCTCACGTGGCTCAAACGGTTTGGCAATATAATCGTCAGCACCCATCTCTAGTCCTAGGACGCGATCAGTAGTGTCACCTTTTGCCGTTAGCATCACGATAGGCACTTTATTGGTTTGAGTGTTTTTGCCACCTCGAATTTTTTGACAGACTTGCATGCCATCCATATCTGGTAACATCAAATCTAAAATAATTAAATCGATAGCGCGCTCTTTGGCGTCTAAGATATCCAAACCTTCTTGACCGGTAGGGGCATGATGGACTTCATAATAGTTCATCGTTAGATAGTCACTAATCAATTCTGCTAAGTCTGGATCATCTTCAATAATTAATATTTGCTTACTCATAGTAGTCCTTAAAATATTCAAAATTTATGTATAAATTATCTGTGGTTCTGCGGGAGTCACAAAGCACTTAGGATCTTATAGTGACTTATTGTTGAATTATAATTTCGGTCATACTAAATGCTTATGAATCCCATTGTTACCTGTATTATAACTATAATGATAAGTCTCTGCCTATCTTAACAATACACAGTTTGTTACTTTTCTTCGCTATTGTTACACAGCTAACGGTATCGTCTCCATAATTGATGAAAACAGACATTGGTAACTATGAAATATAAGGTTCTTCTTTTTTATAAGGGTCTAATACGGGCGTTTTATATCTAGCAGACAGCTATCTTTATAGAACCGCGTTCTCTTTATAAAAGTTATCTTTATAAAAATACCACTCTTTATAGAAAAATAATTAGCTAGTTATTAACTTAGGCCATGCTCAAATAACTGGATTTTATTTACGACTGAACTGTCTCATTAGAGGTGGTAGTAGTAAATCTCATAAGTTTATGCTAAAAATAGCGTTAATCATCTGAGTAAGAATAGCAACAAACGATTACTTAAAGCGCGACCGGCGCAGTAAGCAGTTTAACATCAAAACTGTTTAGTAATCACAGTGTCTGTGTTTGTGATAGTTAGCTGTTTTGATAGTTGTGTTACCGTCCTGTGCAAAGCGCATAGGGCTTAGTTTGGCTCAATTACTGGCTACTAGTTTCTATCTGTGCTATCAACTTATAAATGCCAAATCCTCAGCAGGAGCCACTAAATATTAGCTAATTAGATATCAGTTGCTAGGTATCAGTCATTAAATGTTGAGAGGTTAATGTCTAAAACGGCGACAGCAAGTTGATAACAACTGCTCAGATGAATATTTACACAAAATAATGATGCGTTTTTATGAGAATGAGCTATTATTTTGTTTTAATAATTTTAAGTGGATAGGTAGAGTATGTCTATTGCACCAAATAGCCCTCGTGCTAATACAGTGACAGCAGTCAAACCCAATAAATGGTCAGCCGCAGTAAAGGTTTTTCACTGGGGCAGTGTGTTATTGCTACTTGTGGTATGGGGCATGATAACCTTGTATCAAAATTCGGATGGTGATACCTATCTGAATTTACACCGAGCGTTCGGGGTCAGCATGTTGTTTTGGATGATTGCCAGAGTAATTAGTCGAATTATCAGTCCCACGCCAGCAGACGTGCCAATGCCAAAATGGCAGACTACTGTTTCGCATCTGACTCATTTACTGCTTTATATCTTATTATTTGCTATGCCAATTTCAGGTATCTTAATGACTTGGTATGGAGGACGTAGTATTGATATGTTTGGTTTATTTGAGTTGCCTAGTATATTAGTCACGGATCGTGGTCAGGCTCGCTTATTTAACAACCTACATACGAATGTGATTTGGACCACGCTACTGGTGTTTACGGCATTGCATATTTTAGGAGCCTTGCAACATCAATTTATTAAGAAAGATAATATTATCTCTAGGATAAAATAATAATTTTAGTTGTGGTTCTAAAGCCATAAGCCACAAAAAATCGCCTCTTCTGAGGCGATTTTTTATGAGTAAACAGTTTGTTTTAGCTGAAAATGAGAAGTCAGTACTATTTAGCGTCTGGCAAGTTAATGTTCATTTCTAACACGTCAAGATTATCTTCATGACGATGATTGATGTTCACATCATTAATTTGTACGCCATTGACATACTTATTGACCACTTCAAGAATTTCACGTTTCATCTTTTCAATGCGGTCTGCCGTTAAGCGAGAGTTTAGACGGTTTTCACTGGCAACAATAACTTTCAGTCGTTCAGTAGCTGTATTGGCACTACCAGAGCTCTTGGTCTCTGGGCCAAACAGGCTACTCCAAAATCCTCTTTTCTTAGACATCCTTAACCCCCAAACCAGCGTTGTAAGAAACTCTTCTTCTTAACATCAATGTGACGTAATGGTCTTTGTTCACCTAAGAAACGAGCAACGATGTCGTCGTAACACTGACCGGCGATAGAATCTTGGTAATGAATAACTGGCTCACCATGGTTAGAGGCTTCAAGAACACTATTGCTTTCAGGAACCACGCCAAGTAAAGGCACTTTTAAGATGTCATTAGAGATGGTATCAATGTCCATCATTTCTTTAGCAGCAGCACGTTCAGGATTGTAGCGGTTAATAACCAAATGCTCACGAACCGTACCTGTGCCTTCTTCTACTTTCTTAGTACGGCTTTGTAAAACACCGATAATACGGTCTGAGTCACGTACAGAAGAGATTTCAGGGTTGGTCACAATGATAGCTTCATCAGCATGATACATCGCAAGCTGAGCACCACGTTCGATACCAGCAGGAGAATCACAAATGATATAGTCGAACTGTTTAGACAGCTCTTCAATAACTTCTGCCACACCTTCATCAGTCAATGCGTCTTTATCGCGAGTCTGACTGGCAGGAAGAATGTATAAATTGTCTAGCTGCTTGTCTTTCACCAACGCTTGCTGTAAACGCGCGTTACCCGAAATGACGTCAACGAAATCGTAAACAATTCGGTTTTCACAGCCCATAAGCAAATCAAGGTTACGTAAGCCCACATCAAAATCGATGACGACTGTTTTATGACCACGTAATGCTAAGCCTGCAGCAAATGAAGCGCTGGTCGTAGTTTTACCGACACCGCCTTTGCCTGAGGTAATTACAACGATTTTTGCCACTATGGCATACTCCTATAAATTTGAAAATGGACAATTCTTATTTGCCCATCACTAAAATGAATTTGGACACACTGCGCAGCTAAATTTTCAGCCGAATGTATAGCAAAATCTTATACAGCACAAAGCGACCCAATAAGTCAAATTTTGTGCCATTAGATTATCACAGATAAGTTTGAAGTAACAGCATTCGCTTGATTATAAAGGCGTAAGCATTGATGTGTGTGTGAATTTAATACGTGTTTTTATTTCTGGCATATTACTGAGAACTGCTCATAAAAGTTTATTGCCAATAATAATTTCTGAGCAATGTCAATAAAAGTCCTGTGTAGGAGATAAATGTGACCGGCTCTTAGGAACAAAAAGCCCATCAAGTATCACTTATCCCCATAACAATGTATTGTAAGATTCTGTTGGCGCTACCTAAATAGCCAAATTAGCTTTCCTTGATTATTTCAAAAACCAAGCCTTGACCTTCAACGAATCTCACCTGAACTGGTTTATCAATCATTTCTGCAGGAATATTGTCGTTCAGACAATAAGTACCGGCAACAGACACTAATGAGGGATTAAAGCGCTGACAAAAAATACGAGCGTCTTTGTCCCCCGTTGCACCTGCTACCAAACGTCCTTGGGCACGCCCATAAACATGAAGGCTATTGTCAGTAATGGCTTCAGCACCGTTATTGACACTATCGGTTAACACTAAATCTCCGCCGACATGGTTGATGCTTTGTCCTGAACGCAGCATTTGATCATAGAAAAGCGTGGTCATGGCATCGGCTTCAATAAAGTCAGAACCGCTTCCATTACGATTGCTTTCAGAGGTAACAACCGTTTCAGCTATGCCATTCTGTTCTTTGGCTGGTGCTTCAGTTTTAAGAGGTGCTTCTTTAGGGTCATGGCCTTGCGAGCTATTAGGCACTGCAGTGCTAGCAACAGTAGACTGTTTTTTGCTCGGTCTAAGCAGTTCGATACGCTTTCCATCTCCTGGAAATATGGCGAGACGTAATGCTTTCGCCGCCTCATCAAGGATACCGGTTACCACACCAATAGGCTGTAGGCCCCAAGACCAAAAAAGATCCACTAAGCTATCTAAATCTTGTTCTACATCGCTATCAATAATGACCGGAATTTGACTGCTCTTATTACTCAAAGTATCTGCTAGATACGCTTCAATCTCACTAAGATTGGCGGTTTCAAGTTTGATGCGAGTAAAAGTCAGCATCTTGCCATACATTTTTAACGTTGAGTTAACCTCTGTAGAAGCTGTCATAACGAATCCTTAAAGAAAAATAGCAAGTTTTTTAATAGTTTATGTTAGGAGTTTTGAGATTTTATGGTCTTATTTTCATGAGTGATTATTATAATTATAAGCTATAGATGCAAATACTTTTGATGTTTCCACTGTTGAACTTTGACCTGCTCTTCAAAGGCATTTAGACCATCATTGACGATAGTGGCCACTAGCGCATCCAGTTCCGGATTTTGTAAATCAATATTGGCCACGGTTTGGGCGATTTCATCAATTATGGCATCGGTAATATGGCTTTGGGTTAAATGCGAGAATAAAGTTTGAGTGATATTTTCACCAATATTTTGGCTAATGCTGTGTAGTTGCCCTTCGATCAGACTCCCCGCTATAGGTATCATGCGCAAATAGCGTCTCAACTCTGGGGTATTGTTTAAGGCCTCTTGAACCGCGACGCCAACCTGAACTGAAAGCTCTTCGGTGGCTTTGCTTTGGGCCAGTTGTCTTAACTGCGGGCCAAGCTCTTGTTTGAGTATAGAGGACACCATCGCTTGTATTTGCGGACGATTTTTATTAAAGGTCTCTTCGATAAAGCGTTGATTGGCTTTTTCATCCGCGAACTGTTGACGCAAATTGTCAGTCGCAGTCAAGATGACGCGGTCAGAAATCTCTTCAAATATAACATCATAATAAAATTTGCCACTATCAATCCATTTTTGTGGCAAGACTTGATAGCCGAGTTGATAGAGTTTGCGACCAATAAAAAAAGCACGCAATAATCGTAATGCTCGAAACTGAGGGAAACAGCCAAGCACTTCGTACCAATGCACAAAGGGGAAGAAAAACCAGCGACTGTATTCTTTGCCAATAATAGACAGTAGCCAGCGAAAGGCTAACTCTGCAATTAAAAAAATAGTAAAAAATCCACCCAGTACCCTAAGAGGGTGATGGATATTGTCTACATAAAATAGCAATTGTTGTGATAGATTTAGCCAGTCAGCCACTTGGCTCATGAACTTACTCATTAATAGTAAGTCAAGGCTGATAATACTTAGATCAATCACAATGACCACCAACATGACAATATCATATAATAAAGCCAGTCTGACAGCAGTCTTACTTCTTAAGGGGTTTTCTGGTGATTTGATATTAGGGTCAATATTGCTTGGCGGCGATGGGGTGTTATTTTGGGGGTCAGTCATGCTTTTGCTAGCCCTTTATATTAAGGTATGGTCAAGTCAATAGCGACTCAAGGCTACGATTACTTGCGACTTTAGACCTCAAGTAACTGTAGCCTCGACAATAGAAAATAACAGTAATTATAAACGGTTAAGCTTATAAAGGCTTAGGAGAGTTTTCAAAATCAGCTTTCATGCGTGAAATTTGCTCGTCTTTATTGCGCCAAATTTCATCCAACCAAGCATACATAGTCTGTTTCATGGCGTCATCATTATTATAGTCACCTTCTTCGATAGCAGTGAATAAGGCCTGTGGAATGTCAATACGCTGTACATGTACCCCCAAACGCTTAACATTACCTTTCCATAAGTCAGTATAAGAGGGGCTACCATCAGGATAGACAATCGTCATGTCCAAAATACCATCGATCTGAGGCCCTAAAGCTTGGATAGCCAATGAAATGCCACCGGCCTTAGGCTTCAACAGATTTTTATAAGGCGACTTCTGAGCATCTCGTTTTTCTGGAGTAAAACGAGTCCCTTCTAGATAGTTCAGCAAAGCAAAAGGTTTGTCTTTAAGTAGCTCGCAGGCACGTTTTGCTTCTAATATGTCTCTATCTTTTAGTTCTGGGTGTTTAGCAATCTCTTCTTTAGTATGACGCTTCATCATCGGAAAATCTAAGAAGTAAAAAGCTTGACCAATGAAAGGAATGTAAATCAGATTGAATTTAGTAAAGAAGCGGGTAAGGGGTAGGCGATCTTGGCTGATGTATTGAACCACACTGGTATCTACCCAAGACAAGTGATTACTGATTAACAGGTATTGCTTGTCTTCCTCAAGGTCATCAGGAAGCTCGATACGCCAATCTCTTTCAGGTAACACACTATCAATTAACTTATTATTGGTTTCAATCCAATGTTTAGTAATTTTGATAACGCTTTTATCTGCCACACTTGAGCCAGTAGCGACTTTAGTGGCCCCTAATAACCATAACGGAACGCCAATGGTGAATGTATTGGCACCAATGACCCCTGCAGCAGTAGCAAAAGAAGCCGCTTTACCGATAGAGGGTGCCTTAGTATGCAATTTTTGATATATGTTTTTTATTTTGTTTTTCATAGAAAAGACCGTTTGGGTGAGTCAAAAGCATAGTTTAGGAACATATGAGCCAACACGCCCTTAGCTTAATAAATCGCTAAATAGCCCCTTTATAATAGGCTAAATATAGGCGTGTTAAAACTTTAAAGCACAGGGCTGTGGAAAACAGTACTTTGGAAAATAATATGAATCTTGTTTATCCAGTGCAGTTTACGATTGTAAACCAAGATTCGCTATCATAACAATGACCATCATTAATATATAGAGATTTAAGCGTCAAATATCTTTTTAAGGCTACTCGATGAGATGCGGGTTAATTAGATGGGTCAGTAAGATGGTAATTTAGTGAGAGTATCAACAACTTTAAAGAGACAGCCGAGCAATGTCATTTAAGTAGATGCTAAAAGTGCAAAAACTAATTATCACTAATACCTTTCTCTACTTATCGAAAATAAGAATAGAGGACACAAAGTTGAGGTTTGTAAGCGATAAAAGCGTTAGATAATGCATAGATGTCATACAGCAAAACCACAAATTATTACATATTAGCGTATTGAAAAAGGCATAATAATTCATGAAACATTTGCTAACTTTATTAAGTGAATCTTTCTACAATAATGATTGTTATACAATTATCACACCAAATACTGTATGGTAATCGCATCTTTTTTACTATATAAGACGCTGCTTATTAGGCACTTGATTGCGATGTTAGTTGGTTCGATGTTACTATAAAAATAGCTGAGCTAATTATAGAATATAGTCAGTTTTGTAGAGCAGAGTCCGTTAGACAAATAAAAATTACCTTTTTAAAATTTAAGGAACGATTATGAATAACAAATTAATGATTGCTGCATTGGCATCTTCACTAGCTCTAGCAGGCTGTGCAACAGATCCTGCTACAGGCCAACAAACTGTTCATAAAGGCGTACTAGGCGCTTTAGGCGGCGCTGCTGCTGGTGCAGGTATTTCTAAAGTAACTGGCGGTGACAAAACAGGTCGTGATGCTGCTATCGGTGCTGTTTTAGGTGGTGCTGTTGGTACATATATGGAAAACCAAAAAAGACAGCTTGAACAGCAAATGGCAGGTACTGGTGTAGAAGTTAAGCATGACGGTCAAGGTAACATCGACCTAATCATGCCTGGTAATATCACGTTTGCTCATGATAGCACCAACATCAACCCATCTTTCTACAATACGCTAGACAAACTGGCTTCTACTATGAACCAGTATAACCAAACCACAGTAACAGTAATGGGTCATACAGATAGCGTTGGTAACCCAACTTATAACCAAGGTTTATCACAGCGTCGTGCTCAATCTGTTGCCGGCTATTTAGTAAACCGTGGTGTTTCAGGTGCACGTATCCAAACTCTAGGTTATGGTCAGAGCCAACCTATTGCTGATAACAGCACTGAGCAAGGCAGAATGCAAAACCGCCGTGTTGAAATTAAATTAAATGCACCACAAAACCTAAGATAATAACGAATTAAGCAGTTTGCTTACTCGATATTACAGATAGGTGTTAAGTTAACGGATTCAAAGATATAGTTAACTAAACCAATAAAATAAGCCGACAATAATTGTCGGCTTATTTTTTTTCATAGGGTTTCTAATGAAGGTAATAAAGGGTCTATTAGTTTATAGGCAGATACCCTTAATTTTTTATTGATAATGGTTATCAATACTATTATACTTATCCTTCATTAATGCTGTTTATATTAACTTATAGTGTTATAAGTTAAAAAAAACTAATGTTATTAATCAGGGTTTCTGATAGCTCATCGCTATTATCACTCCCTCACTTTAGATACATTATTCTGAGAATACCCTATGGCTTTAGCAATGACGAGCAACTTAATTAGACCAAAAATAAATACTGTATTGATGTCAGCTCTTATAACAACTTTAGCATTATCAGGATGCTCAAAAGAAAAAGACGATGCTGCACAAAGTAATCAGGAAGTAGCCGTCGAAAATAATGCTCAAAAAGGAACCGCTACCGTTGCAGGAGATGAAGCCTCTGTTAATAAACTACTTACCAATTATGCAGACATGGCACAAGCCGCTTATGAAGACTCATTGACTGAAGCCAAAAAATTACAACAAGCAGTAGATGTTTTTATCGCAGATCCGACAGAGGCCAATTTAGAAGCCGCAAGAGCCGCCTACAAAGCAGCGCGCCAACCTTATTCGCAAACTGAAATCTTTCGTTTTGATGAAGGATTTGTTACTGCCAATGATAAGCGAGCTTTGGGTAGTGTTGATGGCTGGGAAGGACAAGTAAACGCTTGGCCACTTGATGAGGCGTTAATTGACTATGTGTCTGAAGGCTATGCGGGTGAATATAACAGCAAAGATAATATTATTAATTCAGACCATATTACCGTAGGCAGTGTCGAACAGGATACCAAAAACATCACGCCTGATTTATTGGCCGAGATGAATGAGATTGGCGGCAGTGAAGCCAATGTTACTACCGGTTATCATGCAATTGAGTTCTTATTATGGGGTCAAGACAACAATGGGACGGCAGAAGGCGCGGGCAATCGTCCAGTGACGGACTATATGACCAATGAGCAATGTACCAGCGGTGAAGGCAACACAGTTGATGCAAGTGTCTGTGCCAAGCGTGGCCAATACTTAAAAGCAGCAACGCAGTTATTGGTTAATGATTTGACCACTATGGTAGCCGAGTGGCAGCCTAATTCAGAGAACACGTTGCGTAGCGATTTAATGGCAAGAAGCTCGAACAACGCTGTACGTCAGTTATTTTATCAAATGGGCAGTTTGGCTCTAGGGGAGTTAGCATCAGAGCGTATGCAGGTTGCATTTGTCACTGGTTCAACAGAAGATGAGCATGAATGCTTTAGTGATTTGACCCATTTAAGCTACGCCAATAATGCCCACGGTATCGACAACGTGTTTAAAGGTCAATATAAGACCGTATCAGGCAACACAGTCGGTAATTATGGTATTAAGCAGTTTCTAATTGATGCCGGTCAACAAGAGGCAGCTGATAAATTAGAGGCAGAATTTAATAAAGTTGAGAAAAGCTTTGATACCATCGTTGAACAAGGCGAGAAAAACGGTATTAAAGTAGATCAAATGATTGCTACGGTTGGGCAGGCGAGTAAACATGATGTTTCAGCGGAAGAACAAAACAAACGCCGAGGCTGGGTAGAATCTGCGATCAATGATTTGAAATCTCTAACAGATGCTATCGAATATTCAGCAAAAAGTATCGGTATTGAAAATCTAGATGCTGACACTGGTTCACAGTTTTAGACAAAGAGTCATCATGACGCTTTGTTCCAATACTATTGAGTGCGTAATTGTATGATAGGTTGCGTGCTGATTTGACGAGCTAATTAGTTAATAAATAAATAAATAGCACAACTACAGGGATAGATGGATTGACACGTTGCCAGTGTAGAATTGGCAACGTGTTTTGGTTAATAGCCCCTAAATTTAAAGTTGTTGTCGGTCCCTTTTATCCAAAACTTTCTTATCCAAAAACCACTTAAGACAAGCCTATGTCATTTCCAGTGAAAAAAAGTTTAGCCCTTAGTTTAGCAACTGCCTTATCCTTAGTTGCAATCAGTGGCTGTCAACAGTCGACAGATAACAAGGAGGAGGGAGTAACGACTAAAGCCAGACTTCAAATCGTCGAAGATCTTGCAGGGGTTCCCTACCAACAACTGGTCACTTTCGATCCTCAAGAGATTAGACAAGGGGGCGATACGGGTATCGCAATAGTTTCAAGTGAGAGTTATTCTAAGCCTTCTTCCAACATATCGGCCTCACGGAAAGGCAACTTTTTCATTGGTAATGCCTTTTTTAAACAACCTTGGGTCATAGCGCCTGCCAGCACAGACAGTCGAGATGGGTTAGGGGCTTTATTTAATGTGGCAGCCTGTCAATCTTGCCACATTAAAGATGGTCGTGGACACGCACCGCTAAATGCTGAAGATGATGCTGATAGTTTGTTAATTCGTTTGGCAATGCCAGCAACTACTGAACAGCAGCGTGAAGCGTTAAAGCAGTCACAAATAGAGAAGGTGGCGCATCCCATATATGGTGGTCAGCTCCAAGATCGGGGTATCCAAGGTGTGCCTGCCGAAGCCAAAGTAGCCGTAAGTTGGACTGATGTACCTGTGACTTTTGAAGATGGTCATGTGGTAAATTTGCGCCGTCCTAATTTTCAATTAAAAAACCCTGGTTATGGTGCTTTTGATGCCGAGTTAATGGTGTCGCCAAGGGTGGCTTTACCTATGATTGGCCTTGGTCTATTGGAATATATCCCAGAACAAGCCATCAAGCGGCAAGCGGATATCAATGATGACGATAAAGACGGCATCAGTGGCAAATATAATTGGGTCATAGATCCCGAAACCAGCAAACAATCTTTGGGTAAATTTGGTTGGAAAGCCGGTCAGACACGCTTAATTACCCAAAATATGAGTGCCTTTAATGAAGATATGGGATTAACCTCGCGTATTCGCCCCGTAGAGTCTTGTACCAAAAACCAACCTCAATGTCTAAAAGCGCCCACTGGCGCAGATGATCAAGGCGATGGTAAGTCGCCGGTGGAAGTGAGTGATGAAGTTGCTAAGTTTGTCGAGTTCTACACGCAAAATTTAGCCGTTCCAGACCGCCGTAATGCTAATGACCTAACCGTATTGGCAGGGAAAAAGCGCTTTTATGATATGGGCTGTCAAAGTTGCCATACTCCACGTTATCAATTACCCAAAGGCAAGGACAATCACTTAGAGCAACAAGGTCAGATTATCTATCCTTATACCGATTTGTTATTGCATGATATGGGGGATGATTTAGCAGACCGCACCATCGCTGGTAAGTTACCTGCCAAAGATGCTCAAGTTGAATTTTTGGCGACTTCGTATGAATGGCGAACCCCTGCACTATGGGGCATTGGGTTGGCTAAGAAAGTAGATTCACAAGCCACTTTCTTACATGATGGACGCGCACGCAGTCCAATGGAAGCCGTACTATGGCATGGTGGTGAGGCACAACCGCATAAACAAAGAGTATTGAAACTAGACAAAAAAGGCCGCGAAGAATTAGAGGCATTCTTAAATTCGCTATGACCTAAAACTTGCGACCAATTTACGATCAATAAAAGCGACTAATTTACTATAGAAGAAATGACCTAGGCCTAGGTCAGTTACCCAAAACAATGAGAATTTTATGAAAAAATATCAACTTACGGCTATGGTGCTCTCTGCTTTAAGTGCCAGTATTTTAATCAGCTGTACCAAGCCCAACGAGGACACCCAAACCACCGCTAAAGAGCAGGACGTCGCGGTGAAAGAAACACCAACGACGCCGAGTGCGAATAGTAACAATACCAATAATGGTGTGAATATTAAAACTATCGATATTGACCCTAATACGGCAGAAAGCTACTTAACCGAGGTGGCCAATAACCAAATCCTTACCGCATATCAAAATGTGGTTGAACAAAGTAGTGCTTTAGGCTCACTTGCTACGCAAAGTTGCCAAACAGGCAGCGCAGTAAGTGGCGAACAGCTAACCGCATTACGTGCTCAATGGTTAGAATTGGCTAAAGCTTGGGCTCAAGCAGAAGTGGTTGGCTTTGGTCCTGCCATGAATAGTATGAGTAATTTATACATTAACTACTATCCTGATGAACGTGGCCTAGTCCATCAAGGGGTCATCGACTTAATTGCCGCAAACCCAACACTGACCGCTGATCAATTAGCATCAGAGAGCGCTATCGTACAAGGTATACCAGGACTGGAGGAAGTTTTGTATGCCAATGACAGCTTAACCAAAGAGCAGTGCCAATATGTGGTCAGTGCCAGTGAAGCCTTAACAGCGAGATTAAGTGATGTGCAAAAAGCTTGGCAGGAGTCTCCTGAGCAACTGTTGGGCATAGGTGGCGATCAAAACAAGACAGGGCTTAACCGCTGGATTAACTCAGTACTGGCCTTAGTAGAGACCACAAAGAGTACCTCATTAGACCAACCATTAGGTATTACGGGTAATAAAAAAGGACATTTGCCAGCAGCCGCCGCAGGACAGAGTCGAGCCATCATTACGGCTAAAGTAGCTGCTTTAAATAAAGCTTTAACTGATCCAGCATTGGTAGCCATTTTGTCTGACAATGGCAATGATACTTTGGCGGATGAAATGTCAACATTATTGGCAGAAGCATCAACACTATTGGCTCAATTACCAGAGGATTTCGCACAAGCGACACCAGATCAGCAAAAAGCACTGTATGAGAAGTTGACCGAGCTCACCCAAGTTATTAAACGTCAATTAATGCCGACTTTAGGAATACAAGTGGGCTTTAACAGTACGGATGGTGACTAATGTCTAATGCTGAGCATCACGCTGCCTTTGTAACCGAAAATACTGGGCTAGCTAAGTCATTGCGTACAGGATTATCTAGTAGTCTTAAGACCTTGGCATTAAGTACGGCGGGAACCATAGCTCTAGTGGGTGCCCATCATTTGGGACGCAAACAATATGATGCTAACGCTCGATTAATGGACTATGTCGAAGGCGTAACTCAGGCTTTATTTATGCCTACAAAGGTTGCTGCTGACACTAAACCATTTATGCCAGAAGTAAGCTGGGTCAGTGGCGTCGCTGATTTAACCAACAATGAGTTCGCGGTCGTCGGCATTGATAGTCAACGCCAGATTTGTTGGCAAACGGCTATGCCAGAGCGTGTCCATGATATTTTAATACAGCCGGATCAGGAGTCTTCTAACGCTAGTGCTACCCATGATAACCGTATTGCTCGGAATAACAGTATTGATGTGGCAGTAATGGGCCGTCGTCCTAGCGAGTGGTTTTGGGTTTTGGCGGCGGATAGCGGTAAGTTACGATATAGCATTAAGGCGGAAGCCAATCGTCATTTTTATGGGCATGCTTGTTATAGCTTAGAGGGCGACCTACTGTATGTGACTGAAAATAATACGTCAGATTTTAGCGGTGTTATCGGTATTTATGACGTTGCATCAGGCTATAAAAAAATAGGCGAGTTTGCCACGCAAGGGATTGGACCGCATGAAATTGTCATGCACCCTGATGGTAAAACCTTGGTTATCGCCAATGGCGGTATTAAAACTGAAAGAGCCTCACGCGAAGAACTGAATATTTATAGCATGCAGCCTTCATTGGTTTATTTAGACCGTCATGAAGGTAAGCTGATTCAGCAAGTATACCCAGCGCACAATCAGATGAGTGTGCGTCATTTGACCATGCATAGTGATGGTACAGTAATAATTGGTATTCAGTTTCAAGGCGAGCGCCATTTAAATGTACCGATGATATTGACCCATCGTTTGGGCCAATCTGAATTTACCGCTTTGCAAATGGATCAAACAAATCCTAATGGTTGGCACCGCTTTCATCATTATATTGCCAGTGTTAGTGTGGATTCTAATCGCAATCTAGTATGTGCTACCAGTCCGATTGGGGGCTGTGCAGCGGTATTTGATTTAAATAGCGGTGAATTAATTGAAAGTGTGGATTTGGCCGACTGTGCAGGGGTAGCTGTCTATCCTTCATCGACTTGGCACAACAGTACTACTGATAAAGCAGAATCACCGACCTTTTTAGTAAGTGATGGACAGGGCGCATTAACCCAAATTAAAGTGAATATACAGACTCGCCCGTTTTCTGTTAAAGTGGAAAAAGTGCAACAGCCTTATGCTTTTGATAACCATCTCAATGTTATTGAAAGGAAATAGGTGGCTATTAACCACGAATTTATAAGCCACTGGCTTATAAATAGATAAACGGCGATGAACCATGTTTACAACAGCTGCGACACATAACAAGACTCAGTCTGAACAGGTGCGATGTTTATATACTGTCATTGAGACTGAACTTAGTCAGGCACAAATACAGCTGAACATAACTCGCAAACGGGTTAAAAATATTAATTTTCGTCTCAAACCCTATCAGCTATCTGTTTCTGCTCCTTATTTTGTCAGTGACGTTGAGATAATCAATGCACTAAGTAAGCGTCTCGACTGGGTTGTTAATCATCATACAGAGTTGCTAAAGCGGCATCAGCAAAAGCAGCAACTGGGTGGCCATCATTCAAACACAAGTTCGAAGAATGGTTTATCGCCTATTAAGCTTTGGGGCGAGACTCAAAATAGAGTAATGAGTGAAGCAGAGCGTCTTCACTGGTATCGCCATGAGCTACAAAGTGTGATGCCTGAGCTATTCCAAAAATGGCAACCCGTCGTTGGTAAAGTAGCCAATGAAACTCGTATTAAAAAAATGAGCACGCGTTGGGGCAGTTGTAATACTAAGGCTAAGCGAATTTGGTTGTCCGTCTATCTACCCGCTTTTCCGCTACCCTGTACGGAGTATGTCATTGTGCATGAACTGTGTCACTTGCATCAAGCCAACCATAGCCCTGCATTTTGGCATGAGGTCAAGCGCTCAATGCCTGATTATAAGCGCTGGCATGATATGTTGGCGGGTAAATCAGGAATCGTTGATTAGTGCTTTTCTATAAACCCATTCAGCTTTTTCTATAAAACAACCTATCTCTATCATAAAACAACCCATAGTCGTTCAAATTGCAGAACTGACGATTTGTCGGGTTTGCGCTCGTTTCATAATAGATTAATTTCTGAATCAGTTTCGGTTATTCTTCAAGATTCAATAAAATAACAGTCAATAAAAAACCCCTCTAAATTTTAGAGGGGTTTTTAGTAAGAGATGTAGTAACAGGAACAATTTATGGGTCTTACTGCTGATCTGCTTCTAACGCTTTTTTAAAGATGGTGGCCAATAAATTAACATCATCAACGCGCGCATAGTTTAGACGTGTCACAAAGGCGATACGGCGGTGTGGCCCCTTTTCAGTTAATGGAATAGTAGCAACGTCGTTGTTCTGACGACGAACCTGCTGTAAGGCCATTTCTGGTATTAAGGTAGTGCCCATGCCGGCCAATGCCATCTGAATCAAGGTGTTCAAACTGGCATCTGAGAAATTAGATTTAAACTCATCTCGATCAAATGAACAAACGTTTAACGCCTGATCTGTCAAACAATGACCTTCGCCTAACAGCATTAAATTTGCAGTGCTTAACTGATCTGAAGAAATCGTCTTCAAATCGGCCAGAGAATCATCACTGGGGAAGACAGCAAAGAAGTCTTCTTGCCAAAACTCAAAAGTATGTAGCCCATCTACGGGATAGGGCAGCGCAATAATAGCCGTATCGATATGACCATAGCGTACTTGCTCTAACAACCGCTCGGTTTGCTGCTCAACCACGGTCATACGGAAGTTTGGATATTGGGCTTTAAGTTCAGGCAATACTTTTGGTAATAGGTAAGGGGCAATGGTCGGAATCATACCCACCGTCATTGGGTAGGCAAGAGGAGTCTGATGGCTTTGCGCCCGAGTAGTTAAGTCGTTTATTTCTGAGAAAACACGCTGTGCACGGACTAAAATTTCTTCGCCAATCGGTGTAATTAGAACTTGTTTGTTATTGCGCTCAAAAATTTGAGTGTCCAATTGCTTTTCTAGTTCGGCGATGCCTAGACTCAGTGCAGATTGAGAAATATTACATTCTTCTGCTGCTCGTTTGAAATGGCGATGCTTAGCGACAGCAAGCGCAAATTCTAATTGTCTTAAAGTAATCATGGAAAGTCTCTTATGGGTTGGTCGGCGGCTTATTTTAGAAAAAGAAATGGCCTAAACGCTCTGTCTGAAACATATTAAGCTTTTAAGAAAAATGTACTGTCAACGTGATAAGAATATACTATCAATGACGGGCGACATTAAATACTCAATAATAATAAATATCTGATTTGGCCGAGTTTTGGTCATCAAGCGCTTGCCGTTTCTAACTTAGTTTTCGTCCACTCTCTTTCATTCTATAATTATTTCTTTTGCGATATCTACGATGTCTCTATACGTGTTATATCTACAATATCACTGTACCTGCAATAATATCAGGTCACTATAGACAAAATGTATGTTTTATTAAACAAAACGTCAAGTTATAATCTTTAAATTAGATTAAATATAGAAGCTTGCTATAATAAGTCTTGTAGTTAGCAAGGAGCGATGCTTAAAGTGTTATAACTAGCGGTCTGAGATAATAAGTGATACCAATTCCAAAAAATAAGGTACAATATAACCAACTCAACAACATAATAGAATCACATGCCGAAAAAAACCCCTAGAAATCATAAACTCACAGACCACGATTTTCTGCAATTATCTAAAACAGAAGGCAATGCCAGAGCACGAATCAGACTACTCATGCTGCATCAACTGAGTCAAGGTCATCCTATAGCGACCGTAGCAGAGAACTTTGGCTATAACCCTAGAAGCGTCTATACCATAAGAAGGAAATACTGGTTGCATGGTATCACTAGTGTCTATGACGCAGCTGGCAGAGGCAGAAAGAGTCTTTTAGCAGAAAAAGACATAGAACCATTCAAACAAGCGATAGTAGAAGCTCAGCAGCAAAGAGGTGGTGGTAGGCTCACGGCAAAAGACATCGCACAAATCGCCAAGGAGCAATTTAACGCCAACTATACCCCTAAAGCGATCTATCCTCTCATGAAACGTATTGGTATGAGCTGGGTATCTGCGCGTAGTCGGCATCCTAAGGCAGATCCTAAAGTCATGGAGGCATATAAAAAAACTTCCTTGAGCAGATAAAGCAAGTTCTACCTGATGGTGTTGATATCAAGCAAGTTGATATATGGTTTCAGGATGAAACACGTATTGGCCAACAAGGCTCTATCACAAGGGTTTGGCACTATAAAGGACAAAGACCTCGAGTAGTCAGGCAGCAGCAGTTTGAATCAACTTATCTATTTGGTGCCTTTAATCCGGCGACAGGTGAGAGTGTTGGACTTGTTCTACCTTATGTGAATAAGCAAGCTATGGCATTGCATATGGAGGAAATCAGTAAAGCTGTTCCCGAAGGTCGGCATGCCGTGGTGGTTATGGATGGGGCGCTATGGCACCAACCAAGTTTGGATCAAGACAATGTGACCATGCTTAAATTGCCTCCCTACTCACCTGAGCTTAACCCTGCTGAACAGGTATGGCAGTACCTTAAACAGCATTGGTTATCTAATCGCTGTTTTGAGAGTTATGATGCGATTGTCGATGCGGCATGTGACGCTTGGAATGCATTGTGTAATCAGACTAACTTAATTAGGTCTATCACTCAGCGGGAGTGGTGCGACTTGAGTGTTATTTTTTAGAATTGGTATGAATATGGTTCTTTAGCCTGAAAATTCAACTATTAGCTACATAAAAACACCACTAGTTAGTACAATCGCTAACGTCATAGAAATGTAATAGCGCTATGATAGGTTAAGCATCGTAGAAAGCTAGAAGTTTTAAAAATTCCAAGAAAAATACTAACTTAGTTTTTACATAAATTTATTTACTAACAGTTTATTTAATAACAGTCGTTTAATTAAACCCACCAAAAAAAGGAGCCGAAACATGGCGTCAATTATTAATCAAGAAATCCCTGAGTTCAAAGCTGAAGCATTTGTAAATGGTGAATTCAAAACCATCACTTCAGACGATGTGAAAGGCAAATGGGCTATCTTCATGTTCTATCCAGCAGACTTTACTTTCGTTTGCCCAACAGAACTAGAAGACATGGCTGCTCAGTACGAAGAACTTCAAGGTTTAGGCGTAGAAGTATACTCAGTATCTACTGACACTCACTTCACCCACAAAGCATGGCATGATTCTTCAGAAGCCATTGGTAAAGTAAAATTCCCAATGATCGGTGACCCAACTGGCCGTATCACTCGTGGCTTTAACGTAATGATTGAAGAAGACGGTCTAGCTGAACGTGGTACTTTCTTAGTAGATCCAGATGGCAAGATCCAAGTAGCTGAAATTCATGCTGGTGGTATCGGCCGTAGCGCTAAAGATATGGTACGTAAAACTAAAGCGGCACAATATGTTCGTGAAAACGACGGTGAAGTATGTCCAGCAGCTTGGGAACAAGGTCAAGCCACTCTTAAGCCAAGCCTAGACCTAGTAGGTAAAATCTAATATATCTTTTATAGATTAAATTAGATCCCTATTATTTATGAAATTTTTAATGATTAAATGATAGGACAATAAAAACCCCGCTACTTCGTAGCGGGGTTTTTTTATGGCTTAAATTTTCTATAAGGTTTATTTCTATAACACTACTATGGCCATTAAATATCAATATCTACGGTATTAGAGCTATTGGCTTGATTGGTAATCTTTTTAGTATCCAACTCTTTGGTGACTTCAAGCACTGTAGTCTGATTGGCTTTATCAAGATATTTTTGCGCTTTATCCACTTCAGTAGTTAAGGTGTCTACGGTCTGCTTCATATTGTCTAAAGCTTTTACCTTATAATCACTAATCATATCCATAGTTTCATAAATATTGTTAAAGGCACTTTGCAGCTTATCAAGCTCAATGGTACTGTTAGAGGCTTGTTCATGAATCTCAGTTGACTGACGTTTCATCATAGCCGAGGTAGATTCAATCAAGCTACTAGTGGTTTTATTTAAAGCAGTGATTTGATCTAGTACTAATTTCTGGTTGGTCATTGCTTGAGCCACAATAACCGCAGTACGTAAAGCAGAAACTGTGGTAGTGGTCGCACGGTCCACGCCTTTAATGAGCTCTAAGTTATTTTTGCGAATGGTGTCTAATGCCAAATAACCTTGAACGTTAACGGCCAGTTGCGTTAAGAAATCAGTATTTTTCTGACGCACATAAAATAGCATCTCTTCTTTGATGATGCGTGCTTTTTCAGGATCAGTGGCTTCAATTTCGTAAACTTTTTTCTCTAGTTGCTCATCGATCTTTTTGCCAACATAGACATATTGACGAATAGACTGCATCAAATTCCACATATTGACTTTTTCTTGCTCAATCATGGCATTGTCTTTTAGCAGTTCATCTTTACCATTATAAAGACTGGTGACTACCGCATTAATATGCGATTGTGCAGATTCATATTGACGGAAATAATCTTGTACCTTATTGCCCATTGGGATAAGACCAAAGAGTTTACGCGAACTGGTTAGCTGCTTTTTACTCGGATCTAAATCTTCAACAATACCACGAAGTTCGGTCAGTGATTTCGCGATAGGTGAGTTATCAAATAAGCCTTTATCCAAACTCTTTGCAGGCAATTCCAACATGCGGTTAGACACTTGGGCAGACTCGCGAATTTCTTGATTACCTAAGTTGTGAATCGACTGTACGTTTTGCTTAAATTCGCTACTTTGGACAGGGTTATTCAAAACATGGCTGACAAAAGCATCAACTTTAGCATCTAATTCTGGGATTTGATTGGGATCTAGTTTAACTATCTGATCAGCTTCACTGGTCGGAACTTCTTTCACTGGCTCAGGTGGTGTTAGCGTAATAGAAGGGGTAGAAGCTGTTTCTGGTGGGGTCAATTCTTGCATTTAGCGTTCCTTATTTTTAATTAAATTTTAGTAGATGTTATTTATTTTCTATCACTGATTTTTCGCTAATCAAAAGCTATGAGTTAAATATTACAAGAAACTAGGCAATGATGATATTGAATAAAAGTAAAGAATTCTAAATACTGGATAAGCCTTTTATTTAAAAATAGTAATCAGTAACAGTAGTTCGCCGCTATTTAGCATTTTTAATGGCCATATCAAATGCCTGTATTGATAGCTACCTGAATGTCTACAAGAGGAAGCCTAAGGAATCACAAGTAATAGACAATAAAAAACCGTCAATCTGCTGTGGCAAATTGACGGTAATAGTTCAATACTGCAATAAGATTCTGTGGGGAAAGAGATATAACCAATCAAAGGGTAATTGATAAATCAAATACCTTTAACCGTTAACGCTATCCCGATCAGCTTATTTCTTACGTGTTGGGCCAAGTAGCATACCCATTTGACGACCTTCCATCTTAGGATGTTGTTCGACATTTGAGATTTCAGCTGTATCTTCAATGATACGTTCAAGCTGCTGGCGACCAAGATCTTGGTGAGCCATTTCACGGCCACGGAAGCGGATGGTTACTTTAACCTTATCCTGATCTTCCAAGAAGCTGATAATTTTACGCAGTTTTACCTGGTAATCGGCTTCATCCGTACTTGGACGTAGTTTCATCTCTTTAAGCTGAGTTTGCTTTTGGTTTTTCTTAGCTTCTTTCGCCTTCTGCTTTTGGTCATACAAGTAACGCTTGTAGTCCATGATCTTACAAACAGGCGGTTTAGCATCCGGTACCAATTCAACCAAATCTAGATTGTCATCACGAGCCGCTTTACGGGCAGTTTCAATATCGACAACGCCCATTTGTTCGCCATCTTCTTTAACAAGACGAACTTCTTTTTGCTGAATCTCTTCGTTGATGTTCAAACGGTTTGACTGTTTAATAGGTATTACTCCTCATCAGTTTTAGGTTGTAGTCGACCTTTTTGATCGACAGCTTTCTGTACTAATTCTATAAAGTCAGCCACAGACATTACGCCAAGGTTCTCGCCTTCACGAGTACGTACGTTGACTTGTCCTGACTCAACTTCCTTATCCCCTAATACTAGCATATAGGGGATACGTTCTAATGTTCTTTCTCGTATCTTAAATCCAATTTTTTCATTACGCAAGTCACTAATAGCACGCAAACCTGCATTTTGTAGCTCAGCGACCACGTTTTGACAAGCTTCTGACTGCTTATCGGTAATGTTCATGACCACAACTTGCTGTGGGGCAAGCCATACTGGCATCCAACCTGCATAGTGTTCAATTAACATACCTAAGAAACGCTCGAATGAACCTAAGATGGCGCGATGCAGCATAATAGGGGTTTCACGTTCATTATTTTCGTTCACAAATTCAGCGTCTAAGCGTTCTGGCATGTTAGGGTCTACCTGAATAGTACCGCACTGCCAAACACGACCCAAGCTATCTTTTAAACTAAATTCAATTTTTGGTCCGTAGAATGCGCCTTCACCAGGTAGATACTCCCACTCAAGACCTGAACTATCCAGTGCTTCCGCAAGTGCTTTCTCAGCGATGTCCCAAGACTCATCAGTACCCACACGCTTTTCTGGACGGGTAGACAGTTTCATATCGATTTGGTCGAAACCAAAGTCTTTATAAACATCCAGTGTCAGCTTAATGAAATTAGCCACTTCTTCTTGAATCTGTGCTTGAGTACAGAAGATGTGAGCATCATCTTGAGTAAAGCCGCGAACACGCATTAGACCGTGTAATGAGCCTGATGGTTCATTACGATGACATGAACCAAATTCTGCTAAGCGAATAGGCAGCTCACGGTAAGACTTTAAGCCTTGATTGAACACTTGCACGTGACAAGGACAGTTCATTGGTTTAACCGCATAATCGCGGCTTTCACTTGAAGTGGTGAACATATTGGTCGCATAGTTACCCCAATGTCCCGACTTTTCCCACAGGCTTCTATCAACGATTTGCGGCGTTTTAATTTCTTGATAGCCATTGTCTTTTTGTACTTTACGCATGTATTGCTCAAGTACTTGATAGATAGTCCAGCCATTTGGATGCCAGAATACCATGCCTGGTGACTGCTCTTGCATATGGAATAGGTTTAGCTGACGACCAATCTTACGGTGATCACGCTTTTCAGCTTCTTCAATGCGGGTAATATAAGCTTGTAAGTCTTTCTTATCTGCCCAAGCCGTACCATAAATACGTTGAAGCTGTTCATTTTTGGCATCACCACGCCAGTAAGCACCACTCATCTTGGTAAGCTTAAATACTTTTAAGAAACGAGTGTTAGGCACGTGTGGACCACGGCACATATCGACGTATTCTTGGTGGAAATATAGGCCAAACTCTTTTTCTTCTGGCATGTCATTGATAAGCTTCAGCTTATAATCTTCATTACGTTCTTTAAAGATTCTGATCGCTTCGTCACGCGGAGTCATTTTTTTAATAACGTCATAGTTTTGCTTAATCAGCTCTGCCATACGTTTTTCGATCGCTGACATATCATCAGGTGTGAATGGCGTTTCACTAAAGATATCGTAGTAAAAACCTTCTTCGATGACAGGACCAATAACCATTTTAACGTCTGGATACAACTGTTTTACCGCATGGCCCAATAAATGAGCGCAAGAGTGACGAATGATGTCGACACCATCTGCATCTTTAGGGGTCACAATCTCAATTTTTGCGTCATGGGTAATTGGATCGCTTGCATCGACAAGCTTACCATCCACACGTCCTGCAACTGTTGCTTTAGCAAGGCCTGGACCTATGCTTTCTGCGACTTGCATGACTGTTGTCGCACCGTCAAACTCTTTTACACTGCCATCAGGTAAAGTAATTGCAACCATAATCTCAAATCCAAATAATCTATAACGCAAACAAAGAAATCATCATATAATAATTGTGATGATAATAATAAATACAACCGTTAAACAAAAAAACCGACTTAAAAGCCAGCTAAATAGTCGCTATTCCCACTATTATAAAGGATTTTTCAAAACACGTCTTTATTTCTATATATCCGCGGTTTTTAGTAGCTTATCCTACTTTAATGAGAGTAACGTTCTCAGGGGGATTTGCCATCTCTTGCCTCTCAAACACCCAATTATGACCAGACCAGAAATAATCCGTTTTTTCATCGTCATTAAAGCCCAAAAGGGCCAGTTGCAGTTGATGCCCATGATATTGTAACAAATAGGTTTTAATAGCCAGCATCAGACGATATATCAAAAACCCTGAAGAGGGTGCCGACGAATGAATATGTTCATAAATAGGATAATCTGCAACTACAGGATGCGTGTCGGGTAAGATACTAGAATAATGAGCGTTTTTAATCGCTGCACTCAATGAATCGCTCAGCTCAAGCGTTACAGTATCATCAATAGGATCGTCATCAGGACTGGGATCGTCCGCTAGTGTCGGAAAATGATACCTATCATTACCGAACAAGAAGCCTACCTTATTATCTTTAAGCATCTGCTCAATAATAGTTATATTATTATGGCGCGGAGGTAATCCGAAGTGGATACGGCTGTCACCAATTTGTCTAAAGAACAGTAGTTTAGTCAGCTGCGCTGCTAATGGACTATGAGCGAAATACTCTGCTTGAATAAAATGGTTAAATAAGACCACAATATCGCCTTTCTGTAGCGTTTGATCTAAATCATTTGTAGTAATAGAAGGGTTGTTAGCAACAAATATTACGCGGCTATTGTCTAAAAGAGCTTCTCTAATATGTCGTGGTAGAGTCAAATAAGCATCCTTTAGATAAGTATCATGTAGAAGCGTATCCTGGGGATAAGGTTGCTCATTGGGTGCTAGCTTAGTAGAAAACTGGTTGTGATTAGAGTTAGATTTAGATAAATCCATGAGGTGAGGTAAGGGTAGAGTCATATATAAAGTACTTATCAAGGTCAGAAGTATATCGTTGAATGTAGATTCAAGCAGAGTACTATAAAAATAAAGCTTTAAAGTTTATAGCTTTAGGGTTAATAAAGTAAGTCATTAAAAGTAGTAAAATGCCTTGACGCTTACAAAAAACACTATATACTAGCCATCTGTTAAGAACAAAGCCCAATCATCTAAATTAAAACTTGATGTAAAACAAGTATTTAATGGTATGTTTTGGCTAATTTGTGAATGTTGTTTGAAATGAGTTTGATAAACAATTTTCAAATAAAACAAAACAAACCCTTGACACCAGATACAAAACGCGTATAATACGCACCTCATCGGGACAACGTAGTTAATGAATATTGACTTCGGTCTTTGGTTTGATTACGATGACTTGATAAAGAATTTAAAAAAGCTGTTGACAAATATTTTGAATAAGATATACTAGACGGCTCGCTACTAAGGCTAACCAATCTTCGAATTGAAGATAGAGTATCCTTTAATAGCACAACTTAATACGGACGACGTACTAAGTCAACTATTTAAAAGCTAAAATCAAAGAACAACTTGTGTGGATTTTTGCTGATTTAGAATGCTAAAAATTAAAGTTGGGCTTATCTCTTTTCGGGATGAGGACTAACTATAAAAATTATCATTCTTTATTAGTAGAGAAACTCGAAGTTAATTCATTATATGAAACATACGGAAAAGCAATTTGCTAGTATTGAATGAGCCAAGTTTAGAAGTCTCTTTAAAGGACTTCATAGCAAGATTAAACTGAAGAGTTTGATCATGGCTCAGATTGAACGCTGGCGGCAGGCTTAACACATGCAAGTCGAGCGGTAACAGGAGAAGCTTGCTTCTTGCTGACGAGCGGCGGACGGGTGAGTAATACTTAGGAATCTGCCCAGTAGTGGGGGATAGCACGGGGAAACTCGTATTAATACCGCATACACCCTACGGGGAAAAGGGGGCGCTTGCGCTCTCGCTATTGGATGAGCCTAAGTCGGATTAGCTAGTTGGTGGGGTAAAGGCCTACCAAGGCGACGATCTGTAGCTGGTCTGAGAGGATGATCAGCCACACCGGGACTGAGACACGGCCCGGACTCCTACGGGAGGCAGCAGTGGGGAATATTGGACAATGGGGGCAACCCTGATCCAGCCATGCCGCGTGTGTGAAGAAGGCCTTTTGGTTGTAAAGCACTTTAAGCAGTGAAGAAGACTCTATGGTTAATACCCATAGACGATGACATTAGCTGCAGAATAAGCACCGGCTAACTCTGTGCCAGCAGCCGCGGTAATACAGAGGGTGCAAGCGTTAATCGGAATTACTGGGCGTAAAGCGAGCGTAGGTGGCTTAATAAGTCAGATGTGAAATCCCCGGGCTTAACCTGGGAACTGCATCTGATACTGTTGGGCTAGAGTAGGTGAGAGGGAGGTAGAATTTCAGGTGTAGCGGTGAAATGCGTAGAGATCTGAAGGAATACCGATGGCGAAGGCAGCCTCCTGGCATCATACTGACACTGAGGTTCGAAAGCGTGGGTAGCAAACAGGATTAGATACCCTGGTAGTCCACGCCGTAAACGATGTCTACTAGTCGTTGGGGAACTTGATTCCTTAGTGACGCAGCTAACGCAATAAGTAGACCGCCTGGGGAGTACGGCCGCAAGGTTAAAACTCAAATGAATTGACGGGGGCCCGCACAAGCGGTGGAGCATGTGGTTTAATTCGATGCAACGCGAAGAACCTTACCTGGTCTTGACATATCTAGAATCCTGCAGAGATGCGGGAGTGCCTTCGGGAATTAGAATACAGGTGCTGCATGGCTGTCGTCAGCTCGTGTCGTGAGATGTTGGGTTAAGTCCCGCAACGAGCGCAACCCTTTTCCTTAGTTACCAGCGGTTTGGCCGGGGACTCTAAGGATACTGCCAGTGACAAACTGGAGGAAGGCGGGGACGACGTCAAGTCATCATGGCCCTTACGACCAGGGCTACACACGTGCTACAATGGTAGGTACAGAGGGCTGCTACACAGCGATGTGATGCGAATCTCAAAAAGCCTATCGTAGTCCAGATTGGAGTCTGCAACTCGACTCCATGAAGTCGGAATCGCTAGTAATCGCGGATCAGAATGCCGCGGTGAATACGTTCCCGGGCCTTGTACACACCGCCCGTCACACCATGGGAGTTGATTGCACCAGAAGTGGGTAGCCTAACTTTTAGAGGGCGCTCACCACGGTGTGGTCGATGACTGGGGTGAAGTCGTAACAAGGTAGCCGTAGGGGAACCTGCGGCTGGATCACCTCCTTATTGACGCATTCGGTCAGCAAGAATTCACAACAAGTTGTTCTTTGATTTAGCAAGCTCTTAAGGGTCTGTAGCTCAGCTGGTTAGAGCACCGTGTTGATAACGCGGGGGTCATAAGTTCAAGTCTTATCAGACCCACCACTTATCCCGATACGGGGCCATAGCTCAGTTGGTAGAGCGCCTGCCTTGCACGCAGGAGGTCAGGAGTTCGACTCTCCTTGGCTCCACCATATTGGATTACGGATTAAGAGTAGATAAAATAGAATTAAGTGATTCATCTTTATAATGAAGGTAATGATTACTTACTTCTGTTTTATACAGAAAATATATGACGATCTGATGAAGACGTTATTACTATTTAAAAACATAGATATGAGTTGTAATATACGGTTAGACGATGAATCATTCACTGAGCCATTGTCTAACCAGATAACCAACCTTTTAATGACATCAGTTGTTATCCCAAGGGGTTGGTTATCAAAGTAAAGAGAACTGAATCAAGCGTAAATTATCAAGGTGATATCGTTATAATTACAGACTAAAGACCCTTTGGGGTTGTATGGTCAAGTAATTAAGCGCACATGGTGGATGCCTTGGCAGTCAGAGGCGATGAAAGACGTGACAGCCTGCGATAAGCTTCGGGGAGGCGGCAATATCCTGTGATCCGGAGATTTCTGAATGGGGAAACCCACTTAGCGTAAGCTAGGTATACTAATTTATTAGTAAGCGAACGAGGGGAAGTGAAACATCTCAGTACCCTTAGGAAAAGACATCAATAGAGATTCCCCTAGTAGCGGCGAGCGAACGGGGAGGAGCCGACGGATTTATATGTAGAAGAACAGTGTGGGAAAACTGGCCATAGTGGGTGATAGCCCCGTATTCGAAACATATAATGAAGCATATTAAGTAGTGCGGAACACGAGAAATTCTGTATGAAGATGGGGGGACCATCCTCCAAGGCTAAATACTCCTGACTGACCGATAGTGAACCAGTACCGTGAGGGAAAGGCGAAAAGAACCCCTGTGAGGGGAGTGAAATAGAACCTGAAACCGTGTGCGTACAAGCAGTGGGAGCCCACTTGTTGGGTGACCGCGTACCTTTTGTATAATGGGTCAGCGACTTATATTCTGTAGCAAGGTTAACCGTTAGGGGAGCCGTAGGGAAACCGAGTCTTAATAGGGCGTATAGTTGCAGGGTATAGACCCGAAACCGAGTGATCTATCCATGAGCAGGTTGAAAGTGCCGTAACAGGCACCGGAGGACCGAACCCACTGTCGTTGAAAAGCCAGGGGATGACTTGTGGATAGGGGTGAAAGGCTAATCAAACTCGGTGATAGCTGGTTCTCCCCGAAAGCTATTTAGGTAGCGCCTCGGACGAACACCATTGGGGGTAGAGCACTGTTTCGGCTAGGGGGTCATACCGACTTACCAAACCGATGCAAACTCCGAATACCGATGAGTGATATCCGGGAGACACACGGCGGGTGCTAACGTCCGTCGTGGAGAGGGAAACAACCCAGACCGCCAGCTAAGGCCCCAAATTCCTAGTTAAGTGGGAAACGAAGTGGGAAGGCATAGACAGCTAGGAGGTTGGCTTAGAAGCAGCCATCCTTTAAAGAAAGCGTAATAGCTCACTAGTCGAGTCGGCCCGCGCGGAAGATGTAACGGGGCTCAAACTAGGAGCCGAAGCTGCGGATTTGAAAATTGTTTCAAGTGGTAGGGGAGCGTTGTGTAAGCCTGTGAAGGTGTATCGTAAGGTATGCTGGAGGTATCACAAGAGCGAATGCTGACGTGAGTAACGATAATGCGAGTGAAAAGCTCGCACGCCGGAAGATCAAGGGTTCCAGTCCAACGTTAATCGGGGCTGGGTGAGTCGACCCCTAAGGCGAGGCCGAAAGGCGTAGTCGATGGGAAATCGGTTAATATTCCGATACTTGTTTATGATGTGATGGAGGGACGGAGAAGGTTATGCCAGCCTGGCGATGGTTGTCCAGGTGGAAGGATGTAGGTAGACGGCTTAGGCAAATCCGGGCTGTTAATACTGAGATCTGATAGCAAGCTGTACTTGTACAGCGAAGTGGCAAATACCATGCTTCCAGGAAAAGCTTCTAAACTATAGTCATAAACGAATCGTACCCTAAACCGACACAGGTGATCAGGTAGAGAATACCAAGGCGCTTGAGAGAACTCTGCTGAAGGAACTAGGCAAAATGGTACCGTAACTTCGGGAGAAGGTACGCTGCTGGAGGTGAAGGACTTGCTCCGTAAGCTTCTAGCAGTCGCAGATACCAGGCTGCTGCAACTGTTTATTAAAAACACAGCACTCTGCAAACACGAAAGTGGACGTATAGGGTGTGATGCCTGCCCGGTGCTGGAAGGTTAATTGATGGGCTTAGCGTATGCGAAGGTCTTGATCGAAGCCCCAGTAAACGGCGGCCGTAACTATAACGGTCCTAAGGTAGCGAAATTCCTTGTCGGGTAAGTTCCGACCTGCACGAATGGCATAATGATGGCAGCGCTGTCTCCAGCAGAGACTCAGTGAAATCGAAATCGCAGTGAAGATGCTGTGTACCCGCGGCTAGACGGAAAGACCCCGTGAACCTTTACTACAGCTTTACATTGAACTTTGACCTGACTTGTGCAGGATAGGTGGGAGGCTTTGAAGCAGATACGCCAGTATTTGTGGAGCCATCCTTGAAATACCACCCTGGTCATGTTGGGGTTCTAACTCAGGTATAACAATACCGAGGACAATGTATGGTGGGTAGTTTGACTGGGGCGGTCTCCTCCTAAAGAGTAACGGAGGAGTACGAAGGTGCGCTCAGAACGGTCGGAAATCGTTCATAGAGTATAAAGGCAAAAGCGCGCTTAACTGCGAGACCCACAAGTCGAGCAGGTACGAAAGTAGGTCTTAGTGATCCGGTGGTTCTGTATGGAAGGGCCATCGCTCAACGGATAAAAGGTACTCTGGGGATAACAGGCTGATACCGCCCAAGAGTTCATATCGACGGCGGTGTTTGGCACCTCGATGTCGGCTCATCTCATCCTAGGGCTGAAGCAGGTCCTAAGGGTATGGCTGTTCGCCATTTAAAGAGGTACGCGAGCTGGGTTTAGAACGTCGTGAGACAGTTCGGTCCCTATCTACCGTGGGCGTTGGAAATTTGAGAGGATCTGCTCCTAGTACGAGAGGACCAGAGTGGACGAACCGCTGGTGTTCGGGTTGTCATGCCAATGGCATTGCCCGGTAGCTACGTTCGGATTGGATAACCGCTGAAAGCATCTAAGCGGGAAGCCAACCTCAAGATTAGATTTCCCTTAAGAGCCGTTCAAGACTAGGACGTTGATAGGCAGGGTGTGGAAGCGCAGTGATGCGTGTAGCTAACCTGTACTAATTGCTCGTTTGGCTTGACCATACAACACCCAAGTGGTTTTGTAGCTCCTTATAAAGAGCAAGCTATAATTATTTCGATATCACCCTGATAATATATTGATTCAGGTTCTGATATAATAGTCAAACAAAGTTGAGCTAATAGCTTAACCAACTCATATCTATACCCCCTTTGCTGACGACAATAGCACGATGGAACCACCTGATCCCTTCTCGAACTCAGAAGTGAAACATCGTTGCGCCAATGGTAGTGTGGTTCGCCCATGTGAGAGTAGGTCATCGTCAGCTCCCTATACCTTAAAAGCCCCCATTCATTTCTGAATGGGGGCTTTTTTTATGTCTGGGTTTTTAATTGGCTAGCCATACTATTTGCTTTGATAATATGGCTTATTTATTGGCTAATGACCTTAAATATATATCGCACTGTCCAAAAAGCTAAATAATAGCTACTCAATAATAGAAGAAACATAATTAAACTGATTATCCCGCCTTAGTCTATATAATTGAGGACTATCTGACTGGCTAAATTTTAAGCTTTTTACTTCATTTTATCTATTTGGTCTATATTCAATGTCCATCGACTTATCTAATACCCTTATCGTTGCAATCTCTGCTACCGCACTTTTTGATTTAACAGAATCAGAGCAATATCGTGAACAACAGCTTAAGGAAAACCCTAAAGAAGCAACAAAGTTGTTTCGCGAGTATATGCAACAACATGAGAACGACCCTTTAGAAATAGGTGCCGGATACCCGTTAATTCAAGCCATATTAAATCTCAATAACTGTGTGGAAACAACTTCTGAAGACAGTTATGAAAAAAATGCCCCATTAGTGGAAGTGGTCATTATCTCGAAAAGTTGCCCCGAAACTGGGATTCGAGTATTAAACGCCATTCGTCAACGTGGCTTATGTATTACCCGTTCAGCATTTATCTCTGGTGGTCAGGTTGCTGATTATATTGCTGATTTCAAAGTAGATTTATTTTTAACCACCAATCGAGAGGACGCACAAAGTGTTGCCGATGCTCAGATTTGCGCCTGTGCTATTTTAGATGCCACACCGGTTAATACCTTTAAATTAGATACGGATCAACTGCGTATTGCTTTTGATGGCGATGCAGTACTATTTGATGATTCTGGGGAATTGCTGTATAAACAAAAAGGATTAAAAGCATTTCACGATAGGGAAGCAATGATGGCAGACCTGCCTATTGAGAAAGGTCCGTATGCTGATTTATTGATAAAGCTGTCACACTTACAAGCAAGGTTGCCTCATCTAGAAGATTTTCAGCCCATTCAAATTGCTTTAGTAACCGCCCGAAATGCGCCCGCTGACTTACGGGCTATCAAAACCTTGCGGCAGTGGGGCGTTTCAGTAGATGTGGCGTTTTTCTTAGGCGGTCTCGAGAAAACTTCTGTTCTAAAAACCTTTGCCCCGCATATTTTCTTTGATGATTCGATACAACATATTGATGCAGCGAGAAATTATGTACCTACTGCTTTGGTCCCTTATCATTCTACTTCTAAGCTATACAAGCACACTTGGACGCCAATAGACAGCTAACGCTGTGGTGCTTTCTACTTGGATTGGGCTAGGGTAAGACGACTGACTCGTATCTAATGACAATAGGGCAAGCCCTATTCTATGGCGACCATTATGAACTGGCAGAAAATATTTAACTTGATTAAGCACCGTATTGGCCAAGTAGTGGGGCTTTATGGTTTTGTGTTAATTCCCATATGGGTAATGTATTTTTTAAACAGCACCGTATTATTTAATTACTGGAATGCGTTGGGGATTATTCCACGTACCTTAAGTTTAAATAGCTTAATAGGGGTAACAGCCTCTTGGACCATGCATGGGAATTTTGCACATTTGATGGGCAATTCACTTATTTTGGTACAAATATTATTTTTATTCGGGTTGTTTGAACGTAATGCCTATCGCACCATAGTGAAGCTTATTCTTGGTTCTGGCCTAATGACATGGGGATTAGGCTCTCCCTTTTCTATACATATTGGGGCATCAGGACTGATATTCGCAATGCTCGGCTATATGGTAGGTGGTGCAGTTTTTGCAAAACGTTGGGGTTATTTGTTGGCGTGCATAATAATGGGTGCCAGCTACTGGTTTATCTTAAAAGAAGGGCTAATGCCACAATCAGGTATTTCGTTCGCTGCTCATTTTGGCGGACTGTGTGTGGGTTTATTAATTGGGGCAAACTCAAAACATTATTATACTAAAGGTAATTAAGCCAGTATTAATATCGTTAAGGTTGAGTATGTTGGGCATCAACCTTGAAAATTTGTTACACTAGCACTTATATATGCCTTGTATTATCCATCCTAGATTTTGGCGGATAATGGTAGGCTTTTGTTAGTTTGTAGGGAGTAGATGCATGGCAGAACGTTCAGCCAAGCAGTTAGGGTTAAGTAAGGCGGATTTACCCAATTCGATAATTGAAGTTATAGCCACGCTAAGTAAAGCGGGTTTCGACGCGTATATTGTTGGTGGTGGGGTCCGTGACACACTTTTAGGATTAAATCCAAAAGATTTTGATGCCGTAACTGATGCAAGACCGCATGAAGTGAAAGACTTGTTTGGCAAGCGTTGCCGTATTATTGGGCGTCGTTTTCAGTTAGCACATGTGTATTCAGGCCGCGACATGATTGAAGTGGCCACTTTTCGTGCGCCACCGAGTGGTGACGCACATACCACCAGTGATGGTATGATTGTCCGCGATAATGTCTGGGGTGACATCCATCAAGATTTTGCCCGCCGCGACTTCTCAATCAATGCCATGTATTATGAGCCTTTAAAAGGCGTGGTCTATGATTTCTGTGATGCACTAGACGATATCAAAAATAAAACTCTAAGATTATTGGGTCATGCCCCGCTTAGAATTGAAGAAGATCCGGTTCGTCTACTGCGTGCTTTGCGATTTAAGGCCAAATTGGGCTTTGAGTTTGACGCAGATTTGTCAGAGCAGTTTCATGATGATAATTGGGCATTATTAGATCAGGTTTCTCCGCATAGATTGTATGATGAATCGCAAAAGATGTTTACTGGCGGTTATTTGGTACCTTTATTGCCTCTTTTATTTGAGTATGGTGCGATCCGCCATCTGATTATATATCCGCCTGAGCAGCCAAGTCGATTGGTGAATCAGGTAGCGATTAATACTGATAAGCGTATTGCCTTGGGCAAAAGTATTAATCCTGCCTTTTTCTATGCTGCGCTGCTATGGGAAAATTATCTGCATCAACTGGCTAAGTTTAAAAAGAAAAACATGCCATTCCATGATGCACAACTACAAGCGGCCAGTAAAGTTATTGACCGTCAGCGTATTAAGACAGCAATTCCGCGTTTTGCTGAACAGTTTATCCGTGATATTTGGATTCTTCAGCCTAAGCTTGCCAATCCACGTGTGAAACAAATTGCACAATTGGCTGAACACCCTCGATTTAGAGCCGCTTTTGACTTCTTATTATTGCGTGAACAGTGTGATGATGAGTTGAACCCGTTGTCTGAATCGACCAATGGTATGGGCGAGTGGTGGCAAACCTATCAGACTTTATCAGAGAAACAAAAGCAGCAAGCTATTGATGACTTCGCCGGTGACAGTCGCCGTGGGGCAAGTAAGTCAAGTCGTAACCGCGGCCGTAGTCGCAACCGTCAGGAAGATAAAAATGGCTTGGTTGATACGGACCTAGGTCAACAGTCAACGACGCCTAAAACGGCAAATAGCGGAATAGACTACGCACCCAAGCCTCCTAAACATAAAGTAGATAGTCACTCAAAATCAGCGACATTGTCCACTCAAGACAAACATTATGCCGAAGAAAGAGCACAGCTTGAAAAGCTTTCATTAGGAAGGTTGGTGGGTGAACAGTTGACTAAGCAAAATCAGCCTAGTCCTTTGTTTACTATTAATGCGGACAAAATGGCCAAGCAAGTGCCTCAGCAGTCTGATATAGACAAGCAAGTTGAAATAAATAAGCAGACTGAGAAAGACCGAGCGACTGCCATTAAAGAACAGCAGTCATCTCAAAGTGAGTCACCCGCCAAAGCCAAAGTGTCTTCAAAGTCTCATAGTGCCACTAAACACAGTGCTGAAAAAGTGGTTTCTTCTCAGCTTGTGGTTAAGAAGGATGTGGTGCTATTGCCAAAGGCAGAGCCTATACCTAGTAAGCGTCGTCGTCGTGAACCGAGCCAAGAGTTGTCTCAATCTGAACGACTACAGGCGAACCAGAGTAAAGCAGTTGTTAATACTGAGAAGTTACCAGAATCAAAGCCAGAAGCTGTAAAGGATTTTGCTGAAGACAAAGCTAAAGCGCCTAAGTCGAAGAGTAAAGCCAAACAAGCTGTGGCAGCTGTTACCGATAAAGTTATACCCAAAAGCGATCGAGTGCCAGCCACTCGCCGTCGCCGTGAGCCAAGCTCTACCTTAAGTGTGAGTGAAAGAGCGACCAGCGAAACAAGCCAGTCGTAGTCTATTATTAGGGTGAAGGTAAAAGTTAATATGGAGCAAGTATCGAATAGCGAAAACTCTAAACGCTGTTATCTTGGCTTGGGGGGAAATCTTACCAATGAGCTTGGTACCCCGAGTCAGCATATTCAAACTGCTATTGAAAGTTTACAGGCTCACCCTAGAATTACGCAGGTAAAAGCCTCTTCACTTTATGCCTCTAAGCCCATGGGGCCACAAGATCAGCCTGATTTCATTAATGCAGTAGTCGAAATCGATACCACATTGACGCCGCATGATTTGCTGAGCTTTTGTCAACAATTAGAGCAGCAAGCCCAGCGTGTTCGATTGCGTCATTGGGGAGAACGCAGCTTAGATGTGGATGTGTTGTTGTATGCAGACGAGTTTATAGATACTGAGACACTAAAAGTCCCACACCCTGGCATCACACAGCGTAATTTCGTTTTAATCCCTTTGTCTGAGCTAAATCCTACCCTTGCAATTAATAAGGTACCCATTACTGATTTGGCGCAAAGTCAGGATTGGACGGGGTTAACTCGACTGCCCTAGACGGCTAGATTTCAATATTTACTTTGATAGCCTTTGTTATTTACCTACTTATCTTTAGGTGGCCCTTTATGATTACCTTATCCACATTAAATAAATACAAAAAAGATGGTCGTAAGTTTAGTTGTCTGACTTGCTATGATGCGATGTTTGCAAAAATGATGCAAAATGCTGAAGTAGATACCATCTTGATCGGGGATAGCTTAGGCATGGTAGTGCAGGGGCATGAGTCTACACTGCCAGTGACTGTTGAAGACATGGTATATCATACGTCTAATGTAGCCCGTAGTAACAAGCATGCTTTAATTCTGGCAGATTTGCCTTTTATGAGTTATGTGACTTTAGAAGATGCCATTGCCAATGCTAGGAAGGTAATGCAAGCAGGCGCTCAAGTTGTGAAGCTTGAGGGTGGAGCAGAGCTTGTCGATATTGTAGCTGCCTTAACAGCCGCAGGTACCCCAATCTGTGTTCATTTAGGTCTAACCCCGCAGTCGGTAAATGTCTTTGGGGGCTATAAAGTACAGGGTAAAACGGAAGACAGTGCTGCCAAATTAATGGCAGATGTTAAAGCGGTTGTCGAAGCCGGCGCTGCGATGATTTTGATTGAATGTGTGCCAGCTGCTTTAGCCAAAAAGGTTACTGAGTCCGTTAGCGTTCCGGTCATTGGCATTGGGGCAGGGGCAGATACAGATGGTCAGGTGCTGGTTATGCACGATATGTTAGGAGTGACTCAAGGCAGAGTGGCACGCTTTGTCCATGACTTTCTAACAGATGAACGCAACCAAAACAGCGAATATGCCGGTAGTGTAGAAGGGGCTTTTGCCTTATTTCACAAGTCCGTCATAGAAGGGAGCTATCCTCAGCTTGAGCATCAATTCACCTAGTACTCATTAGTTGGATCGCTTTTTTAGAAAGTCTATCTTATTTGGAAAAGCTCATTAATTTTAGTAACTGTTTGGGTTCGTTAAGATTATTTTGGATAACAGTATGACCACCACCTTTAAATCAATTAAAACGCTACGTGATACTCTTAAGCCGTTAAGAGCCGATAAAAAAATAGCTTTAGTTCCGACCATGGGCAATTTGCATGAAGGTCATATCTCTTTGGTTAAGTTGGCCAAGCAGCATGCGGATATTGTGGTGGTCAGTATCTTTGTCAATCCCACACAGTTTGGTGTTGGTGAAGATTTGGACAGTTATCCCAGAACCTTGAATGCCGATACTCAAAAGCTTATAGAAGCAGAAGCGGACTATATTTTTGCGCCGACGGTTGAAGAGATGTATCCCATAATGCCACCGCCTACCCAAGTGCTGGCAGGTAGCATTAGTCAGCAACTGTGTGGTCAATCACGCCCTACTCACTTTGATGGTGTGGGAATTGTGGTTACTAAGTTATTCAACATTGTGCAGCCAGATGTGGCTATCTTTGGTGAAAAAGATTATCAGCAATTGGCTATTATTAAACAATTGGTGCGTGATTTGAGCTTTGATATACAGATTATCGGCGGCCCTATTGTTCGAGCTGAAGATGGTTTGGCATTGTCTTCACGTAATCAGTATTTGACAGACAACGAGCGAGCGATAGCTCCAGAGCTTCATAAAGCTGTCCTAGATTTGGCGGTCAAATTAGAAAATGCAGAAGCCAACAGTATAGAGTCATTACAAAGTCTTATTGATACTAGTATTGCAGAAATTAATGCTAAAGGTTTCAAAGTAGATTATTTAGCAGTGAAGAATCAAGATTTGACTGAAATTATGGATTTTAATGGACCGCAAGAGTGGGTGATAGCAGTAGCGGCTTGGCTAGGTAAAGCGCGGTTACTAGACAATCAACAGGTTGTGGTTAACAAATAACGACCGTTAACTTTCGCCGTAGAGTTTCAGCAAAGCTTGAGACTGTAGACTAACGGGTACAGTGGGTTTGTGTTTTTAAGTGTGGTATTGTGATAAAAGTTCAAAGCAGGATTTCTTTGTTTTTATGGCAGTATTTATAGCCTCATAATAGGGTAGGGAGTTTTCCGTATGTCTGCTATGCAGTCAGAGGTCGAAGCAAAACAACAGCTAATGCCGACGCAATCCTCAGTAGAAGTACTTATCGTTTCAGGTCGTTCTGGTTCAGGTAAGACCTCAGTGCTTAATATTCTAGAAGATTTAGGTTATTACGTGATTGATAATATGCCTTTATCTTTGCTACCCGCTGCCGCTCAAAGGCTAACGGAAGACAGTAATATCAGTAAGTTGGCGTTAGGCGTGGATATACGAACCTTAGCGGCGGATTCTGCTAACTTTAAATATATCTATGAGCAGTTGCTGAGCACTTATGGGACTGACAAAGTTAAAATTATTTATCTTACTGCTCAAGAATCTGTATTGGTGGCCCGCTTTGCTGCCACGCGCCGGGTACACCCGTTAATGGCGATGGACAGATACGATGTCAAAAATTTACCCAGTGCTATTAAAAGAGAAACTGAAACACTAGGGCCGATTTCTAGCAATGCCGACATAATCGTCGATACCAGTACTCTTAATATCCATCAGCTCAAAGAGCGAGTACGTGAGTATGTCGGTATTGATAATCAAATCACAGTAAATTTGCTGTCTTTTGGGTTTAAATTTGGTGTTCCAATCGATGCTGATTTCGTTTTTGATGTACGTATTTTGCCTAATCCGCATTGGAATCCTGAATTACGGGTAAAGACCGGTACAGATGCTGAGGTAATTGAGTTTTTTGCTCAGTTTCCAGAAGTAAATGACATGCAGCAAGATATTTATACTTTTTTGAACCGTTGGCTGCCTGAATTTTTACATAACAACCGTCACACAGTAACCGTGGCTATTGGGTGTACAGGCGGTAAGCATCGTTCAGTATTTATGACAGAAACCCTGTTTGCTAGATTGTCACAGAGCTTACCTTATGAGTTGAAGGTTATGGTGAAGCACCGTGAAAAATTACACTGGGGGCATTAATTGGCATTAAAGAACATCAGCAAAGCACAGCAGTGAACTGCTGCTTTTTACTACTGCCACCCCCTATTTTTATGTTTAATAATTTGAGAGTTTTATGATTGATTGGTCCGAACACGATATGCGAGTCTCTCGCACTGAGCTGAAGAAGGCGCACGAGCGTTTGCAACAGCTGTCTGTGCCTTTGGCAGCATTATCGAAAAAGCAAATGAAGAAATTGCCAGCAACAGAGTACTTTTTGGCTGAGTTGATGGCTTTGGCTGATATTACCAGTGCCACTGCTCGTAATCGCCAAATTAAGCGAGTAGGTAAGCTGATTAGTGAAGAAGATCGTCATGCTTTAGTAGACGCCTTATTTCAGATTCGCTTTAGTAAAGAGCAAGCAGTCAAAATTGAAGGCTGGTATACGCGCTTAAATATCAATGATGAAGGCACCTTAAAACAGTTTTGTAAGCAGTTCAAAGCAGCTGAGCGTAATAGTTTATATCAGCTTCTATTATGGATTGAATATGCAAAGCACACGAATGATGACGAGCTACTCCAAGAGTCAGAAACGGACTTAATGAGTTATATCAAAGAAGTCGCTATCTTAACTCAGTTGGATTAGTTCTCAGCTGGATTAAGTTTAGATATCAAGCACTTGTATCACATCATAAGCAGGCGTCTCGTAAGGGTGCGTCTGCTTTAATGTTTTTATAACGTCGTTTATTTTGTCTTCAGCCACCACCATTTCTACTCGCCACTCGGGCACTTCTTCAATGATATTTTGCTTACCGATATGAGGTTGGCTGCCTGCCATGGGCATGAATTGTCCAGTGCCTTTTACTTGCCAACAGCAATGAGAGTAGTTACCGATATGGCCAGCCCCTGCTTCAAATAAAGCATGTTTCACTTGCTCTATAGTGAAAGAACTTATAAACTGTTACAAAGCCAAAGAAAATAAAAGAACAAAGTATCGATACAATGCAGACGCCAGTCTTTACGTTTACGCTTGATCCAAGCCCAGGCTTTTTCGATGGGATTTAAATCTGGGCTATAAGGTGGTAGCCATAAAATACAGTGTCCTGCATCATTAATAAGCTCTTGAATATCAAGTCTTTTATGGAAGGTGGCGTTGTCCATAACAACAACGCTATTCTTAGGTAGGTTTGGCAGTAGCAATTGTGTCACCCAGCTATAGAAGACGTCGGCATTGACATTACAATCATAAAGGCCAATAGCGAATAGTTGATTATTGTGAATAGCACCGATAGCATTAGTTTGATTCTTTAGTTGTCAGTTATAACTGCCAAAGCACGGTTTGCCTTTATAGGAATAGCCGTGTGGTCGATTCTCATGAGACTTAAAACCACTTTCGTCTAAATAAATAATAGCTCTATCGCTTTCTTCAAACTCAGACAGTTGTTCAAGAAATAGACGCCTTAGATTGTCATCTGCTTTAGGGTGTTTTAGTGTCTTTTTTTTGAGTAATGCCGATACGCTTGAGAGCTTTTCCTATGCCTCTGTCGCTACAGTTAAATCGCCTTGCTCGTTCATAATGATAGTCATCAGGATAGGCTTTGACATCTGCTATAAGGGCATCGTTGTCTATCTTACTAGGGATTCGTTTGCATTGTTTGCGCTCAAGCCGTTTCTTCCAGTTTTGTATACTGGTTGGGCTAATTTGATACTCTTCGGCTAACTCCCGAAAGCTGTAGCCTTCGTCAAGTTTGCTAAGAATCATTTGTCGGTAGTCTTTTGAATATGCCATAAGTTTTAGTGTACCACTTTATTCGTTCTTTGACTATAGATTGGCCTCTGGAATAAAGACAGTAAGTTTATACATACCTATTTACCTTATGATTAGAGATAACAATATAACTGGAGATAGCCGTTAAGATAAAGCATGGGTCACAATTTTGCGATAAAAACTATTCTAGATAGCGCTTATTTTAAATATCGCTTGGTTTAGATATAGCAAAGCCGACTATGATTAAATCATAGTCGGCTTTTTTTATCCAAGTATTATAGAGTAGACTTAGCCAATTAATTAGTTAAGTGGCACACCAATACGCTGAGCCACTTCTTCATAAGATTCGATAACGTCACCTAGGCTCTGACGGAAGCGATCTTTGTCTAATTTTTTCTTAGTTTCTTTGTCCCAGATACGGCAACCATCTGGTGAAAACTCGTCACCCAATACAATACGGTCTTGGAATACGCCAAACTCAAGTTTGAAGTCAACCAACATTAAGCCGCCCGCATCAAATAACTCTTTTAACACATCATTAACTTTGAAAGTAAGTTCTTTCATTTTATCCAATTGTTCAGGTGTGGCCCAGCCTAGAGCGACTGATAAAGATTCATTTACCATAGGGTCGCCTAGGGCATCATCTTTGAAGAACAATTCGTAAGTTGGTGGTGTAAGTGCTTGACCTTCTTCTAGACCAAGACGACGCACTAAGCTACCTGCCGCAAAGTTACGTACCACGCATTCTACAGGGATCATGTCTAAACGCTTAACCAATACTTCGTCATCAGAAAGCTGCTTTTCAAAATGCGTTTCGATACCCGCTTCATCAAGCTTCTGCATAATGAAGGCATTGAAACGGTTATTGACTTGTCCTTTGCGACCTAATTGCTCGATACGCTCGCCGTTAAAAGCAGAAGTATCATCACGGAAGTGAAGGATTAAGTAATCTGGATTTTCTGTTTCATAAACAGATTTGGCTTTGCCTTTGTAAAGCAGGTCTTGTTTTTGAAGCTGCATGATTTAAGTCCTATGCATATAGCTATCTGACAAAATCTGTCAGAGTAACTAAAGGGGGTTTTAAAAGAGTAGAGTGGGAAAACCAATGTTAAAGCGGATGTTATTGGTCCGCTTTATTATTGGTTGGCACTTGACGATAAGGAGGCGGTAGTTCAAAACGCTTGCCCGACTCGTTTTCTGTTTTAAGTGTATTTACACCCACAGCTGGGGTGGGGTAAAGAGGAATAAAAGGAGCTGCTTCTTGATCGGCAGGTAATTCAATAGGATCAAGCTTTTCTGATTTTTGATAAGCTAAGCTGCCATCATCAATACGGCCGAATGCCCCTTTAGTGGCTTGGCATCCTGATAAAAAAGCAACGCTGGTCGCACCAATCACCATTACCTGAATTGCTGTCAGCAATTTGGTTTTGATTGAAGACTGTGAATTTTTTGCAAATTGAATATGGTGCATGGGTCATCCTTTGTCAGCTCTAAAAACATTGTGACTTATTTCTCAATGTTAAATAGCTGGTATTCAAAAATACTAAGAGTCGAAATACTGAGAGTCAAAAGTATAGAAATCAAAAATACTGCGAATCAATAGGCGGTACTAGTCGGGCAGCACTAATTACACAGTACTAATCGATTAAACCTGCTGCACGTAAGCCTGCATCTACTTGGCTATGGTATTGTTCACTTAACCAAACCATTGGCAGACGAATGCCTTTTTCAATCTTGCCCATTTTGTTTAAAGCATATTTCACAGGAATGGGGCTTGATTCAACAAACATTAGTTTGTGTAGTGGCTCAATAGTAGCATGTACCTTAGTAGCCGTTTCAAAATCACCTTTTAAAGCAGCGGTAAATACGTCGCTCATCGCTTTAGGCACAATATTGGCGGTCACAGAGATGTTGCCTTTAGCGCCGTGCTTCATAAGCTCTAAAGCAGTACCATCATCTCCTGATAGAACCACAATACGGTCTCCTAACGCTTCAATAAGCAGCTTGCCACGTTCTACAGACCCGGTGGCATCTTTAATAGCAACGATATTTTCAATGTCTGCCAAGCGCTCGACAGTTTCTTGTGCAATATCTACCACAGTACGGCCGGGCACATTATAAAGCATTTGTGGCATATCTACAGCTTCAGCAATCGCTTTATAGTGTTGAAATAAGCCTTCTTGAGTGGGCTTGTTGTAATAAGGCGCAACCAACAAGGCACAATCGGCTCCTGCTTCTTTAGCTTCTGAGGTCAAATAGATGGCTTCTTTGGTGTTATTAGCCCCGGTACCGGCGATGACAGGAATACGACCATTCACATGCTTGACGAAAAAGTGAATCACATCACTGTGTTCTTGCATGGACAGTGTAGCCGACTCACCAGTGGTACCGACGGCAACCAAGCAATGTGTTCCTTGCTCAATCTGCCAATCGATTAAATCAGCCAAACGAGGATAATCCACGTCACCATTGGCTAGCATAGGCGTGACTAAGGCAACCATGGAGCCTTGTAATTGGGTTTTGAAATCAGAATAAGGGTTACTCATAATATTGCCTTGTTATTTTGAACTAAAATTATTTCAATATCTTAGCGTGTTTATTTGTCTTATCAATTTCTTTGAGAGAATTGGAGTCTATAAATTCGTTTGATATCCAGTTTAATAGTTGGGTATGCAAAATCAAACAAAAATAATCAGCGTTATTGACAGTACCTAAGCTCAACCAACCCTATTAAAGCGCAACCAATCGTGTTTGAAAATTATTAAGCGTCAATGCTTTTAAAACATTCTTTGTTTATCTGCAATCGACTGACCCTATTATTCTGATTCTTAATTGTAGATATCAAAAATTATAGGCATCAAAATAGGCTTCACGGTTAAAAATTGCAATTAGTGTAGCACATTCCTGCTCACGCAATCATTAACCTATTTTACGTCTAAATGACGCTGTGTGATACCTCACATTTAATAAAAAACATGAATAAAAAGTGAATTCCTTGCCTTAAAGTTCATCTTTTTATACAAATACCGTCCGGTAATATCATTACATTACAGCAGGCTCACTTTCTTTTACAAACAGTAGTTACCTAGAGCGGGGGAGTATGCTTTAATAAAAAGACTGACAACGACCACGACAATAGATAATAAACTCTTTAAAGGATTAGTATACATGAGTAATAACAGCATAAAAAATACCGAACGTAAATACGATATCGTCTTATATGGAGCGACCAGTTTCGTTGGCCAATTAGTGGCTGCTTATCTGCAAAAGTTCTTGGCTAAAGACGGTGATAGTGAGGGTGCCAATAACAGTAAAGACAATGATAGTGAAGACGGATTAAGTACGTCTAATGCCGTCAACTGGGCCATTGCCGGACGCAATGAAAAAAAGCTCAATCAAGTCAAGCAAGATTTACAGAACAGCGAACTTGCCATACTCATTGCTGACAGTGAAGATGAAGCTAGTCTGGATGAGATGGCTGCACAGAGTCGAGTGATTATCTCCACCGTAGGGCCTTATTTAAAATATGGTGAGCCATTGATTAAAGCCTGTGCAGAAAATGGCACTGATTATGTAGACTTGACCGGCGAAGCACTATTTATCAAAAACATGTTGGATAAATATCAACAAACCGCCAAAGAGTCAGGGGCACGCATTGTAAACTCTTGTGGCTTTGATTCTTTGCCTTCTGACTTGGGCGTGCTATTTACCCAACAATGTGCACAGCAAAAGTTTGGCGAATATTGTGAAACTATTAATATGCGGGTTAAAGCTGCCAAAGGTGGGTTATCGGGTGGGACAGTGGCCTCTATGGGGACCATCTTTGAAGAACTAGGCCAAGACAAGTCGCTACGTAAACAGCTATCAAATCCTTACATCTTAAACGATGATGACAATCGTCCCAATGTGCGTCAGGCCAATGTGAGCATTCCACAATGGGATGCTGAGAATAATCGCTGGCTGGCCCCTTTTATCATGGCGTCTATTAATACTCGCGTGGTACACCGTTCTAATCAATTACGTGACTATGAGTATGGTCGTGAGTTTAAATACGATGAAGCAATGTGGCTGCCAGCTGGTCTGAAAGGACGTTTAATGAGTTATGGCATGACCGCGGGTATTGCTGGATTTGCAGCAGGTATGATGTTCAAACCCAGTCGTGACTTACTAAATGATCATATATTACCCAAGTCAGGTGATGGCCCTTCTAAATCTGAGCGTGATAATGGTTACTTTGATATCCGGTTCTTTGGGTATGCTAATAATGGTAATAAGGTATTGACCAAGGTTACAGGTGATAAAGATCCTGGTTATGGCAGTACTTGTCAGATGCTGGCTCAAAGTGCCTTATGTTTATTACAGGATATTGATAAAGGTGATATTGGAGGCGGCTTCTGGACCCCAGCTTCTTCTATGGGAGACGCTTTAATTGATCGTTTACAACAGCATGCAGGTATCAAGTTTGTCGATATTTCAGCTTAGTTAGATATTAGGTATATGGCATGAATAGATTTTAGTGATTCTATTCGGGGTGCTTTTGTCGCTAACTTTTATATTCATATCGAATAGCAAGTACGAGATTATGCAATAAGCCCGCTATTGGCATAGACTGAGACAAACCATTTGAAAAAGCTGCTAAAACATTTAGCAGCTTTTTTTGGTTGTTTTTTCAGTGGCTCTTTTTAGAAGCTTTTTTCATCGCTATATTTTTTGATAATAAAACTTTATTAAGAAATATAGGCTTATAAATAAATCTAACAAATTTTTAAAGCTATCCATAATATTAAATAGTAGAAAGGTAGTATTCACGTATCTAAATGTTGCAGCAGTACATAACGCTACATTTTGTTAGAGTATTTAAACACCTATAAGAAATAAAAGCATTTATTCTATGTTTAGAAAGTAAATCAACGAATGATAGTTTTTTAGTGAATGTTGGTAAGAAATTTTTAGCGATAATTAGAAACTACAAGATAAGATTAATAATTTCAATTGCTGATTCAACGGGTTAATTATTCAACAAGTTAATCAGTACAACAAGTTAATCAGCAACGCCTAATAAAACTGTGATTCATAATTTTTTTAATGGATACTTATAGAGGATGTACTATGAAACTTAATATTTTAACCGCGACTATGTTGGCTTCAGGCATGGCAATTTTTGCCACTTCAGCGAATGCTGCGGTAACCACAGACAAACACGGCAACGTAGGCTACGATAGTTATGACGAGTGTGTCGCTGCTGTAAACTCTGGCGATGCTAAATTTTATACCCCTTATACTTATCAAAAGCCTAAGTTGTGGAAGGGTGAAGCCTCTGTGAAAAAGATGGCCCTATCTGAAGTAGAAATTCCTGAAAGCGTGTCAAACGATAAATCTTTTAAGACAAGAGACTATGAAGCCGGTGCGTGCGACCGCGGTGTGGGTCAATCAAAAGGTCGATATGGTGTCTCAGGCGAGTTAGTAGGTAAATATGTACCTATTGCTGCAGATATGCCCGTAAATGTCTATATGGACCGCGCAGGCAATCCAGTACGTATCACTATGCAGCAATGTGACAACCATTTTAGCAGTAACTTCCCGATGCCAATCGTGAGTGAAGCGAAAGCGCCAGACGCTGAAGTACAGATTGAAGAGAAAAGAGACATGGAAGTAGTCACTACCTCTGAAACTCGTACGGTTCGCCGAGTGGCCAATAATAATACGGCTCGTCCGACGACTTACAACGTAAAAGAAGTCCTCATGGTACCTAGTGATCAAGTAAAACAATTGCAAACCAACACTGGCGATACCGCTATTGCTATTCAAAACCAGCAACGAAATGCGGTTGTCGTTGGTGAAGAAGCAGGTGATGAAGTGCTTGAAAATATACAGCGCCCAACTGAGGAAGTCCCTGTATACGTTGTTCCTAAAGTACAACAGCCCACTACTATTGTTCAATAAGCTAGACTTTTAGAATCTAGACTCTTAACATAAAGTGGTTATTAATAAGTTGATATTAATCCTTAGCTTTCTATAAATATCTTTTTATAAAGGGTCAGTGATTAAAGACTGTCAGACCGCAAATAGGTTTAAAAAGCAAACATTCTTAAATAAAAAAGGCCCGCTAATTTATTAGCGGGCCTTTTTTATTAAGATGAGACTCATTAAAATAAAAACCGTTAAGATAAAAAGTATTTGGTATAAAAACTAGTCAGTATAAAAACCAGTATTCACGACATACTATTTAGTCTTTTTAAGGCCCGCTTGCTTCAGTAAAGCCCCTAATGAACCAATCTTATTTTCTTCAGGTTTGCCCTTAGTAGCAGGCTTAGCCGTTTTCACCTTGTCGTTGCGCGGCTTTGAACGACCTTCTTTAGCGGGAGTTTTAGGCTTGGTGTTTCTACGCGGTGCACGAGTCGGCTTAGCGTCTGTTTTCTCAGTAGCTGGCTTACTGGCCGTAGGACGCTTGGCCGGTGCTGCTTGCTCAGACTTCATACTAAAACCAATACGATTACGTTTGACATCGACCGAAATCACACGTACATTAACGATGTCTCCTGGCTTAACCAGGTTCATGGGGTCTTCAACGAAGTCGTTGGCCATTTCAGAGATGTGTACTAATCCATCTTGATGAACGCCGACATCAACGAAACAACCAAAGCCGGTTACATTGGTTACAACCCCTTCAAGTTGCATGCCTTCTTCAAGATCACTAACGCTATTGACGTCATCTCTAAACTGAGCCGTTTTGAATTCGGGACGAGGGTCATGGGCAGGTTTGGCCAACTCTTGTTTGATGGCAGCGATACTGATATTTTCATCATTGGCCGCTTCAATACCATCAACGGCTAGGGTGTTGATCACACTGTCATTACCCAGTACTTCAGTCACTTGCTTGCCAGACTTTGCTAAGATTTCTTTGACTAAATCATAGCTTTCTGGATGCACACCGGTGGCATCTAATGGCTCTTCACCATCACGAATACGTAAGAAACCAGCTGCTTGTTCAAAGGTTTTAACACCAAGTCTTGGCACATCTTTTAGCTGCTCACGATTGGTGAAAGCACCATGCTCTTTGCGGTAGTTAACGATTTGTTGAGCCACGTTGCGGTTTAAGCCGGCAATGTGAGCCAAAATAGCAGGACTGGCAGTATTAACATCGACACCCACTGCGTTTACACAGTCTTGGGTTACTTTGTCTAAGCTATCAGACAACTGTGATTGGTTAACATCATGTTGATATTGACCCACACCAATGGCTTTAGGCTCAACTTTTACCAGCTCCGATAAAGGATCTTGTAGACGACGGGCGATTGAGACTGCACCACGGATAGACACGTCTAAGTCGGCCAACTCATCGCTAGCAAGCTCACTGGCTGAATAAACCGAAGCACCAGATTCATTGACCACAACCGCTTTGGCAGTAATGGCGTCATCAGCATCGATAAGCTCTTTAATCATGGCATCAGTCTCACGACTTGCCGTGCCGTTACCAATGGCCACCAGTTCTACTTGATGAGTTTTTAATAGCGCAGCAATAGTGGCTTTTGCTTCTTCCATCTTGTTGTCAGGTGCAAAAGGATACACGGTGGCGATAGCTGGCTTGTTTTCAGCATCACGGATGACATGACCTTGTGCATCAATAACAGCCATTTTGACACCGTGGCGGATACCAGGATCGACACCAAGAATAACCTTGCGTCCGGCAGGAGCTGCCATCAATAAATGCTGTAGGTTACTGGCGAAAACATCAATAGCGTCGGCTTCAGCAGCGAGACGCTTCTCAGTCAATAAACGATGCTCTAAATGCGGACGCCATTTGTCTTTCCACAAGCTATTGGCAGCGGCGACTAAGAATTCACGGCGTGCTTCAGGCTGTTTGGCGTCTAATTCAAACTTACTGATAATTTTTTCAACAAAAGCGGAATCTTCGCCATCAACTTTTAATACCAGCACATTTTCTTGACGGCCACGCAACATGGCCAATAGGCGATGATTGGGTAGGCGTGCTAAGCTTTCAGTGTGGTCGAAGTAATCGGCAAACTTCTCACCAACTTCACGTTTCTCCTCAGAGGCTAAACTTGAATTGATGGTAGCGGTCTTGGCAAAACCGTTGCGTAAGTTATCAAGTAACTCAAGCTCTTGGGTCCAATTATCAATAATAATGGCTTCTACGCCGGCCAGTTGCTTTTCAGTATCAGAAAAATCAACTTCAATCTCATTGCCGGTATCGTCGGTAATGGTCTGAGGTAACTGATAGCCTTCTAAAGCTTCGGTCGGTGAAACTTCAGAGGTCAATAATTTATCAGCAACTTCCCCTAAACCAGCCGCACGTGCTTTAGCCGCCAAAGAGCGACGACGTGGACGGTAAGGTAAATAGATGTCTTCTAACTCAAGCTTTGAGGTGGCTTTCTCAATACGAGTCTGCAACGCTTCAGTCAGATTGCCTTGGCTTTGAAGTAGCTCAAGAATCTTGGCACGACGCGTTGCCATATCACGCTCGTAATTCAAACCTTTTTCTAAAGCGCGTAATTGACTGTCATCAAGACCCTGTGTCTTTTCTTTACGATAACGGGCGATAAACGGCACCGTCGCACCTTCGTCGTAAAGCTTCACAAACGCATTGACTTGCGCAGGCTTAATGCCCAGCTCTTTTGCAAGCTTGGTATGGATGTTGGCAATGACATCAGCGGGTAAATTAGTGTTACCTTGGCTGGTAGGAGTGGTGGTATTAGGGGTATCGGTTTGGTTCATATCCGTATCGAAGTTAATTAATGTGGTTGGCATTATAGCAAAAGCTGACATAATAAAAACGCTTTTGCTCATTTATGTTCATTTCTGTCAATAACTCTTGATGAATTAACAAACCCATACAGCATTAGTATGCAATAGGTGTGTAATTTATCTCATAATCTTATACACTAACTTAGTGTCTTATACACTAAATAGTAGCGACTGTCAGGGTTAGTGTAAATTCTATTAGTAGTTTGCACTAGTGACAATAGTCCATTAGGGCTAGGTTGGTTGAATATTCTGATATGTTTAAGATTCTAATAGAGCCTATACTAATTGAACCGATGAAATTGAGCCAATAAAAAGCACAGTTACCCCCACACTATTATGTGGTTAGATATTGATTAACAGTGCTAGAGTAACCATATATAGTATAAGACCTTTGATAATTAAGACCTTTAATAAACTAGTATCAGGCGATTCAAGATAACGTATAAGAAGCTTAAAACAGCTTCGTGGTCAGTTTTAGAGAATAACCCTGTAAAACGTATTTTTCCCTTTACCCTTTGGGTTACTATAATAAATACACAATAGGAAAATATTATGTCAGACAATAAAATTAACAACACCGACAGTCTAACCCACCGCATATTAGTGGTAGATGATGACGCTCGTTTACGCTCATTGCTACAACGTTTCCTAGAAGACGATGGCTTTGTGGTCCGTACCGCTCACGACGGCAGCCAAATGGATAAGCTGATGCAACGTGAGTTATTTTCACTGGTGGTGTTAGATTTGATGCTACCTGGTGAAGATGGTATCAGTATCTGTAAACGCTTGCGCGAGGACAACAGTGACATTCCAATCATTATGTTGACCGCCAAAGGCTCGGACAGTGACCGTATCGCTGGACTAGAGGCAGGTGCTGATGACTATCTACCTAAGCCTTTCAATCCAAAAGAGCTGTTAGCGCGTATCAAAGCAGTATTACGTCGTCATAGCCGAGAGTTACCTGGTGCACCTTCGCAGCAAGTGGAAGTGGTAGAGTTTGGTCCTTGGACGCTAGATTTATCAACCCGTACTTTAAAGAGAGACGGCAACGTAGTGACTTTAACCACGGGTGAGTTCTCTGTCTTAAAGGCACTGGTTCAACACCCTCGTGAGCCGTTAACTCGCGATAAGTTGATGAACTTGGCGCGTGGAAGAGAGTGGGGTGCTATGGAGCGCTCAATTGACGTTCAAGTGTCACGCTTGCGTCGTTTGATTGAGGACAATCCTTCTCAAGCCCGTTATATCCAGACCGTGTGGGGTGTGGGGTACGTGTTTGTACCCGATGAAGAAGACGCCTAAATGGCGCATAATGGCGTAATTTATTATTAATATAATAGATTACCGAACTATTAAAAAAGGCACTCTATTCAATATAGAGTGCCTTTTTTATTTTTGAGCTGTAGGTTAAATATAAGCCAGTGATCAAATATTACTTAACTAAAGATCATAAGTTAAACCAACAAACGAGTTAAACCCATAAGTGTCTTTAAACTAGGTTTAGCGAAGCTGACTGTCCTTACTGCCACGGCGATTATAAAGCTCTTGCGTTTTAAGATGTGCTTCAAGCTCGGTTTGGCATCTGACACAGTGCTCAACCCCTGGCAATGCTTGACGACGTACTTCTGGTATACGCTCACCACATTCATCACAAAACTCTAAACTTTTACCTGAAGGTAAAGCTCTTCTAGCCCGCTCTAAAGCATCATTGACTGTGGCATCCATTTGCTCGTGTTCCGCGCCATCGCGCGCCCATCCTCCTGCCATACTCAACTCCTTTTCTTATTTAGATTTGCCCAAATAAAATAAGGGCGTATCCTTATAATATGGGGCTATAAGGCGATTTTTCAAGGTAGAGATTGGCGGTTAGAATAAGCTTAAAGGCACAAAAAACGCAGAAACTCTACTGAGCTTCTGCGTTTATTATTGCTTAAGTTATTAAGGCTATTTAAGCGGTTTGACTAGTACAATCTATTAGGAGCACAACACGATAAAAGCACAACATAAGTAGTTATTTAGGTTGCAAGGCGACTACCTGACCTCTTACCCCAATACTGGCATCACTCATTAGACACACATAAGCGGGCATTAAATCCTCAGGTGTTTTAAGGCTCATGGGGTTTTCGCCCGGATAGGCATGAGCACGCATGTTGGTACGTGTGCCACCTGGATTGATACAGTTAAAGCGTAAGGTCGTTGTATTTTGCGTCTCTTGAGTAAAGATATCGCTCATGCCTTCTACAGCTTGTTTTGAAAGGGCGTATGCCCCCCAAAAAGCGCGAGGATGAGTACCAACAGAGCTGCTAGTAAACACAAATGAGCCGTTTTCTACTGCTTTGACCAAGGGCATCAATACTTGGGTCAGCATAAAGGTTGCGGTAGTGTTTACACGCATCACTTGCTCAAAAGTCACAATGTCGTACATTTCAAGAGGGGTTAAAGCGCCTAGAATTCCTGCATTGTGTAACACACCATGAAGCTCACCAATTTCTGTTTGAATCAGATTGGCCAGCTGCTGCATATCGCTGTAGCTTGCCGTTTCAAGATTCATCGGCATAATCGCAGGCTGTTTACCGCCTGCTGCTTCGATTTCATCATATACAGCTTCTAGCTTGCTTAAAGTCTTGCCAAGCAGTAGCACCGTTGCTCCATACTTAGCATAGGTTAAAGCCGCTACTCGGCCTATACCTGCTCCGGCACCAGTGACCAAAATAGTCTTACCCTCTAAACAATTTGGCTCAGGGATAAAGTTACGTATTTGTTCGTGTGTTAAAGGCTGTTGTTGAGTCATAATTTCACTATTAATTTATAATAAGTAATTTACAAAAAGTAAGTCACAAAAAGTTAGATATAAAAATTAGCTTAGTCCTACTTTATAACTAAGATAACTAAATACAGCTAGTTTATAAGAGTAGGGCGGGCATGCGAAAGATGGGCCTATAACTTATAAGACGGGCTTCTAAGTTATAAATAGTCAAACTCTTTAGAGCGTAGCAGCTTAACCAATGCTTTCGGAGTTTCTGCAATATAATCTGCACCCCAAGAATCAATCGTATCTTGATCCTCTGGTGGGATATAGCCATAGCTGGCAAGTATATTGGTCATGCCCGCCGCTGCACCTGCTTGAATGTCACGGATATGGTCACCGACATAAATGACACTATTGGCAACACCACGTGGCAGCTCCAGCTTTTCTAATGCCAAGTACATAGGTTCTGGATCAGGTTTGGTATTGCTAACATCATCCGGACAGACCAAGACTGAACAACGCTCAGTTAGATTTAGACACTCGAGAAGTTTAGTGGCCAAATAACGAGGTTTATTGGTCACAATGCCCCAAGGAATATCATTTTTTTCATAGAACTCTAGTAATGCGTCAAGCTCTGGGAACACACGACTATCAACACAAATATCGGCTGCGTACTCATCTAAAAATTGCTGACGATATTGTTGTACTTGGTCGTCGGTTAAAGGCTGATTGTTGTGCTTAAGCATTAAACTAACCATAGCTCCTGCACCGGCAGAAACTTGTTCACGGATGGCATCACTGGAAGGCGTCTGCCAACCATTTTTTTCGGACATACGACCAATAATACGGGTAAAATCTGCCGCCGTATCGATTAAGGTTCCGTCTAAATCAAATAGAACGGCTTTAACGTAATTTGTTGACATAGTTTTTTCTTTTTGAGTGTTGAGTCTAATAGTAAAGAAGTAATGTATTAAGGGCTGCGAGCCACACTTCAGGCTTAACTTAACTGAAGCAGGCTCTAATTAAGCCAAAGGGTGCTCAAGCTAAGCAGGTTTAACCACTGCCATCATGTAGTTTACATCGACGTTTTGTGCCAACCAATAACGCTTAGTAATAGGATTATAGTGTAACCCTATCAAGTCTTGACGGTTAAACCCGGCGGTGATAGCCATCTTATCAAGTTCAGCGGGCGTAATAAATTTGGCATAATCATGAGTGCCACGGTCTAATAAGCCCAATACGTACTCTGCACCAATAATGGCAAATAAGTAAGATTTTGGGTTACGGTTGATGGTAGATAGTACACAAACGCCGCCTGGCTTCAACAAGTCAAAGCAGGCTTGTACAATTTGGCTAGGGTCAGGTACATGCTCAAGCATTTCCATACAAGTGACCACATCGTAGCTTTCAGGCTGTTCAGCAGCGAGTTGCTCAATGGCAATATGCTTATAACGCAAACGATCGGTCAAACCGTTTTGCTCAGCATGAATACTGGCAGCTTGTAAGTTCTCAAGACCTAGATCAACGCCGGTCGCATCAGCGCCTCTGCGTGCCATTGATTCAGTTAATATACCACCACCACAGCCCACATCTAGCACAGTTTTGCCTGTTAGGCCGGTCTTCATATAGCGAATAACATTTTCTTCAATCCAATTAAGGCGAAGTGGGTTAATCTCATGTAAAGTAGCAAAAGGACCTTGTTTGTCCCACCACTGGCTGGCAAGTTGAGTAAATTTACCGATCTCACTCATGTCTACGTTGTTGCCCATATTGCTATTTGGCTGCTGTGAGGTGGTATTACTACCTTGCGTATCCGTATCAGTAACCTGATTATTAACTTGGTTATTGAACTGATTGGTCGCTTGATTAGCAGAAAGTGCTGGGCTGTTTTCTGTATTGATCTGGGTCATGAGTTATCCTAAACCTAACGTTATGTAAGTATTAACCGGGTTTACTACAAAAAGGGTTAACTTTATTATTCAATTATATAAGGTCTATCTTATCATGCTTACCGGAATAGGGCATCTTCCATGGCGGGGTTTACAGACGATAATTTACAGTGTTTTACAAGATTTAACGCTATATATGACAGTAATTGCGATAGGTCAATAACGCTTATTTAACCATCTATTAAGGTTTTAGCAATGCTCGCGGTTCACAGAGTACTGATAAATGCGTTATCATAGCCACACCTGAATAAGTAGCGACGACTTGTTGGCCTTTATTATAGAATATTTAGGCTAACCGTTATTTGATATTTGTGACCGTTGTTAGCAGTAATTTTGGTAACAGTGATAAAGTTAACAGCTAAAAATTTAAGAATCACAAATATTTGAGTGGCGAACTTCAAATTCAATATTGATCTCAATCTATCTAGATACATATTCTTAAGGAATGACAATGAAGTTTTATTCTCAGCGAGGTTTTGCTCTAGCCTCTTTAGTTGCCGCTGTAGGCTTCGCCTCGATGCCAGCTTTCGCAGCAGATTATGTGGCCGGTAAAGACTATATAGTATTGGATAATCCTGAAAGTATCAGCGGCGACAAAATTATCGTGCGCGAATTCTTCTGGTATGGTTGTCCGCATTGCTATGCTTTAAATCCACATATGCAGAAATGGTCTAAAACTAAAGCTAATGATGTGATTTTCTTAGAATCTCCAGCAGCGCTTAACCCAACTTGGGAAGTCAATGCTCGTGGTTTCTACGCCGCTCAATTGATGGGCTATCAATCACAAACTCACAATAAATTATTTGATGCCATCCACAAAGATAACCAACGTTTGTTTGATCAAAATTCATTGTCTAAATGGTATGCAAGCCAAGGTCTAGATCAAAAGAAATTTAACAACTTATACAATTCATTTGCGGTCAGTACCAAAGTAGCGCGCTCAAAAGCAGGTGCCAAACGCTATCAGTTAACAGGCGTTCCAGCCGTTGTGGTCCATGGTAAGTACGTGGTACAGGGTGAGTCTGAGCAAGTGCCTAAAGTTGTCGATTATTTGGTGAAAAAAGTACGTACAGATCTAAAAGCAGGCAAATAGTTTTAAGACAATGGTTTTAGATTCAGTTGCTTAAAAGACTATTGCTGTAAAGGCGTGAACCATGACGCTGAAATAGAAAAGACCGGGCATTGCTCGGTCTTTTTTATTTTTATTTTATAAGGAGTTTATTTGAAGGCGACATGAGTTAGGTAAAGAGGTGAGGCAAAGACAATTGTTTCTTGATTGCTTTAAATTGTGTCTGACTAAAATAAATTATTGTAAATAAGAATTGTTATCGTTATCATATGTATTACCCTAAAATAAATACCCAATGTACAGCAATGCGTTGCTGTAATAGATTGAGGATATGCCCATGATAGTTTGCATATGTAATAACGTTAAAGACCGTCAAATAAAAGCCGCAATGGCTTCTGGACTAGATTCGCTACAAGCCTTACAAGAAGCCCTTGATGTGGCCAATTGTTGTGGCTGCTGCGAGCCGATGGTTAATGATCTATTAGAGGAGCATCATGCCAATCAGATTGATGTCGATTTAGTAAGTCAACTGGCCTATGCAGTCTAAAGATTAGCAACGACAAAAACGCTGCTTAAATAGAGGAAAATAAGAAAGAGTTTTAAATGCTTTAATCTATAGCATGCTTTACTTATTCTAAGCTCTTATTACTTTAGCCCCTTTTATTATAAGTTTCTTTACTTATACAATAAGTCATCGTCTTAAATCCTTCAAAACCTTCAATTATCCAATTCTTAACCCTTAGCTATTTATTAATTTTGATTTAAACAGTCATTAGTTATATTTGTGCTAAGGGTTAACCGTATTAAGATGCATTCTTTATTGTCTCCCTATTCTTAGTTCCGAAAATAACATTCTTTATGTCTGTTTTTTGTTACTATATTGAATAGTGCTTACGGATTTAAATAGAGTGGCGTCTATTGTTGGTAAATCTAACAGTTAATCTATGATAAAAAACAATAAACTAGGACGGATACCATGAACGGCAGTCAAAAAGTTATCGACTATTTAAATTTCTTACTGGGGGGTGAGCTTGGGGCTCGCGATCAGTATTTTATTCATTCAGAGATGTATGGTGAGTGGGGCTACGGTAAGTTATATGATCGTATTCATCACGAAATGGAAGATGAAACTTCTCATGCGCAAGCCATTATTCGTCGTATTTTAATGTTGGGCGGTAAGCCAGATATGACAGTTGATGAAATCAATGTCGGCGATAATGTTCCCCAAATGCTACAACTAGATTTGGATTTAGAATATCAGGTTCAACAACACCTTAAACAAGGCATCGCACTGTGCGAGCAAGAGTATGACTATGTCACGCGTGATATGCTTGTGGCCCAGTTAGAGGACACTGAAGAAGACCATGCACATTGGCTAGAGCAACAATTGCGTCTGATTGACATGGTCGGTCTGCAAAATTACCTACAAAGCCAAATGGGTGACATTCCACAATAATAGTGCGAATGGCTAAGAGCTAGACTCTAAAATACATAGTAGATGAGATAGAGCTTGGCAGTCACTGGTTTAATTGGCAGTTATTTCTAATTAAAAATTATGTGTCATTAATAACTATAACAAGTAGGAGAAAGTTATGCAGGGCGATAAAGAAGTCATTCGCAGTTTGAATAAAGTTTTAGGTTATTCGCTAATCGCTATCAACCAATATTTCTTGCATGCCCGTATGGCTAAGAATTGGGGTATTGAAGAACTAAATGAAGCGTTTTATAAGCAATCTATTGCAGAGATGAAATGGTCAGATGCACTGATTGAACGTATCTTGTTACTAGAGGGACTGCCAAACCTACAAGAGTATGGCAAACTTTTTATCGGCGAAGATGTCGCTGAAATGATTGAGTGTAATGTGCGTTTAGAGAACCAGAAATTTACCACTATTACTGATACCATTACATTGTGTGAACAAAAACAAGATTATGTCTCACGCAAGCTACTTTTAGATTTAAAAGACGGTAATGAAGAGTATTCTGACTGGTTAGATACGCAGCAAGATTTAATTCGTGATGTGGGTCTTGAGAATTATATTCAAGCAAAAATTGACGACTAAAGAGAACGATAGAGACTTGATGTTTAATTGTCTTAATGTCTAATTGTTAGGATAATAAATAAAGCCAGCTGACTCAGCTGGCTTTTTTGATTGAATAAGCCATTTAGCCGTCATATTGTACTCACAAGCCAGTTAGGGCTATACTTAAAACGCAAGGATAAAAAGGTGGCACCAGTAGCGCTGCCCAAACACAGCAAGATTATTAAATAATAAATAGGAGTAAGTATGGCTGCATTACGTCCAGATGTTGATCCAGAAGGTTTGTTAGAGTATTCAGTGGTTTATACCGATCGTGCCTTAAACCATATGTCTAAAGCCTTTCAACAAGTTATGAATGACTTATCCACTAACTTGAAACAAGTGTATGCGGCAGATGCGGTCGCTATCGTTCCAGGCTCAGGTACTTTTGCGATGGAAGCAATTGCCCGTCAGCTGGCAACCGATAAAGACTGCATGGTCGTGCGCAATGGTTGGTTTAGCTACCGTTGGACTCAGATTTTGGAAAAAGGCAAATTTGCTAAGTCTGTCGCTGCCCTAAAAGCACACCAAGTTGAAGGCGAATCAGAAGCCGGTTCTCCCAATCCTTTCGCCCCAGTGGCCATTGAGGAAGCTGTGGCAGCCATTAAAGAGCAAAAGCCTGCTTTGGTATTTGCGCCACATGTTGAGACTGCATCAGGTATGATTTTAGCTGATGACTATATCAAACAACTGGCAGATGCGGTACACAGTGTGGGCGGTCTATTGGTCATTGACTGTATCGCTTCAGGCTGTATCTGGTTAGATATGAAACAGCTCGGTATTGACGTACTGGTGTCTGCCCCACAAAAAGGTTGGAGCAGCACCCCATGTGCCGGGCTGGTAATGCTAAGTGAAAAAGCGGTTGCAGAAGTAGAAGCAACTGAGTCAGACAGCTTTAGCCTAGATCTAAAGCAATGGTTAACCATCATGCGCGCGTATGAAAATGGTGGGCATGCTTATCATGCCACAATGCCAACCGATAGCTTACGTATGTTCCGTGATGTGATGTTAGAAGCCAAAGAAGTGGGTTTTGATACCTTAAAAGAGGCACAGTGGGAGCTGGGCAATCGCATTCGTGACCTGTTAGAAGACCGTGGTATTCAAAGCGTAGCGGCCGAAGGGTATCAGGCCCCAGGTGTTGTGGTTTGCTATACTGAAGATGATGGGATGCATAAAGGTAGTGCGTTTGCAGCCGAAGGCATGCAGATTGCGGCTGGTGTACCGCTACAAGTGGGTGAACCTGATGGCTTTAAAACATTCCGTTTGGGCTTGTTTGGTCTAGATAAACTAACTGACATTGATGGGGCGGTAGAGCGCTTCAAAACAGTGTTAGATAAAGTAAAGCCTGCCTAAGATAAAGCACAACCTGCTTAACGTAGAGTGCTTTTCATCAAAAAAACACCCACTTATAAGTGGGTGTTTTTTTGCAAAGTTATTTATCAAAGTCTAGGTCATAAACTCTTAGTGCATAACTTTTGGCTCTTCATTGGCCATGGATTGGGCGGCGTTACGCAATTCGAATTTCTGAATCTTACCGGTACTGGTCTTAGGAATTTCACAGAAGATGACATGCTTGGGAACTTTAAATTTGGCCAAATGTTGGCGACAATGCTCGATAACTTGCTCACGGGTTAAAGTAGCACCTTCGGCAATTTCAATAAAAGCGACAGGCACTTCGCCCCATTTGTCATTAGAAGCTGCTACCACACCGCAGCTACTGACTTGAGGTAGGCCATATAAGATATTTTCGATTTCAATACTAGAGATGTTCTCACCGCCTGAGATGATGATGTCTTTTAGGCGATCCATAATCTTGATATAGCCATCAGCATGTTTTACCCCTAAGTCACCTGTACGGAACCAGCCTCCGGCAAAAGCCTCTTCTGTGGCTTTCGGATTTTTTAGATAGCCTTTCATCACCATATTGCCTTTTAATGCCAATTCGCCCATCTCTTCACCGTTAGCAGCAACCGGTTCATTAGTACCTTGCTTTAATACTTCAAAGCCTGTCATTAGATGTGAGGTAGTGCCTTGACGAGATTTTTTGGAGGCGCGCTCAGAGACGGACAGTTGTTGCCAGTCATCATGCTCAGCACAGATAGTCACTGGGCCATAAACTTCGGTCAAGCCATAAACATGGGTAATGTGGAAGTTCATGGCTTCCATCTTCTCTAGCATAGCTTCTGAAGGCGGCGCACCGGCCACAAAGCCATTAACCGTATGCGTAATGGCTTGCTTTAAAGTCTCATCGCCGGTTGAAATCATATTGTGCACAATAGGGGCAGCGCAGTAATGGCTAATGTTGTATTTGGCGATGAGTTTTAGAATTAAGTTGGCATCGATTTGACGTAGGCAAACGTTGATACCTGCGCGCTCGGCCACGGTCCAAGGGAAGCACCAGCCGTTGCAGTGAAATAGCGGCAACGTCCAAAGATAAGTGCTGTGCTTAGGCATGTCCCAGTCTAAGATATTAGACACCGCATTTAGCGTCGCCCCGCGGTGATGATACACCACGCCTTTAGGCTTACCGGTAGTACCAGACGTATAGTTTAGAGCAATTGCATCCCATTCATCAGCTGGATATATCGTAAGGTCAAAGTCTTTTGCGGCTTGCTCGTCATCGAATTCGCCAAACTGAATCAGTTCTTCATAGCTCATCTTGCCAAAAGGTTTGGTCTCGGCAAACGCTCTATCAGTGGCATGAATAAGAATTAAATGAGGAAAGGTTTCTTCGATAAGGTCGATATGCTCAGCAAACTCACTGTCGATAATAAGTAACTTAGCCTCAGAGTGTTGAAGACAAAAAGTGAGGGCGCCGATATCAAGCCGAGTGTTTAAAGTACACAGTACGCCTTGAGACATAGGTACCCCGAAGGCAGCTTCTACCATAGCGGGGGTATTGGGCGCCATAATCGCTACAGTGTCGTCTTTACTAATGCCAAGCTTTCTTAGGCCATGAGCTAAGTTACGACAGCGGGCGTAGGTTTGTGACCAAGTATAATGAATTGGGGCGTGTACCAAATCGTCATAAATAATCGAGGTCTTATTGGGGTAGACGGAGGCAGTGCGTGCGATAAACTGTACAGGGGTAAGCGGTTGATGATTGGCATCAGTCTTGTCTAGGCCGGTACTATAGTCGGTCATTGATGATAGTCCTTTATCAGAATTTTAGGAGTTCGTATCGCTATCAGCGTGCCTAGACGGTCATTGCATAACCTTTGCATGCGCCATCTTAGTCAGCTTATGATACAATAGTGGGTGGAAAACTATAGTCAATGAGTATAGGTTAACCGAATTTGTGTAGTCAACTCATAGGCACTAATTTACAATCAATAAATTGGTCTTAACTCATTATTTTGAAATAATTTTATCGGTTAATACCATCATAGACCCAGTCATCAGATGCTTAGTGTGTCTGGTCTTCTTGGCCTCATAGTTGTGTTAAACATTACTACTCATTGGGTTTAGTAATTACTCTGTATTTAATAAGGATATTTTCTATGGCAGCAGCCGCTACCTCAAATCATTCAAATAACTCAAATGGCGTAGATAACCGCAATAATCATCTGGAAAATAACGGTGCAGAAACCGTTTCAAAATCTAAAAATATTGCGGCAACCAACATTGCTTATCCGCACATTTTTGAGCCTCTAGACTTAGGTCATACTAAGTTAAAAAACCGTATTGTCATGGGGTCAATGCACACCGGTTTGGAAGACCGCTTTTATAACTATGGTAAGCTAGCGGCCTACTTTGCAGAACGTGCCAAAGGTGGCGTGGCAATGATGATCACAGGGGGTATTTCTCCGAACCGCGAAGGGTGGTTGATACCTGCGGGTGGCACGATGAATACCAGAGCCGATGTGATTAATCATCAGCGTTTAACCCGTGCTGTACATCGCCATGACAGTAAGATTATTATGCAAATCTTGCACAGTGGTCGTTATGGTTATCACCCTTTTGTGGTTTCGGCCAGTCCATTTAAATCGCCTATCTCGCCGTTTAAACCTCGTCAGATGAGTATTAAAAATATTGAAAGTACAGTCGAAGACTATGCACGCTCAGCCTCTTTGGCCAAGCAAGCAGGGTATGATGGGGTGGAAATTATGGGTTCAGAGGGCTATCTGCTGAACCAGTTTTTATCGCGTCATGTCAACCAGCGCAAAGATGAATATGGCGGTGATATTCATGGTCGTATGAAATTCCCGATTGCTGTGGTCAATGCCGTACGCAAGGCAGTAGGCGAAGACTTTATCATTGTGTTCCGTCTCTCTATGATTGACTTGGTCAAAGACGGCAACGTGATGGATGAAGTGATTACGGTAGCTAAAGCTCTAGAAGAAGCAGGCGTCTCCATTATCAATACTGGTATCGGTTGGCATGAGGCGCGTGTTCCTACTATCGTGACCAGTGTACCCCGTGCTGCCTTTGTCGACTATACGGCAGAGGTCAAAAAACATGTGTCGATTCCAGTAATGGCAGCCAACCGTATTAATATGCCTGAAACGGCTGAAAGTATTGTGGCATCAGGTAAAGCAGATTTAATTCAAATGGCCCGTCCTTTCTTAGCGGATCCACATTGGGTTAACAAAGCGGAAAACGGAGAAACCGATCGCATCAATACCTGTATTGCTTGCAACCAGGCGTGTCTTGATCATACTTTTGAGAACAAGCGTTCGACCTGCTTAGTTAATCCGCGCGCTTGCTATGAAACTGAATTGCGGTATGAGCCCGCTAAGAAAGTGAAAAAAGTAGCAGTAATTGGTGGCGGTGTGGCTGGCATGTCTGCTGCGACCGTTGCGGCTGAACGTGGACATCAGGTCACCCTATATGAGGCCAAAGATATTTTAGGCGGTCAGTTTAACTATGCCAAAGTTATCCCTGGTAAAGAAGAGTTTTTTGAGACCACACGTTATTATCTGAATGAGTTAAATCACCAAGGCGTGACCATCAAGCTGAACACCAAAGTAACCTCAGAGATGCTCGATGACGCTGACTATGACCATGTGATTGTGGCCACTGGTGTGGTACCACGTAGTCTAGAAGGCAAACTTGAAGGCGCAGACAACCCGAAAGTGATTAGCTATGCTGATTTGTTATCTGGCGAGAAAGCGGTCGGTGACAAGGTGGCGGTTATTGGGGCAGGCGGTATCGGTTTTGATGTCAGTGAGTACTTAACAGCGCGTCATGGTCAACCCTTGCATGAGCTAGGTCCTGAAACTTTAAAAGACCCAAGTTATCGTCCTGAACCTCAGTCAGTTACTGACTGGAAAAAAGAGTGGGGAGTGAACGAGGATGTCACTTATCAAACAGATGGTGGTCTGACTCGACCTGAAAAAATTGTTCCAACCCGTCAAGTATATCTGCTACAACGTCGTGCAGGTAGTCTGGGTAAAGGTCTAAATAAGACCACTGGCTGGGTACATCGTGCGCATGTTAAATCACATGGCGTGATGCAAATGCCAGGTGTGACTTATGATAAAGTAACCAATGAAGGATTGTGGGTGACAACGCCACAAGGTCACAGTCAGCTGCTGCGAGTAGATACTATTGTGGTTTGTGCCGGACAAGAATCAGTCAATGACTTAATGCCAGCGGTGACAGATATCAAAAAAGATGCCTCTATTAAAAAAGGCAAAACTCAGTATCACATTATTGGTGGTGCTAAGTTGGCTGCTGAGCTGGATGCCAAACGTGCCATTCGTGATGGCGCTGAGCTTGCCGCCTCACTTTAATAGTGTTACTTTAGTAATATCCTTTTAAAGGACTGCCTATTAAGCAAACCTTGTATCGATAAAAGGTAATGCTTAAAAGCAGTAAGCAGTAAGCAGTAAGCAGAATAGAAGAGTAGAAAAACAAAAAGAGGCCGTTATTAAAAATAACGACCTCTTTTTTTTATGGGCAGTAGTCGCTAATAAGCGTATATTAAATACAGTATGAGTTATAAATGCCTAGTAAATAGCTGGTAGGTAAAGAGGACCATCGTTTGATTTAAACGTATATAGTACTTTTTAAGCATATATAGGGCTTTTTCAAACTTATATAGTAGCTTTCTAAGAATACTATCTTTTTAGGCAAATACAGTACCTTTTCAAACTCATATCGTACTTTTATTCTCTCTGACAAAAGGAATTGTCATGAAAAAACTTATATTAAATACGGGCCTGCCTTTAGCGACTATAGGAACACTTAGTCTGCTAACGACAATAGGCGCCCACGCTGCTGGTCTAGAATATACCAAGCAATCTATTCTGCCCTTATTTGAAGAGGGTAATTATGCTGAGCTTTCCTATGCCTATGTCGATCCAAAGATTGAAGGCCTTGACGTAGAAGGTGGCATTGGTTCTCCACAAAATAACGAAATCAAGGATATGATGGATGACTTCAATATCTTTGGTGCCGCCGTTAAAGTTACCCCAAGTCAGAACACTGCTCTGGCTCTAATTTATGATGAACCATTTGGCGTCGATACCCTCTACCAATCGGGAAGCGAATTCAGCAACGATATGGGCACTACCGAAGCTCGAGTCGATACGCGCAGTTTGACGTTACTTGGCGGTGGCAAGGTTAATAATAATTTATGGCTTTATGGTGGGATGGAATATCAAGAGGCTGAAGGGTCGGTACAGCTGGCTCAAAATTTTGAAGGTGACCCTATTTACTATAACCTTAAAATCAATGATAAAAGCGACACGATGATTCCGGTTATTGGTATAGCCTACGAGGTTCCTGAAATCATGCTTCGAGCGGCAGTAACTTGGCGCGGAGAAGGGGAGCACCGCTTAAAAGCACATGAGAATTTGCTAGTCAATAATACGATTTTAAATGGCGTTTTGGGTACCACAGGCCCTACCAACTATAATGATATTCCCCCAGATATTAAGGGTCTAATTGGTCTGCCTCAGGTAGAATTTGGAGATACCAATTTAAGTTTTAAGACCCCTCAATCGGTAAACCTAGATTTCCAGACCGGTCTTAGTGAAAAGTATCAATTACTGGGAATGGTTAATGCACGATGGGTAGAATGGACCAAATTTAACATTGCGCCGACGGGTATTACCCAAGTAGTGGGAGAGCCGCTAGCCGAATATAAAGACGATGCTTATAGTATAGAAGTGGCACTGGCCAAGCAGTTCAACCCTCAACTCTCTGGCGAAATAAGAGCAGGCTACGATTCGGGAACCGCTGAGCCCCTGAGCTTGTTGGGACCTTATGACAGCATCAAAACTTTAGCACTCGGCGGTAAATATAAGGTTAATGACCGCTTTGACATCTCTGCCGGGGCTCAGTATATGTGGTTTGAAGGAGGCACAGCTTACTCTAAATTGCCCATAGATAAATCGCTATCAGAAAGAACCTTAGCCAAGTTTGATGATGGTACAGGTTATGCGCTAGGCCTAAAGTTAGGCTACCATTTCTGATGGCTAATTATTCTAACGGCGATATAACAAGATAGGGATGCTATTTACTATTTGTAGGCTTAAAAAAACCGTCATAACCTTAGATTATGACGGTTTTAATTTTTGGTAGATACAAAGCATATATGTGAAAGCATATATGTGTAACTTATACAGTAACGCGATACAGCTAAGCCATTAAACCGCTGAGGTACCTAGCCAAACTGAGTAGCCGATGAAAGTCAGAATCAATACGAGACCACTGCCTCGTTTCATCTCTCCTTGACGGTTATAAGCAATAATGGCCAAGACAAACAGCAATAAAGTAACCCCAGCCATCATCAACACATCGCGAGATAGAATCTCAGGGGCAATATTTTTGATAGGACTAATAACAGTCGCCACGCCCACGACTCCCAAGGTGTTAAATAGGTTTGAGCCAATGACATTGCCCAGTGCCATATCATGTTCACCGCGTCTCGCAGCAGCCACACTGGCGACCAGTTCAGGTAAAGAGGTCCCAATAGCAACGATGGTTAAACCAATTAATAATTCGCTCATGCCCCATAAAGTAGCTAATTCTACGGCGCCCCAAACGATAGATCTAGAGCTGACAATCAACAACACCAAACCCAAAGTCAAAGTGGCTAATGCTTTGGCAATATTGATATCTTTTGGGGCGTCTACATCCGCTGCGGTATTGTTACGCAGGCTTAAAAAGATTTGAATGAGTAATACACCAATCAGCGAGGCAATAAGCACAATACCATCGGTCATCGACAGGTTGCCATCTAGCAATTGAAAAGCTGCTAAAGCGGTCACTGCCAATAGTAATATTAAGTCATGACGAATAACATTAGCACGGATTAAAATTGGGCTGATAAGCGCGGTTACCCCCAGTACCAAAGTAATATTAATAATGTTAGACCCATAAGCATTGCCTAATGCCAAATCTGGGCTACCGGCTACGGCAGCTAAAGCAGAAACCACCAGTTCAGGCGCTGAGGTACCGATACCTAAAATAACAACACCAATTAAAAAGCTAGGCATATTAAAACGTACTGCCAAACTGGTCGCACCGTCGATAAAAGTGTCAGCACTCCACACTAAAACAGCAAGACCAATAATAACAGCAATAATGGCTAATGCCATAAATTCTCTCCACTATAATCATGGTTCAGATAGAACATGACAGCGTGAACCTCGCTAAGCTCACTAGAGTAGTATTTATACTCAGTTGCCTTATGTTTTATTTACTTTCCCATGACTATATTAAAATGATATAGATAAAAAAATGCTAAGCGATATTATATCGCTTAGCATTTTATGATTACATTAATAACTGGTAAGGATTAAGATACTTGGACAGGAATAATATTAGCCGTATCTTTTACAGTATTGTTTTCATTACAATAAACCAGCTTCGGCTTATGAGTATCCGCTTCGTTTTCATCCATTTGCACATAAGCACAGATAATAACGATATCGCCTAAATCTGCCATATGAGCTGCAGCACCGTTTAATGAAATAATACCAGAGCCTGCTTCAGCACGGATGGCATAAGTGCGAAAGCGCTTGCCATTGGTGACATTATAAATATCAATAGATTCGTTTTCACGGATGCCTGCCAAATCTAATAAATCGCCATCTATCCCGCAAGAGCCTTCATAATGCAAATCAGCATGAGTCACACGGGCACGGTGTAGTTTGCCTTTTAATAAGGTCAATAACATAAGGGATTTCCTTGAAATAATGGACTAGATGTTGTGCAGAAAAAACTTGAAAGCAGATTATACTCATAAAATAAGGTATTTTCTGCTATTTTTGATCAAGTTATCAAAAAAATACACAGACATCTGGCTTTTAAACATGAGCGAAATAGGAAGGGAGGGCTATCAATCAAGACAGCACTCTGTATATGGTATTTCTTAAAAACCACATGCTTGAAAAACGCACTGTTAAAAAATAGGGGTGCAAGCGTTAGGCATTAGGAAGCTTAAAGCCATTAACTTGGCTACGGGCTTTTTCTATATCCCCAGTAACCATTAGCTGCAATGAGTCCATGGCAGCATCGAGAGCCGCTTCAATAGCAATTTGCTCATCGGGGGAGGGTTTAGATAGCACATGACCACTTACTTTGGATTTATGACCTGGATGGCCAATACCAATACGTAGGCGATGGAAGTCGTTACCAAGATGAGGGGTGATATCACGAAGTCCATTATGACCACCATGACCGCCACCTGTCTTGAGTTTGATACTACCAGCAGGAATGTCTAACTCATCATGAGCAATGAGTAGTTCCTGAGGCTTAATGCCATAGTAATTAACCATAGGCTCAACAGATTGACCCGATTTATTCATAAAAGTAACCGGCAACAATAGGCGAACATCGGTGTCAAAAATACGACCGCGTCCGGTTAAGCCGTGAAACTTCTTGTCAGCTGCCAATTCGATATTAAATCGGTCAGCAATCAGGGCCACAAACCAAAAGCCAGCATTATGTCTTGTTTCGACATACTGCTGACCTGGGTTGCCAAGCCCAACAATAAGTTTAAGTTGGGACATAGCTTTCTCACTGTATTATAAAGTATTACTGTCAGTAGTGAGACTTAGATAGTTACCTTAAAGTATAATAAAGCAACTATCTGGCTCACTGACAGAAGGAGAATTATTATTCGCCTTTGTCTTCTTCGCCACCTTGCTCAGTAGCAGGTACGTCAGCTGCGTCAACTTCTTCAGCAGTATCTTCTTCCACTTCTTCAACAGTTGGGGCCTGCATGTTAACCACTGTGCGGTCAACTGGCTCATCAACGTCAAGTTCGAAGATGATAACACCTTCAGGAAGTTTGATGTCTGTTAGGTGTAAAGACTCACCAATTTCTAGACCTGATACGTCAACTTCTAAGTACTCAGGTAGAGCAGATGGTAGACATACGATTTCGATGTCAGTTATTAGTGTAGATAAGATACCGCCAGCTTTGATACCTGGTGCTTCTTCACGACCTACGAAATGAACAGGGATGTTCATGTTGATCTTCTGACCTTTAACAATGCGCTGGAAGTCAGCATGCATTGGGAAGCCTTTAGAAGGATGACGCTGTAAGTCTTTAATAACCGCTAGATGCTCTTCGCCATCAAGGTTGATAGTCAAAATGTTTGAGAAGAAAGCTTCGTTTTCTAGAAGTTTCCAAAGCTCATTGTTTTTAATAGCGATAGCTGTAGGCTCTTCGTTACCACCATAGATAATGGCTGGTACAAGATTTTGCTTACGCAGGCGGCGGCTCGCACCTTTGCCCTGCTGATCGTCGGTACGGGCAATGCCATTTACCGTATATAAAATATCACTCATGAGAGTATCCTTGATTAAATAATTTGGTTTGGTGATGCGTTCAAGCGACGCTTGCGACCAACGTGGCCAGACACACATCTTTGTCCTGTACAGCAAATTAAGTGATGATTAATATAATCACTCACACGTTTTGCGTAGATACAGAGGGCGTATTATACGGGTAATGCCTGTCAAAATCCAGTACAAAAAAACCGCTGTCTAAAAGACAGCGGTTTTTGTTAGTATCAATACAGGCTATTGGTCAGCTTTGGTTCAGTCAATAGACTCAAACATAGCGCTAATAGACTCTTCATTATTGATACGGCGTAAGCTTTCTGCCAATAAAGAAGCAATGGTTACTTGGCGGATCTTACCACAAGCTTTCGCTTCAGCAGAAAGAGGAATACTATCAGTAACTACCAACTCGTCCAATACTGAATTGCTAATGGTCTGAATCGCATTACCTGATAATACAGGGTGAGTAATATAACCCAAGACACGACGTGCCCCATTGTCTTTAAGCGCTTGAGCGGCTTTGCACAATGTACCTGCAGTATCCACCATGTCGTCAACAATCACACAATCACGGTCTTTTACATCACCAATGATGTGCATAACTTGTGATTCGTTTGCACGTGCACGACGTTTATCGATAATCGCTAGGTCAGTACTGCCACCAAGCTCTTTGGCCATAGCACGAGCACGTACCACACCACCCACATCTGGTGATACAACCAACAGGTTGTCATACCCTTGCTTTTGTAAGTCTTTTAACAAAACAGGGGTACCGTAGATATTGTCTACTGGGATATCAAAGAAACCTTGGATTTGGTCAGAGTGCAAGTCAACAGTCATCACACGGTCAATGCTAACGATGTTAAGCATATCCGCGACAACTTTTGCTGAAATAGGCACACGTGCTGAGCGAGGACGACGGTCCTGACGCGCATAACCAAAATACGGCATAACAGCAGTAATGCGGCCCGCACTTGAACGGCGCAATGCGTCAGCCATAACCATGATTTCCATCAAGTTATCGTTAGTAGGGGCGCAAGTAGGCTGAAGAATAAAGACGTCTTTACCACGAACATGCTCTTTAATCTCAACAGCTATTTCGCCATCAGAGAAACGCGTGACATCAGCACGGCCAAGAGGAATGTGTAAGTGATCAGCGACAGTTTTTGCCAACTCAGGGTGGGCATTACCCGTAAAAATCGCCAGATATGGCATGGTTCAAGTCCTATTTATTTGACTTAGGAGAGGAGCAGTAAAGACTGCACAAATAAAGAAGAAAGTTGAACGTGTAGAAAATGGCAGGGGTAGCTGGACTCGAACCAACGGATGTCAGGATCAAAACCTGATGCCTTACCAACTTGGCTATACCCCTGTAACAGACAAACTTTATCAAGAAGTCTTATGCTGTTGTTAAATTAGCATGTCTCTTGATAATTTACTATCAAAATATTAATAAATTCGATTCACTAATATTTTGATACTTTTTACTCGTTGTCTTCCCGGTAGCGTTCGAGGCGAACTATACCGAAAACTAACTAGATATGTCAATAAACTAAAGCGTTTAATTTTATAAATTACTGGCTTAGCCCATGACGAATATGGCAGGGGTAGCTGGACTCGAACCAACGGATGTCAGGATCAAAACCTGATGCCTTACCAACTTGGCTATACCCCTTTATGGGCGAGTTATTATACAGAAGAATTTAGTGATTGCAACTGTTTTTCTAGAATTTTAATAATTATCATTTTAGATATTCAGAATAGCGGTTTTTTATAGTGTCAAAGAGTGAGTGATAACAGCCTGACAAGGGGGTGGGTTGTTCACCATATGAGTCTGTATTTGAGAGGTCATTGCTTCAGGAATCGGTAAAAACACACTGCTGCCTGTACCCGTCATACGAGCATTACTGTGAGTCATCGATTCAAGCTGCTTTAAGTACAACAGGGCTTGTTTGACCTCTGGCACGACTTCGGTTACCACTGGCTCGAAGACATTACCAAAAGACGGATATAGCCGCTCAAGATAGCCCTCAGCGTTGTTTTCGATGTCTGACACGCTCATAACCGGTAGGTCACGACGCAACTGAGGGTGAGCAAACAGTGCTTGTGTAGAAGCATGTGCCTCTGGGTTTAACAACAGGTAGTATTGTTTAGGCAGAGAAATAGGCGTTAGTCGCTCTCCAATACCTTCGGCAATGGCATCGGTACCTAGAATAAAAATAGGCACATCAGCGCCCACAACGCTACCAATCTCAATCAATGTTTGTTGATCTAACTTAAATCCCCACAATTGATTTAGAGCCAGTAGGGTAGTGGCCGCATTTGAGGAGCCACCTCCGAGTCCGGCACCGGTAGGCAATACCTTATCTAAATTAATATCAATGACCGGTAGCGAGTCTGTTAACTGTATAGCAGAACGCTGAGCCTGGCTTTTAAGGTAAACAATCAAAGCAATCGCCGCTTTGGTCACTAAGTTATCCATCAGGTTTGCGGTAACATCGACGTTACTGCTTAGAGTGATAGGCAGGTTGTGGCTATCAAAGCTAGCATGAGGGTCAAACTGCTTATCACTAACACTAAATTGTAAGGTATCCCCCCAGTTTAGCAGGCGAAACACAGTTTGTAAGTTATGATACCCATCGGGCCGCTTGCCGGTAATGTGCAAAAACAGGTTGATTTTCGCAGGCGAGAATAAGCTAAGCTGAGGCAAGAAAGTCATAGGGTTATCACATTAAAAACAAAGAGTGGCCGTGCAATTGAGGTTGCTCAGACCTATCTAAAGGTTCGAGCCATAGACAACAATTCACGGCATTTATTAATTGAAAGTAGTTAAAGGCCAAAGACGATTATAAGGTATCACAGCAACTATAAGCGTCAACTTCAAGCTTTAAGAACCAATCTTTAACAGTTAATCTTTAAGAACTAATCTTTAACAACCAAGCTGAAGGATGACTTAAGAATATTAAATCATCCCTACAGTCCTCTAACCATGCGATATAGTCATAATAACTTTATGGCCATCACCACGCGTCACGGTAATTTTGCTAGGTAAACGGTCATTATTTTTATAACTAAACTGTGCCAACCAGTCGCCATTTTGAGAGCGGTCTATACGACCTTGTGAATCTAGCTGACTATTGGTATCTGAAGGTGCGGGTCGACCCGAAATCCAATAACGTAACTGTGAAATAGGTGCTTGCCAACCAGTAGCTTGTAGTAATAATTCTTCTGGGGTGGCAGCGGTAATTTCTCCAGTACGTTCACTGACCAGTTTGGCGCTGTTGCCATCATATTCAATGACGGTATGGCCTATTCCCAACGCTCCCGTTAGGTCTATGGCGAAGCGCTCGTCTTCTTGTGCCCACACATAAAAAGCACTACCTGTCTGAGCGGCACTGGTCTCTGTTTTCGGAGTTGTGACCCCAATTTTTCCGCGAATATTAAAGCTTTGAAGTAACGCAGGATACTGCGAAGCACCGCCCGTTACCATTTCAGTGGTTGAGTTTGGTGCTGTGCCTAAATTTTGGGTGGTTTGACAGCCGGTAATACCGAGCACACTGGCGGCTAAAACAAGACCTGCAAAACTTTTCTTTGAAACAAGCGATTTTGGTGCTGAATAGGTTTTTAACGCTGTAGAGACTGAGCGAGATATTGAGGTCATAATTGTCCTTAATTTTTAATTCTTAGATATGAGTTATGGGGTATAAGTTTAAAGGGTGTGCTAATCATTAAGTAGGCTAATAACTAAGCTAGTTAACAATAAGCTAGTTAAAAAATGGCTAAGGGCAACAATGTTAGCAAGACTTTGTGATTTTTAGGAGTCTGTACCGTTCAAGTTTTGTGTCAAGACTATTTTTGATAGACATAGTCTTTTTAAAGTTTTAAAGCTAATTCTATAAACAGGTGTTTTTTACAAAACGTATCAGTACGATTGCAGTCTATCACTGATATCCTGCTGACCGACGGCAAAACGTTGTTGAATGTCTTCAAATAAGCTAAGCACTTTATCCTGCTGGTTTAGACCTTGGTAAGCACGTAGTAAGATAATTCCTGAGTCTAAAGTCGGAGAGATATCATAAGGCACTTCTAAATAATCAATGACCACCTGATATTGTTGTTTAGACAAAGCGTCTGCTGCCAAAAGGTTTAAAGCCGACAAATAGTTTTTTTGATTAAATTGAGGAGAATCAAAAGGCACTTCTAAGACGGACTTTGCCAGACTGACTGCTTGTTCTACTTCCTTCTCATCACCTACTTCAAATAGCAAGGTGGCAGAAGCCACTATGTAATCTGGATTCTCAGGATTAATTAACAGCAGACGATCCAGTAACCTGCGTTTTAATTCAGTATCTGTCTCATTGTCTAGCAATTGTGCCCGCGCAAACATTAGCTTGGTATCATCAGGATAGCGCTTATTGGCATTAGCCAAGACATCTTTGGCTTCAGTCAGCTTGCCTTGTTGACGCAAAATATCGGCCTGCATGATGGCGCTCTCTGGCCCATACACATCAAATTGCTGGCTGAATGTGGTCAAGGTATTTAAAGCTTGTTCGCTATGACCTTGCAATAGTTGAATAGACACCAGCTTTTGACGCGCTTTCAATACCAAGTTTTCTTGCATTACTTTTGATAAGAAACGTTCTGCTCTTTCGTATTTATGCTGTCGCTCTGCACTGATACCCAGATAGTAATAGGCTTGATCAATATAGGCTGGCGAGGAGGCTAAGCTTGATAGCAACTCATCTGCTTTGGTATAAGCCTCGATATCGATGCTGACTAGAGCGGCTAAAAGAGTGACTTCCTCATCTTGGAATAAGTCATGCGCTTGTAGTAAGAGCTCCCAAGCTTCCTGAGTCTCGCCCAACTCCAAACGATAACGGATTTCATACAGGAATATCGTTTTATTGTCTTTTAGTCTTTTGCGCTCACCGCTGATAAATTTTAATACCTGACGATCAGGTTTTAGCTGCTTCAAAATATCTGCTTTTAACACAATAAAAGGCGCATTATCAGGTTGGAACTTTAAGGCACGATTGACACTGACCAAGGCGATGTCTGGCTGTCCTAGTTGTGACATGAGACCTGCCTGCATCACCAATAAAGAAGGATTATCGTGTTTGGGCAAGCTTAGTAGTGTTTCTAGTAGCGAGCGTTGGTCTTTTTGATTGGTAGGATAGATACCAATGAGTATTTCGCTTAAATCAGCCTGTGTATCATAATCGAGAATCTCAGTTAACACTTTGCCCGATAATTCATAATCGTGTGCCTTCAATGCCAAATGAGCCACATAAAATAGGGCAGGAATATGTTCAGGGTTTTGCTGTTGCCACTGTAGCGCAAAAGCCAGAGATTCTTTTGGCATGTCATATAATAACGATAGCTCAAGGGCACGCTCAAAAACAGCAGTAGCATCATCCTTAAGTGCCTCTTGCTTATAGAGTTCAAGACCTGCATCTATCTCACCACGATTGATCAAAAACTCCGCCTGCATCACATTAAGCATGCTTGGACGGTCTTTGGTCAATGACAAGCGTGCATTAGACTCATTAATTGGATGACTGCTTAACGTAGGATCGAGTGCTGCTTGTTCAGTAATCAACTGATTGGCTTGAGGTAAAGGTTTAGGCGAGTCTTTTTTATCTATGATATTAATAATCGGTGAAAAAACGCGACGAATGGGGTCTAGAACACTGGCACTGGCAGAGAATGAATGCGTTGCCATACTTGCCAAACTGAGTAGGATGCACAACCGCAATAAACGCTGACGGGTAACAATAAATGACTTTTTTTGATTGTTCAGACGTTGATTGTTTAGACGTTGATTGAGCTTTTTATGATGTAAATTGCCGCGCAACGTACCCTTTGCACGTTTGTTCAAAGCTGTTTTCTTAGCAAAAAGCGAGCGTTTAATCCTCATGCGCAAAGGCGTCTCACTAAGGTCAAAATCGGTTCTGACCCTCTTTTTTGGCAACCCTTTAGGTTCATCAGTCTGACGTAAGAAAAGCATAATTTTCCGAGTAGTGTAAAACAAGCATTATGTGCTATTTGTTTTGATGGTGAGTAAGGGGATTATGACTCAACTTAACTTGGCTGACTTGTAGTCGCAAGCCTGGCCTAAGCGACTACAATAAAGCGGATCATGGCCGTTAAGCGCGTAAACTGACATAGACTTTCTGAATATTTAAGCATTACAGCGGCTAAATAAACACAGCTGTCTTTGACTTAATAGCGCCTGTATCTTTACGCCTTATACCGATAACGAGATACAGATAATGAGTCAAATAATGCTCGGTATCTGTACCCAACTATCAACGCGCTATTATAATCAAATATCAATCCACCTAATAGTAGTATCCTTGTTACTTCAACCCTATTAGTTCAACCTTATTAATTCAAAAGTGTTGATTCAAAAGCGTTATTTCTGACGCTGCCATAGCCATTCTGCTAAAGCGTTTAAGGCGTTTTCGTCCATAAAGCTATCGTCTATAACTTCCTTGGCCTCTACGAATAAAGATTTGGCATAGTCAGTGGCGCTGTCTACTCCCATTAATCTGACATAAGTAGATTTATTTAAACCTTCATCACTGCCAGCCGGCTTGCCTAAAATATCGGTACTGGCCGTCACATCTAAGATATCATCTTGAACTTGGAAAGCTAGACCAATATTAGTGGCAAACTGAGTCATAGCAGCCAGTTGCTCAGCACTAGCTTCGGCACAAACACCGCCCATCAGTACGGCAGCCTCAATCAAAGCCCCAGTCTTATCGCGATGTATGGCTTCAAGCTCGGCTTGGGTAATTTCTTTATTTTCAGCATTTAAATCTAGCATCTGTCCGGAGACCATTCTTCTGGCTCTGGGGGCAAAGACGGTCAGCAATTTAGCCGCTTGCTCATCTGAGATAGGCTGAAACCCCTCAATGTCTGCGGTTAATATCTCAAAAGCAAGTGTTTGTAATACATCGCCGGTTAACATGGCTGTGGCTTCATCAAACTTAATATGACAAGTAGGGCGGCCTCGGCGCAAATCATCATCATCCATGCAGGGCAAATCGTCATGAATGAGCGAATAGGTGTGCAAAAACTCTACCGCAAGCATCGCTCGGCGGCAGTTGTCTGTCAGTACTGAGTTAGACAAAGCTTCAGCTCCTGAATCCACAGCAGTATTGCTATAGATGACAGTATGATAAGCACAAGCCGCCATTAAAGGACGCACCCGCTTGCCTTGACCGGTCATTGCATAGTGACACGCTTCTTTTAAGGGCGAGGGTAGTTCAGCGTGGCTTAACAAGGTATCAATATCTGCCGATAATGTGGCAATAACCTGTTGGCTTAAACTTTCAAAATTGACGGACTGTTTTATCATAGAACCGATGCTCAATGCAGATAAGGGAGTTGTGAAAAATTAAGACGTTACTGGCGCAGTTAGCCGCATAAAAAAAAGCGTGCTTGAATAGGGCAGTCAGACTTAACTTATAGGGGATATTATGGGGGTTAGTTTAACATGTGCAAGTCAGATTTGCCGCCTGCTGTCAGTTACTGTAGGACGAAAAATAAAGTAATTGAGTTACGAATCAAAGACTTGATAGACTAATTATGTTGTAGCGCCCTATGTTTAAAAAACTTATTACGCTTAAAAATATGTTAACAATGACTTTTAATGCAGAGCAGTCAATGAAACAACTTTAAACGGTCACGTAAAGGATTTATTGGCACTATATGACAAAATTTATGACCTATGAGTCAGTGATTGCGCTGTGACAGCAAGGGGTTAAATCCCCTACACTAACCGGCGTAAAGATCTAACCAACATAAATATGCTGGGGCATAGATATAAACGGGCAAGTTGTATAATAGTAATTTAATACACTGTGTGTAGTCTAAGTACTATAGAATTATATCAGCAGGTGTTTTAAAGCTTAAGATTTACCTAAGCCAACTATAATATGATGAATGTGATTCAGCTTATGACGTGGTGTAACGGCACGCAAAGCTTAAAATAAAGAGCTAAAATAACAAGGAGATTTACATGATATATCAAGGTAACCGCATTACGGTATCACTGTTAGATGATGGCATTGCCAACATGCAGTATAACGCCGAAGGTGAGAGCGTTAATAAATTTGATGCCGAAACCAACAAACAGTTCGACGAAGCTGTTACTGCTTTAGAGCAAGCAGACAATGTAAAAGGTCTGATTGTTACTTCAAGCAAAGGTGTGTTCATCGCTGGTGCAGATATCACAGAATTTGTGTCACATTTCAACAAAGAAGAAGAAGAAATTAAAAACTGGATCGTTGAAATCAACGGTGTATTTAGTCGCTTTGAAGATCTACCATTCCCTAAAGTTGCCGCAATTAATGGCGCAGCACTAGGCGGTGGTTGTGAAATGACACTGGTTTGTGAATACCGTGTAATGAGCGAAAAGGCGCAAATCGGTCTACCAGAAACTCAGTTAGGTATTTTCCCAGGCTTCGGTGGTAGTGTGCGTACGCCACGTGTTATCGGTATCGATAATGCTCTAGAGTTAATCGCTACAGGTAAAGCACAAAAACCTGCCGAAGCTCTTAAATTAGGCTTGGTGGATGCTGTTGTGGCTGCAGACGATTTAGAAGCGGCCGCTATTGACCTAGTTAAAAAAGCAATCGCTGGTGATTTAGATTGGCAAGCGAAGCGTGAAGAGAAACTGCAACCTGTTAAGCTAAATCAGCTTGAGCAAACAATGGCGTTCAGCAGTGCCAAAGCCGCTATCTTTGCTAAAGCAAATCCTAAACAGTACCCAGCACCTGCCATTGCTATCGAGACCATCGAAAATCACGTCAACCTACCTCGTGACGAAGCTCTTAAAGTGGAAGCAGCAGGTTTTACTAAAGCTGCTAAAACACCTCAGGCTGAAAGCTTAGTGGGTCTATTCTTAAACGATCAAACCGTTAAGAAATTGGCCAAAAAACACACTAAGAATGCTCATGAAATCAATGAAGCAGCAGTACTTGGCGCAGGCATCATGGGTGGTGGTATTGCCTATCAGGCAGCTTCAAAAGGCCTACCTATTATCATGAAAGACATTAAGTCTGAGCAGTTAGACTTAGGTATGGGCGAAGCAAGCAAACTACTAGGTAAGATGGTAGAGCGTAAGAAAATGACCCCTGCTCAAATGGGTGAAACGCTAAGCCGTATCCGTCCTACACTGAACTATGGTGACTTTGGCGAAACTGACATCGTTATCGAAGCGGTTGTTGAAAATCCAAAAGTTAAGCACGCGGTACTAAAAGAAGTAGAAGGTTTAGTCAAAGAAAACGCTATCCTAGCTTCTAACACGTCAACCATCTCTATTACGCATTTGGCCACTGTGCTTGAGCGCCCTGAGAACTTCGTGGGTATGCACTTCTTCAACCCAGTACACCGTATGCCATTGGTAGAAGTTATCCGTGGTGAGAAATCATCAGAAGAAGCGATTGCGACTACCGTTGCTCTAGCTCAACGTATGGGCAAAGTGCCTGTTGTTGTGAATGATTGCCCAGGTTTCTTAGTGAACCGCGTATTATTCCCATACTTCGGCGCGTTTGATCTTCTATTAAAAGAAGGCGCAGACTTTGTTCATGTTGACAAAGTAATGCAGAAATTCGGTTGGCCTATGGGTCCTGCCTACTTAATCGACGTGGTTGGTTTAGATACTGGCGTACACGGTGCAGACGTTATGGCAGAAGGCTTCCCAGATCGCATGAAGCCAGACTACAAAGGCGCAATCAAGCATCTATTTGAAAACAATCGCTTGGGTCAGAAAAATGGCGTTGGTTTCTACAAATACGAAACTGACAGCCGCGGTAAGCCTAAGAAAACCGCTGATGAAGCCACTTATGAGCTATTAAAAGCGACCACAGACAGCGATAAGAAAGAGTTTGATGATCAAACTATCATTGATCGTATGATGCTTGCTTTCTGTAACGAAACGGTTCGTTGCTTAGAAGACAACATCGTAGCAACTCCAGCAGAAGCAGACATGGCGATGATTATGGGCGTTGGTTTCCCTGCATTCCGTGGTGGCCCATGCCGTTACATCGATCAAGTAGGTCTAGATAACTACTTAGCACTGTGTGAAAAATACGCTTACCTAGGTAAAGCTTATGAAGCGCCACAAAAAATCCGTGATATGGCAGCAGCTGGCGAGACTTTCTACCCAAAAGCCTAGTTATTATTGATCGGCTTATAAATCAATAAGCTGATAATGAACTAGGGATGACCAAATAATTCATTAGTTTACTGAGCTTCACCTTCTAATTGATAGACGGTGAAGCCTTCTCAGAAAAACTAAAAGATATAAAAAATTCAAGGAGTATTACATGACAACATTAAGTCCAAAAGACGTGGTCATCGTAGATGGCGTGCGTACTGCAATGGGTAAATCTAAAAACGGTATGTTCCGCAATGTCCGTGCAGACAGCATGTCAGCTGAACTGGTACGTGCTTTAGTTAAACGTAACGACTTTGATACCAATGAAGTTGAAGATGTTATCTGGGGTTGTGTGAACCAGACTCTAGAACAAGGTATGAACATTGGCCGTAACATTGGTCTGTTGGCTGATATCCCAAAAACTGCTGGTGGCCAAACGGTTAACCGTCTATGTGGTTCATCAATGCAGGCTTTACACACTGCTGCTGCTCAAATCATGACCAACCAAGGTGATGTTTTCATCATCGGTGGTGTGGAGCACATGGGCCACGTGGGCATGATGCATGGCATCGATATCAACCCAGAAGCGTCTAAGCATTATGCAAAAGCGTCAAACATGATGGGTTTAACTGCTGAAATGCTAGGTCGTATGAATGGCATCACTCGCGAGCAACAAGACGCATTTGGTTATGAATCTCATCGCCGTGCTTGGGAAGCGACTCAACAAGGTCGTTTTGATAATGAAATCATCGGCGTTGAAGGCCATGATGCACAAGGCCGTTTACAGCTTTGTACCGTTGACGAAGTGATTCGCCCTGACACCACACTAGAGTCATTGGCTAAGCTACGCCCTGTATTTGATCCAGCGAATGGTACCGTAACGGCTGCGACTTCTTCTGCGTTATCAGATGGTGCGTCTGCAATGCTAGTGATGAGTGCTCAAAAAGCGAAAGATTTAGGTCTTAAGCCTCGCGCTCGTATCCGTAGCATGGCTGTTGCCGGTTGTGACGCGGCTATCATGGGTTATGGTCCAGTACCAGCGACTCAAAAAGCACTTAAGCGTGCTGGCCTAAGCTTAGATGATATGCAAACTATTGAGTTAAACGAAGCGTTTGCGGCACAAGGCTTATCAGTACTAAAAGCACTTAACTTGTTAGACAAGCAAGACATCGTCAACGTTAATGGTGGTGCTATTGCTCTAGGTCACCCACTAGGCTGTTCTGGTGCACGTATCACTGTAACGCTTCTAAACGCTATGGAGCAGATGGATACTGAAATTGGTCTAGCGACTATGTGTATCGGTCTAGGTCAAGGTATTGCCACTGTTATTGAACGTGTATAAATAAAAAAAGGTTAAATAGTAGAGCGACAAGTTCTACTTATTTATCTTGTATAAAAGACACCTCTGACGTAATGTTAGAGGTGTTTTTTTACGTGAACTATTTTGAGAGTACTATGGAACTATTATTTATTTTTGGTGCATTCATAGTTATATGGCTTTTTACATCTAACACAAAACTGCAAGATTTAAGAGTAGCTAAGAACTTTTTTAAGACTGCTACAAAGGAAACTAGTAGACTTCTTGAGGATGTGAATAGTAGCTTAGATGAGTTTAATAAAGAATTTGAAAAGTCAGTAGCTGAAAAGTCTAGGCTATCAGAAGAAAAAATTGTCAAAAATTATAAAGAACTTTTACTTGATATGTCTAGGCAAGAAGATATTGATAGTATCAATGAGAGTCTACAAGGCTTAGGTTTAGACAGATATGATGATGTAACGAATATCGTAGATTACTTTAAAGAAAAGGGTCGTTATGAAGAAATATCCCACTTAGTGATTGAAGAAGTCCATTCCAAGGGAGTATTCTCATCATCAAAAAATACTAAATATTTCATTAATCGTGAATATGGTAGATATTTAAGAGATAAAGAAAGAGCTGAAGGAGAAAAGGCTGAAAGGGAAAAAGCCGCAAGAGAAAGAGCTGAAAGAGAAAGAGCTGAAAGAGAAAGAGCTGAAAGAGAAAGAACTGAAAGAGAAAGAACTGAAAGAGAAAGAGCTGAAAGAGAAAGAGCTGAAAGAGAAAGAGCTGAAAGAGAAAGAGCTGAAAGAGAAAGAGCTGAAAGAGAAAAGGCTGAAAGAGAAAAGGCTGAAAGAGAAAAGGCTGAAAGAGAAAAGGCTGAAAGAGAAAAGGCTGAAAGAGAAAAAGCTGAAAGAGAAAAAGCTGAAAGAGAAAAAGCTGAAAGAGAAAAGGCTGAAAGAGAAAAAGCTGAAAGAGAAAAAGCTGAGAGAGAAAAAGCTGAAAAATCATCTCCCAATGAGATTAAAACTAATATATCGCCAGCAGTTCTAGCTAATAAAGTGGACAATTATCTAGTTGATTTTTTTAAGATTAGGTTCTATTTATCTGGTACTACCAAATATCCTAAGTTATATTGTATCGATGATTATTTTGCGCATAAGTTTCCTGGATTAGCTACCCAGCATTACACCAGAATTTGGGACGAGATAATTCGTAATACTCAACTAGATTATAATAAATTAAAGAATATTAGTGCTTTGTATCATTTTACACATAAGGCAAACTTATCTTCTATTTTAGAGCATGGCATATTAACACGTAAAAATCTTGATGATATGAATTTAAGGTATGTTTTTAATGATGAGTTAAGAATGGATGGAGTATTAGATTCTATTTCATTATCGTTTAGTCATCCTAATTTCAAAATGTTCTATAAATATCGAAAGCAAACGGGTGATGAGAATTGGGTGGTTCTTAAAATATCACCCTCACTACTATATGGGAGAGAGGACAGCTTTTCGTATAATACTCTAAATTTCAATTATCTAAATAAGGCGATTTTTTGTAGTTCTAATGCTGCGTCAATGAAGGTGAAGAATCAGCCTATTCATCAAAGAATGACTTGTGATGCTTTCTTGAATATGTTCGAATCGCCAATAGGTATGAGCTTACCTACCTATACATATGACAATCAAGCAGAAATACTATATCTAGACAATATACCTGTAGAATTTATTGATGAGATATATACTAGTTATCAGGATAACAGTCTTAACTGGGCTAGGAATCTAGGTTATAAAGTTTCTGAGAATGAAGTGGTTTTTGATAAGAGGAGATATAGAGATGGCTAGCCGACCTGTATTTATAACTAGCGAATTAAGTAATGATTTAGTTAGGGTAGAAGAGTTTGAGTTTGAATGGTTTCCTGGTTTTAGCGCTACACAAAAGAAAAAGTCGATTGAATCATTGCATCAAGCTTTTCAAAATAAATATGAAAATAAAAAGGTGTTAGAGATATCGTCCAAGTCAGAGTCGGAATTAGGTGTGAATCTTAGTGCATTTAATTTACATTTAGAGTTATCAAATGGTCATAAAGCAAGTGTAGAAAGCCTTTACCAAGCATCAAAAGTTTTTGAACAGGGTGGACCTTTCATAGATATTCGATATAAATCTTCGTTAGACGCTAAAAGGGATGAGAGGCTGAAAAACTCAGGTGAAGTTATAGGATTTATGCATAAAAAAGACCTGTGGGATATTGAACCTAAAACAGCCTTTTATAATTGGTTATATTTAAATGTTTTAAACTTGAATAATGATTTGAAAAATGAAGTGCTACAGTATGATGCATTTACTGATATAGAATTTAATCCTAAGAAATCTTTTAGTTGTCAGGCTGAGGCTATTGCGTTATATGTCTCATTAAGAAAGAAAAATTTATTAACCGAAACTGGAATGATTCCAGCTAGAGATGATTTTCTAAATTTGGTTCGAAATAAAATCAATAGAATGAGTCAAGACGAACCACCAAAATTACTTTAATTTATAGCATTATATAAAGTAGCTAGATATATACAATTAGTCTTTAATAGACTTCAAAAGTAAAATAGTAAACATTTATTTATCTTGCATCAAAAGCACCTCTGGCGTAATGTTAGAGGTGCTTTTTTATGTGCATTATCTTATTTGTTAACCCGTTAACGTACAGGTTTGAAAGGTCGAAATATCATGTCTAATTACAATATACCTGACCCTACTGAGTCCAAAGAGCAGTTTGCCTCTAAAAATCCTTATCGTAAATCGGCTTTGACCAAGCTGTTTTTAATCTCTGCAGTAGGGGTGGGGTTAAGTCTGATAACTAGTACTAAGTTGGTCGCAACAAATTTAGCGGACAAAGCAGGACAAGATTCGGTACAGCCGCAAGTGTTGGTCGGCAGTGTCAATAAAAGCTTGGAGCAATTTAGCTTCACCACTGAGCAGGGCGTGCAGTATCATATCTCTGATCCGAGCAATATTATAGATGACCTAGCCAAGAAAAGAGGGGTTGTTCATCCTCTTTATGAGTTACATCGGGTACGTGTCAAAGCATTAATAAGTAAGGCCGGTAATTATGGTCATATGGGTCACTATGAACGTCAGATTACCGTTGTGGGATTGGCAGAACGTTAACGGCTCAGTTTGGCGACAGGGTTTAAGACCGTAATTACAACAAGTCTAAGGCAAATGTTTGACCTCTGTGGCTTAATATGACTTAATAAGCATAAGGGATTTTTGTTTTCTTAATCGACACAAGGAGTGTGTTATGTCAACAACGATTACCACTGACAAAACGTATCGTATCCAGCGGGAAAACTGTCAAGCCATGATTATTGATGTGCAAGAGAAACTTTCTCCGCACATTTACCGCTATAACGATATCCTTAAAAAGACCCTAATTCTCATTCAGGGGTTACAGACTCTAAACATACCTATTTTGCTTAATGAGCAATATCCTGAAGGTTTAGGCCGTACGGTACCTGAAATTATGGCAGTATTAGACACCACTAAGTCTAAGACCATCGAGAAGGTGACTTTTAGTGCGTGTGACAACGATGAAACATGGAACTATTTAGCCCAACAAAATCGAATTTCAGTATTGGTATTTGGGGTAGAGGCCCACGTGTGCGTCATGCAAACGGTATTAGATTTATTAGACAACGGTATGCAGCCTGTAGTTATCGCCGATGCGATAGGGTCACGTAGTGCTTATGATCGTCGCCAAGCGATTCGCCGTATGCGACGTGCAGGGGCAGTGATTACCACCACTGAGGCAATATTGTTTGAGCTATGTCGCTCAAGCAAAGACCCTGCTTTTAAGGCGATTAGCCAGTTAGTGAAGTAGCCTTACTGGTCTCTTAGTAAGACGAATACGTTAGAAAAAGCATAAAATTGAACAATTGAACCCAGATTGAAATTGAGGGTTAGACCATTGGTGGTACTTTTATCACCGGTTTATCCTCAATTTTTAACACCAAAAATCCCGCGATAATAACTGCAATAATCAGTACCCAACCTGTTGGTAGCCAACTACCGGTGCTTGCTTTAACCCCTTGCATTAACAGCACCATTATCACACCGCCTAAGTTACCCATCATCATCAACATCGCAACTGCCTTAGCAGCCTGTGAAGGATGAACAGTGTCTTCAGCGGCTGCAATAAGTAGTGGGTAGCCTGCCAGTAAAAAGAACCCTAGAAAAAAGCTGATAATAAGCGTGGTACTGCCAGAAGTTGAATACAGGAGAGGGTAGGTAGCAGTAGCACCTACCACCGTCGCCAGTATTAAAAATAAACGCCGCTTTTGAAAATAATCGGACAATAAAGGGATAATTAGTGCCCCCAATATGCCGCCAAAGATTAACATCGCGGTTATGGTTCCTGCGGTAGTTTCAGTGATACCTCTTGGGGCAAGAATGGGAGCAATCCAATTGCTTAACCCATTAAAATAACCCATGGCAATAAACACTGACAGCGATATCAGCCATAAGCGTTTGTTCTTAAGTAACGATTCGATTCCAACAAGTGATACGGTTACCGCCTGTTGTCTAGGCTTTTCTTCTACGATTAAGAAAAACAGCAACACAGCGATGGCTGTTATTCCGACATTCAATAATAACATCTGTGAGAAACCAAACAGCTCAATTAGCGGGGCTGGAGCAAATGCACCAAGCGCAGTCGCTAAGAACATACCACCCATGATAATACCAGTCACAGTGGCCAGTTGTGATTTATCAAACCAATCTGTGGTAACAAGATTGATGGCATTGGTAATGTAGGGTTGGGCAATGGCAATAAGTAGCTGGCCAGCTAGTACTACCCAATAATTATTGACCCCTAACCAACGTATAATCGTCCCAATTAACATTAAAATAGCAGCGTAGCCCACCACTTTCTTGTAGCCGACATTATCTAATACCTTGCCCGAATGGATGGCCAGCATCACAAAGACGATAGGAAACATTAGGGTCAATAAGTTGGCTAAAAATTCACTGACTCCGAAATGCTGTTTGGTACTAATAATAATGGTAGCAAAGGTTAGCCATAAAAACTGATTCACCCCAAGCAATAAAGAAAAACCGGCAATAACTCGCCATTTACGGGGCGGTTTGTTTTGGCCTAGTTGAGAATCTATGAGGGTAGGGGTACTGTTAGTTAAAGCGTCATTGAGTGACATAGACAATCCTTGTCTGTGACATGAGTTATGAATTTGGCAAAGGTAACAAACTAAATATGTACTAAATTCAGTATGTGCTTTTCAAGAAGTTTAAACAACTTAAACCTATGGGTCTCTAAGTTGGGGTGGATTGGGTCTGTTATTATATAAAGCCTAGAGTTTACGCTTAGAATGAACCGAAATATTTTTAGATGATGAGATGAATAGTTATGCCATTGACTGATAATAAGCACGTTAATATTGAAAATGTCACTCAGTTTTTGTTAGAGCTTGATGCACTAAAGCGGGTTAACCGACGCAGTTATGTCACTCAAACTGATCGACTGGAAAACTCAGCGGAACATTCATGGCATTTGGCAATGGCGTGTTGGTCTATCGCTGAGTTGTTTCAGCTTGAGGTCAATCACGAGAGATTGCTAAAACTTGCTTTAGTCCATGATTTGGGTGAAATTTATGCTGGTGATACTTTTTTGTATGCCGAGACTCGTAGCGAGGCGCATATTGAGGAGCGAGAGGGTATTGTTCGTTTGCATGCGCATAAGGGCAATGGCATTGATAATTTGCTTGAGGTATGGGATGAGCAAGAGACTGGGGGCAGTAAAGAGACGCAACTGTTAAAAGCTATTGATCGCCTATTGCCGTTTTTGCTTAATCTGAATACCGGCGGTAAAACTTGGAGCGAGCATGGGGTTAAGCGTTCACAGGTCGCCGGTATGCATGCCTTTATCGCAGACAGTTTTCCGGTCATTCATCAGTGGATAGAAAAACAGATTGATTATGCCACCGAGCAGGGTTGGCTAGTGGATGCGTAATGCATAAAGATAACTAAAAATATTATTATAAAAATAAAGGTGCACCAGGTGCACCTTTAAAATAATGAGCTAGAAAATATATGGATATCAGCAGGTTAGGCTTTAGCAGCGACACCCAAAAGCTGACCCATTTGCACCACAGAGCCATGCTCCATGTCTTGTGACCACTCAACGCCGGCAGACTTTGGCATCACCACAATAGCGGTTGAGCCTAAATAAAAGCGGCCAAGTTCATCGCCTTTTTTGAGGCTAAGGTTGTGCTCAAGCGTTTGAATGCTATCGGTACGCTCGATTTTGCCAGTGGCAACGGTTTCGATACCAGCCACAATCATCGCACCTACTAAGACTACGGCAGCACGGCCATACTGAGTTTCAAAAATACAAACCAAACGCTCATTACGGGCGAATAAGTCAGGGACATTTTGGGCAGTGACATTATTCACTGAGAATAACGTACCAGGCACATAGCGGGTCTCAATGAGCTTGCCATCAAAAGGCATATGTACGCGGTGGTAATTGCTTGGCGCAAGATAAACAGTGGCGAAACTGCCACCATTAAAATAGCTAGCTTCCTTATTCTCTGAATCTGCCAATAAATGACCGACGCTATAATGACGGCCTTTGGCTTGCAATAATTGGTTTTGCTCGATATAACCTATTTGAGAAATCATACCGTCTGCGGGTGAAACGATGCCTTTTTCCGTGCTATCGATGGGGCGCGCATCTTCTGCCAATTCACGGGTGAAAAAGTCATTAAAGCTTTTAAAATCGCCAAATTCTTTTCTACCATACTCATCTAGAGTAATTCCGTAAGCTTTGGCAAAGGTATTAACGAATGCTTTTTTGACAATTGGATTTTGACTGGCAGCCAAGCGACCTGCGGTTTCACTTAATTTCTGCTGAGGCACAACGTGCTGTAGCGCCGTAAAGATACCATCGCGAGTCAGTAGTTGCTGCGCTTGTTTTTTGAATGAGTCTTTGAGTAGATTTTTCATAATAAAATTCATCGTAGAGTGGGGAGTAGGTTTTTATATAGCCAGTTCTGTATATAGCTGGTTCTTTATATAAATAATATACGGCTAGTTTATCATGATTTCTATTCAATATAAGAGGACAGTAACTGAGACTTACCATTACTGAACTCGACTCCCTTATTAGTTAATAGAGGGAAAAATACAGAAACATAAAATTCAAACGATAGCTTTGTATTTAAGCAATACAGATAATAGAAACAATAGAAAAAAGGATGACGATTAATGAGAGCATTAATTCAAAGAGTAAAACAGGCCAGCGTAGTGGTGGATGCAGAGACAGTAGGGCAGATTGAGCACGGAATATTGGCTTATATTGGTCTTGGGCCAGAGGATACCTTACAAAGCGCTCAAAAGATGGTCGATAAAATCTTGACCTACCGTATCTTTGATAATGAGGCAGGCAAGCTTGACAAAAATGTGCAGCAAGTCGAGGGCGGTTTGCTTCTGGTTTCACAGTTTACTTTAATGGCCAAAACCGACAAAGGCCGTCGCCCAGATTTCGGAGGTGCCATGGCGCCAGATGCCGCAAATGCGCTGTTTGAACAGCTCGTAAGCTACGCTAAGCAGCAATACCATCACGTGGAAACGGGTAAATTTGGTGCCAATATGTTGGTTAAAGCAGACAATGATGGGCCACTGAATTTCATTTTAGAACTTAGCTAAACTAGGGAATGAAACGTGGTTGTCTGGCCGATAATGAACAATTAAAGTGGTCTGTTAAACATCGATCAAATAAAGCTTGTTCTGATAAGTTTTAGTATTGTCATCTATTTGTCATAATTATAAGCTGTAATATAACGGTCATAATTATATGAACCAGATTTATAGCGTACTGCTACTTCACCGTACCGAACGCAGAGACGAAAACTATAGGACAACAATAAAATGAATACCGAAACCATATTGGTTGTGGAAGATGAACCGGCCATCCGTGAAATGATTGTTACTACTTTAGAGATGTCAGGATTCGAATGCTTGCAGGCTGAAGATGTTAATGACGCCCATAACCAAGTGGTGGACCATAGACCAGCGATGATCTTACTAGATTGGATGTTACCAGGTAATCAATCAGGGATAGATTTATGCCGTCGTCTTAAAAAAGATGAAATGCTGTCTGAAATTCCTATCATCATGTTGACCGCACGTGGCGAAGAAGATAATAAAGTACAAGGGTTAGACGCCGGTGCGGATGACTATATTACTAAGCCATTCTCGACTCGAGAGCTGGTCTCACGAATTAAAGCGGTACTTCGCCGTAGTAGTGTTCTATCTGGTGAAAAACCTATTGAGGCAGAAGGTCTAAGTCTAGATCCTGTCAGTCAGCGTCTTTCGGCGGATGGTACTCCTGTAGAAATAGGCCCAACCGAATATCGCTTACTGGCTTTCTTCATGAGTCACCCAGAACGTGCCTATACTCGAACACAGCTGCTCGATCAGGTGTGGGGTGGGAATGTGTATGTCGAAGATCGTACCATTGATGTGCACATCAGACGCTTGCGCAAAGTGCTAGAGCCTTATAATTATGCTGGGTTTATTCAAACCGTACGTGGCACTGGGTATCGCTTTTCGACACAAGTCCATTGAACAAATAAAAGGATTAAAAAGCGGGTATAATCTATCGGCTTTTTAATCCTTTTATCATTAATAGTTGGATAGTGGGATAGTGGCTTGGGTTAATGACGCCTTTAGGTTACTAAGTTACTAGAACTACCCAAATTGCTAAAAATTCTAAAGTTGAGAATGCCATGAGTTCATCGCCAGATCATCCGTCTAAATCAGAAGCTGGCACTCTAGAAACTGATAAACGAGAGATGGCCAGCGCTGAATCAAAAACGCCTACTCCTGAGTCTTCTCAGCCCGCTACTGGGGTGAAGGACAATACTCAAGCACCAAATCTACTTTATCAGAAACCAGCAAAACCTTTAAAGAAAAAGAAAGAGCGTCATGGCACTATCTTATTTTGGTCTGATTTTAAGTGGCTAATCACTCTGATATTATCAGGCATGGGGTTGGGCGCATATTTTGGTTCAGTACTATGGGGGATTATTGCCGGATTACTGGTCTATCATGCCTGGCGACTTTATGCTGTACAGCAGTTTTATAACTGGATGAGTAAGTCATTAACCTTGCCACCGCCTGAGCTGTCAGGAAGCTTGACCTTTATGGCCAATCAGCTTTATGACAGTAAAAAGCAAGAACAAATGACGCACCAGAAGATGATGGGTCTGATTAAAAAGATTCGCAGCTCATTACTGGCGCTACAAGATGCTGTGATATTGCTCGATAAAGACGATACCTTAGAATGGTGGAACCAATCTGCTGAGACCTTGTTGGCATTACGCTCTGAAGATCAGGGACGAAGTATTCTTGATCTTATCGATGTTCCAGAGTTTCAGAACTACTATATCAATGCGATTTCGCCCAACGAGGGACTGCGACTGCGTTCTTGGCGAGATTATGAGCGATTCTTACAGTGTGAAGTAACCCACTTCGGCACTGAAAAGCTGCTTATTATTTATGATGTGACGCGCCTACAGCATCTTGAGCAAATGCGTAAAGATTTTGTGGGTAATGTCTCACATGAGCTACGTACCCCGTTAACCGTAATCATGGGCTATATCGAGACTTTTTCAGACCAACCCGATTTGGACCCCAAATGGCGACGTGGGTTTAATCTAATGACTCAGCAAACGGAGCGCATGAATCGTATTATTAATGATTTGCTGCTATTGTCACGTCTCGAAAATGAAGAGTCTATTCGTACGGAACGTGTTGATATGCCTAAGCTTATGACCAGTATCTTTGATGATGCTCAGGCCTATAATAAAGACTTCGGACATCTTATTGATTTACATATTGATTCGCAGTTAGATGTGTATGGCTCAGAGGTATATCTTAATAGTGCCCTGCTTAACTTAGTTACCAATGCCATTAAATACACCCCCAAAGGCGGTGAGATTAGAATTAATTGGCAAGAGGTAAAGGGAGGGTGCTCTTTTTCAGTTCAGGACAATGGTATAGGCATTGCCAGTGAGCATATTGATCGTCTCACAGAACGCTTTTATCGAGTGGATAGTGGGCGCAGTAGAAGTACAGGGGGCACAGGCCTAGGATTGGCTATCGTCAAGCATGTGCTTTATCAGCATGGTGCCAAACTAACCATTCAGTCTGAAGAAAATAAAGGCTCAACCTTTACTGTTTTTTTTCCAGACCGATGTATTTATAAAGAAGAAAAAAGTTCCAACAGCGATAAAAACCTGCCCAAGGAACTGACTAAGACGATAGAAAATAAGAGTCATGAAACAAAGTAGTTAAAATAGCTTTAGCTTAGTCGTCTGTCTTTAAAAGGCTCATAAAATAGCAGTATAAAAATCCCAACATCTAAAATACCATAAAAAAGAGCCGTTCATTATTAGTGAACGGCTCTTTTTGGTTCTGAGAGATGGACTGACTTTAAGTCAGCCCTAAATTTATAGAAAATCTAATCCTCAGATTCAAAGCTTTAGCTAATGATTAGCTATTAGTGTTGTACGCCACCAGTGCCATGGATGTGACCATGGTTTAACTCGTCTTCAGTAGCTGCACGTACTTCAACGATTTCTACGTCAAAGCTTAGTTTTTTGCCCGCTAGAGGATGGTTTGCATCAACAGTAACGGTATCATCGTTAACGTCAGTAACGGTAACTAGCATTACTTGACCTTCCGCTTCAGACTGGAACTGCATGCCTGGTTGGATGTTGTCAACGCCTTGGAAATTAGAACGAGGTACTTGTTGTACGGCTTGCTCTTGGTATTCACCATAAGCGTCAGCTGGTTCGATAACCGCAGTTAGTGAATCGCCAGCAGATTTGCCTTCAAGCTCTCTTTCAAGACCTGGGATGATGTTGTTGTGACCATGCAAGTAAGCCAATGGCTCGCCTTGTGATTGGTCGATAACGTTACCATTTTCGTCTTTCAGAATATAGTTGAAGCGTACGGCAGTATCTTTTGCGATTGTTGTCATAAAATTTCCTCAAATAAATATAGGCGTGCTATATGGTCAGTAATACAATAAGGTAGGGTGCTTATGATGGCCAAAATTACGGTTAACAACAGCTGTTAAACGTGACTTATACCACACCTCTTCAAATTGCCTTGCCTAATAGATTGCGATGATAGACAAAAGTTTCAAGTCATCTTCTCAAATTAATTGTTAAATTGCTAAGTTTTTTACAAATAATAAAATTATTTTGAGAAGTACATGGAAGGTATAAATGCCAAAAAATTCCTATTTCCGTCTTAAGGAAGTAATCTTTAAAGGCCCTCTTTTTAGCCTACTATTATCGATAATAGGTTTAAATAAGTATAAAGTGTGAGGGTAATCCGAGTACTGGAGGTTGAAGTTTTCCTCTTAGTACCTAATCTAAAACCTATCTAAGCGTAAATTATAGCGGTAGTATATTTAAAAACTGTTAAAAAATAAAAATACAGTGGGTAACGCTCTATCTTGAATAGTATTTTACAGCGCACTTTGAACCACACTAGATTTAGGCAATTGATTATTTAGGCAATTGATTTGTTTAAGCGACAGTTTCCATTAAAGACGATCGATTAAAAAAACCTTCATTAACATGGATATCGGTAATAATTATGTGCACTTTCCAGCACACAGATGACAATATATCTTTAGAAAACAACCCTCAAAAAGACAATCCTGATGCGAGCTTATCAACCGTTGAGTATCACTTAGATTTTAGCCGCTTTAGACAACACTTAGTCGATGTCACTTTGACATTTACCGCCGCCCAAGATGCACCGGTATTGTGGTTGCCGGCTTGGATTCCAGGCAGTTATTTGATGCGTGAATTCTCACGTAACATTACGGCAGTTCATTATCAGGCCAAATCGCAAAACGAGTCTCATAACCAGTTACAAAACCAATTCGGAAATGAAGCCCGCATACAGTCACATGGCCATAGAGCCGGTAAACTGAGTAAAAATGAATGGCAGCTTACTGAGGTTAAGGCAGGAGAAAGCGTACAGGTTGACTATGAAGTGTACTGCTATGATTTGTCAGTACGTACCGCTTACGTAGATCAGACCCGTCTATATGGCAACTTCACGTCGCTTGCGTTGGCAATAGAGGGACTAGAGGATATACCGGTTAAAGTTACTTTAAGCGTGCCTCAAGCATTTTATGAACTTAATCAGACTGACAAGCAAAGCGATAGAAAAGTGAAAATCGCCTGTGGTCTTAAATCGACTTATTTGCACAGTGACAGCGCGCACCACTACCACATGCAGGCTGAGAACTATCTCGAGTTAATCGATTATCCATTTGAGATTGCGCCACAAGATGCCTTTGATTTTATCGTACACGATGACAGTCACCACACAATTGCTCACCGTTTTTATATCTCAGGTAAGCACAGTGCCAATATGGGCAGACTACAGCAAGATGTACAGCAGATTTGCCAAACTTATCTAAATTGGCTAGGCGATGCGCCATTTTGCTCAGATGATTATGATGGCTATACCTTTATGACCTACGCTAGCGGTAATGATTATGGTGGGCTTGAGCACATCAACTCAACCAGTTTGGTAACCCCGCGTAGTGACTTGCCAACCGCTCAGGAAAAGCAAGAGCCTAGCGAGAGCTACCAAAGATTCCTAGGCCTTTGCAGTCATGAGTACTTCCACTCTTGGTGGGTGAAAACAGTGCGTCCTGACGTGATGCTAAATGTGGACTTGCGCCGCGAAGCTTATACCCCCTTACTTTGGGTGTTTGAGGGTTTCACGTCTTATATTGATGACTTCATGCTTCAAGCCTCAGGTGTGGTCAGTCAAAAAAGCTATATGAAGCTACTGCAAAGCCAAATTAACCGTTATACCCAGACACATGGTCGTGCCTTACAAAGCGTCGCTGAGTCGAGCTATGACGCTTGGATTAAGTTGTACCGCGCCGATGAAAATACCGGTAACGCAGGGATTAGCTACTACAATAAAGGGGCACTGGTTGCCTTATGTTTAGACCTAACCTTAATGGCACATAGCGAGGGTAAATACCGCCTATTTGATGTGGTTAAAGCTTTCTACCAACTGGCCAAAGAGCAGGGTGAGGCAGGCAATCGTATTCGTGTCGGTATGGACAACAATAACTTAGAAGCGGTTATCAGTCAGTTCATCGATAAGCAGGTGTGGCAAGACTTCAAAGCCAAGTATGTAGATGGGGTAGAGGAGTTACCTATCAAGGAGCTGCTACAGGCCAATGGCATTAGTCTGAATGATGATAATAAAGACAATACGCTACCATGGGGTATTGCAGTTAGTGAAAATCCGGAAGGGCTTATGGTTAATAAGGTGCTACGTGACAGCGTGGCCTCTGAAGCAGGCATCTCTGCCAAAGATGTGATTGTGGCGATTGATGGCGTGAAAGCGACTAAAAAACAGCTTCAAAGCGTGGCTGAGTCAAATCTCGAGTCGGTAACTTGCCATGCGTTCCGCCGTGATGAGCTCATGATATTTGATGTGGCCAATAAAACACACTCTGGTATTAGCGCCAATCCAAGCTTAGATAAGGTAAGTCTCAGCTTAAACGAGTCTGGGCATGAAATTTGGTTGAGCCCAAGTTTTGTGAAATAGCTTATAAACTATTCTAAGTGCTCAAATTAAACTTTGATTTTCCTTTAATATTTTGAATAAAGTCTCTAATAATACTTGTATTTATTTATACCAAGCAATTAGAGGCTTTATAAACTCTTTCATTAGCCGTAAGTTATTATTAGCCTAAACTTCATTAAAAAACATTCTAATCTTTCATGTCATTCTTAAGTTTATTAACGGCTTTATTGAGAAACATGACCAGTATTATGCCTAGAAGCAGTATTGTCGAATTTACACCTAATTTAGCATTACCAACCATATAATCGTAGATTGAAATGCCACTGATTAATAAGACAACAATAATAAAAAAATTGTAAAGAAAAATTGTAAACCGTAAGAAATTTTTATCAGAAACTTTCATAGGAATCCTTAAAAATTTTTAGGAATAAGGTTACTATTAAAGATATTATTTAAGGTACTCCCCAATGTCTAGACCAAATTATCATAAAATTAAGATAGAATTGGGTTGATAAAACGATTTATTATCCGAACTATTGTTAGCCAGATAAACCTGTGCAGGAGTATGGTAATCGAGCGACTGATGTAAACGCTCATGATTGTAAAACTCGAAATACTCTTTCAAACCTGCTCTTGCCTGACTGACTGTCTCAAACTGTCGCAAATACACGCATTCATACTTCACTGATCGCCAAAGCCTTTCCACAAAGATATTATCCAGTGCCCTACCGCGACCATCCATACTGATGGCAATACCCTGCTCAATGAGCGGTCTGGTAAATCTTGGGCTGGTAAACTGAGAGCCTTGATCCGTATTAAAAATCTCACAGCGTAACCCATTGTGCAGTAAGCTACTTACCGTATCAACGCAGAAATCCGCCTCAAGCGTGGTAGATAGCGACCAGTCTAGAACATAACGACTGTACCAATCTATCACCGCCATCAAATACACGAAGCCCTTGGCTAAGCGAATATAGGTGATATCAGTACTCCATACTTGATTACAACGGCTAATCGGTACATGCCTAAGCAAGTACGGGTAAACTTGATGCTCAGAGTTAGGCTTACTCGTGTTAGGATGCTGATAAATAGCGTCTAGCCCCATTTGCCGTAGTAAGCGCCTAACTCGATCTTCTCCCACTTGATAGCCTAGTTGCCTCAAATACGCTGTCATGCGTTTAACCCCATAAAATGGGGTCTTGGTGTACTGCTGGTCAAGCAGGTTCATCAGGGTAATATCAAGCTCGCTGATGGGCTTTGGCTGATAGTACAGACTTGAGCGGTTGATACTGAGTAATTCACATTGCTTACGAACACTAAAATCCTTGTTATCAGGTTCTAGCAGTTGTTTACGAGTGCTCAGGGTAGCTGTAAGGACTTTTTTTTAAGCCAGTCTCTTTCACTGATGACTTGCCCTAGCTGCCTATGTAGTTCATCGATAATAGCTTGCTGGGCTTGTTCGTTGGCTTGCTGTTTGGTATTGAATGCAGTAGGGATAACTGCCAAAGCCTGCTTTTTCCAGTTGCTGATTTGGGTTGCATGAACCCCATATTCTGCGGTTAACTCGTTGAGGGTTTTGTGTTCTTTGATGGCTTCAACGGCGACTTTGCTTTTAAATTCAGCATTGTGACGCTTACGTACTTTTGTCATTAGATAGACCTCTTTTTCTAAAGGTTATTCTATCTTATTTGCTACAATTTTTTGGTCTAGTTTTCCGGGAGTATTATAATTTATTCTATTTATTAGGTAATACAAATTATAGGTTCTGAATATAACCTTTTAATACATACTTATTGTTAGTTGAGTATGTTTGATAGGTTCGCTTACAGTTTCAGAAAACTTGCTGATGTCATCACAATAGCCTTCTTCAAAGTTTAGTTTATAAATGTTTGGCATTTTTATAAATTCTAGCCAATCATTTTCTTCATCCACGTCTCAACAACTTCTTTTCCCTAAGATATAAATCAAATTAGCTAATGGCTGATGAGGTTATCGGATTAGAGTAGGCAAATAAATCTATAGATTTTAGGGTTATAGCTATAATGCTAACTGGGTTATCAAAAAAATAAACGTCGACAGTAGGGCTTAGTTGGTTGAGCCCAAATTTTGTGAAATAGAGGGGCCAAACTATGCAGATAGGGTTCTTTATAAGGCAGATATAAGCGATTAGCTATTTAAAAATAGACTACTGTCCCAATACAGGTAGCATCTCACATAGTTCAAGGCAGGAACAGCACCTTCATGTTCGCATAAGGTGCTGTTTTTTATTTTATAGAAGGACGGTATGACGACTCATCAGCCTGTACAAGGCGCATTTTGGATGGTGGCAGCAGGATTTATGTTTGCCATTATCAACACTACCTTACAATATTTAGGTATGAATTACGGGGTAAGCTCAAGTGCGGCGGTGCTGCTTCAGTACGGCATCGCGCTGTTGTTGTTTTTACCATTAATGCGTACCGGTTCGATTCGGTCGGCGATGACTTCCGATTTTCGCTTGTTGCATGTGATACGAGTGGGGGTATCGGTTATTGGTATCCAGCTTTGGACGTGGGCGCTGGCGTATCCGGTCCCTATTTGGCAAGGTATTGCGCTGCTGATGGTATCTCCATTATTCGCCACTCTAGGCTCAGGGCTTATTCTACGTGAGTCAGTAAGTCCAGTACGATGGATAGCGACCTTAACTGGATTTGTTGGGGCGATGTTGGTGCTACAGCCTTGGTCAGATACGTTTATGTGGGCAAGCTTAATCCCTGTGGCCGCTGCGTTTTTTTGGGCCATTGCGTCGTTAATGACCAAGTTTACGGTTAGCCGCGATACCCCAACCACGATTGTTTTTTATCTATTGGTGTTAATGCTGCCGTTTAACATGATATTTGGCCTGCCTAAATTTTCTTTACCCAGTGATTGGCATGTCTGGGGATTGCTGGCTCTCATTGGGGCATTAACCGCGTTTGCACAGTGGGCTATTGCTAAAGCCTATTCGGTGGCAGATGCCTCATTTGTGCAGCCATTTGATCACATTAAGCTGCCGCTAAATGTATTGGCTGGCTTTATCGTATTTGGCTGGGTTCCGCCTGGCATGCTATGGGTAGGCTCAGCACTGATTATCGCTTCAGTGATATTTGTCACTCACTATGAACGCCGCCAAAACCCAGTTAAGGTGCTTTGGGAAGAGGCGCACAGCAATACCGAATAAAAGGTAAAAGATTAAACTAACTGTCTAATCACAACCCCTATCTGATGCCCAACGATACTCAGCCTGCTTAGCTACCTGAACAGCCGCGTCATTGCCCTGTCTATCAGAAATAAAGCCTAGTGCCATATCCATACCCGCACTAACGCCTGCTGAGGTGTAATATTTACCATCAACCACCCAGCGTGCTTTTTTAATCCAATTAACCTTGTCAGATTGTGAAGTGGCCCACTCCCAAGCGATCTTATTTGAGGTCGCTTGCCTGTTGTCTAATAAACCTGCTTTTGCCAATAGAGCACTACCGGTGCAAACCGATAGAACCCACTTAGCGTCATTGGCGAGGTTAGTTAAAGTGTCTAAAAACTGACTGTCCTCGATTAATTGACGAGTACCGAACCCACCAACTATTAGTAAAATATCAGTAGGATTAGGCAAGTCTGCTACAGCTATCGTCGCTAATGGCACACCATGAACACTATTAATGAGTCCACCGTTCATGGAGCAAAACTGAAACGAGTAGTTGGCCTTCAGGCTACCAAGCATTTCGACAGGCCCAAAAAGATCTAACGTCTCGAACTCATCAAATACTAGAGCTGTGATATGTTGCATGCAACCATTCCTTGTTAATGAATATATAGCTTACAGGCAACTTGCAGCGAATAAGCGGCTTTATTGACAGGTTTAATTTAATTATTAACTATTGAAAGACTAAAGCTTAACACTTTTATACAACCTCAAAACTAGCATGACTGAGCTTTTGACCATTAATTATCAAGTTAATGTAGTGCATACCTACTCGTTCTTTGCGTATGGTTGTGTCTTTGATAGGCCATTTCTTTGCAATGGATAGAGTTGAGCCAGCGGTTATCTCTCGTCGACACCACTTAAGCACACGTCGTCGACTTTTACCATTGAGACCAGGGGATAATAGCTCTAAATCTATCAGAAGCGCTTGATCAGACTTAGCCTGACTCTCTACAATTAAACTCACTTCAAACTTTTGGCCTAAATTGATTTGATTGGGCTGAATATCAAATTGTTTAACCTTAATTTGTGGCGTAGGTGAGTAGCCTTGCAACTGTAAGGCACCAACATGAGACTGCTTAATTAAGCTTCTACAGCTATGGCGGATGATCCAGTCAAGATGCTCCGAGTCCCCTTGTTTTGATTGCCAAGCTTTGAGACAGTCAATGACCTTATCAGGATGATCTTTACTAATATCATTGAGATTATTGGCGACCGAACGCCTCACATACTCACTTTCATCGTCGTAAAGTTTATCGAGTAGTTGGATAATATTTGACGGATCATCGATTAGCCAGTCAACTTTCTTACCCCAAGGCAGTCTTGGTCTAATGCCCTCACTTACTAAGCGACGGACATCAACTGATGGATCGTTGGTCCATTTATCTAATACGCTAAGCGTAAGCTGACGGTGATGTTGTAAGTAAGAACGAATAGCAAATTCGCCTGTGAAATGTTGCGTAATCTTATGAATGGCTTGCAGAGATAATTCAGGATGATCCAAACCATACAGCTCTACAATATACGCTATAACCCACACAGGAAATCCTGTAAGCCTCTTGAAATCTTCGCTCTCATCTAACATAGCCAAAATTAGCTTTAGAGCTTCAGGATAGGGCTTATCAATAGAGAAGTAGAGCGCTGATGCGATTGCTTTCACTCGATCTTTCATTTCAAGTGATAACAGGTCTGCCGGCACCGCATCTTTAAACTTTTTAACCTGAAATGAGACATCTATGGCCAAAGCTCTATCGCTTATCTGCTCTACTAACGCCCAGTCGAAGTACTCTTTTAAGTTCATTTTGGTTGTCTTTGTCCTATTAAAGGAAGAGTTATAGAGAGTTTATTGAACCCCTAACTGCTGTAAACGCTTAGCATTTAAATGTACTCGGACAAACTCACCAACGCCCAAATCGCCTAGCTCAAAGCCGGCCACTGACCAACGAATTAGACGCAGGCAAGGTAGACCGACATGGGCAGTCATCCGCCGTACTTGTCGGTTTTTACCCTCATAAATGGTCATCATTAACCATGAGTCAGGGACGTTTTTACGCTCACGTATCGGTGGGTCGCGCTGCCAAAGCGGCATGGGTAACTCTTCTTCAGTCAAGTGTTTCACTTCTGCGGGTAGGGTCTTACCATCTTTGAGCACCACACCTTGGCATAGCTGCTCTAATTGCTCTGCCGTTGGCTCACCTTCCACTTGTACCAAATAAGTCTTACCTTGCTTACGGCCTGCATTGGCTTTGGGTGGATGAGTGATGGCTTTGTTAACCCTACCATCTGATGTCAAAAGCAATAAGCCTTCACTGGTGGCATCGAGACGACCTGCCACACGCAAAGATTTATCAGTAAAGAACTGCGATAAAGGGGCAAATTTATTATTGGCATCATCACTAAACTGGCTTTGTACACCGTAAGGTTTATTAAATAAGATAACAGAGGGCATAAAAGGTCTACTATTAACAAAGTGGTGGTTATAAAAAAGGATAGCTATCAGCAGTGACAGTTATAAAAATAGTACTTATAAAAACAAATAGTTTAAAGAGCAACTTTATTTTAGCATGCTTATAGACTGTGAAATAAAAAGCACCCCACAGCGTGTTGCTCTGGGATGCTTGCACAAAGGGCCAACCTAATTGGCTGTATCTTATAAAGATAGCCTGACCCTGACAGAGGGCTTATAAAGAAGCAAGCGCCTCATTAAAGGTACTACTCGGGCGCATGATCTGCGTTACTGCCGTATCATCAGGTATGTAATAGCCTTTTAAGTCAACAGGCTTGCCTTGTACCTCATTTAGCTCTTTGACAATAGTGTCCTCATGCTCAGTAAGCGTTTTAGCAAGCGGCGTAAATCTTTGTTTAAGCTCAAGGTCTTTGTCTTGATTGGCCAGTGCCTCAGCCCAGTATAAAGCTAAGTAAAAATGACTACCACGGTTATCAAGCTCACCCACTTTGCGAGAAGGCGACTTCTTATTAAGCAATAGCTTCTCGGTGGCATCACTTAAGCTGTCTGCCAATATCTGAGCTTTAGGGTTGTTCTTGGCTTCATGTTCTAAAGACTCGGCCAAAGCCAAAAATTCACCCACTGAATCCCAACGTAAATGGTTTTCCTCGACAAGTTGCTGCACATGCTTCGGTGCGGAACCGCCTGCACCTGTTTCAAATAATCCACCACCATTCATTAGCGGAACAATAGACAGCATTTTGGCACTGGTACCCAGCTCTAAGATTGGGAATAAATCAGTCAAATAATCACGCAGTACGTTACCCGTCACTGAAATAGTATCTTGGCCCGCTTTTAAACGCTCAAGGGTAAAACGAGTGGCCTCTTTAATAGACATGATACGGATATCTAACCCTTGAGTATCATGATCTTTCAGGTAATGCTCTACTTTCTCAATTAAAGCGGCATGGTGAGCGCGAGTTTTGTCTAACCAAAATACGGCTGGCATGCCACTGGCGCGTGCGCGTGTCACAGCAAGTTTTACCCAGTCTTGTACTGGGGCATCTTTGACACGGTTCATACGCCAGATGTCATCTTTTTTCACCGCATGTTCGGTTAACACATTGCCGGCTTCATCAATGACCTGAACTTTACCTTTACCAGGTAGTTGGAAAGTGGTGTCATGAGAGCCGTATTCTTCCGCTTTTTGAGCCATAAGTCCGATGTTAGGTACCGTGCCCATAGTCGTTGGATCAAAAGCACCATGCTGCTTACAAAACTCGATGGTCTCCTCATAAAGGGCGGCATAGCTACTATCAGGAATAACCGCTTTGGTATCATGCAGCTGTCCATCGGGCCCCCACATTTGACCGCCATCCCGAATCATAGCGGGCATAGATGCGTCGACAATCACATCACTAGGCACATGTAAGTTGGTAATGCCTTTGTCTGAATTGACCATTGCTAGCGGTGGGTTTTTGGCATAAATCTTCTGAATATCAGCTTCGATTTCTTGGCGTTTTGCTTCTGGTAGCTGTTGAATTTTAGACAGCAGTTGCGCAAAGCCATTATTAACGTTAACCCCAATTTCATTAAACAGCGGTCCATATTTAACAAATAAATCTTTGAAATAGACACGGACCGCTTCACCAAAAATAATAGGGTCAGAGACTTTCATCATCGTTGCTTTTAGATGGATTGAAAACAACACCTCTTTGTCTTTGGCATCTTGTACTTGCTCTTCCAAAAACTCAGTCAATACATCAAAACATAAGATAGAGGTATCAATCAGCTCACCCTCGAGTAAAGGGGCAGGTGATTTAAGCTCAGTTTCTTTGCCTTTGTCGTCGGTATAAACGACGCGATACTGTGTTGGCTTATCTATGGTGATTGATTTTTCGTCGTCAACGAAATCACAATGGCTCATGGTGGCCACGTGGGTCTTAGAGTCAGCACGCCAAGGTTTCATAGAATGAGGATTGGCTCTGGCATAAGCTTTCACCGCTTTCGGCGCACGTCTGTCAGAGTTCCCTTCACGTAATACAGGGTTTACCGCACTGCCTTTGATAGTGTCATAACGCGCTCGAATGCCATGCTCTTCATCGGTTTGTGGGCTATCTGGAAAGTCGGGAATTGCATAGCCTTTGTCTTGGAGTTCTTTAATCGCTGCTTTTAACTGCGGAATAGAGGCACTGATATTGGGCAATTTAATGATATTTGCTTCAGGTTCAACAACCAACTCACCCAATTCGGCAAGGGCATCAGGAACACGTTGCTGCTCAGTTAAGTATTCTGGGAAAACCGCCAAAATACGGCTGGCTAAAGAGATGTCACTGACTTCGACATTGATGTCAGCACTTTTGGTGAAGGCTTGAACAATAGGCAGCAATGAGTAGGTAGCCAGTACAGGGGCTTCATCAGTTTTGGTATATATAATTTTTGACATGGTTATGTTCAATCCTTTTTTATTTTTATATGAGAAAGTAAAAAAACTTTAGATAAGATGCTAAGTTTTTAAAGCGCTAAACTGTTAGCTGTACTATTACATGTGGTAAGGATTAGCTTAGCTTAATAGCGCTTAAGTTGAATGATACTAAAGGGTGGGTGATAACGTCAGTTTAGAAATCGTATCCACAACTTATTATTATGTTTTTATAAGGGCTAACCCTGGGTACTATGAGGTTAAAGCTTATGCTAGGATTAACTCATTATAGGTTTGAAACAGATTCTTTATAGATTTGAATGAGTGTTAAGAGATTTGAATAAAGCTAACAGCTTTGAGAAGGTGTAATAAAAAAGTCTTAGGTCAGATGTATACATTAGGGTATCAAAATAAGGTCAAAAAAATACCCCAAGAGCCATCTCTCAGGGTATTTTCGATTCTTAGGATATTTTAAATTTCTATAAAAACATTAATATGAAAAGCATCTAGCCAACTAAGTTAGGCTTACCTGAAACCTAACTTAGCCATACTTAACGATGTCAAACTGACTGATTAAATAGCGTCGATGACTTGGTTAAATGTTTGACTTGGGCGCATAACGCTCTTAGCCAAACTATCGTCAGCGAAGTAGTAGCCTTTGATATCTACTGGCTTGCCTTGAACCTCGTTCATTTCTTTAACAATGGCTTCTTCATTTTTGGCTAGATTTTCAGCCACTGGTGCAAATTGTGCTTTTAACTCAGCATCTTCGTCTTGAGCGGCTAACTCTTGTGCCCAGTACATGGCCAGATAGAAATGGCTACCACGGTTGTCTAATTCACCAGTAGAGCGTGATGGTGACTTATCGTTATCAAGCAGTTTCTCAGTCGCTTTATCTAGTGTTTCTGCCAATACTTTTGCTTTGGCATTGTCTTGAGTAGAGGCTAAGTGCTCTAAAGACGCAGTTAGCGCTAAGAATTCACCCAGTGAATCCCAACGTAGATGGTTTTCTTCAAGAAGCTGTTGAACATGCTTAGGCGCTGAACCACCCGCACCAGTTTCAAATAGACCGCCGCCCTTCATTAAAGGCACTACTGATAACATCTTGGCACTGGTACCAAGCTCTAAAATTGGGAATAAGTCAGTTAGGTAGTCGCGTAGGATGTTACCTGTCGCAGAAATAGTATCAAGACCACGAGCCACACGCTCCAAGGTATAACGCATTGCACGAACTTGTGACATGATTTCGATGCGTAAACCTTCAGTGTCATGATCTTTCAAGTAAGTTTTAACTTTCTTGATAAGCTCGTTTTCGTGAGGACGGTATGGGTCTAACCAGAATACTACTGGGGTATCTGATTCACGAGCACGGCGAACGGCTAATTTCACCCAGTCTTGGATAGGCTCATCTTTCACCTGACACATACGCCAGATATCACCTTTCTCAACCGCTTGCTCCATCAATACTTCACCCGTATCAACGTCTACAATACGAGCAATACCTGATGCGCTTGATTCAAAGGTCTTGTCATGTGAGCCGTATTCTTCTGCTTTTTGAGCCATTAGGCCTACGTTTGGTACGGTACCCATCGTGGTTGGGTCAAAGTTACCGTGCCATTTACAGAAATTAATCATCTCTTGGTAAATACGAGCGAAAGTAGACTCTGGCATGACCGCTTTACAATCATATAGTTTGCCATCAGCACCCCACATCTTACCGCCGTTACGGATCATAGCAGGCATTGACGCATCTACGATCACATCACTTGGTGAGTGGAAGTTGGTGATACCTTTTGAAGAATCAACCATTGCTAAGCGAGGACGATGCTCTTGGCAGGCATGTAAATCTTGCTCAATTTCTTCACGTTTTGACGCAGGTAAGGTTTTGATCTTGTCGTACAGGTCAGCCATACCATTGTTTACGTTAATGCCAAGCTCATCAAATAGCTCACCATGTTTTTCAAACGCTTCTTTATAATAAATACGAACCGCATGACCAAATACGATCGGGTGAGACACCTTCATCATGGTCGCTTTTACGTGCAATGAGAATAGGATACCCGCGTCACGGCAGTCTTCCATTTCACGCTCATAGAACTCAAGCAACGCTTTTTTGCTCATGAACATAAGGTCGATTACTTCTTTGTCTTTTAAAGGAATCTCTGGCTTTAAAACTTCAGTAGAGCCATCTTCTAATAGCAATTCCATACGGACAGTACGCGCTTTGTCTAGCGTCATTGACTGCTCGCCACTATAGAAATCGCCACCATGCATGTGAGAGACGTGAGTGCTTGACCACTGTTTCCACTCGCCCATTGAGTGAGGGTGTTTACGGGCGTAGTTTTTAACCGCTTTAGGCGCACGGCGATCTGAGTTACCTTCACGCAATACAGGGTTAACTGAGCTACCTAATGACTTGCCATAACGCTTACGAAGCTCTTTTTCTTCTTCGGTTTGTGGATCTTCTGGGAAATCAGGAATGGCATAGCCTTTGCCTTGTAATTCTTTGATAGCGGCTTTTAGTTGCTGCACAGAAGCACTGATGTTAGGCAGTTTAATGATATTGGTATTTGGATCTTGGGTTAGACGACCTAGCTCCGCTAAATTGTCTGGAACACGTTGTTCTTCAGTTAAGTATTCAGGGAATTCAGCCAAAATACGAGCAGCAACAGAAATGTCACTGGTCTCAACAGAAATACCTGCTGGTTTAGTGAAAGCTTCAACAATAGGCAAGAATGATAAAGTTGCTAATGCTGGTGCTTCATCGGTTTTTGTATAAATAATTTTTGACATTATAGTAATCGGTTCCTTTAGTCTGAAGTTAATAAAAAAACTTGAGTAAAATCAATCTACAGCTGTAACAACGAACTAGATATAAAATAGGTCAGGGGCCTTGTTATAAGCTTAGGGCTATTAGGCTATCAGGGCTGTAAGCTTAGGTCTTTTTTATAAGGACCCAAATTAATTATAGTGACCCAAAGTAAGTAGGGTTTCTCACAAGAATCGGCTTAACCTACTGTGCAAGCTAATGTGAATTGAGCAATCATGGCGATATTATAGGCAATCCACAATAAATTCGATAGCCACTATAAATTCGGTAGATTGTCAATCTCGTATAATGAACTTAGTATACAATTTTTATGCATACCCTCTGTATACGAATTATATTAAGCTAGTGGACTGCTATTTTACCAGTCCTACGCGTCGATATCATCCTTTACATTCAATTGTTATTTTCAAAAAAACAAAATAGCTAACAAAAGTCATCTAACTCACTGTAGATGACTTTTTTTATGCGTATTTTATTTCTCAAATATGTCTTTTCTGAATATACAGGATGGGTCAGTTATGGGGATGAAAACTATTTTTGCAAATTGTGCCAGTTTTGCAAATTATGACAGCATCATTCTAATAATTTGCTACTCTAGGGTTTTTATGTCGACCCAATATAAAGCCGACCAGATTTAAAGTGATGACTCGCAATGACTTACAGTTACAGCATAACTCAAGATTTAGCTTGGCAGACCGAGGCCAAATGGCAGCAGCCTGATACTCCGTTTATGTCTTTTGAATATTGGCAAGCGCTGACAGACAGTGGTGCTATTGGACAGAGTGCTGGTTGGATACCGTTGTACCTACAAATTTATAAAGCAAGCGAACAGGCAGAGACAGCTGATGAAATAAGAGCCACTGAGGTAGAGTTAGTTGAGACAAAGTCAATTAAGACAAAATCAGTTGAAAAAGAATATCGCTTAATTGCGACCATGCCTCTGTTTATTAAAGGCCATCACCAAGGTGAGTATGTGTTTGACCATGCTTGGGCAGAAGCCTATGCACGCTATGGCGAGGATTATTATCCAAGGCTAGTGACCAGTGTGCCTTACACCCCAGTCATGGGTCAGCGGCTGTGGTTAGTAGAAGGGGAAGAAATTGCCCCCGCTATATGGCAAGCTGCCATTGCTGCTGTCGATGATGTGGCACAGCAAGTGAGGGCGTCAAGTTGGCACGGTTTATTTATTGAATCTGAGCAAATCGCAGCCGCGAAGCAACTGCCCAACCCTATATTTGAGCATCAGCTACTTGAACGTCAAGGCTGTCAGTTTTTATGGAAAAACCAGAAGTTAACTGAGCATGAGGCAGATAGTGGACCAAAAGCGTACACTGACTTTGAGGACTTCTTAAGTACGCTAACCGCCAAAAAACGTAAAAATATTCGGGCTGAGCGTAAAAAAATAGCCAAGCAGAACTTATCGTGCCGAATCAAAACCGGTGGAGAAATTACTGCAGAAGACTGGGACATTTTTTATCAGTGTTATGCCATGACATATGCGGTTCGCGGCCGTGCGCCTTATCTAACGCCAGAGTTTTTTGAGCAAATTGCACAAACGATGTCTGAGCACATTATGTTGGCACAGGGGTTAGACGACAGTGGTGAGATAGTGGCCAGCAGTCTGTTCTTCTATGACACTCCTAATCAGCCGAATGCCACTTTATTTGGGCGCTATTGGGGGGCGTTAGAGGAATATGACAGCTTACATTTTGAGCTGTGCTATTATCAGGGCATCGAGTTTGCGATTCAAAAAGGGCTGCAATACTTCGATCCTGGAACTCAAGGCGAGCATAAGCTGATTCGAGGCTTTGTGCCGCAAAAAACACACTCATTACATCGGATTTACGATACGCGATTTGAGCCGGCGATTGCTAACTTTTGTGAGCAAGATAACGCATATATGCAACAGTATCGTGAGCAAGCCCACCAAGCATTGCCGTTTAATATTGATAATATGCCGAGCTTTAATGGATAAGCTTAGAACTAAGTTAAGGGACAAAACATGTCTATATCAGAAGAGGCGCTGTATTGGCTAACCTCAGACGGTTCATTAACCGCTTTATTGGAAGACAAAGCGGGCCAACCTTTGAAAGTGGCTCCTACTTTTGAAGGGTATCGAGCATTAACGTTGGCGCAGAAAAAGCAGATGGGTTATCAAGGCGCCCAATTGAATAGACCGGTCATGGCGTGGGTGCGGGAGTCTTTATTGTATGGAAATAGCGAAAAACCTTGGGTGGCAGCGCAAAGCATTTTTCCTTTAACTAGTTTAAAAGGGGAGGCAAAAAGGTTGCAGCATTTGCAAGGGACGCCAATCGGTTACGTGTTATTTAAACGCCAAACTACCTTGCCTCATCAGCGAACCATTGACTGGACAGAGCAGGGCTGGCGGCGCAATACCCTTTATAACTGGTATCAACGGCATTTACTGATTAGCGAAACTTTTTTGGCAGAATTTTTTAAGGGTTAGCTTTTAAAAAATGGTTTAGGTCGTCACAATATAATCTTAGTCAGCCTTCCTTAAAAAATCGTCAACTTTTGCGTCCTTTTTTCGGGAAAATATATCAATTTTCATGTTACACTTGAGCCTTAATAGGCGGTACTCCGTCCTCTTTAATGTTTATTAAATAATGGTTATTAAAGAGGCTAAGTAAGCAGTTTAAAAGATTTTAAGGCAGACAGCGGTGGGCTGGTTCAGCGCTTGAATTTTTTGTATGTCATATATGACTTATTAATAGGATAGAAAATATGTTTAAAGATATTAGCATTAAAGACTATGACCCTGACTTATATCAAGCCATGGTGTCAGAAACCAAGCGTCAAGAAAGCCACATCGAGCTAATTGCTTCTGAAAACTACTGCTCACAAGCGGTAATGGAAGCTCAAGGTTCAGACTTAACCAACAAATATGCAGAAGGCTATCCTGGTAAGCGCTACTATGGCGGTTGTGAATACGTTGATATCATCGAGCAGCTAGCAATTGACCGTGCCAAAGAGTTATTCGGTGCTGAATACGCCAACGTACAGCCACACGCCGGTAGCCAAGCGAACTCTGCGGTATTTTTAGCATTGCTAGAAGCGGGCGACACTGTATTAGGCATGAGCCTAGACGCAGGTGGTCACTTAACTCATGGTGCACATGTTAACTTCTCAGGCATCAACTATAATGCCGTACAGTACGGTTTGGTAGAAGAAACCGGTTTGATTGACTATGATGAAGTAGAGCGTTTGGCTCAAGAGCACAAACCAAAAATGATTATCGCTGGTTTCTCAGCCTACTCACAAGTAGTTGATTGGCAGCGTTTCCGTGACATCGCAGACAGCGTTGGCGCCTACCTATTTGTAGATATGGCACACGTTGCTGGTCTGGTTGCTGCTGGCGTATACCCAAGCCCAGTACCATTTGCTGACGTTGTTACTACTACCACTCACAAGACTCTACGTGGTCCACGCTCAGGTCTAATTCTGTCTCGTGATGATAAATTAGCTAAGAAACTAAACTCAGCGGTATTCCCAGGCAACCAAGGTGGCCCGTTAATGCATGCTATCGCTGCTAAAGCGGTGTGTTTCAAAGAAGCTCTACAAGATGACTTCAAAACTTACCAGCAGCAAGTGGTCAAAAATGCTCAAGCGATGGCAAAAGTTATCCAAGAGCGTGGCTACGAGATCATCTCTGGTGGTACTGAAAACCATCTAATGCTTATTAGCTTAGTTAAGCAAGACATGACTGGTAAAGAAGCAGACAAATGGTTAGGCGATGCGGGTATCACTGTGAATAAAAACGCAGTACCAAATGACCCTAAATCTCCATTCGTAACTTCTGGTATCCGTATTGGTACTCCAGCGATTACCACTCGCGGTTTTAACGAAGCACAAGCTGCTGAATTAGCAGGTTGGATTTGTGATGTATTAGACGGCCGTGGTGATGAGAAAGTACTAGCAGACACTCGTGCTAAAGTTGAGAAAATCTGTGCAGAATTACCTGTATATGAGCGTAATCAGTAATTAGCTTTACTATTGTTTATACGTTTTAAATAAAAAACCGCTTAGCTTTTGGCTAGGTGGTTTTTTTGTACAATCCTTTCACTATAAGCTGTTAAGTATTGTATTATTAATAATACTTAACCTTTAATACGGCTTATAATCAATGCTAACTACTAAACAACCAATTCATTTTTTGATAGCTATTATACTTTGTTTTATTTCTTCTTCAGTTTTAGCATTTAATACTAATAGACAGTTTGTTTTAAATCTTTCTTCTGGATACGGTTATCTTCTTGGACAAGAAATCCTTCTAGATAATATTGCAAATCAATACCCTGATTTAGCAAGAGAAGCATATTTAGCGAAAGCGAGGTTTAATACAAAGTTTCCAAATCTAAAAGATAAGCACTTTAAAGTGATTAACTCACTAGATATCCCTGAGGTTAATCAAGCATTCAAAGAAAGTACCAAGCAGTTACAAGCATTAGTATCTGCAAACAATAAAAATCTCTCCAAATTAGAGGCTATAGACTTTATTAATGAGGTCAATAACAGAGCGAATGGCGATATTGAGTCTCCGTTTTTAGAGAATTTTTTGATAATTCAGTATAATGATAAGCCGCAACAGGAAATGCTTGATGGGTTTTACAACACTTTTTCATCGCAAGGGCTGAGTAAGGCAAAAGGTTTGAATGTCACTATCAAGACACCCAAATCTTGGCAGGAACAAGAAGCATCTAGACCTAATATTGCTAAAAAATGGATTAGTCAAAATGGCACGGGCGTAGATAGCATAATGTTGCTAATAAAAGACATGCCTGTATCTGATATCCGCCTTAACGATATGCATGAGCTTTATAATACAGGTGAGATATATGATATGGTACCAGAGGGTATGTCTGTTGTAGATAAGGGGGCCCCGATAGTTTTAGATAGACTGCCTGGATATTGGATGCAGGTCGAAGGGAATATGCAACGTTTGGATAATAGCTTTTATATTAACCAAACACTTTATAACATATTTTATAAAAATAAAATGATTTCAATTCAATGTACGGTATATGATAGCTCAGAAGCAAATACGTATGCTCAATTAAGAGCTGAAAAATTGCGGCCTTTGTGTGAGAACGTTGCCAGCAGTTTGGTTATACAAAATCAATGGAAACAATAAATTTATTAATTTCAAGTTGTCTATGTTCGGGCGCAACCAGTAATTAGATTTGCTGTTGCTTATACGCTTTAAATAAAAAAACCGCTTAGCTTTTGGCTAGGCGGTTTTTTTTGGCATAAACTTTGCTGCGAAGAATCAGGTATAGTCATTACTAGTACGCCAACTTACTCTCAAGGAAACCGTTCATGCCACTCAGAATACACGCCTTATACCACGTCGATTTTGAAAAACTAGGTTATATAGAGCAATGGGCTAGCAATAACGGTCACAGTATTACTACCACACGTTTTTATGAAAACGACGAACTGCCTGACCTCAATAGCTTTGATTGGTTGATAATAATGGGCGGGCCTATGGGCATTTATGAGGAAGCCAGTTATCCATGGGTGATTGACGAAAAACAATTTATCAAAAATAGTATAGATGCTGGAAAAACGGTAATAGGTGTATGTTTAGGGGCACAACTGATAGCAGACTGTTTAGGTGCGAAAGTGGAACCTTCAGGGGTGAAAGAAATTGGCTGGATGCCGATTGAGTTAACCGAACAGGGCAAGGCACATCCCATACTGCAACAGTTGCCAAAAGAGGCGTTTAACGTTTTCCATTGGCACGGCGATGGGTTTGATAGACCCAAAGGGACCGTCCCTATTGCAACTTCACAGTTTTGGGGCAACCAAGGGTTTATTTATCAAAGTGAAAAACACAAACAGCTGAATACTTGGGTAATGGGCTGGCAGTGTCATTTTGAAGTCACACCCAAGAGCATGATAGATATGGTGGCAGAGGGACAGGAGTACATAAGGGAGTCCATAACTCATCACCCTAATTCAGTACAGACTCCTAAAAAAATACTGGCACTGGGCGAGCAGTATATTGAAGATAATAATACTTGGCTAAGCTTAATGTTAGATAATATGGCTAATCTCAATAGTTAAGTTACAAATGAGTAGCTTATGGCCTGCTTAGTCTTTCTTTAAAACAGACAAATCTTCTAAGATGCCCGTAAATCTATCGTATAGCCAAGGCTCAGTATCACTAATCGCCTGATCATAAATCTTGGGTCCTATCAGCTCCACCATAAAGTCCAAAAGAAACTTAGCGGGCAGGTTGCCAATGTCTATATCCAGTTCATTACTCATGTAAGCCCGCAGTTCATCGAGCAAGACTTCTTCTTGTTCTTTATCCAGTTGTAAAAGCTTTTTGGGTTTCATGATTTACTCAGTTAATATCTAGAATTATTGATTTAATCTATTTCAGGTCCTCTATTTTGCTTCCATTAAACGCCTGATAAGCTATGGTACTATTTTATAAACCAAAAGTTATAACCCATAAGTAGCGTAATGAATAGCAATCGAAACTATTAGAATAAAAGGTGGTGGTTCAAAAAGTAGGCTGACATTAGACATATCCATGATTGATGTAAAAGAAAGCTAAATCAAAGGCTTTAAAGTGATTTTCCAGCTTTTTAGAAAAGTTACAACTTCGCCTAAATGCTCGCCTTACTCGATGTCTGATAGTGCAATTATTACCTTCAATACCGACCGTGAAAAACTTGCCAATGACTTGGGTAAAGCCCTTAAAACCGGTAACAAAGCTATCCCAGGTATCACTAGCGATTCTAGCACAACTTACGCCTAAGGCTTGCAGTTTAGCTTTAAGCTTTTTGACAGTGTTAAGGTCTCGTTTTCCCCACACATAGGCAACAATTTCACCTGTGTCACGGTGATAGGCATAAATTAGCCATTGTTTGTTGGTCTTCTTGCCTACGAATGTCCAAAGCTCATCGACTTCAAGACAGTCGTATTGCCTTTGCTTGGGGGTTATTTGGTAGTGACACTTTTTTAGGGTGGCCAGTACTTTGCCTTTGCTGATTCTCTCAACGCAAGCGATGTCTTTTATGCCACTGCCTCGAACCATAAGATGGCGTATTTTGCTATCTTTTTGGGAGTGACAGCCTTGGTACGTTAAGGCATGGTCGCCAATAAACTGCCGTTTGCAGTCTTTGCATTTATAGTTTTGTTTACCATAGCTTTTGAAGCCATTTTTCTTTATACTGTCACTTAGACAGGCTGGGCATTTGATGTATAGTGTGATTTGCATTTCACTATTTTATCAATTTCTCAGCCTGTTTTTTTTCAGCCTACTTTTTGAACCACCACCGAATAAAATTATCAAAGTAAAGCGATCGGAATCAAAGCGTCAAAATAAAGGCATTGAAAATAAAGGACGAAATATGACTCTACGCATCCACGCCTTATTGCACAATCATATCAATATTCTAGGGTCTATTGAGCATTGGATAAAGCGCAACGGTCATAAGCTAACCCTTACTCAGTTTGCAGAGGACTTGATGGCGGACAATGCTCTGCCAGACCAAGATAGCTTTGACTGGTTAATTGTTATGGGCGGGCCTATGGGAGTGTATGATACCTATAAATTCCCTTGGCTAAAAATAGAAAAGCAGTTTATCACTGAAGCTATTAAAGCGGGTAAGACGGTCATTGGTATGTGTTTGGGTGCTCAGCTACTTGCTGAATGTTTGGGTGCCAATGTGGGTAAAATCGATATCAAAGAAATAGGTTGGACACAGCTGACACTGACTGAACCAGGTGTCCATCATCCGCTATTGAATGGAGTGCCCCATCAATTTACCACCTTTCATTGGCATGGCGATGGTTTTGATTTGCCCAGCGGTGCCACGCCTTTGGCTACCTCTAAATATTGGCAAAACCAAGGTTTTATTTACCAAACCGATAAACATAAACAGTTAGGCTCTTGGCTCATAGGTTGGCAATGTCATTTTGAAGTGACGCCTATTAGCTTGCAGACGATGATTAATGAGGGTAAAGGTATCTCTGAACAGGATATCAAGCAGTATCCGAAAACCGTAAAATCTCCAGCTTCTATTTTAGAAAACATTGCCCAATTTGCTGCTGACAATAATGCCTACTTTGATACGATATTGGATAACCTAGTTTCAAGCTATAAGGTGAAAAATGAAAGTTAGTCAAGATTTTAGCGGTGCCTTGAGTACTTTTGCTTATTTTATAGCAAGTGGTACTCATTATATGCTTCAAGACATTGAATATATTGACTTATTTGGAACTGAGCCCAGTGCTATTGAAATGGTCTTTGCCATATTTGCCAATGTATTAGAAATGGATGAAGAGGGTAAAGTTTTGAACTTTACTTATGCACAAAAAAGAGCAACGGACTATCTTAAATCTTACTGTTCAGAGTATATTGTTGATCCCCCTTTCGAGGAATGGGAAACCACGCTATATGGCCCACCAAAGCGAGATAGGTAAATCTGTTTAACCTATATTAGGGTCATCTAGCAATCCCGAATCTATAAGATAAAAAGATAATATTAATTCAAAATAGTATTTTTAAAAGTTAAAGGACCCCTATGACTACTCAAGCTCTACCCAAACGCAGCGATGTCCCGACGCATTTAACCTGGGACATGACCGCGCTTTACGCAAAACCAGAAGATTTCTACGCAGATTTAGAGCAAGCCGCTGAGCTTGCTAATGAATTAACTTCGGATTCAATGCTCAACTTAACCGATGGGGCCAGTATCGTGCGTCTGCTACAGACTTATGAGGCCTATTTAACTATTTTATCCAAAGCTGATACTTATGCTGGCGCGCAAAGTGCAGTGGATATGAGTGATAGTGAGCTACAAATCAGAGCAAGAGATTTTGAGTCACAAGTCGCCAAATTAAACAGCCAAACTGCCATTGTGGAGCAGACCCTAAAGCAGGCCGATGAAGCACTGATTAAGCAAGCGATGACTGATAACGACAAATATCGTCCGTTTTTATCAGACTTACTGGCACAAAAGCCCTATACCTTGAGTTTAGACTTAGAATCTGCACTTATCTCTTTGTCCCCAGTACTTGACCTGCCGTATCAAAACTATGAACAGTGCAAACTGGCCGATATGACTTTTCCAGACTTTGAGGTCAATGGGCAGACTTATCCTTTGAGTTTTTCGACTTTTGAAAATGAATATGAAACGGCGGTCGATACCGAGTTTCGTCGTCAAGCCTTTAAAGCGTTCTCAAAGCGACTGCGTGAGTCTCAGCACACTATTGCCAGCAACTATTTGACTCAAGTCAAAAAAGAAAAAATTATCGCTGATATGCGGGGCTATGACTCAGTATTTGATTGTCTTTTACAGGATCAGAAAGTGTCTCGTGCTATGTATGATAAGCATATTGACACCATCATGACTCATTTAGCACCACCCATGCGCCGTTATATTAATCTGCTTAAAAAAGTAAACGGTATCGATAAGATGACTTTTGCTGACCTCAAAGTACCCTTAGATGCTAGCTTTGTGGCAAAGGTAAGCATTGATGAGGCAAAAATATATTGTGTAGAAGCGTTATCGCTATTAGGCACAGATTATACCGATATGGTACAGCGCTCTTTTGATGAGCGTTGGTATGACTTTGCCCAAAATAAAGGTAAGAGCACTGGCGGTTTTTGTGCGTCACCTTATGGCGAACACTCCTATGTGCTGATGTCGTGGACTCACAATTTAGGCGATGTATTTACCTTGATTCACGAAATAGGTCATGCCGGACATTTTTATAACGCCGGTCAGTATCAGAACTACTTAAGCTATGAGCCTTCATTATATTTTATCGAAGCGCCCTCAACCTGTAATGAGCTGTTATTGGGTCATCATTTATTACAGAAAAACACTGACGACAAAGCGTTTCAGCGTTACGTGGTTTCCTCCTTATTGTCGAACACCTACTATCATAATTTCGTTACGCACTATCTTGAAGCTCACTTCCAACGTGAAGTGTATCGTGCGGTAGATGCTAGCAAAAATCTAAGCACTGAAGATTTGCACGACATGATGAAAGCGACCTTACAACAGTTTTGGGGTGAAGCGGTAGAGATTGACGACGATGCTGCGCTGACTTGGATGCGTCAGCCACATTATTATTTTGGCTTATACTCTTACACTTATAGTGCAGGTCTGAGCGTTGCCACCCAGTTGTTTAAAAAGCTGCGTCAAGGTGAAGAAGTTATCGACGATTGGTTAGCGGTATTGCGAGCCGGCGGGTCAAAAAGTCCGAGCGAACTTGCTAAGATGATTGATGTTGATATTACTGATAATGGTACTTTAATTGATACTATTGATTTTATTGGTAAGCTTGTTGATCAAGCTTGTGAGCTGACCGAAGCGCTATCAGAAGACAGTTAGTACGAGACAATCAGTCCAAAGCAGTCGACCTAGCAAAGAAGATGGTGCGGACGAACGAATCAGCTAAAATGCAGTGTCTAAACTAACCGCTTTTAAAACAACAGAGTCTAAAATAACCTTATCTAAAAAAACCGTAGCTAAAACGATAAAGGGCTGAGTTACACCGCGTAACCTAGCCCTTCGTCTTGTTTATATTACAATTTTGCTTTAAGTCATCGGCTCAATTACATAAAAGGTAACTTAATGAAAATCTGTAATACAGTGGCGTTAATGATATCAACGAAGAAGGCACCTACCATAGGTACAATCAAAAATGCTTTTGGTGAAGCCAAGTAGCGATCGGTTACCGCTTGCATATTGGCAATAGCAGTCGGCGTAGCGCCCATACCAAAGCCACAATGACCTGCAGACAGTACCGCAGCATCATAGTTTTTACCCATTACTCTAAAGGTAACAAAGTAAACATAGGCAATCATCACCAGAGTTTGTACCACCAAAATAATAAGTACAGGACCTGCTAAGTCGGTTAATTCCCATAGCTTTAGAGACAGTAGCGCCATGGCTAAGAATAGACTTAAAGAAGCGTTACCAAACACATCAATGGCACGGTCGAACATGTGGAAGTCAAACACGATGGTCAATACGTTACGGATAATCACACCGCCTGCCAGTGCCCAAACGAAGGTAGGAAGATCAAACCAAGTCCCTTTTCCTAATACAGTCATTGCATCTGCAAAAGCGAGAGCGGCAGCAAATAAAGCCAATGACTCGATGGTAGAGGACGCGGTAATAAGACGAATATTATCAGGCTTCTCAAAGATTTCTTTGTTTCTATGAACGTCTTCTTCGCTGTGTTTGGTGCTGTACAATGATTGCTTACCGGCCAATCTTTCGGTTTCACTGGGGTTAGGGTTGGCAGCGGCAGGTTTGACCCCCAGTTGGTTGATGAGTCGGCGAGCAACCGGACCACCGATAACACCCCCTGCTACCAGACCATAAGTGGCTACGGCAATCCCTAACGTGGTGGCACCGACGACGCCATATTGCTGTTCTAAGGTGATACCCCATGCACCAGCAGTACCATGTCCACCGGTTAATGCAATAGAACCGGTCACCAGACCTAATAAGGGGTCAAGACCAAGCAAGGCGGCCATAGAGACCCCGACAATATCTTGAATCACGATAAAAGCAGAAACCACAACAGTGAAAATCAATAATGGCGTACCGCCTGCTTTTAAGCGGCCAAAGTCAGCACTCAAGCCAATAGAGGCAAAGAACATCAGCATACAGGCTGTTTGTAGCTCTTGCTGAAAATTGAAACTATATCCCCAAATAAAGTTAAGCGCATACACCACCACTGCAGCAAGTAGACCACCAGCGACAGGTTCTGGGATATTAAAATCTTCTAAGAATTTAATTTTTTTCACCAAAAAACGGCCCAATAAAAGGACCAAGGTGGCTAATATCATCGTATAGTAGCCATTTAAAGTAACTTCCATAGAGATTCCTTTTTTTTTAAAATAAACCTACCTATGCCTTAAAAAAGCCATGGCCAACTTGGTAACGTGCGTAGGTTTATTAAGAGTCATGTGCCAAAAAATGGCTAATATTTGATTGTTTTAATCAATAGAGTGTTTTGTCAGGTGAATATAAGCTGTCTATTCGACGTGACAATAAAACTGTAGTAAATAATAAATAAGACACACAAATCATCGGGCATGAGCCTTCGATGACTGTGTTGGGTGTTTGCTATAAAGAACAGGGGTTGCTATGAAACCCCAGTAGAAATGTTATAACTGACGCAAGCAAACGTTATAGCCTAGGATAAGAGTTATCCGGCTATTAAATATGACGTTCAACGGAAGTGTGGTCTAAACAATAAAATTTGTTAGCCACGGGCGTGTGCTGGGCTATTCTATACGATGATGACTATTTTTTAAATGCTGAAAAACCCAGTATTCAAAATTGTTTAGCCACCAAGCTGATTTAGACCCAGTGCCAATACCAGACCAACCGCCGTACTAATTCCTGACCATAAGTTGCTTTTTCTGAAGGCTTCAGGAAATAGCTCGGTTGCTAATGAGGCGATAACTGCACCAGCGGCAAACGAGTCAATCAAGCTAAGTTTTGCTTTGGGCACATCACTTAATAATAAATTACCTGCCAATGCTGCAATTGATAGTAATACGGCAGCCCCAATCCAGGTCCACATAATATTTTTGGTATTGCTGCCTTTGTCTTTCATTTGCTTAGCGCCACCGGCTGCTTCAGGGAGGTTTGACAGTAGAATCGACCCTGCAAGAGCAGCAGCTTGCATCACATTGCCTGAAATTAAAGACACCCCAAGGGCTAAGTTCTCTGGTACGCCATCTAAGGTGACTGCCGCGAGAAGCCCCATACCGCCTTTATCTTTAAATTTAGTATCAATCCAATAATCAACACTGGTAAATACTATGGCGCCTAGCAAGGTAAATGCTGCTACAGGCCAAAGACCAGATTCGCCCACAGCCGGCTGTAGCATCTCTAAAGCCACTGATAACATCAACGCACCACCTGCCAGTGCCAGCAGGTTGCCTTGAACCCAACCGGGGAAGTTGCCTTTAGCCCCCCATAAGGCACCCACAATTAGAGCGCCAGAAACCACCAAAATTACTATAAATACCATCATTTCTCTATTGCCCTTATTTATTAGCCCTAATCTCTGTACACGACAAAAATGCTCAAAGTCTCAAAGGTCGTGGACTAGGAGACAAATAACTTATTAGAACCTCAAACACACGCCGATTGCCAGCAAAGAAATACTCACGCAAACCATCAATCAAAACATCCAAACCAATAGCAAACAAACTTTGCTGAGGTCGACCATGTTTCTTAAGCTTTCGTCTTTTAGGGTGCTGCTGTACAGTTTTAATCCCAATGCGATATGACCAACAAAATGCTAGCGCACAAACCGCCACTAACTTACTTACCCGATCCAACTGTGTAAGATGCGTATCTTCAAGATTAAACCCTCGTCCTTTAAAACAAGAAAACAAGGTTTCAATCTCCCAGCGTCTGCTATAAAGAGCCATAGCATCCGTATGATCTAAATTGTTGGTCGCTATGATGACATAATCGTTGTCAGTATCACGCTTTGCAAATAGACGAACTTTAACGCCATATACGGGAACAGCTCTGGCTAACATAAACGTTTCATGAGGGGATAGATGACGTAACAATGTCTTTATTTGTACCAATTTACCCTGATGATTGGCTACTAGGGTGTTGTGTTTGATGCGAATGCAAAACTTTATTTGCTCTTTATTTAGCCATTGAAACCACTCTTTGCCAACAAACTCTCTATCGGCTAATACATACTGTATTTTGTCTGCGCCAAAGGTGTTGATGAACGTTTGTATGAGCTCACATCTCTCATTACTATTGCTGTTACCTTTTTTATCAAGTAGTGTCCAGTATAAGGGAATAGCGATTCCTTGATGAACAACGCTGAGCAAAAAGATGTTAATGTTCTTTTTACCCCATTTCCAGTTGGTTCTGTCTATGCTGATGATGACTTCGTCTAAGTCAAAGAGTTGATAGATGAATTTGGCTAACTGGTCTTGGTCTATGTCAACTTGTGCAAAGAAGCGTTGTAGCCGTCTGTAATTACTGTTTGTCCTACCTTTGACAAATCCTCTTGCTATTTGTTTGAGGTTACTACTTTGTACTTGTATTATCGCTAGAGTAATTAAGCCTAAACACGTCAATCTTGCCTTGTTCATGGTTAGGTTTTGCGATAATATATTTATGAGCTGATTAAGGTTTGGCATAGTGTGGTTCGTAAGAAAAATTACTATTATGCCTTGTCCTTAGTCAGCTTTTTTGTTTTTGTCGTGTACAGAGAGCCCTAATATATTAAAATTGAGTGGTTTAATCTTGAGCGACGACCGTTTAATGACCAAAACTAAATGACGAAAATAAAAATCAAAGAGTGCAAACTCTATGGCGTTTAACAGCAGTGAAATTAAAAACTTTATACCAACAATGCTTTAGTACGTTTAATAGCGTCTCAGACATTTACTGTGATAACCATAGCGGGCACGATTGTATTGGCGGCGACCTTATTGCGAACGTAGAATAACAAAAGAAAAATTAATTTCAGTTTATAGCCGGTATTTTTTAGTGAAAGTTTGTAATAGTTGTCCCTGCTATAAAGCTAGCTAATATAAAAAAACGCCAGCTAGTGCTGACGTTTTAGGTATAAATTGGCTACTGTAAGCTGAATAACTCCAATATCTGCGAAGTGATATTTACAATCTTCTATAGAGTTAGTATCTACAAAGAACTATAAAATTAGCTGCGCACTTCACCGTGGCCATAAACGATCCATTTCTGTGACGTTAGACCATGTAGACCGACAGGGCCACGAGCATGAATTTTATCGGTTGAAATGCCAATTTCAGCACCAAGACCATATTCGAAGCCATCTGCAAAGCGGCTAGACGCATTAATCATAACGCTTGAGGAATCCACTTCACGGATAAAGCGTTGAGACTTAGTATAGTTATCGGTAATAATGACATCAGTGTGATGGCTACCATGCGTATTAATATGTGCGATAGCAGCATCCATACCGTCAATAACTTTGACCGCTAGAATAGGAGCTAGATATTCGGTATCCCAATCTTCATCATTGGCATCACTTAAATGACCTGAGAGCTTAGCGTTGTCTTTTAAAATGGCTTTGGCTTCAGCATCTACGCGCAGCTGCATGGCATCATCAGCCTCAATGATAGCTTCAGCAATTTTTGGTAATAAGCTGTCAGCCACTGCTTTATCAACGAGTAATGTCTCCATGGTATTACAAGTACCATAACGATGCGTTTTAGCATTGACGCTGACGTTGACAGCGATTTCAGGATCAGCATCGCTGTCAATAAAGGTATGACAGTTGCCATCTAAATGTTTAATCACTGGCACTTTTGCATCTTTACTGATGCGTTCAATCAGACCTTTTCCGCCACGCGGTACGATCACATCCACATAATCGGTTAGGGTAATTAGTTCACCCACTGCAGCGCGGTCTGTGGTTTGTAAAACTTGCACGCCATGCTCAGGCAAACCTGCTTCTTTTAAGCCTTCTAAAATACATTTGGCAATGGCTTGATTTGATTCGAAGGCTTCAGAACCTCCACGCAAGATAATCGCATTGCCTGATTTTAGAGCCAATGAAGCCGCCTCTAAGGTGACATTAGGACGAGATTCATAAATCATACCCACCACGCCCAAAGGCACACGCATTTTACCCAACTGAATGCCCGAAGGACGAAAGGTCATGTCTGTGACTTCGCCAATGGGATCAGGTAGCGTTGACACATCTTTTAAGCCTTGTAACATGCCCTCGAAACGTTCATCAGTCAGTTCTAAGCGATCAAGTAGCGCTGCGTCCAAATTATTATTGTGACCATTTTGCATATCAATTTTGTTGGCGGCCAAGATATCGGATTTAGCCTCCTTTAATTTTTGATGAATGGTTAATAAAGCCTTATTCTTATCACCGGTGTTGGCCGCTGCTAGATGTCGGGAGGCTTGTCTGGCTTGCTTGCCAACCTGTTGCATGTATTGTTTGATGTCTACTATTTCCTGAGTCACTTATCGTCTCCTAATCTGGGCCTGTTGAACAGCTTCTGGCTTATTAACCCTCATTGGCGGTTTATTAAGCCTTATAAAATTTTTACTTGGTCTATAACATAAAGCAGATAAGGCCAATAGTAAAGCTGCCACCCTATAGTATGTTGCGAGCATTTGTTATTTATATTGTAAGTAAACTTAACGACCGGTCTTTAAAGCTATTGTTTAAAAGCAGAAAAGGTCGGTTGTAATTAAGCATCAAGGGCCAACAATGCGTCGTCTACACAAATGCTTATAAATTACTACGAAAATTAGCTATTTTATCTATAACGAGGAGAGTAAAGTGATGAATAACGACCTTGGGCGATATTAAAAAAGGTTCTGATAACGGCTTTGCAATTTAAAGGTTAATTAATAAAATTAATCAATAGAATGTAGGGCTGTTATGATGTTAACACTCCCTGTAGTTTGGTTTTAATTGATACTTTTAAAAATCGTTAAAGCTAAATGTCATCAATCCCTTTGAATCTTTGTATATATAGGTAATACTATGAAAAATTTTAAAACGTCAGTTATAGCGCCAGTATTAGCAGTTAGTTTATTAGCAATGGGTGTTACTGCTTGTAGCAACTCTGAGAAAACAGATGCTGGTACTCCAGAAGCTGCAGAATCAACTTCAGTTGATACTCAAGGTGATACTATGGGCACCACTGAAACTGAAACAACAACGACTACAACTGATGCTACCACAGGTGCTGATACAACAGCTACTGATCCTGCAGCCACTGGTACTGATACAATGAATCATGAAGCAATGGGCCATGATGCTGCTGGTACTGAAGTAGAAGCTTCTGAAGCTGGTAATATCGATGCTGGTACTACAGGTACAGCAACAGCCGATGCCACTGATGCAAGCACTGCTGACAACAGTCAAGTAATGGATGGTACTCAAAAAGAAGAGCATGTATCTGGCAACTAATCTGTATTAAATGAGCGTATTATTTAAGCGCTCTTTTATGCAAATTTTGAGACATGTTTTAATGCAACTTTTTAAGTTAGCATTAATCACCCTTTCTACTGCTTTGTTATTTTAAAAGTGGTGGAAAGGGTTTTTTCGTTAAAGCAATCACTATTTATTAACTATTGTCGATGGAATTTATTATGGCAAGTTATCAAGTCGTTATTGTCTAACTATCAAATGGTCAATAAAAAACGAGTCCATAAAAAGTAGCCCATAAACAATAACCTATAAAAAATTAGTAGTAACTGCTATCAGTCACTAATAATTGTCAGCTAGAATATGGCAAAAGATTTGCTTATGACTGGGGTTTTAAGAGACAATACGCCTTTTATAATGTTGTGTTAGTTAAGCGACACCCTTCAACATTATAACCTCCTTTGCTTTCAACTTATTTCGGACACATGCCACTGTTATGCCACACTTTACTTCAGATCGACCCATTGCCCTTGATTTGCAAAATATTCATAAAAGCTACGGCTCGCTTGAGGTATTAAAAGGGGTCTCTCTTACTGCCTATGATGGCGACGTTATTTCTATTTTAGGGTCATCAGGTTCAGGTAAATCAACTTTATTACGTTGTATCAATCTTTTAGAACATCCCAATCAGGGTACTATTACCCTAGGCGGAGAAGCACTTGATTTGGTACCTGGTAAATCGGGTGAGTTACAAGCCGCTAATAGAGCGCAGCTTGAAAGATTTCGCGCCCGTGTAGGCTTCGTTTTTCAAAACTTCAACTTATGGCCACATAAGACCATTTTACAAAATATTATTGAAGGTCCTACCCAAGTCTTAAAGATAAGCAAAGACCACGCCATTAGTGAAGCCGAGCAATTATTAAAGAAAGTTGGGCTGTTGGATAAAAAAGACGCTTATCCGGATAACTTATCGGGCGGACAACGTCAGCGCGTTGCGATTGCCCGTGCTTTGGCAATGAACCCACAGGTATTATTATTCGATGAGCCGACATCAGCGCTAGATCCAGAGTTGGTCAATGAAGTGTTGGCGGTAATGCGTGATTTGGCGGCTGAAGGCCGTACTATGTTAATCGTTACCCATGAAATGCGTTTTGCCCGTGATGTGTCATCACAGGTGGTATTTTTGCATCAAGGCCGCATTGAAGAGGCGGGTACGCCAGAGCAAATATTCGATAACCCAACCTCGGTACGCGTGCGTGAGTTTATGGCATCACATCGTGCAGATGCCAATAAGATTGCGTTGTAAGCTAAGCGGTTTAAGCTAGGCTATTAACAATAATAAGGCTAAGCAGTTCAGAAAACTCTTAAATGCATCCTTTAATAGACCCTGCTAAGAAAGCCATAAAAAGTTATTGGCGAAAGCCATAAAAATTATTATCGTCATTATAGAGTGGGTATCAGTTGATACTCACTCTTTTTGGTTAAGGTTATAAAATTAGATTTGCCTATGTTATAGGGGCTATTAGAAGTAGAGTAAAAAGAGAAAGCACAACAGTAATACGATAAAATGATTTGTTTTTAAGAGAACCGTCATGTATTATTTTTGTTTATGAAGTTTACACAAATATTATTGTACCCCCTTATCCAAACTCTATTACCTCAAGGTTTTAAGAGAACCATGTCGCGGTTTTAAGAGCATAAAACCATCAGTTCAGTCGGCTATACTCATAAACCTTTTCACGAATTAAGTTTTGTATGAGCCACTTTTTGGCTTTGGAGAAAGAAAAAATGTCATTATTTGATAGCAAGTTATCGCGTAAGGTTTTACCTGTATTAGTCATGGCCGGTATGGTCGGACTGACGGGATGTTCAAAGTCTGATAATGCAGCTGAAGGCGCTAGTGCCGCAGATTCAAAAGAAGGCAAAACTATTCGCATCGCTACTGAAGGTGCTTATCCTCCGTTTAACTTTACCAACAATGATGGAAGTTTGGGTGGTTTTGATGTTGATGTGGCCAATGCCATTTGTGCTGAAATGAAAGCCAAATGTGAAATCGTGTCACAAGACTGGGATGGCTTAATTCCAGGTCTATTGGCCAATAAATACGATGCCATTATTGCCGGTATGTCTATCACTCCTGAGCGTTCAGCAACGGTCGATTTTACCGAGCCTTACTTCTCTAATACGATGGTCTGGTTGGCCAAAAAAGACGGCACTTTTAGTCCTGATAACATTAGTAATAAGGACTTAGGTAGCCAACGTTCAACCACATTAGGCGAATATTTGTTGGCAAACTTTGACAACAAAGACGGCAACAAAGTAAATCTATACGATACCTACGAAAATGCGTATTTAGATCTTAAATCTGGCCGAGTGGATGCTGTATTGGCTGAAAAAGTATCTGCAGCCGACTGGTTACCAGAGAACCCTGAGTATGCCGTCATTGGTAAAGAGATTGATAACGATGACCATTTAGGGATTGCGCTTCGTAAGAATGATGCTTTGAAAGAAGAATTCAACGCAGCGATCAAAACTCTTCGTAGTAAGGGTGAGTTGGCGAAAATTGAAGAAGCAAACTTTGGAAAATAAGCGCCCGCTGTTTATCACAACGATAAGTAAAATACTTCTAAAACCATTCAAAGCTAGGACAACACTATGACAACTGCACTGAAATCAAAAAGTAAATGGGCGCTATTATCTGTGGCGTTATCTGGATTGATGCTAACCGCTTGTAATAGCAATAATAATGCGCCAGCTGAAGGCGAGTCAGCAGCACCTGAAGCAGGCGGCTCAGAACAGACCATTAGAATTGCCACTGAATCAAGCTACAAGCCACTAAGTTATACCGATGCAGACGGTAAACTGATTGGTTTTGAGATTGATTTGATTCATGCGCTTTGCGACGAGATGAAAGCTAAGTGTGACATCAGCTCACAAGAATGGGATGGTCTAATTCCAGGTCTACAGGCTAAGAAGTTTGATGCTATTATTGCTGGCATGTCAATCACGCCCGAGCGTCTTGAAAAAGTCGACTTCACTGATCCTTACTTAACCAATGGTTTGGTTTTGGTGGCTAAAAAGGGCGACAATATTAGTGTGGATAGTGATTTTAGTACCATACCAGTGGGCGCTCAGCGTGCCACTATCGCTGCTCAATACATTGAAGAGACGCATCCAAAAGCCAAACTGAACTTATATGATACGCAAGAAAATGCCTACTTAGACCTAGCTTCAGGCCGTATTCGTGCGCTTTTCTCTGATAAAGTGACGGCTGCTTATTGGCTAACCAGTGAAGAAGGTAAAGCCTTTGAACAAAAAGGCGCTGAGTTTAAGAGTGATGATACGATGGGTATCGCAGTACGAAAAGGTGATGCACTGGCAGGTAAATTTAATACCGCTTTGGCTACTTTAAAACAAAGTGGTAAATATGACGAAATTTCGGCCCCTTATTTTGGTACCACTAGCACTGCTGCCGCGCAAGCAGCTGCTAACTAATACTTCAATACGTCGTACAGCGATAAATGATGGGTAGAGTCTTGAATGGATCGGTTATCCATAAGTAGTGATAGATAGGATAGCTTGCTTTAAGCAGAGATTTTATCCCAGTCATAAATTGGCTGTCATACTAAAAGGGTTGGCTAAAGTCAGGTTGTATAAAATGACTGTTTTGATTGGGTTTAATCAGTCATGAGTGATTTATAACCAGACTTTGGGCCAGTTTTTTATGAATTCTATAAGGACATAAGTATGCTTCAAACCGCAACAGCAAACAGCCAGATGCCTAAAAGAAGTATTAAAAAAGGGGCAGTAGCACTAATGACTGCCTTGTCTTTCTCTGTATTATTAGCAGGATGTAATAACGCTGATAATACGGTAGAGTCGACCGCTGAAGGTGGTGATAAAGGCCAAAAAGTGCTCCGTGTGGCAACTGAAGGGGCATATGCTCCTTTTAACTACACTGATGCTGAAGGAAACTTAGCGGGTTTTGATGTGGATATCGCCAATGCCCTGTGTGAAAAAATGCAGGTCAAATGTGATATTGAAGCACAAGATTGGGAAGGTATTATTCCTGGACTTAAAGCAAAGAAATACGATGCGATTATTGCGGCCATGTCAGTTACGCCTGAGCGTGCCCAGCAGGTAGATTTTACTGACCCTTATTTCACCAACTCTTTGGTATTTATTGCCACTAAAGACAGTAGCTTTGATCCCAGTAATGCCCAAGATATTAATACCAAGCAAATTGCAGCGCAGCGCTCAACCATCTCTTCACAGTGGCTAGAGAGTAACTATCCAAAAGCCAGTATTAAGATGTATGACACCTTGAATAACGCCTTTTTGGATTTAGAGTCAAACCGTGTAGACGCTATGATTTCTGATAAATTACCGGCGCTTGAATGGTTAAGCAAAAATAATACAGAGTTTGAAATCAAAGGCTCTGATATTGAAATTGATGATAACTTTGCCATTGCGGTACGTAAGCAAGATGCGTTAAAGCAAGATATTAATAAGGCTTTAGCTGCTATTAAAGCGGATGGTACTTATGACCGTATTAAAGAGAAGCATTTCCCAATGCCTTAAGGGGAAATTCGCTTCGATAAGGGTTAAATAACTTATCAATCTATTTTTTCTAGATTTTATGGATTAGCCTCACCTTGTTGTGAGGCTTTTTTTATTTATGCTATCGATATATTTGGTACTTTTAAGGCCTTTTATAATCTATTGAACAATATACAGTGTTCATCTTATACTTAACCAATTGCCCTATAATATGTTAGAATTCGCCGTTTGCACGGAATCGTAAAAAACGATTAATCTCAGTGTTGCTCAATACACTTAATGATTGCCCCAAATTTAGGACGGTTATTAAGTACTCAGTTGTAATATCTCATATCATATATTGATGTTTCTTCTACTTCTCATTATTTAGGTTGCTTCTCACGTGTTTGATTTGCAAGGTTTTGGACATCTCTTACTTAGTGGCTCGTTGATTACTGTCAAACTTGCCTTATCAAGTCTTGCAATAGGTTTGGTCTTGGGGCTGTTAGGGGCTACCGCCAAACTTTCTAAGATTTGGATATTTCGTAAACTTGCCACAGTGTATACCGCAACCATGCGCGGCATACCAGAGCTGTTGTTGGTATTATTTTTATACTACGGCGGCTCCATGCTTATTATGGCGGTGCTGCAAAATTTCGGCTATAACGATTATGTCGAGGTTAGTCCGTTCTTAGCTGGGGTATTGGCGCTTTCTATTGCGTTTGGGGCGTATGCCACAGAGGTATTCAGAATGGCCATTCAAGAGATACCCAAAGGGCAATGGGAGTCGGCAGAAGCGTTGGGTATGAAGCCCATGCAGGTATATTTCCGTATTATTGTGCCTCAGGTATGGCGTTTGGCATTACCCGGGCTTGGCAATTTGTTTTTAGTGCTGTTAAAAGATACCGCTTTGGTCTCTGTGGTTGGATTAAAAGATATTATGTATCATGCTGCACGTGGGGCCCAAGCAACCCAACAAGCTTTTACTTTTTATATGGCAGCGGCATTTATCTATTTGGGACTAACAATTGTGGTCACCGCCTTTATGATGTGGCTTGAGTGGCGGGCAAATCCTGCAAAGCGCTATGCCAAAAAAATTGCGAAACAGCACGTCTCGCAACCACTTAATGCAACGAAAGGGTAGGGGGCGAATATGGATTGGAATTGGCAAGTAATTTTTACCTACCTACCTGATTTACTAAGTGGTGTGGCGTTAACCGTTAAACTGGTGGTTATCTCAGGTGTCTTGGGGTTAATTTTCGGACTGGGCTTGGCGTTATTGCGCCTGTCTTCTAATAAGTTGGTGCAAGTACTGCCTTTCTTATATATTTTCTTTTTCCGTGGGACACCATTACTGGTACAAATTTTCTTAATTTACTATGGGCTATCCCAGTTTGAGTTTATCAAAGAGTCTTTCTTATGGGAGCCGGTCTTAAAGCAGCCATTTTGGTGTGCCATTATTGCCTTTACTTTGAATACCAGTGCGTATACTGCTGAGATTATTCGTGGGGCAATTCAGTCTATTCCGCCGGGTGAGCTTGAAGCGGCAGATGCCATTGGTATGTCACGTTGGCAAAAACTGACCCGTATTACCTTGCCGCGTGCTTTTGGCATTATGATACCGGCTTACAGTAACGAAGTGATCTTTATGCTAAAAGGCAGTTCACTGGCTATGACCATTGCTTTGATGGACATCACCGGTATTGCTAAGACCATTAGCGCCCGTACCTATACCATCTTTGAATTGTATTTTGCGGCCGGTCTTATTTATCTGGTCTTATCTTGGGTGATTCTACTGACTTTCCGTTTGATAGAAAAACGTATGAACCGTCATGCTAATTATGTGCCACCCGATGTGGCCACCCATACTATTCCTTGATAAAGTAAGCAGCCAGCTATTTATATGCTGGCTGTTTTTTTGGCTAATACTTTATACTTATATAGCTATTACTGAAATGACCCTATATTTTACTTCTGTGCTTACACTGCGAGATTAGACAATGACCACAACTTCTGAGACACCCTCAAACGCTAGCGTAAACCAAAATACAATACCAACCATAGGCAAAGTCGTGTGTGTGGGGCGTAACTATGCGGCTCATGCTGCAGAGTTGGGCAATGAAATACCGACGCGACCTATTTTATTTATGAAACCTGCGTCGAGTATTATTAGCACTCGTGAACTTGTTCCTAGTAAAGTGATGGATGCCCCAAGAGATAAGGCCTATGCCGTCCATTATGAGGCTGAGCTGTGTGTGCGTATCGGTGCGCCGCTAAACTCAGCCTCACTAGAGGAAGTTAAGGCAACCGTTGGTCTAATTGATGCGGTGACTTTAGGACTGGATTTAACCCTACGTGATTTGCAAAGTGAGCTGAAAGACAAGGGTCATCCTTGGGAGCGTGCCAAGTGTTTCGATGGGGCTTGTGTGCTAGGTGACTGGATTTCTCCAGAAGAATTTGGTGACTTTAGTGCGGTTAATTATCAGCTGTATATCAATGATCAACTGACCCAAGATGGCAACACTGAGCTGATGCTATTTCCCTTATATCAGTTATTAAGCGATATCAGTCATGCATTTGGGTTACAACCGGGTGATGTAATTATGACCGGTACCCCAAGTGGGGTGGGTATGCTAACGGCAGGCGATGCTCTGACTTTAAAGCTAGGTGATTATGAATGGCAGGCTAATGTGGCCTAATCAATGGCAGGTCAATCATTAACAAGCCAGTCACTGGCAAGCTAATTATTGCCGGATTGTAAGAACCGCTCTAAAAAGCCGCTATTATCTAAATGGCGGCTTTTTTATGAACTTCAAATTTCAAATCAGGCAATAGTCTATGGGCTTTAGAGCCTTTGTCATTGTTATGTCATAAATCCTTAAACAGACTGTCATTTACTTTTATTAGGCTAATGCAATGTTTCATTTAAGCAGTTTTTTGTAAATCGGCCTAAATACTAATTCTTGATAGCCCCTCTTAAAGTATCTTAAGGAATAAAAATGACCCAAGTCGTTGAGCAAAATAGGGACACTAACAATCACACTCAAAACCACGACGCAGCCAATGGAATTTTAAAAACATCCGCCACGCGTAGAAGTGTTATAACCTTTTTAGCCGGTGTGCCTATGTTACCTTTGGCAGGCTGTACCACCACCTCTTCTGTCAATAAAGTAGGGGCTGGTTCAGCTTCGGCGTTAATGCCAATGGCCAAGGCGGTGAGACAGGTTAAATTCATCGGTATGCAGGCCCCTTCATTGGCCAATCCAGAACAGATGGCAACGGTCTATGTGGACTCTAAGATGCAAGCCGACTTCACCGATGGCAGTAAGCAAATCTATGACTTAGCCTACACCCCATTTTTTGTGACCGGTGATATGGTGCCAGATGGTATGGGCGGCACCACTCGCGCAGGACAGTTATACGATATTAACAACAAACCGCTTTATGATGCTTCAGCAGGTCAGCCTGTGCCTTTTTATTCTAACTGTCCAGATGGCTCTTCACTAATCACCATGAAGGGTGCCAAGGTTCCTGGCGTTAAAGGTAACCCTGTCTTTGCGGTGGTACAGTTTGAGTATGCTAGTATGGACCGCTCAGGCAAAGAGACTTGGGGACGTCTGCCATCTCCTATCGCGGTGCTTACTTTGGATCAAAACCCAAAAAGCGGCGAGTTAACACTGGTTAAGTATCACAATGTTGATACCTCACCTGTTCATGGATTGTGGATTACTTGTGGCGCGTCTTTATCACCTTGGGGCACACATTTATCTTCTGAAGAATACGAGCCTGATGCCCATAATTTAGCCAAAGAAGATGACGGTAAATTCCTAGATTTTAGTAAAGCGCTATATGGTGATCAGAACAAAGCCAATCCTTATCATTATGGTCATATGCCAGAGGTTTTCGTTAATCCTGATGGCACGGGTTTTGTGAAAAAGCATTATAACCTAGGTCGTATTTCTCATGAGCTAATCCAAATGATGCCAGATGAGCGTACTGCATTAATGGGTGATGATGCCACCAATGGCGGGCTATTTATGTTCGTCGCTGATAAACCTCGCGACCTATCTTCAGGTAATTTATATGTGGCTAAAGTAAAACAAACCTCTCCTAAAGGGGTAGGCACTGGTGAATTCTTAACCCAATGGATTCATTTGGGTCATGCCACCAGTAGTGAAATTGAAGCCATGGCCAATACCTTCAAGCCAGAAGACATCATGAGTGTCAAATATGAAGACCCGAAAGACACTAGCTATACTAAGATTTATTATAGTGGTAAGCCAAACTGGGTGAAGCTTAATAGCAAAAACAAGTATGCTGAAAAAGCAGCTGCTTTCTTAGAAACACATCGTTATGCCGCTCTAAAAGGTGCTTCCTTAGCCTTTACCAAAATGGAAGGTACCGCAATCAACGTTAAAGACAAAATTGCTTATTCAGCCATGGCCAGAATTGAGAAATCAATGGTCGATCCAGTGAAATATGGTGATTATGGTGTGCAAGTCGCTGAAAACAAATCTGGCGCAGTGTACGCTCATAAATTAAGTGGCGGTCAAAAGACATTAAATACCAATACCGCGATTAATTCTGAGTGGGTTCCAGTCAGTATGTCAGTACCACCAAATTTAGCGGGTCAAGACATTGCAGCCGATGAGTTAGGTAATAAATCGCATCCTGACAAAGTTTCTTGCCCAGATAACATTAAATTCTCTGAAAAAATGCGTACTTTATTTATTGGGGAAGATTCGGGTACTCATGTTAATAACTTCTTATGGGCCTATAACGTAGATACCCATGAGCTTACCCGTATTTTATCGACGCCAGCAGGGGCAGAGTCAACAGGTCTACATGCGGTTGATGAAGTGAATGGCTTTACTTATATTATGAGTAATTTCCAGCACCCAGGCGAGGGCATAGCAGAAAATCCTAAAGTTGCCGCTCAAGTGCTACCATTAATTCATCGTAACTATAAAGACAGTTACGGCGCAGCAGTGGGATACTTGGGATTAAAGCTATCATAATTATTAACAATAAAACTTAAATTTTCTTTAAGTAATACTGCTCATACAAAAACCTCAAATGTTTAACATTTGAGGTTTTTACTTTATTTAGAAGACAGGATAAGATGTCAGAATCTACCCCCATTAATATTATGAAATTATGACTAAAGACAACTCAGAAAAGCATTACGATTTATATGAAAGATGCGAGCTTGTTACGCCCTATCGACCCATTTTTTTAAATGAGCTTCATGAAAAAATGGACACCTTAGATAAGTTGGATGAAGCGGAAATCATAAAGCTAGCGGCTGTAGATAATACAGTTGCACCTAAAAATACACCTCTGACAGTGGGAGATGTATTAGAGGGGTTGAGTCATTTAACCACCACTGGCGTGCTCGAGGTAACCGAGATCGTCGAGTCTTTACATGCTGAACTTCTACTTAGACCATTGGGCCGCTTTAATGACGATAATTTAAGTCGTTGGCAGAGTGGGCTTACCCGTCAGGCTTACAACGGTATGCGTTATTTGGTACGCCAGATAGGTAGTGGAGTTGTTAAAACCAATATTAAGCTGTCTCGCAAAACATTAAGAAAATACAATGACAAAGTATTGCCCGATAAGTTGAAGCAGGTGGTCAATGTCATTAATGGCATGATAGGCGACCATTTAGTTACTCAAAAAAATCCGCTAGCGGTACCGATGGTCATTTATGACAGATATGGACAACCACTAGGCAATAAGGTGTCTGGGCGGGTGGTGCTTTTGTGCCATGGACTGTGTCTAAGCTATCTAAATTGGCGGCCTTGTGAAGAGGACAGTCTGGGCGAAAGTATCGCATTGAGCCAACCTAAAACCACCGTACTTTATTTGGATTACAATACGGGCCAACGCATTTCACAAAACGGCCGAAATTTGTCTCATCTTTTACAGCAGCTAGTCGCCGAAAATCCACACATTACCCAAATCGATTTGGTGGGATATAGCATGGGCGGGCTAGTGGCACGCAGTGCTCTTTTTTATGCTCAGCAAGACAGACTGCACTGGGGAGATCGTGTTGGTAACCTCATCACGTTAGGCACGCCGCATCAAGGTGCGGTACTTGAGCGCATTAGTTATTATGTATTGGATGTGATTGGTAAGGTTCCTTTTGCGGCCTCACTGTCTAAAATGGGTAATATTCGCAGTGCCGGCATCATTGATTTGCGTCATGGCAGTATTCGAGAGGAAGACTGGAAATATTTAAAAGAGCGCGATGTGTTGCCAGAAGAATTTCATTACCCCACAAGACTGCCGCGTCATGTCAGAACTTATTTTATTGCCGGTTCAATCGTGGAAGGTGTCTATGACTCTAAAGCGACTAATTTGGTAGGCGATGGTTTAGTGACTATTGAATCTGCATTGGGCGAAGCTGGCGAATTACATACGCTATATGTGCCCGAAGGCCACAAAGCGGTGTTCTATGGCGTTAATCACATTAATATACAGTATGACCGCCGTGTGCATAAGCAAGTGGTACAGTGGCTCGATGAAAATGGCCAGAGCGATTTAGCCCTACAGCCTCGTATTCAGTCTTTTATCAAAGAAGATGTTGATGAGGAGATTGAGATTCTAGTATAACTAGGAAGCGTGTTATCCATACCCTACTATAAGTCTTTAGTTATAAGCATTCGGTTATAAGTTTTCGGTTATAAAAAATGTCTCTGCACACGACAAAAAAACAAAAAAGTCTGTTAAAGCAAAGGCATAATAGTAATTTTTAAGACGAATCAGACCATGCCAAACTTTAACAGACTTAGTGAAACTTTAACCCAAAACCTGAGCATGAACAAGGCAAGAATCAATTGTTTGAGCCTAATGATAATAGCCCTGATTACTGCTCAAAGCAGTAGTCTTAAAAAAAATAGCAAGACACCTTCCTAAGGGTGGTAAAACCGACAGCCACTATCGCAGACTACAGCGATTTTTTGCCGAAGCGAGGATAGACTACGATCAACTGGCTTTGATGATATATCGACTATTTGGACTAGGCAAAGTCACCTTAACCATTGACCGCACCAACTGGAAATGGGGTAAAAGTAACCTCAACATCTTTATGCTAGGAGTGGTATATAAAGGGATAGCCATCCCCTTATACTGGCAAATGCTAGATAAGCGAGGTAATACAAACCATCTTGAACGCTGTGAACTTATTGAGCGGTTTATCAAACAATTTGGCAAAGATAACCTTGAGATGATAGTAGCAGACAGAGAGTTTGTTGGCGAAAAATGGTTTAACTGGCTCACCAATAATCACATACCCTTTGCCATACGGATTAAGAAGAACAGTAAAGTTAGGAATCATCATGGCAAGCTGGTACAGATTAAAGAGTTATTGCGCCATGTTAGCCATCAAGAAACATATCGACATGGGCGAATACTGACTGTCGATGGTTGTTTGGTTCGAGTATTTGCCAAGCGTGATAAAGACTATGGTTTAGTGATTGTCGCAACCAATCAACTAGAAACAGTGGATGCGATGACAAGCTATGCTAAGCGTTGGGAAATTGAGACTTTATTTGCTTGTCTAAAGGGGCGTGGCTTTAATCTTGAAGATACCCACTTAACCCATCTTGATCGGGTCAGTAAATTAGTCGCAGTGAACGCCTTAGCATTTTGTTGGGCTTATCATGTCGGTATTTATAAAGACAAAGATAAGCCGTTAAAACGCAAGTTAAAGTCAAACGCTCGACCTCAAGCCAGTTTGTTTGCGCTTGGCCTGGATTTATTGATTGAAGGTCTTCGTTTGGTATTTTTTAACAATGATAAGACTGTATTTCGACAATTAGTTAGCTTTTTAACCCCTAAACCTATGAAAATCGGATGGGGATGATTTTTTTGTCGTGTGCAGAGAAAAAATGTAACAGCGTAAAAAAATAAAAGGTATTAATGAATAGAAGCCAATAAAAAACCTCCTAAGCTTGTGGCATAGGAGGTTTTTAGTGCAGCAATTAATGGGCTATTTAATCAAATATCTCTTCAATATCAGCCTTATTAAACTTATAGACCGACCCGCAGAATCCGCAGTCCATCTCAAAAGTGCCGCCTTGTTCTTCAACGATTTCGAGCGCTTCAGCTTCTCCGATTTGGGCAATGGCTGCTTCACACTTATCACGAGAACAGGTACAGCCAAATTCTAGGGCAATAGGTTCAGGCGCAACCACGCTTTCTTCATTGTATAAGCGGTAAATAATCTCATTAGCATCTAAAGTGGTTAACTCTTCAAACTTAACGGTACGGGTAAGTAGGGTCAGACGCGTCCACAAATCATCATCAATACCTGCGGTTTCGTTCTGTTCTACTTCATACATCTCTTCTGCGGTACGTGGCAACATTTGCACTAAGATACCGCCTGCTTGTAAACCATCACACGCTAAATTAATGAGGGTTGGGATTTGCGCAGATTGTAATTGGTAATGGGCCAAACATTCGGCTAAATTATCATGGCTTCTTTCCACGATACCTTGATAAGCTTCTCCCTTAGCAGGCTGAATGTTGATGAACATCACGCCTTTGCCGACTGCGCCTAATTCTGCAAAAGCATCATCGGCACTGGTCTTGTTTGCCCATGCTTGCTGCTGCTGTTCAGTGTCTGATTTCCAACTGGCTAAAGCACGAATAATACCTGACTGGTTACATTCTGCCACTGCCCAGCTGAGCAAGCTACTCTCATCCGAAGACTGCAGCTGGATAGATAACGTACCGTCAATCTTCAGGGTACCAATCAATAAGCTGGCTGCTGTGAGCATTTCACCCAATAGACGCTTAATTGATTCCGGATACTCTCTCTGTGCAGTGATAGTGGCATAGCTTTGTTTTAAGCGTACCACATCACCACGGACAGGTGAGTCAGCAATAAAAAAGCGTTGACGTAAATCAGTAAGTTCGGTCATTTAATGTCTCAATCAGTTATATGGTGCGGTTATCAGTTAAATATTGTTCGATAAGATAAAGGGGTCATTCGGTAGCTTTCATTCAATAGCTCAGTAAATTCATTCGATAAATTGAAAGTAATAAGTTAATGGTAAGTGGTCATTAAATTAGGTAGATATACCGATAGACTTTTATTTAAGTGCTATATATTGGGGATACTGCTCAGTTTATCAATATAAAAAAGAGTATTAAAGGTAAGTTTTTGCATACTAATCCAGTCAAATCTTGCGAATAAATTCTAATATGACGTTTAATAGTGGTTGTTGTTGACATCAGTTGTAATTAGCCTTTATATTAGAGCGGTAAACAACTGTGTCCTAGATTTACGCGGACATAGCTTAACTAACTTACTGTTTTGTCACTATTTTGTCATTATTTCGAAAGTGAATAAATAGTAGGTACTGGCCTTTATTGTTGTTGATACACACTTAAAGCGATACAGAAAATACAGTGATAGTGACCAGTAGAGTCACTGATATTAAGTCACCAACATGATAAGTTACTAAATGGAATTTAGGCAGGGTAGTGCTTCTTTGTATGAGCGTCACTAGAAGTGGCTTCAAGAAAGATAACGTAGCATCAACCCTATATCTTAGATGGTTCGTAATTTTAGATAGTTAATAGCAACGAAAGGATTCGTTATGATTGGTTCCACCCACGCGTCAGATAATACTTCTACCACCTCTTCTGTCTCCAAACAAGCTCCCACTTTTGATTTAAATGCTCTACAAGGCGTTAGTATGGGCGATAGATCAGCCAATGCTCCTTTGAAAATGAGCCATGATTGGGGGCCTAAAACCCCTTTAATTGAAGCCACTATTGGTGATTTCTTTGATGCTGTGGTTGAAAAATACCCAGATCAAGAAGCCTTAGTGGTGTGTCATCAAAATATCCGCTGGAGCTATCGTGAGCTACAACAAAAAGTAAATCAATTGGCCAGTGCCATGATTGAGATGGGGCTGGAGATTGGTGACCGCATCGGTATCTGGTCGCATAATAATGCAGAATGGCTATTGATGCAGTTGGCTACTGCCAAAGTAGGGGTTATCTTAGTCAATATTAACCCCGCTTACCGCAGTTTTGAATTACAGTATGCGCTCAATAAGCTAGGCTGTTCAGCTTTGGTTTTAATGCGTCATTTCAAATCAAGCGATTACGCCAAAATCATTCGTGAACTGTGTCCAGAGATTTATCATAAGCCTTATTATCAGCTAGACTTGGTCGAAATACCGACTGTAGAACGCATCATCTGGATTGATGAGCCAGACACTGAGGAAGAGTTTGGCTTTATGCAAAAGTTCTCAGAGTGGATGACAGAGGGTGATGCCAATGATCCTCGAGTTGCTGAGCGCCAAGCAAAATTAAAAAATACTGATCCCATCAACGTCCAGTTTACCAGTGGCACCACAGGCACCCCAAAAGGGGCGACGCTAACCCACCGCAATATCTTAAATAACGGTTATTTTATCGGCGAGGCAATGGACCTAAGCGCTGAGGACCGGTTGTGTATTCCTGTACCGTTATACCATTGCTTTGGCATGGTGCTCGGTAACCTAGCAATCTTAACCCATGGCGGTTGTATCATTTATCCCAATGACGGCTTTGAGCCTTTGTCGGTGTTGAAGGCGGTAGAGGAAGAGAAATGTACTGCCCTTCACGGCGTTCCCACCATGTTTATTGCAGAGCTTGAGCATCCAGACTTTGATAAATATGACTTATCAACCTTACGTACCGGTATTATGGCCGGTTCAAGTTGCCCGATTGAGGTGATGCGTCGCGTCATCGATGAGATGCACATGAGCGAGGTAACGATTGCTTATGGCATGACTGAAACCAGTCCTGTTTCTTGCCAAACCAACAAAAACACCCCACTAGACAAGCAGGTCTCAACAGTAGGTTTGGTGCAGCCCAATCTAGAAGTAAAAATCGTCAATACTGAAACCGGAGAGGTCGTACCTATTGGTGAAACAGGTGAGCTGTTAACCCGTGGTTACTCAGTAATGAAAGGCTATTGGGGCAGCCGCTTTAAAACCCGTGAGTCCATTAAAGATGGCTGGATGCATACCGGCGACTTGGCCACGATGGATGAAGAGGGTTATATCAAAGTGGTGGGTCGTAGTAAAGACATGGTGATCAGGGGCGGAGAAAATATTTATCCAGTAGAGATTGAGAACTATTTATACCGTCATCCGAAAATTAGCGATGTTCAAATCGTCGGTGTGCCCGACCAGAAATACGGCGAAGTCTTGGCGGCTTGGATCATTCCAAAACAAAATGTCGAATTGACCGAAGAAGAGGTCAAGCAGTTCTGTAAAGAGAATATTGCCCATTACAAAATACCGAAGTACTTCCGCTTCGTGCAAGAGTACCCGATGACCATCACCGGTAAAATCCAGAAGTACAAGATTACCGAAATGATGATTGAAGAGTTAGGGCTCTAAGGTCTTAGTACCAAAGCCCTAAGCAGCATTTATTTCATACCGCAAGTTATAAATCTGCAAATTATAAATCTAAAAAAGACAACGACAGCGATACCGCAACCATAGATAAGGGATGTCATGAGTGCCATTATTACCAGTAAGCTAAGTCCGAATTCAAAAGAGTTTGCCGACAATACTGCTGCCATGCAAGCAGTGGTAGATGATTTACATGCTCATCTAAAGAAGATTTCACAAGGGGGGCCTGAACATTCTAGGGCCAAACATTTAGCACGAGGCAAGCTATTACCTCGTGAAAGAGTTGAGCGTCTTTTGGACCCAGGCACTGCCTTTCTGGAAGTGGCACCCATGGCGGCCTTTGATATGTACGATGCGGATATTCCTGCGGCTGGAGTAATTGCCGGTATCGGACGTATTAACGGCATCGAGTGTATGATTGTCTGTAATGATGCGACGGTCAAAGGTGGAACCTACTACCCGATGACGGTCAAAAAACATTTGCGCGCTCAAGAGATTGCACAAGAGAACAACTTACCTTGTGTCTACTTAGTCGATTCAGGTGGCGCAAACCTGCCCAACCAAGATGAAGTATTCCCTGATAAAGAGCATTTTGGTCGAATTTTCTTTAACCAAGCCAATATGAGTGCTGCCGGTATTCCTCAGATTGCCGTAGTTATGGGTAGCTGTACCGCTGGTGGTGCTTACGTGCCTGCCATGAGCGATGAGTCTATTATCGTTAAAGAGCAAGGCACTATCTTCTTGGGAGGACCACCACTGGTCAAAGCGGCTACCGGTGAGGTGGTCAGTGCAGAAGATCTAGGCGGTGGTGATGTCCATACCCGTTTGTCAGGTGTGGTTGATTATCTGGCCCAAAACGATCTGCATGCCCTATCGTTGGCACGTGACATCGTAGGCAACCTAAACCGTGAGCCAAAATACATCCCTAATCAAATCGAGCCTAGACCACCAAAATATGACGCCAAAGAGCTGTATGGCGTAATTCCTACCGATACCCGTAAGCCCTTTGATATTCGTGAAATTATTGCACGTATTGTCGATGCCAGCGAATTTGATGAATTCAAAGCCCGTTTCGCCACTACTTTGGTCTGTGGCTTTGCCCATATCGAAGGCATGAAAGTGGGTATTATCGCTAACAACGGTATTCTGTTTAGTGAGTCGGCTCAAAAAGGCACGCATTTTATTGAGCTGTGCTGTAAGCGCAATATTCCTTTGGTGTTCCTGCAAAATATCACCGGCTTTATGGTCGGCCGCAAGTATGAAAACGAAGGTATTGCCCGTCATGGTGCGAAGATGGTCATGGCAGTTGCCAATGCCAAGGTGCCGAAATTCACGGTCATCGTCGGTGGCTCATTCGGAGCAGGTAACTACGGCATGTGTGGCCGAGCTTATAGCCCCAGATTCTTGTGGATGTGGCCGAATGCGCGTATTTCAGTAATGGGCGGCGAGCAAGCAGCGTCGGTATTGGCCACAGTCAAGCGTGACAATATTGAGCGCAAGGGCGAGACGTGGAGCGCTGAGGAGGAAGAAGCGTTTAAAGCACCTTACAAAGAGATGTATGAGAAACAAGGTCATCCTTACTATGCCAGTGCGCGCCTTTGGGATGATGGAGTGATTGACCCTGTTGATACCCGTAAAGTATTGGCGCTTGGCTTAAGTGCGGCTTATAACGCTAAGATTGAAGAGACTAAGTTTGGCGTGTTTAGGATGTAACGTTTTTAGAGTATGTCATTCAGCTTGCCATACTCGATAGCCAAACTGGCGTTAACTTTTTAATCTGTTTCAGCTTATATAGCCCATTACTCTAAAGAATAGATAACGAGATATTTATGACGATTAGTCACTCCCTACCAACTTCCTTAGCGCACTTAGAGACATTAACTACTTTAAAAGTTACGGTCGAGGATTATATTGCTACCGTAACTTTAGCCCGTCCTGATAAGCGTAATGCTTTTAACGATAAGGTTATTGAAGAGTTAAATCAGGTATTTACCCAACTTAGTAATAGTGATAGCAATGAGGTTCGAGTCATTGTTTTGGCAGCAGAAGGCAAAGCCTTTTGTGCAGGGGCCGACCTAAACTGGATGCGAGCTATGGCAGACTATAGCCGTGAGGAAAACCTGGCGGATGCTGATAAATTAGCTCAAATGCTTAGCGTTATTTACAGCTGCCCCAAACCGACAGTGGCCGCTATCCAAGGTGATGTTTATGCTGGCGGTATTGGACTGGTTTCTGTCTGTGATATTGCGATAGCGGTGGACTCTGCTAATTTCTGCTTAAGTGAAGTACGCTTAGGATTGGCGCCTGCCACCATTAGTCCTTATGTCATTAGAGCAATGGGTGCACGTGCAGCACATCGCTATTTCTTAACGGCAGCAGTATTTGATGCGACCGAAGCGCAACGTGTGGGGCTGGTCCATGAGACCGTGGCTGTGACTGAACTGGATGAAAAAATAGCGTCAATTGTCAAAAAGCTGCGTAATAACAGCCCAAATGCGGTTAAGGAATGCAAAAAACTACTGCATTATGTAGCAAGTGAGACCATTGATGACACATTGATCGCCAAAACGGTGGAAGGCATTGCGGATATCAGAGCATCTGATGAAGGCAAAGAGGGCGTTCAATCTTTCTTGCAGAAGCGTAAGCCTAATTGGCTAAGTTAACAATTCGCAGTACTACATTATCTTCCTTTATTGAATATAAAAGACAAGATCATAAAGGAAAAAATACATATAGGGCCATGTTCAAGAGAGCCAACATCTAAAGGAATAGTTATGTTTTCTAAAATTTTAATCGCCAACCGTGGAGAGATTGCCTGTCGCGTGGCGGCCACTGCGAAGCGTATGGGCGTGCGCACAGTCGCGGTATACTCTGATGCTGATCGCTATGCCAAGCACGTCAGCGTCTGTGATGAAGCGGTTTACCTGGGCGGCTCAGCACCGAAAGACAGTTATCTTAAAGGCGATTTACTCATCAAAATTGCGCAACAAACTGGGGCTGAAGCCATTCATCCGGGTTATGGTTTTTTAAGTGAAAACGCCTCTTTTGCCAAAGCTTGTGAAGAGGCAGGTATTGTCTTCATCGGCCCGTCAGCTTCAGCGATTACCGCAATGGGCTTAAAAGCAGAGTCGAAGCAGTTGATGGAAACGGCTGGGGTACCACTTATCCCTGGGTATCATGGCGACAATCAAGACCCTGAATTTTTGCATCAACAAGCCGATAAAATTGGTTATCCTTTATTAATCAAAGCCAGTTCAGGCGGTGGCGGTAAGGGCATGCGCCTAGTCGAGAGAAGCGAAGACTTTATCAGTTTATTAGACTCTTGCCGCCGCGAAGCCATAACCAGCTTTGGTAACGATGCGGTACTTATCGAAAAATACGCTTTAAATCCACGTCATATTGAAATTCAAGTATTTGGTGACAGCCATGGTAATTACGTTCATTTATTTGAGCGTGATTGTTCAGTACAACGTCGCCATCAAAAGGTGTTAGAAGAAGCTCCCGCTCCAGGTGTCGATGAAGCGATGCGTCAAGCAATGGGGACGGCCGCCATTAATGCGGCACGAGCCGTAAACTATGTGGGTGCCGGTACTGTAGAGTTTATTGTTGAACAAAGACCTTCTAGTGAGGGCAACGTAGAGATGGGCTTTTACTTTATGGAGATGAATACCCGTCTTCAAGTAGAGCACCCTGTTACCGAAGCCATTACTGGTATGGACCTGGTAGAGTGGCAACTGTTAGTGGCAGCTGGCGGTGAAATACCAGTGAAACAGCAAGATTTGACCATTAATGGCCATGCTATTGAAGCCCGTATCTGTGCTGAGAACCCTGACAATGAATTCTTACCGGCGACAGGTACGCTATTCACTTACCGTAAGCCTCAGCACAGTAAATTTAGTATTAGCGATGTTCGGGTAGATGATGGGGTGGAAGAAGGCGATGTGATCAGCCCGTTTTATGACTCTATGATTGCAAAGCTGATTGTGCATGCCCCAACACGTGAGCAAGCCTTGGCAAAATTAGATCAGGTTTTGGCACAAACCCGTATTGTGGGTCTGCCCAACAATGTGGCCTTTTTACGTCATATTCTGGCAACCCAGTCCTTTAGCCAAGCTAAGCTAGACACAGCACTTATTGAGCGTGAAAAAGAGGTGTTGTTTGACCAACAGCCTTTACCTTTACCGATATTGGTTTCAACGGCGGTGATTAATAAGTTGATGGCCGAACAGCAAGCCAAAGTAAGTCAAAATAAGGTGCAAAGTCATGATCCCTTTAGTCAGCTTGGTGGCTGGCGTGGTTATAGCGAGTATCAGCGTCAATTCGATTTGATTTTAAATAAAGGCGATGAAGCGCAAGGCTATACAGCGGTAATAACTAACTCGAAACAGTTGGTAGATAAGGGCAGTCATACTTTTGAATTAACGGTTCGACCGACTAGTGAAGATAATTCTGTCACAGCGACAGAGGCGGTATATCAGGGCTTTGTGGAATATAAGAGCACAGATTGCGACAGTTATGTACTGTGGCTTGATGGACAACGTCGAAAGGTTCAAAGTTGGGTAGAAAACGAAAAGGTACAGGTCTTCACCGAAGAGGGCAGTGGTACGATTACCTTAATTGACGCCATGGCACATGTTGAAGGCGATACTCAGGCAGCAGGCAGCTTAAAGTCGCCGATGCCAGGCCAAGTGGTTGCCTTCAAAGTGGCCGCTGGAGATAAAGTGAAACAAGGCCAACCTTTGGCAGTGATTGAAGCCATGAAGATTGAGCACACCATCAATGCCCCAGCTGATGGGGTGGTGGCAGAGCTACTCTTTGCACCAGGTGATTTGGTGGCCGATGGTGATGAGCTATTGAGATTAGACACAGAGACCGCTTAAGTGGGTCGCCCTAATAGTTCAATAGCAGTTAAATAATAAGTTAAGTCATAGCTAAACAGCGGCCAAATGACGTTAAGACAATCACTAGATAACGGCAACATAACATAAGATGAGTAATGCCAATGAATTATCCAGATAAGGTTTCTATTATTGAGGTTAGCCCCCGTGATGGGCTGCAAAATGAAAAACAAACCGTGCCCACTGATGTTAAGTTTGAGCTGATTGAAGGGCTGATTGATGCCGGTATTAAAAAGCTTGAAGCCACCAGTTTTGTGTCACCAAAATGGGTGCCACAGATGGGCGATAACAGCGAAATAATGCAGCGCATTAACAGAGACAACAATCGTCATAAAGATGTCTGTTATTCAGTACTGACTCCCAATATGCGTGGTTTTGAAAATGCGCTGGCATTTGCCCCTGATGAAGTGGTTATTTTTGGGTCGGCCAGTGAAACCTTCAGCCAGAAGAACATTAATTGTAGTATCGATGAAAGTATTGAGCGTTTTGCGCCTGTGGCTGAAGCCGCAAAGGCAGCAGGTATTAAAGTTCGTGGTGTTATCTCCTGCACAGTGGGTTGCCCTTATGAAGGAGAAATTGCTCCCAGCCAAGTGGCTTATGTCACTAAACGCTTAGTCGATATTGGGGCCGAGCATATTGGGGTGGCAGATACCATCGGTGTCGGGACGCCTATCAAGGTACAAAATGCGTTAAAAGCAGCAATGGAATATATTGATGTGACCGATATTTCAGGGCATTTCCATGATACCTATGGTCAAGCCTTGGCCAATATTTTGGCATCATTAAGTTTGGGTGTAGCACAGTATGATACCTCTGCCGCTGGCCTTGGTGGCTGTCCTTATGCCAAAGGCGCTACCGGTAATGTGGCGACTGAAGATGTGGTCTATATGCTACAGGGCATGGGTATTGAAACCGGTATAGATTTAGACAAGTTGGCTGTCGCAGGTCAACGTATCAGTGACTTTTTGGGTCGCAAAAATGGTTCGAAAGTAGCGACCGCTCTTTTACGTCGCTAGTAATTTTTTAACACGTTTTTTCAATCGCTAACTAAGCATAAAAAGGATATTTATGAGTTTACCAGGGTTAGATTTTCAATTGGGTGAAGACATTCAAGCGCTCCGTGATACGGTTCGAGCTTTTGCTGAAAAAGAGATTATTCCAAGGGCAGCGGAAATTGATAGTAGCGATGAGTTCCCGATGGACTTATGGCAGAAGATGGGTGATTTAGGCTTGCATGGCATCACTGTCCCTGAAGAGTACGGCGGCGTTAATATGGGCTATATGGCACATATGATTGCGATGGAAGAAATTAGCCGTGCCTCTGCTTCGGTGGCATTAAGTTATGGCGCCCACTCAAATTTATGTGTGAACCAAATTAAGCGTAATGGCAGCGAAGCTCAAAAGCAAAAGTTTCTGCCTAAGCTAATCAGTGGTGAGTTTGTAGGTGCTTTGGCCATGAGTGAGCCGGGTGCTGGCTCCGATGTAACCAGCATGAAGTTACGTGCTGAAGCCAAAGACGGCGGTTATGTGTTAAATGGCAGCAAAATGTGGATTACCAACGGTCCTGATGCAGACGTAATGGTGGTCTATGCCAAAACTAATCCAGAGCTAGGTCCTAAAGGTATTACAGCCTTTTTGGTAGAGAAGGGCATGGAAGGTTTTGGTACTGCGCAAAAGCTAGATAAGCTAGGTATGCGTGGCAGTCATACAGGTGAGATGACTTTCAATAATGTGTTTGTGCCCGAAGAAAATATTATGGGTGGCTTAAATAATGGCGTTCAAGTGCTGATGAGTGGCCTTGATTATGAGCGTGCAGTATTGGCCGCAGGCCCAGTCGGCATTATGCAAGCAGTGATGGACAATGTGATTCCCTACATTCATGATCGCAAGCAGTTTGGTCAATCTATCGGGGAGTTCCAACTGATTCAAGGCAAAGTGGCGGATATGTATACTATTTTACAAGCCGGTCGCAGTTTCTTATACACAGTTGGCAAAAACTTAGATTTGTTAGATCAACGTGGTGCCGGTCATAGCCGTGAAGTACGTAAAGATTGTGCCAGTGTCATCTTATGGTGTGCCGAAAAAGCGACTTGGATGGCAGGAGAAGGCATTCAAATCTTTGGCGGTAATGGTTATACCAATGAATATCCGTTGGGCCGCTTCTGGCGAGACGCGAAGCTTTATGAGATTGGTGCCGGTACCAGCGAAATTCGCCGTATGTTGATTGGCCGTGAGCTGTTCAACGAAACCAAATAAGCTTTAAGCTGATTAGATCCTTTGAGTCTTATCGACACTCTATATTAATACCAACGTCCCATCATTATGATTGGGGCGTTTTTTTATGCAGCGGTTATTTCAGCATCAAATGAGTTGTTATACCTTTACTATAAAATAAGTCACTTTTATCAAACTCGCTGAACCTGCTACTTGTCATGTTTGCGCTTACTTTAATAGACTCGCTTTCACAAATAGGTTAATTTCTAGATTTGGTATAAGATAGAGTGAGTGGCTACTGAGTATTATATTATCTTCATTTAAGTAGTTTTATTTAAGTGGCTTTGTTTAAACATGAGCGGGATGCTCTATCAATAAATTAGTACTAAACAGGATAAAAAATGACCGTAACCCAATATGAATGCCAAGCGTGTGGCTGGGTATATCCCCCAGAATCTAACAACACTTCAGATACTGTACCGAGCTTCAGTGAATTAGAGGAAGGTTTTAGTTGCCCTTTATGCGGAGTAGGTAAATCTGAGTTTAGTCCCATTGGCCAGCAGCAGAATGAAGCGGCCTCAAATACCAATCTTTCAAAGCAGACCAAACAGCAGATTGTGATTATAGGGGCGGGGTTAGCGGGCTGGACAGTGGTAGATGCCATACGGGCGTTAAACAAAGAGGTTGGCATCACTTTGATTGCGGCTGATAAAGGGCATCGCTATCATAAACCTATGCTCTCAGCAGCGTTTAGTCAACAAAAGAGCGCCGAAGACTTGATACGCTTTAAAGCGCAAGAAGCGGCGGATAAAGCAGAGATTGAGCTACTCTCCAACACCACTGTATTAAGTATTGATGCTGAAAACCGCAAGATAGTGCTTAGTGAGGGCGAGATTGGTTACGATAAGCTGGTAATGGCTATTGGCGCTGTTCCGGCCATTCCGCCGACTATCGATGCCGATAATGTTTGGCATATTAATGATATCGATAATTTCCACAACTTCGAGCAGGCCTTATCCTCGGCAAGCGCGCCACAGCACATTGCCGTTATTGGTGCAGGCATGGTGGGTACTGAAATCGCCGAAGATCTGACGAAATCGGGTCATAAGGTCAGCTTATTGGATATGAATGAGGCACCATTGGCGTTAATGCTGCCTAAGATTGCTAGCAACAAAATTAAAGAGGCGTTAATTAAGCAAGGCATTAACTTTATGGGTAACTGCCGAGTAGAGCAGGTGACAGCGCTTGCCGAAGGCGGCTATCGGTTAACTGTGAGCAATTGTCTAGGTGAGGGTGAGCAAACTCTGCAGGTGGATCATATCTTAGTCAGTACCGGACTGAAGGTAGATGAGACTCTGCCTCATAGTGCGGGTTTAAATTTTGATAGACAATTGGGTATCGCGGTAGAAGAGGCGACCTTGCAAAGTAGTCATTCAGATATTTATGCCATCGGTGACTGCATGTCAATTGATGGGGTGCCTTGTCGTTATGTGGCACCATTAAGAGCACAGGCCTCTACCATTGCTGAGCATCTGTTGGCTCATCTAGGGCAGCATTCTTTACCGCAAGACGGTCCGCAGCCTTTACCTGAAGACGGTTTGCCACAAAGCTATGAGCACAAAGCATATGTTCATAAGCCACCAATGATTCGTTTAAAAAACAAATCTATTTCTGTCAGTGCTACAGGTCGACCAACCGCTGATGAAAGCAATGCTCAATGGCAAGTGGTTAGCGACATGGATACTGAGACGGGTCATGAAATGGTGCTACAACAGATAGACGCTGATGGGGAAGTGGTGGCCACAGCGACCTTAAAAACGGTTAACTAATAGCTCATAACTCATTGCGCATAACTGGCAGCCAGTAACTGATATAACCGGTAAATTCGTTTATTAACCAAAATCTAATATTAATCAAAATCTAAAGCAAAAAACCCCAGCGTAAGGCTGGGGTTTTTCTTTGTGCTTATCAATACAGGATTTTTAACTATCAGTTGTTAAAATTCTCAGTGTTGTTTTTATCATTAACTATTGGCTTTGGAACCAGCTGTCTGCTTGGCTGCGAGCAGTCGCAACATCAGAGCTTGATAAGTTAAGGGCTAGTTTGCCAATCTTACCACGTGCTTTAGTACGAACTTCATCATTTAACATACCGTCACGGGCAGCAAGCTCATACCATTTATAAGCGTCTACCAGTTTACGTTGTTTTTCATCGATTAATGCTAAAGTATAGCTGGCACGGTTATCACCACGCTTTGCAGCACGCTCTAACCAATAACGGGCTTGCTGTTCATTGACTGCAACGCCTTCACCACGAGCATACATGATGCCAAGGTTTAACTGAGCAGGGGTAACGTTTTGGTTGGCAGCACGGGTATACCATTCAATTGCTTTCAATGGGTTTTTGGCGATGCCTTCCCCTTTTTGATAGCGTTTGGCTAGGTAGAACTGGGCGTGGTTATTGCCTTGAGTAGCGCGGCTGGTTAACTCATTGATCGCCATCATCTCAAAACGAGAAACATCTAAAGGTACGTTTGATACCAATTCAGCTTGAGCTAAGCCAGCAGTAGCAAACATAGCAGTAAATAGAGTTGCTTTTAAAAGTTTCATACGGGTATCCAGAAATTGACTGTATTTAAACAAAAAAATTTAAACAAACACTGAGCTAAAATTTAGTGATAAATACTTAAAATCTAAAATAATCCAAGTTAACGTCTACGTTTAACGCTAAGTTGGAGACAAATTAAGATGATAGTGACAATGTAAATTTAATTAGATTTGTTAGGTCGATAACATATAATCGACAAGATTTACATAGCTTAACACCCAAAAAGACGAAACTCAAACGTTGATAACCCAAAAAGGGCTTATAAAAATAATTTAACAGTAAAATTACATCAGTTATTTGTAACTAAGTAATACCAGAAAGGCCTCAGTAACAATCTTCTATGGGTTATTTTGGTTGTTTATTAGCATTAAATTGCTAATTTTTGAGATTTTTCGTTGTCGATACGCTTTAAATCTTCATTACAAATAAAAAGGGTCATTGGCCGTCATAATGGCCAATGACCCTAATATTAATTTCGCTAATTTACGGGGTACCTCTTTTTCATAGAGCTATTTGTTATAAAGCCCTATTTAGATTTTGTCACTCTATAGATAGCAACATCTGCCAATAAATTAGGGGCTTTACGAATTAATGAAGCCATAAGGGGTGAGTATTTCTTTGAAGCAGGGCCAGAATCTGTCACTGCAAAACGATTAATGATGTCGATGTCATTATCAGCACACAGTTTCTCAAAATCTTTAAAGGTACACAGATGAATATTGGGGGTGTTATACCATTCATAAGGTAGTGCTTCTGAGACCGGCATCAAGCCCTTGAGTCCCAAATGTAGACGGTTTTGCCAATGGGCAAAGTTTGGGAAAGTGATAATTGCTTCTCGGCCCACACGTAGCATGTCCAATAATAGGGTATCAGGTGATTTTACCGCTTGTAGCGCCCGTGCCATGACCACGGTATCGAAGCTATTGTCCGCAAAACGGGCCAAGCCATCATTTAAGTCTTGCTCGATAATATTGAGACCTTTAGCAATACCTTGATTAATGTGCTCCTCATCTAGCTCGAGTCCATATCCCGTCACCCCAAGAGAGTGCTGCATTTGCTCAAGCAAAGAGCCATCACCGCAGCCTAAATCTAGGACACGAGAGTGAGGGGAAATCCATTGTTTGGCAAGTTCATGATCTAATCTCATGTCAGGCTCTCCTGTGTTCTGGATTTGGCGTCAGTATTAATATCAGTAGCGGTTTGCTGCTTTTGGCTCAAAAAAGGCGCGTTCAAAAAGCCTTTAATAGCGCCCATATAACGTGGTATATCGAACAAGAACGAGTCATGACCATGCGGGGCGTCGACATTGACATAGCTGACTTGCTTATCATTGGCCATCAAAGCATCGACAATTTCTTGTGAACGGGCAGGCGCAAATCGCCAGTCCGTGGTAAATGAGACAACAAGGAACTGACAACGGGTGTGCTTGAACGTTTGTTTTAAAGCCTCTAAATCTGACAGAGTGTCATCACTAACGTAATCTCGGGTAGGATCAAAATAATCCAAAGCTTTCGTCATTAGTAAGTAAGTATTGGCATCAAAGTTTTTACTAAAACGTTCACCTTGATAGCGCAAATAGCTCTCCACCTGAAACTCAACATCATAGCCATACATAAATTTGCCCGACTTTAAGTCACGACCAAACTTAGATTTCATGGCATCTTCGGTAAGATAAGTAATGTGACCGACCATACGGGCTAAGATTAAACCACGGCGAGGGTAAGTTCCGGCTTCTAAATAGCGACCTTGGTTAAAGTCTGGGTCAGATAAGATAGACTGACGAGCGACCTCATTAAAGGCGATATTTTGAGCAGAAAGCTTAGGGGTACTGGCAATAATGACGCAGCGTTTTAACCGTTCTGGATAATCGACTGACCATTGTAGTGCCTGCATGCCGCCCATTGAGCCGCCTACCACTGCATGCCAAACTTCGATACCCAAACGATCTGAAAGCATGGCCTGAGTTTTCACCCAGTCTTTAATGGTAATTAAAGGAAAATCTGGACCATAAGGCTTGCCGGGTGTGCCATCAACACTTGACTCAGGAACGGGTGTGGTAGGCCCAGTAGAGCCATGACAGCTGCCAATATTATTGAGACAAACCACAAAGTAGCGGGTGGTATCGATAGCTTTACCAGGGCCAATCATATTGTCCCACCAACCGGGTTTTTCATCTTCTGCACTATGCCAGCCTGCCGCATGGTGACTGCCCGAGAGCGCATGACAAATAAGGACCGCATTGGACTTATCTGCATTTAGCTCACCATAGGTTTCATAAACTAGGTCAAACTCAGGCAGAGTTCGATTACACTCTAAAGCTAAAGGGGTATCAAAATGCATCGTCTGCGGGGTAACAATTCCCACAGAGTTAACAAATTTGGGATCTATCGGGGTCGACCGGGTACTAGATGGGATACTCAAAATTACCTCGATAATGATGGTTACTATGTCAGTTGTAAGGGTTGTGGGTACTGCATTATAGTTCTAGCTATTGTAGGCGTAAGGGTCTTTAAGTACAACTTGCATCTGTGGCCGTCTTACCTAGAATAATTCTTCTGAAGATTGAGCGCATTTTGGCTTGGATTGTTTGGGTTACTTTAGTAAAACGATGACCAATAATGGTACACTGAAGGTTTAGGGTCAATCAACATTTGTTGTCAATAATGGCGTGCTTTCAGCTGTTGTATATCACAGTTATCAGCCTAACCTAATGACCAGATAAATTTAATAAACCAAGTAATACAGTAGAGATTTGAGCAGATCTGCTCTACATTAGTTTTTAAATACCGTAAAAATTAACCTATAACTACAGCAAATACAGTAAAACTTTTCTAAATATAACCCATAAATCAGATTCAGCAAGGATATTCAGTGCATTATGAAACCAAATAAGCCTCCCCGTATTGCCATCTTGCTCGTCAACCTGGGTACCCCAGATGAGCCGACAGCGCCAGCAGTACGACGCTACCTTAAGCAGTTTTTATCTGACCCTAGGGTGATCGAGATACCTCAATTTTTATGGGCGATTATTTTAAATTTATTTGTGTTACCCAGTCGCCCGAAGCGGGTAGCAGCAGCTTATGCCAGTGTTTGGAAGGGAGATTCTCCCATTCGCAGGATACTAGCGCAACAAGTTGAAAAATTACAGAGTCGTTTAGACGGCAGTTTGGCGCCTTTTGAGGTGTCTGTGCATTCGGCAATGACTTATGGCAATCCAGGGTTGCCTGATGTGATGGATAGCCTGCGTAGTGAAGGCGTAGACCACTTTGTGATTCTGCCTCTGTTTCCACAATACTCGGCTACCTCGGGTGGTGCTGTCTATGATGCGGTGACCAAATGGTCGTTAAAGCAGCGCAATTTGCCTAACTTAACGATTGTTAAAGACTACTTTGCCCATCCGTTATATATCAAAGCATTGGCAGATTCAATCCGTCGATTCCAAGCGGTACATGGCAAGCCTGAAAAGTTAATGTTCAGCTTCCATGGCATTCCGCAACCCTATGCCGACAAAGGTGATCCTTATCCCAAACGCTGTAAATGTACTGCTGCTCAGGTAGCTCAGGAATTGGGATTGACAGAGGATGAATGGATTATTAGTTTCCAATCTCGATTTGGCAAACAAGAGTGGGTCAAGCCTTATACTGATGTGACATTAGAGGAATGGGGTAAAGCCGGCGTCCGTTCAGTGCAGGTGGTGAGTCCTGCTTTTTCCGCCGACTGTTTAGAGACTTTAGAAGAGTTGGCAATGGAAAATCGTGATAACTTTATCAATGCAGGCGGAAAAGAGTACCACTATATTCCAGCTTTAAATGATGATGAAGCGCACATAGACTTGATGGAAGCTTTGGCCAAGCCATTAGCAGCGGGATGGGCAGCTACTCTTGAAGGGTGGGCTTAATATCACTATGATTTATTAGATAGCTAAAACAAAAAATGAAATAAAAAACACCCCTACTTTAAATAGGGGTGTTTTTTATTTAACAATTTAAACAGATACTTATTAAACAGATACTTATTAAACAGATACTTAGATTAAGGTGCAAACCGTTATCCGCATCTAATTATCTTATTCGTCATCATGACTGTGAGCAACGGCATCATCATCCGCTATATCACGGATGTCGGGATAGTGAGAACCTTGTATCGCCTCTTCCACTAACACTTCATCGATACGAGCTTCATCAATATTTTGATGATGCATTTCAGTCAATCCTTGCTCAGCTGCCATACCGTCTAAATCACTGTCTGTATCAACTTCATTACCACTCGGGTTTTTCATACTGTACTCCTTTTATCCTACTATAAGTTTCAGTAATGAGCAGTAAGCTCAACACTGAGCGGAACTTAGAGTCCAAATCAAGACATGATTTAGACTCAATTTAACGGGTTCAACTCAAATAAGTTAGGAATTAATAAGTTAGAAATTAATTAAAAACTCATTCTAATCAGCACCGCACTGCTACGAACCGCTTATCTTATAGAGTCTGATCGCGAGGTAATTCAGCTTCTTGCGAAGCATTTGCCATATCACGGTCTAAAGAATAGAAGTTTGCATTATTGTCTTTGGTTTCTGAAGCCAAAGCGTATTTATCACGAAGTCCATCGATTAACGCTTCTTCTTCAATTTGCTCTTTCACGAACCATTGTAAGAAGTTAAAAGTTGGCCAGTCTCTCTCTTCTAGCGCTTTGTCTACTAATTCATAGATTTTTTTAGAGTTATCAAGCTCGTGTTGCCACACATCTTCAATACAAGATTCTAAATCTACAGGATAGTCACGTGGGGCAGGGATGGCACCAATTTTGGCTTCACCACCGCGAGTTTGAATATATTCTAAAAATTTAAACATGTGTTGACGTTCTTCTTCTGAATGCTTATAGAAGAACTCTGCAATGCCTGAATAATTGTTTGAATCAGCCCAAACACCTAAAGATAAATAGGCCTGCGCTTGGGCAGCTTCATTATTCATTTGATCATTTAAGGCCTGTTCCATACTGTCAGAAATACGTTTGTCGCTCATTTTTTATCCTTTATGTTTTCTATTTATAAAAAGTTTAGTTATAAAAGTTAGTTAATAGTTATTGGTATTACTCAATGGTACTGTCTTTAAAAACTTCCGACCTAATAATTAGGAACTATCTATTAGGGTAAATAGTTAAGTTAAACAGCAAAAATCCATTGTTTTATTAAAATTTTATGGGGTACATATTTATTATAAGAGTAGCGACAGATTTTATTAGTAAGGCTAAGTTATGAGTTGTTCGTGTTCTGTGAGAGAGGTAAAAAGTTGTAACTTTTAAGCACAGTTGGCTACTTCAAAAAGTGATTTTAAAAAGTCGGCATTCAAAGCCAGTTTTCGAGGCTAATTTTAAATAGAAACTAGTTTTTCAATATAAAAAACAAAAAAGGTTTTAAAACTATAAAACTTTAAAGCTGAAAAAATCGATGAGCTTTAACAATTAATTTAGGCCTTAATTACCTAAAAGGAACAAATAGTCACCTACAGCTAAAGCCTAATTTGTTATGTTGACCTGTTATATTCATTTATCAAACAAAAAACACATAATTAATAACAATATTATAGAAAACAGGAAGATATAGACATGAATCCTAGCGAATTATTTGATTTGACAGATAAGATAGCCATAGTGACCGGTGGTGCAAATGGTATTGGTAAAGCTACGGCGTTAATGCTTGCAAAACATGGTGCCAATATCGTTATTGCCGATTTAAAACTAGAAGATGCTGAAATAGCCGCTAAAGAAGTCGAGGCATTAGGGGTTAAGGCATTGGCTGTTGAATGTAATGTACTAAAAGATGAGCATTTGGTAAATTTAACCGAGCAGACGGTAAAAGAATTTGGGGCTATCCATATCTTAATCAATAATGCAGGCGGTGGTGGCGGTGGTCGTGAAAATCCATTTAAAGCAGACGTTTCTGATATCAAACGTGATTTTGAACTGAATGTGTTTAGTGGTTGGCGTCTGTGTCAGTTGGTGGTACCACACATGAAAAAAGCAGGCTACGGTTCAATCGTATTTACTACTTCAATGTCGAGCATCAATAAGAGCCCAAATATGAGTGGTTATGGCGGCTCAAAAGCGGCAGTGAACCATATGGTGGCAAACTTAGCCCATGACTTCGGACCAGAGGTACGTATCAATGCGGTGGGACCAGGCGCTACTAAGACCGCTGCTTTAAAGAGTGTTCTGACACCAGAAATTGAAAAAACCATGTTGCAGCATACGCCTATCAAACGTCTGGGTACGGCTGAAGATATAGCGGGTGCCATGTTATATTTTGCCTCGCCTATCTCTGAATGGGTAAGTGGTCAAACCTTATTCGTAAATGGCGGCGGTGTACAGACTTTAGAGTAACTCTTAGATTAGGAGTGGCTATTAGCTATTAGCTTAAGAACATTTATTAGCATGTTCACTTTAGCATTATCTTAGCCCCATTAAATTAGACCCATCAAATGTTCGATTATTAAAAAAATCAGGCGTTTGATGGGTCAAACAATTTATCAAACTGCGTAGAAATTAAAGGGTATCCAAAACAGTCATGATCAAAAAAATTATCCCCACACTAGTTAGTCTAAGTCTTCTTGCGGGATGTAGTTCTAATACTGAAAATACGGTCAGCGTTGAACCTAAAGTTACCCAAGTGAATAAGGCCCATCTATATTACAACGGCAATATTATTCCTATGAACACCACTGAGCCTAGTACAGTGGAAGCTTTGGTTGAGCGTAAAGGTAGAATTGTTTATGTGGGGAATTTAGCAAAAGCCAAAGATCAGTTTATGGATAGTGAGCAGATAGACTTGGAGGGGAGAACACTGCTACCAGGCTTTATAGATGCGCATAGTCATTTTGGCATGGTGTCTAATACCATGGGGCAAGTCGACTTAAACCCGCCACCTGTGGGTAATATCTCTAGCATCGATCAGATGCTTTCCGCTTTAAAAAACTATAAGGCTGAAAACAATATCGCTGATGGAGAGTGGATATACGGATGGGGGTATGATGAAAGCCAGTTGTCGGATAAGCGTCATCCCAATAAGAGGGAGCTGGACAAAGCATTGCCCAATAATCCAGTATACATTCAACACACCAGCGGTCATATGGGCGTTGCTAACTCATTAGCGCTTGAGAAAATGAAAGTCTCTGCGGCTACCAAAAATCCAGAAGGCGGAATGATTGGTCGATTGCCGAATTCAAATGAGCCCAATGGACTAGTGCAAGAAACAGCGATGTATCCTTTTGTCGGTCATATGCTCCAAGTGCTGAACAGCAAACAAGCCGAATTTTTTGATCAAACCCAAGATGTCTACGCTCAAAAGGGAATCACCACTGCTCAAGATGGGATGACAGATAGAGAGGCCATTCGCTTTTTCCAGTCCCAAGCGGATCAGGGAAAATTAAAAATTGATTTGGTATCGCTGGCAGGCTTTAGTGAGCTTGAAAGTAACTTAAAAGATCTAGACCTCACCTTTAAAACCTATAACAATGGTTTTAAGGTGCAAGGTACGAAGATTATTGCGGATGGTTCACCGCAAGGTAAGACTGCTTATTTTACTCAACCTTATTTGACTAAGGTGGAAGGCTGTGAAAAGGACTGTACCGGTTTACCTAGCTTATCCCAAGATACCCTTAATGATTTATTCAAATTGGCGTATCAAGCAGACAATCAGTTATTTATTCATGCCAATGGCGATGCCAGCATTGATATGGTTATCAAGGCTCATGAATACGCCTCAAAAGCATTAAATCAGGCCTTGGATAAAGACCGTCGAACTGTGGTGATACATTCGCAATTTGTGAGACCTGATCAGCTTGAAACCTTTAAGAAATACAATATAGAGCCTTCTTTCTTTACCAATCATGCCTACTTCTGGGGCGATGTGCATCTTGAAAATTTGGGTAAGAAAAGAGCAGGTTTCTTAAGTCCTATAGCGAGTGCAGATAAACTAGGACTTAAATACACCAATCACTCAGATGCAACGGTAACCCCAATTGATCCTTTATTCACCATGTGGACTGCGGTAAATAGACTTTCTAGAAGTGGAAAGGTCATAGGCTCTGAAGAGAAAACCAGTCCTTATCAAGCTTTAAAATCAGTGACTAGCCATGCCGCTTACCAACTATTTGAAGAGGACAAGAAAGGCACACTTGAGGTAGGTAAGATCGCTGATTTTGTGATACTTGATAGAAATCCGCTCACAATAAAACCGATGCAAATTAGAGATATTAAAGTGGTACAGACCATTAAAAATGGCAAACCTGTTTATGATGCGACACAAGAAGTTGCTGAGACAGCTAAATAGCATGTACGACTAAAATGCCATTTGTTAAACATTATCTCAAAATCCCAGTCTTCCGGACTGGGCTTTTTGTTGTCATTATCGTATTGGATATGATATGAAGTGAAGCATTAAGTGACAATAAAGTTTGCGCTTACTGATTAAATATTCTAATCTAGCTATTAAGTTCAGTGTTTCAGGAAGAAACCTATAAAGTCAGTTGTGTTTAAATCACGACACTAACGCAAGGAGCGTCTGATGACTCATAACTTGAATCCGCCTCAACAAAATCTTATCAACCACGTAGCGCAACAGAGTGAGTGGCAAGATCCCAAACGTAAGCTGTGGCTGTTGAGTCCGCTTGCGCCCGTTATTGGTTGGGCAATGTATCTAGGAGTCAAAGATCAACAAGGCTTTGATGCCAAAAATACCGCCATTGCTTGGTCTGGAAGTATTTTTACCTATGGCTTTATTCCATTAACCGATTATATAATGGGTTTAGACAAAAGTAACTTATCTGAACACGCCTACCAGGTATTAGAGCATGATGGCTATTATCAAAAAATTGCCCATGCTTTTATTCCACTTAATTACATTGCCTTATTCATTGCCGCACACCAGTTCACGCACCGTCAGCTACCGTGGTATAACAAGCTCGGTGTGGCCATTACCACCGGTATTGGCAGTGGCATCGCCATTAACACAGCGCATGAGTTGGGTCATAAATCAGATAAGTTGAACCGTACTTTGGCCCGAATCAGCTTAGCGCCTTCGGCCTATGGTCATTTTGCTATCGAACATAATTTTGGTCATCACCGCTGGGTGGCAACCCCACAAGATCCAGCAAGTAGCCGTTATAACGAAAGCTTTTGGCAGTTTTTACCGCGCACCGTAATTGGTGGATTACGCTCTGCAATTAACATTGAAAAACGTCGTCTTGAACGTAAAAACAAAAGCTTTTGGTCTAAGGACAATGAACTATTACAAGGATGGGCTATTACCGCCATACTGTATGGCACGCTTTGTAAGTTGTATGGCAAGAAAGTGATTCCGTTTATTGTGATTCAAGCCGCATATGGCTTTAGTTTGTTAGAATCGGTCAATTATCTTGAGCATTATGGTCTGCTGCGTCAAAAAGACAGTAAAGGTAATTTTGTCCGTACTGAGCCTGCGCATAGCTGGAACAGCAATAACATTGTGACCAACTTATTCTTATACCAGTTACAGCGCCACTCAGATCATCATGCTCATCCGAGTCGAGTATATCAAGCCTTGCGTCATTTTGACGAGTCCCCGCAATTACCCAGTGGCTACGCCAGTATGATTATACCGGCATATATTCCACCATTATGGTTTGCCATCATGAATAAACGGGTGGTCGAGCATTATCAAGGTGATATGAGCAAAATTAATCTGCATGACAAGCCGCTCAGTCCTCACATGCAGCAAGCGACTGATTTAGTAAGTAAAGGGCTCGAATGGGTGGATCGTTTTAAATCGAAAATAGCGTAATTGGTTCAGTTTTATATTATCTGCCCTGTACTCTATATAGCGATCGATTAGAACAACGCTTCTAAACGCAATAATCCAGACAAAAAGTGACTCTTGTCTTCTTCTTTGTCATCAAAGTAGTTCAGCTCAGTCTGTAAATACAACCAATCCCGCCAAAAAGGCTGACGGTAGCTTATGGTAGGGCCATAGCTGTTTAATTTAGGTTCGCTATTTTCAAAATTACCGAAGGCTGACAGTCCATAAGACAACTGTTTTTCTTTTTCAAAGAAGTGAATTTGGCGCAGCTCATTGCTCCAGTCTGTGTCTTCCTTATCCCCTTCATGGCGATAGCGAATATTGACGTTATTGTTAAGATAGCTATTGTGATCCAATGCATACTGAAAGTTCACCTCACCTTTTAAGGCATGCTCACTGTCGCTACCATAGCGGTAATAGTTATGAGTGGATATTTTCCACTTATCTTGCTCATATAAGTCCCTGTCAGCACTAAACTTAACGTACACATCGTCTCCAGAGCGAATACCTATGTCGGCATCAAAGCCGAGGGCTTCTTCTATCTTTGACCAACGCAAAGCGATTGAGGCGTTGTCATCACGGGTCTGTTTGCGGTCGTAAGTTTTCTCTTGATAGCCATTGTTATTATTTGAATTACTGCCTTTTGACCCTTTGGTTAAGATTTTTTCTTCATCTAAATCTTCATCACCAATAATTAAGCTGAGACGTTTTTCTAATACCGGCAGCTTTAAACGGCCTCTAATTCTTGGTTCAACCGAGATTTGACTCCCTTCAACCGGATCATCTGCCCATCGGGTATCAAGCACAATTCGTAACTTAGCGGAGGCTGGTTTCCTAGGATCAGGCTCACCAAACCAGTCATCCATTGAATTTGCCCAGCTGCTGAGTTTCTTCTGTACCCCTTCTCGTTGACCGTCTGCCCATTGAGTCGCTTCTTGATTAAGATTCGATAGGGTAGAGGGTTCGTTGTCAGAGTTGTCTGTTTCGATAGACGAAGAGTCTTCTGTTTCTAGAGAGGCATTTTGTGTTTCAATGTCGTCTGTTTGGACGCTGTCTGTGTCAATACTATCTGTCTCAGTAGAGACAGTATTTTGACGGTCATCTTGAGCAATAGCTGCTGAGCTAAGACACAGACAGGTGACTAGGGGGAATAGAGAAGAACTAATTTTAGTGGGCTTGTTCATAGAAAAGAGATTCACAACAGTTATTAAATAGGCTTAAATAATCGAAAAGAAAGCTTACGCCATATTTATTGAAAAGAGAATACTAAGGTACTCCCCAATGTCTAGACCAAATTATCATAAAATTAAGATAGAATTGGGTTGATAAAACGATTTATTATCCGAACTATTGTTAGCCAGATAAACCTGTGCAGGAGTATGGTAATCGAGCGACTGATGTAAACGCTCATGATTGTAAAACTCGAAATACTCTTTCAAACCTGCTCTTGCCTGACTGACTGTCTCAAACTGTCGCAAATACACGCATTCATACTTCACTGATCGCCAAAGCCTTTCCACAAAGATATTATCCAGTGCCCTACCGCGACCATCCATACTGATGGCAATACCCTGCTCAATGAGCGGTCTGGTAAATCTTGGGCTGGTAAACTGAGAGCCTTGATCCGTATTAAAAATCTCACAGCGTAACCCATTGTGCAGTAAGCTACTTACCGTATCAACGCAGAAATCCGCCTCAAGCGTGGTAGATAGCGACCAGTCTAGAACATAACGACTGTACCAATCTATCACCGCCATCAAATACACGAAGCCCTTGGCTAAGCGAATATAGGTGATATCAGTACTCCATACTTGATTACAACGGCTAATCGGTACATGCCTAAGCAAGTACGGGTAAACTTGATGCTCAGAGTTAGGCTTACTCGTGTTAGGATGCTGATAAATAGCGTCTAGCCCCATTTGCCGTAGTAAGCGCCTAACTCGATCTTCTCCCACTTGATAGCCTAGTTGCCTCAAATACGCTGTCATGCGTTTAACCCCATAAAATGGGGTCTTGGTGTACTGCTGGTCAAGCAGGTTCATCAGGGTAATATCAAGCTCGCTGATGGGCTTTGGCTGATAGTACAGACTTGAGCGGTTGATACTGAGTAATTCACATTGCTTACGAACACTAAAATCCTTGTTATCAGGTTCTAGCAGTTGTTTACGAGTGCTCAGGGTAGCTGTAAGGACTTTTTTTTAAGCCAGTCTCTTTCACTGATGACTTGCCCTAGCTGCCTATGTAGTTCATCGATAATAGCTTGCTGGGCTTGTTCGTTGGCTTGCTGTTTGGTATTGAATGCAGTAGGGATAACTGCCAAAGCCTGCTTTTTCCAGTTGCTGATTTGGGTTGCATGAACCCCATATTCTGCGGTTAACTCGTTGAGGGTTTTGTGTTCTTTGATGGCTTCAACGGCGACTTTGCTTTTAAATTCAGCATTGTGACGCTTACGTACTTTTGTCATTAGATAGACCTCTTTTTCTAAAGGTTATTCTATCTTATTTGCTACAATTTTTTGGTCTAGTTTTCCGGGAGTATTATATACAACTCGGCTAAATATTTGAATACTAACCGGATATTTATTCTATTTTAAACCGCTCTGCACACGACAAAAAAATCATCCCCATCCGATTTTCATAGGTTTAGGGGTTAAAAAGCTAACTAATTGTCGAAATACAGTCTTATCATTGTTAAAAAATACCAAACGAAGACCTTCAATCAATAAATCCAGGCCAAGCGCAAACAAACTGGCTTGAGGTCGAGCGTTTGACTTTAACTTGCGTTTTAACGGCTTATCTTTGTCTTTATAAATACCGACATGATAAGCCCAACAAAATGCTAAGGCGTTCACTGCGACTAATTTACTGACCCGATCAAGATGGGTTAAGTGGGTATCTTCAAGATTAAAGCCACGCCCCTTTAGACAAGCAAATAAAGTCTCAATTTCCCAACGCTTAGCATAGCTTGTCATCGCATCCACTGTTTCTAGTTGATTGGTTGCGACAATCACTAAACCATAGTCTTTATCACGCTTGGCAAATACTCGAACCAAACAACCATCGACAGTCAGTATTCGCCCATGTCGATATGTTTCTTGATGGCTAACATGGCGCAATAACTCTTTAATATGTACCAACTTGCCATGATGATTCTTAACTTTACTGTTCTTCTTAATCCGTATGGCAAAGGGTATGTGATTATTGGTGAGCCAGTTAAACCATTTTTCGCCAACAAACTCTCTGTCTGCTACTATCATATCAAGGTTATCTTTGCCAAATTGTTTGATAAACCGCTCAATAAGTTCACAGCGTTCAAGATGGTTTGTATTACCTCGCTTATCTAGCATTTGCCAGTATAAGGGGATGGCTATCCCTTTATATACCACTCCTAGCATAAAGATGTTGAGGTTACTTTTACCCCATTTCCAGTTGGTGCGGTCAATGGTTAAGGTGACTTTGCCTAGTCCAAATAGTCGATATATCATCAAAGCCAGTTGATCGTAGTCTATCCTCGCTTCGGCAAAAAATCGCTGTAGTCTGCGATAGTGGCTGTCGGTTTTACCACCCTTAGGAAGGTGTCTTGCTATTTTTTTTAAGACTACTGCTTTGAGCAGTAATCAGGGCTATTATCATTAGGCTCAAACAATTGATTCTTGCCTTGTTCATGCTCAGGTTTTGGGTTAAAGTTTCACTAAGTCTGTTAAAGTTTGGCATGGTCTGATTCGTCTTAAAAATTACTATTATGCCTTTGCTTTAACAGACTTTTTTGTTTTTTTGTCGTGTGCAGAGTTTAAACCGTTATGAAACCTCCCAAATACAAACAAACTACTTACTGGAAATAAGTTTAAAAGTAAGTTTTATCAAATACTTGTTTTAAACTGGTCGGCTCTTTACGTTCTACTTGGTTTTCTTCATGACGAACTTTAGATGACGTTCTATACGCCTCCAGGCGAGACTGTTGGATACGACCAATCGGACGGTTTTCTTCTAACGCTCTGAAGACAGAAAACGATAAGTGTTCCATTACTTCAAAGTTCCCATCTTCTGGTACGTCCTGGCAGGGCACTGTCAATCGCGCTACGGTCACATATGGTGCATCGGACTCTTTCCACTCTTTGGTTATGTCTTCAATAGGTTGCTTTTTAAGATTGCGACACAGTTGTATTTGTATATCAAACTGATAATCGTGCTCACCGATTTCTTCAATTAGGGTGTTACGAATGGTTTCATTGTCGCTAAACAAATGTAGATCGGGATGGTTAATCTTAGCAAGAGATTCTTTGGTAGGCGTGACTCTAATTTTGCCCATATAATCACCATGACGTACCACACCTTGAGAAAAATAATCATACATCCAAGGGTTTTTAGGCTTTACCGTTACTGTTTTACGGAATGCATTTAAGGTCTTAAATGCTTCAAAGTCTGGTATCTCTTTACCATACTTTGTCAACCAATGTATCCCGAACTTCGCCTTGCCAACTAATCCATCTGCCAAATAACCATTAAAAGCAAACGCTAACTTAGACAATAAGGCATAATCCTTTAATTGATTGGTAAAGAATACTGGCGTATTTACCAAGGCAAAGTCCATCGTTGGCGCCTCAGGCTCATCGGGGGTTACCTTTGTGCCCTCTACATCGAATACTTTAAAAGAGAAGCCAATAATTACCCCCAGTCTTCTATCAGGGGCTACTAAGCCCCCAGCATTTGAGAATCGAATGACTGCGTCGTGAATACCAGGGTTTGCGTATACGCCTTGCGCATATTCTGCGGGCAAATTATCCAACACTTCAAATTTAGCTTTCAGCGCACAATAGCCCTTAGTATGTACCGCACGACCGTGGTAAGGCAATTTGTCTTTACCTTTGGTTTTTAGCACTTCTTTACGAATATCGTTACTAATAACCTCAATGATCGACTCTTCCTCGGCCGTCAATTTAGTGTATTTTTCATCAAATTTGACAAATTTTGGCTTAAATAATTTTTTTAGCATATCAGGCTACCTTATAATAAGTGGTGGGTGGCTTATCTATAATAAATAATCTCTTACTAATAAGTTGCTAACTTATGATTAGGTTCTGATACTAATAAGTAACACGAGAAGCGCTTTAACTATAAGATTTCTTTAAAATTATAGGATTAAGATTATAGGATTTATGACGACACTGCCCTAAACGGTATCCTGACTTGGGCTGACATTAAAAAAACGTTTGTACTCTCGGCTAAACTGACTGGGACTCTCATATCCTACGTCTAAGGCGATTTGCGACACCTGCTTATCACCTAAACGAATTAGGCGCCTTGCCTCCATCAAGCGTAAACTCTTTTGATACTGCAAAGGGCTAAACCCGGTCAAGGCTTTAAAGTGTTGGTAAAAACCAGATTCGCTCATGCCTACCTTCAGCGCTAACTCTTCTATTACGACTGTCTCATTCAAATGACGCTTTAGCCAATCTGTTGCTTGAGATATCTGATGAGTATGACTGCCATTGGTAACGAGCTGCCTAAGCTTTTCACCTTGTTCAGCATTAAGCAGACGGTAATAGATTTCTTGAAGTAATAATGGGGCTAAAAAGTAAATATCATTTGGATAATGAAGCAAGCCTATTAGGCGTTCAAATGAATCCATAATCGTATTATCTAAAGGCCATTTAATACCCAGATTAGAGCCTTGAGTGGCCGATTTTGGCGGCATTTTAGCGAGTACTTCACGAATTAATGGCAAATCAAGCCGCATAGACATCACGATAACCGGTCGCTCAGGAGAAGCGGATTTAATATGGCCGCTGATAGGAATATTAACTGGGCAAAACATCAAATGGTTATTATCAAAGCGCTGACAGTCAGAGCCAAGGTAAATCTCACGTTCTCCTTGTAGCACGATACAGATGCTCGGCTCTTGAATATAGCTCACCATATCACTGGGTTTGTCTGCACAATAAAAGAAGAGTCCCTCAATGTCAGACTCGATCGTTTCATTTCTAGGCAATATAGTCAGCAATGACTCTATTATATGGGGCTGCATATAGTATCCTGCTTTATCAATTATCAAACTATTTGCTCTATACTCCAGTAATTTAGAGAAATAGGCAAATATATTATAGGTTCGTTCTAACCTAATTGTTTGTCAGACCTTATAATTTATTTATCGAAACTTAATACATCGAAACGCAAATAGTACTGAAAACGTTCGAATTCTCGATGACAATGAATAACGATAAACATATAACATATAAGGATAAAACCATGAAAATATTTTATAAAACCGAAGCAACAGCCACTGGTGGTCGTTCAGGCCGTACAGAACTTAATGACGGCTCATTAGGCTTTGATTTAGTTACACCACAAGAAGAAGGTGCTAAGGGCGTTAATCCTGAGCAACTGTTTGCTTTAGGCTATGCCGCTTGCTTTGACAGTGCTTTGAACATGACAGCACAACAGATGAAGTTAGATATCAGTAGCTCAAAAACTTCTGTTGCGGTTGGTATTGGTATGCAGTCTTCTGGCAGCTACAACCTAGATTTAGACATCAGCGTTGAAGTTTCTGGTATTAGTCAAGAAGAGGCGCAAAATCTTGTTGAAAAAGCGCATCAAGTCTGCCCATATTCAAATGCGACCCGAGGCAATGTGGATGTGCGTTTGCACGTGACTGTAGTTTAGGTGATTGTTGTATAAACGGTAGTATAAATAAGCGCTAGCTTTATTAGTTTAATCTAGCGTAAGTTTAAAAAAGGGAAGTGTCGTATGACACTTCCCTTTTTCAATTTAAGGTTTTTTAGCTCAAAATTTTCGCATTAGATTGGTTTTGTTCCCATAAAAAACTAACAATAAGCTACCATTAAATACTCACTAAATCTCTTAATGAGCCTCATCCCAGTTATCGCCAACACCAGTTTCAACCAACAACGGTACAGCGAAATCAACTTCCCAGCCCATCTCTTTGGCAGTATCACTCAGTACATCTTGCATAGCATTTTTGATTAGCTCACCAATCTCATCGGCTTTGTCGCTATCGACCTCAAATACCAATTCATCATGTACTTGTAGTAGCATTTTGGCGTTTTGTTTAGGCAATACTTTGTCTACCGCTATCATCGCCAGTTTAATTAAATCAGCAGCACTGCCTTGAAGCGGCGCATTAATAGCAGCACGTTCAGCACCACGGCGTACCATCTGATTGGTGCTATTAATATCCGGTGTATATAGCTTACGACCTAGGATAGTCTCAATATAGCCCTTATCTACCGCGTTATCACGGGTGTCTTGCATATACCGTCTGACACCAGGGTAGCGCTCGAAATATTGATTGATATAGTCTTGAGCTTCACCACGAGACATTTGCAGCTGTTTGGCAAGGCCAAAGGCACTCATACCATACAGTAGACCGAAGTTAATGGCCTTAGCATTACGGCGTTCAGTAGGGGTGACCTCATCAACCGTTTTACCCAATACTTCAGCGGCAGTCGCTGTGTGAATGTCTAAGCCTTCATTAAACGCTTTGGTTAAGTTGGCGTCCCCTGAGAAGTGAGCCATCAGACGTAACTCAATTTGCGAGTAATCCGCTGCCAATAGCACACGGCCTTTAGGGGCAATAAATGCCTGACGAATAAGTCGACCGGTCTTAGTGCGAATCGGGATGTTTTGTAAGTTAGGATCAGTAGAAGACAAACGGCCAGTACTGGTTAAGGCTTGATGATAGCTAGTATGCACACGGTCTGTATCTTTATCAGCGACAGCATCAAGTGCATCGGTATAGGTGTTTTTTAGCTTAGCGAGACTACGATATTCAAGGGCAATTTCGGCCAGAGGATGGTCAATTTTAGACAACACCGCCTCCCCGGTTGAGTACTGACCCGACTTAGTCTTTTTACCACCGATAACGCCAAGCTTATCAAACAGCACTTCACCCAACTGTTTGGGAGAGCCTAAGTTAAATTCCTCACCCGCTTCAACATAAGCCTGCTTCTCAAGCTCAATAATCTCTTCATCAAAGCGCTCGGACAACTCGTTTAAGAACGAGCGTTTGATCATAATGCCTTCTGATTCCATCTGACATAATATCTGGGCCACAGGAATCTCAAGCTCATGTAGTAGGCGTTGATTGACCGTATCGTCTTTAAGTCTATCTTGGAATAGCTCAAACAATTGATAGGTAATATCGGCATCTTCACAAGCATAGTCACTGGCAATATTAATAGCGACTTTATCAAAAGTAACTTGCTTAGCCCCTTTGCCAGCGACATCTTCAAAGCTAATAGTTTGGGTATGCAAATAATGGCGGGCAAGATCATCCATGCTATGACGGGTAGCAGCCGCATTTAATACGTAGCTTGCCAGCATCGTATCCATTTCCCAATTTTTAGGCGACGTGTTTAACTCGATACCGTACTTTCTCAGCACATGGGCATCATATTTTAGATGCTGACCGATTTTACCAATTTCAGGGTTCTCCAAAATGGGTTTTAATTTGGCAAGCACCATATCACGGTCAAGTTGTTTAGCGATTAAAGGATCCACTTCAGCATTTGCTACTAGTTCCGCTTGTTCTGCTTCTTCTTTCTTATTTTTCGCCTTTTTTTGGGGTTCACTATAGTCCACGTGCGCCAGAGGTACATAATAGGCCTCATGTGCTTGTACCGAAAATGACAAACCCACTATTTCAGCTTCTCGCCAGTTAATGCTAGTTGTTTCGGTATCGACTGCAAAATGTTTGGCACTTTGTAATTGGTGGAACAAAGTATCTAACATGTTTTCATCAAGCACAGTGTGCCAAGCTTTGTCATGGGTTTTGCTGTTTTTGATATGTTCAATGATAGAAGTCTGTTTTTGGTTTTGCAGCGTTTTGGCCACTTGTGCTTGTGACTCGGCGTCTGCTTTGCTATCGGCCACACTATTGGCAGACGAATTAGCAGGATGATTGGGATGATCTAGTGATGCCAATTCATTTTTAAACTCTAGCTCGCTATACAGCTCACGCAGCTCTTCAATATGTGCTGTTGGATCGGTATTAATACGTAAATCTTCCCAGTCTTGGCCTATCTCAAGGTTGGTAACAATAGTCGCAAGCTGACGGTCACGAGGAATGTTATCGGCAAACTCGACCAGTTTTTCACCGACTTTACCTTTAATTTCATGCGCATTAGCAACAATATTATCGACAGTTTGATACTGATTAAGCCACTTAACGGCAGTTTTTTGACCAACACTTGGGATACCTTTAATGCCGTCAGAGGCATCGCCCATCAGTGTGAGTAGGTCAATCATCTGATTGGGCTTGATGCCATATTTGTCTTCAACCCCTTGTACATCGACGACTTTACCAACAAAACTGTCTTCTAATATTACGCAGTCATTAATAAGCTGCATCATATCTTTATCACCACTTGAGATAACCACATGATGACCTTCTTGTACCGCACGATGGGTTAGCGTACCGATAATATCATCGGCCTCAGCGCCTTCGATGCGTAATAAAGGAATCCCTAAAGCACGCACTAACCGGTGGATATAAGGGATTTGCTCTGCAAGCTCAGGGTCCATTTTAGGACGATTGGCTTTATATTCTTCTGACATCGCATGACGGAAGGTAGGGGATTTGGTATCAAAGCACACAGCCATGTGGGTGGGATTATAACGGCGCATAACTTTTAAAAGAGCATTTAAGGTGCCACGAATAGCATTGGTGGTCAGCCCTTGGGAATTCATCATAGTTTTGGGTAGCGCATGATAAGTTCGGAATAAATAATAAGAGCCATCTACCAAGATAAAAGGGGGGCGTTCTTTATCAATATGACTGGTGTCCATAGTAGCGACATTGGGCATGTGCTCAAAGTTAGGCATTACATTAGGATCAAGGGCCGCATGCGAAGTATCGGCAGTGGTATCAAGGGTAGTATCAGGGGTGTTATCGGTCATAAAAGTTACTCAATTAATTTAACGTTATTAGTATCTATTGTAGAAATCAGAGTATCGGTAATAAAAACACGAATAAAAGGAACAGTGATAAAGTGATAAATAGTGGTTTAGTAGTGATAAAACTATAAATTAGTATCACTGCGATAAAATTACCGCCATAAAAAAATAGGCTAGGCAGCCGAGACATTGACTATAAAATCATTATAACGAAAAAATAGGGTGTCGATAGGATGATTGTTTATTGAGTCGGTGCAAAGCTTATAAATCAGTCGTAACTATAGGGTTAATAGCATCAAACCGTTTAAACACAAAAGACCCAAATCACTAAATATGATTTGGGTCTAAATTTTTTGCACTAAACGCTAATAAATACTAGTAGGGGTTATAAAGTAGTCTTACTCAACTTACAAACTTATAATATTTTTTATTGCTGTAAGCCAAGACTAGCCAAGCTTTATTTAACCTCAGAAGTTACTTTGACCTCAATATTACCGCGAGTGGCTTTAGAATAAGGACAAACTTCGTGAGCCTTCTCAACCGCTTTTTGAACATCTTCGGCACTAAGATCAGTATTAGAAGCAATCACGTGAAGGGTAACAGCTAAATTATAATCGTGATTGTCGCTTTGTAAAAGATCAACATTGACTTCAGTGGTAGAGTCAAACTTTACGCCCTGCATCTGTTTAACCACACCTAGTGCACTATCAAAACAGGCGCCATAACCCATCGCAAATAACTGTTCAGGATTATTACCTTTTCCCGTACCTGGGGCACCCATCTTAATTTCTAAATCACTATCATTCAGTTTGGCTGAACCCATGCGGCCGCCAACGACAGTTGCTTTTGTAGAATATAAAGTTTTCATAGAGATCCTTTTTTATCTTAAGTTATTGTTTTTTATAAATGCTAATTTTTATAAACGCTAACATTTGTCTTGAATCTAATATTTTGTTAAACCTAAAAAAGGTTTTTATCCTAACAATCACTTTGGAGGAAGTTGATTTCTAGTTTTTAAAATATTAGTTGTTAAAATATTAGCTATGAAAATAGTAAAGTTTCTTGAACACGCAATCAGCATAGCAAAGGATTTTCTCTTTGTCGTTTGTGAGTCGTAACGCTTTACTGGGACTTTGTAAGCTTAACTTACACTGTGTTTTATAATGCTCTTATCTAATAAATAGCTTTGGCCCAAGTCGTTATCTTTAAGTTTATTAAATGACAGCTATTCAGTGATAGGGAGGGTAATGGCCAATGAATCACTAATGAATCGCTAAGCAGACTATAAACTTACATATCTCTTATAATAAACCTGAGTCTTAAAATAAGGTTTTACAATAAATTGCTATTTAAGCCCTGAACATCTTCTGCAGTCGCAGCGTAAATCCGTTACAATACGCACATTCATTTTGCTAATTATTCATTATCTTTCTAAAGTACTTTTTTCTGCTGTACTTTCTTTTATCATGCTTTTCATATTGAACATTATTTTCAATATTGAAGTGCAGTGAAGAAATACCTTCCACATTGAAGTTGAAAACCAAATTATGAGCGTAGATCTAAAAACCTTAAACAAAGAAGTTGCCAAGCGTCGCACTTTCGCTATTATTTCTCACCCCGATGCCGGTAAAACAACCATGACCGAAAAGCTATTGCTTTGGGGCCAAGCGATTCAGGTGGCTGGTGAAGTAAAAGGACGTAAAACTGATCGTCATGCCACCTCTGACTGGATGAGCATGGAGCAAGAGCGTGGTATTTCGATTACCACCTCAGTGATGCAGTTTCCTTATAAAGGCCATGTGGTTAACTTATTGGATACCCCGGGCCACGCTGATTTCTCAGAGGATACCTACCGTACCCTAACTGCAGTAGATAGCGCGTTGATGATGGTAGATGGGGCAAAAGGGGTCGAGGAACGGACCATCAAATTGATGGAAGTGTGTCGTATGCGCGATACACCGATTATCTCATTTGTGAACAAGTTGGATCGTCAGATTCGTGATCCTCTAGAGCTATTAGATGAAATCGAAACGGTGCTAGGTATTAAGTGTGTGCCGGTAACGTGGCCAATTGGTATGGGTCAGGACTTCGTAGGGGTATATCACCTTACTGAAGATAGAACTTACTTATATCAAAAAGGTCATGGTGGCGAAATCACTGAGATTGAGACCCGTGAAGGTTACGATTATCCAGATATTCGTCAACGTTTGGGTGATTTGGCTTTTGCTGCCTTTGAAGAGTCTTTAGAGTTGGTACAAATGGCGCTAGAGGACTTTGACGTTGAGATGTTCTTAAAGGGTGAAATGACCCCTGTGTTATTCGGAACTGCTTTGGGTAACTTCGGCGTTAACATGGTACTAGATACCTTAATTGAGCATTCGCCACCACCAAAAAGTCATCCGACTAATGAGCGTGAAGTCGATGCCAATGAGACCAGCTTTACAGGCTTTGTGTTTAAGATTCAAGCCAATATGGACCCACGTCACCGTGACCGTATTGCCTTCTTACGGGTTTGTTCAGGTAAGTATGAGAAGGGCATGAAGATGAAACATGTTCGCTTGGGTAAAGAGGTGCGTATCTCAGATGCCCTAACTTTCTTAGCCGGAGACCGTGAAGCATTAGAAGAAGCCTATCCAGGGGATATTATTGGTCTGCATAACCACGGTACTATCAGTATTGGCGATAGTTTTACTGAGGGTGAAGAGCTGAACTTTACCGGTATTCCTCATTTCGCCCCAGAGTTATTCCGCCGTGTGGTACTGAAAGACCCGTTGAAGTCTAAAGCGTTACAAAAAGGCTTACAGCAGCTTTCTGAAGAAGGGGCCACTCAGGTATTCATGCCGCAGATTAACAACGACCTAATCTTAGGGGCAGTGGGTGTGCTACAGTTTGAAGTGGTGGCGCATCGACTCAAAGAAGAGTACAAAGTACAGTGTACTTTTGAGCCCGTCTCTATTGCCACAGTACGTTGGATTCACTGTGATGATGAAGTGGTATTGGCCAAGTTTAAGAAAAAGGCACATGATCAGCTGTCAGTTGATGGAGGTGGGCATTTAACTTATCTAGCGCCAAGCCGAGTTAATTTACAGTTAATGCAAGACCGCTATCCAGAAGTGACCTTTAGCAATACCCGTGAGCATTAATTGATAGGGTTTTGGTTAAGGCTATACTGTGAATAGCAGCAGAGGTTGATTGACAAAGGGTGCTCTTAGGGAGCGCCTTTTTTAATGACATTTATTTGACACCCGTAATACGCGGATTCAATACCTAGCTATACGTTAAGAGCCTGAGGTTAAGCTATGAAACTTTAACAGGTAGCCTGTTAGATCAAATGTATAAATTATTATGATGAATATGATGAATATATAGGTGAGTTGCTAATTAAACGCTTTAAAACATAGTTTCAACACATTGGCCAAATTTTTACTATATATTTAATTAGAAGAGCCTATTTAAGCGAAACAAAGTATTTAGCTGTTTGTCTGGCCAGTTATTTAACTAGCTATTTGGGCGGTTATTTAGATGAGACAGCTCAGATTATTACTAAATCGGCAGCTATTACGCTATCAATTTTACCAATAAACCAATAGAGACGAGTGCCATGTCATTACCATATAGAATCTTACCACTCTCTAGTCCCAAATTTAACACGCGTAAGCTTCCAAAGATTCTAAGCTCAGCTTTGGCTAGTTCTTCAATTGCGATGGGTATGATTGGTCTTCTATCGACTCCGGCTCAAGCCGCCGAATTGATGTATGACAGTACTTATTTGAACTACACCTTGCCAAAAACGGTCACTGAGACCTGCTATAGCCGAAAAGACTACACGTGTCCTGAAATTACTATCAAGTATGCTAAAAGTAGCCAGGACTGGATTAATAGCATTATAAATAACCGTATTAATCTATTACTACCCGAGCTGCAGACAGGATATGGTGCTGAAAGTAAAAACAAGCCCAAAAAAATGTCAGAAAGCGATGTCAAAAAGTTATTAGATAATTTTGCCAAATCACAATTAAAGGATATTGATGAAGGCAGTAGTCTTAATTATCATTTTGAGGTCGAGCCAAAGTATTTAGGCCATGTGGGTAGCGTAGAGCTGTTTGAAATTACCTCTTATGTTTATTTGGGAGGGGCGCATGGGGTAGGTTACGCTGAATATCTGATGTTTGATATGGACTCAAGGCAGCAAATTACGCTAAAAGACGTGCTAAATTCAGGGCAGCAAACAAAGTTTAAAGCTTTGGCGTATACTGAATATAAAGACTGGGTGAAGCAATCGGACAACGATATTAAAACTTTTGAGCAAAACTGGCCCTTTGTCATGACTGATAATGCAGCACTGACTGATAAAGGCATAACCCTGACTTATCAACCTTATGAAATAGCGCCTTATGCCTATGGCATGCCTAAGCTAACGGTGCCTTATGCTAAACTTAAAGGTATCGTGAAACCAAAATACTTACCACAGTCTAATAAATAAACTGGTATTGGTTATAAAATCAGGTTATAAATTAAGTTAGATTAGCGTTTAATGGCGTTTGATATGAAGGAACATTTCTCCCGCATTAATAGACGCTGTAGCTGTACTAGACTAGTAGACAAGCTATCTTACGAGAAGTCTGCTTAGTTTAAAGGCTAATAAAAAATTTACAGGCTAATAAAAATACACTGAAAACAATAAATATTATTCTATTTATTCCAATAATTAACATTAAAAAAGAGGTTTTTTTATGACTCATTCTGACGCCAAACAGTGGCAACTTACTGCCCTAACCGAAGCCCTAGGTAATTTAGAGCTAAAGATAGAAGATAAGCTAACAGTAGGTCGTGGCCAAGACAATGACGTGGTACTAGGTAGCAAGCAAGTCTCTCGTCAACATGCCGAATTAACGGTAGTTAATGATCAGCTGTCTGTACAAGACTTGGGCTCTTCTAATGGCACCTTGGTTAATGATGAAAAGCTTGTACCCCATGAACCTAAAGTACTCAAAGACGCAGACGTGATAACTTTTGCTGCGTTTAGTTTCCGAGTCAATCAAGTACAAACTGTACAACCAGTGACTGCCGTTCCTGTCGTAGATAAGGTAGAGCCTGCTAAGTCTGAGCCTGAAGCTATCAAGACTGAAACTATTAAACCAGAAGCTGAAGTAGTTAAACCTGAAACTGAAACTGTTACACCTGAAACTGTTACACCTGAAACTGTTACACCTGAAGTAATTACCTCTGAGCCGCTAGTATCTGAATCGATTGAATCTAAACCAGTCGTTTCTGAACCGGTTGCGGTAGACACGCCAAAACCTGCGACTGATTCAGTTGAGCATAAGCACAAAACATTGTCAGAAGAGAATGCCATAGCCGAACAGACCAAAAATAATGCTGAAGCAGTGGAAAGAGCAGACATAGATGGGTTGAGTGAGGCTGAGTTAGATGAGAAATTAAAAGAAGAATTAGAAGGGCCTATCTCGTTCGGTGATCCTAACCAACATGAATCTGTAAATAGCAAAAAAGAGCACTTTGAGGAGTTGGCGGCAGAAGCTGATCCAGAAGTACATAAATCTAAGCAAGCAGCTGCCGCTCAAATGTCAGCAACTACCAATCTTCATGAAAATATAGAAGAGACGAAAGCGGTAGAGCCTAAAGTTAAGCCTAATGTAGAAAAATCTGCTCCTGTTACGACAGAAGCGCCAATCACAACCCATAAAGTTGAAGAAACAAAAAGAGTAGACACCTCGAACAACTCATTCAATACTGTCAACGAACCACAGCAACATAACGTGGCTCATGTCAGTAATTCGGAACCTGCTCCAAATAAAGTCAATTCGGGCAAAAACACTACCTTTTTATGGATGGCCTTGATTTTAGTGGGCTTAGCGGTTGCTTTATGGCTATATAACAGCGGAACTTTAGGCTAAAAAACGAAAAATTGAAAAAAAATTGAAAAAAATGAAAAAAAAGGTTGTGTTTTAAAAAATATTTGCTAGAATACTCACCACTTCGAAGGAACAAGCCGACTTAGCTCAGTTGGTAGAGCAACTGACTTGTAATCAGTAGGTCGCCAGTTCGATTCCGGCAGTCGGCACCATTCGTCCTTCAAAGTACTTTGCTTAACGGCAATTTAGTAAAACTATTATCCAACTTAGTTTTACACCTTAGGTGGGGTTGGGGAGCGGTCAAACCCAACAGACTGTAAATCTGTCGCGAAAGCTTCGAAGGTTCGAATCCTTCCCCCACCACCATTTTCTAGTACTATTTTCAATTAGTGTTCAGTATACTCTACCTTGATCAGCACACTGCCAAATCCAATGCAAGTGGCAGCACAATTAAAGCTGTGATACTGCGGGTGTGGTTTAATGGTAGAACCTCAGCCTTCCAAGCTGATGGCGCGGGTTCGATTCCCGCCACCCGCTCCAACTTATATTTAAAATAAAAGCACATTATGCTCATATAGCTCAGCGGTAGAGCACTCCCTTGGTAAGGGAGAGGTCTCGAGTTCAATTCTCGATATGAGCTCCACTATTTTAAATTAGCTAAATATCCCATAATAGTGCTTTGAGTTGGTCGTATACTTATTTTCAGAACCGTTGATTAAGAAATTGAGCCTAGCACCGTTTGTGCTAACTCTAAACAGTTAGGTGATTATTTAAGATAAAACTTAAATTTATTTACAAGGGCTAGTTAATGACCTTGCACCAAGTTACATCACACCGCTAGTTGATTTATCGATAGGCAGCACTTAGTGTTGCCTTTTAGTGTTGTAATTTACTAAATAATAGAAAATAACAACCTAATATTCCTTGTCGTACCATTTATCTTAGTAAACCCATAATAAGAGGATACACTCATGGCAAAGGCCAAGTTTGAACGCAACAAGCCACACGTTAACGTTGGTACAATCGGTCACGTTGACCACGGTAAAACTACTTTAACAGCTGCTATCGCAACTGTTGCTGCAAAAACTTTTGGTGGCGAAGCCAAAGACTATGCTGCAATTGACTCAGCACCTGAAGAAAAAGCACGTGGTATTACTATTAACACTTCACACATTGAGTATGACACTGAAGCACGTCACTACGCACACGTAGACTGCCCAGGTCACGCTGACTATGTTAAAAACATGATCACTGGTGCGGCACAGATGGACGGCGCTATCTTAGTAGTATCAGCTACTGACGGCCCAATGCCACAAACTCGTGAGCACATCTTGTTATCACGTCAGGTTGGCGTACCATACATCATGGTATTCATGAACAAATGTGACATGGTAGATGACGAAGAGTTACTAGAATTAGTAGAAATGGAAGTACGTGAATTACTTTCAGACTATGACTTCCCAGGTGATGACACTCCAATCATCAAAGGTTCAGCACTAGAAGCGCTAAACGGTAAAGATGGTAAATACGGTGAGCCAGCAGTAATCGAATTACTACAAACTCTAGACACGTACATCCCAGAGCCAGAGCGTGACATCGATAAGCCATTCCTAATGCCTATCGAAGACGTATTCTCAATCTCAGGTCGTGGTACTGTAGTAACTGGCCGTGTTGAGTCTGGTATCGTTAAAGTTGGTGACGAGATCGAAATCGTTGGTATCAAAGACACCGTTAAAACAACTTGTACTGGTATCGAGATGTTCCGTAAGTTACTAGACGAAGGTCGTGCTGGTGAGAACTGTGGTGTACTACTACGTGGTACTAAACGTGAAGACGTACAGCGTGGCCAAGTATTAGCTAAGCCAGGTTCAATCACTCCTCACACTAAATTTGACGCCGAAGTATACGTACTGTCAAAAGAAGAGGGTGGTCGTCACACTCCATTCCTAAACGGCTATCGTCCACAGTTCTACTTCCGTACTACTGACGTAACTGGTGCAATCCAATTACAAGACGGTACTGAAATGGTAATGCCAGGCGATAACGTTGAGATGAGCGTAGAGCTAATCCACCCAATCGCTATGGACAAAGGTTTACGTTTCGCAATTCGCGAAGGTGGCCGTACTGTAGGTGCTGGTGTTGTTGCTAACGTTAAAGACTAATAACTCATATTAGTTAAAACGTAGTAAAGCAGTATGCTAAAAAGACCGTCTCGAAAGAGACGGTCTTTTTTATGTGCGCTATCTTTATAAAGAAAAAGAGAAAAGGAAGCTATCGACTAATAAAAAATAAAATAGTTAATATGAGGGATATAATTTGATCAAAATTAACTTGAGTTCAGTGCAGTAACTCCTTAAAATAGCCCCTAAAATGACTATATGTAGCCTGTTATCTCTTTGGTATCACAGTCTTTTGGAAGATTCCTAGTCAGTATTACTCACAAGGGTTGCATTCCATAAAAAAGATTGTATAATAGTCAACCTTAACTAAAGGCGATTGGCTCAATTGGTAGAGCATCGGTTTCCAAAACCGAGGGTTGGGGGTTCGAGTCCCTCATCGCCTGCCACTTATATTATAACTGTCTAAGCTTGATAGCTTTCTAAGTGTAATAGCTTTCAAAACTTAACAACACTAAGTACTCTTCTTTTACCATACAGATAGGCGGCATTCATTCTATCGTCTACGTCGTAAGGCAATTCAACTATGAGCAATCAACAAGATAACCTAGAAAGTAAGGTATCTGACGCTAAGCAGGGCGCTCATAATACGTTAGGCAGAGACCTATCTGGTAAAAGCGCAGTAGAAGTTGCAAAGACCCGTTCACCAAAAGATATGGCGTTATGGGGTATTGCTTTAGCCTCTTTGATTGGTGCAACTTTAGTTAACTATAAGTTACCTGGAATTTGGCAGCCTGCCAATGATCTATGGACTCGTATTGGTATTATTGCGGCATTGATTGTACTTGCCATTATCTGTTTGGCATTAACTAATCAAGGACGTAGCTTTAAAATCTTGTTAAAAGATGCCAGTGTTGAGTTACGCCGAGTAACCTGGCCGAGTAAGAATGAAACCATTCAATATACTTGGCAAAGTTTGTTAGTAATTGCCATCGTTGCATTTATAGTTTGGATATTAGATAACTTCTTCACTTGGATGGTGGGTGTGTTCATCGGCTAGGTTCGATTTGAACCCTATCTATCTAGTACAAGAAGTATCAATCAGTTATAAGCATTTAAGTTTGTTGCTATAAATTAGGCTAAAAACTATAAAAAGTCGAATTATAGAAGCATAACATAATGAATAGAGAATGATCAGGGCTGGGCTTCATATAACCTTTATCTTAATATAAGTTATATAAGCATTACAGCCTGTTTTTTTAATCAGCAATCGTTTGATTGACGTCATGGAGAAAAATATGCGCTGGTATATTGTGCAAGCATTTTCAGGTTATGAAAAGCAGGTCCAACGCTACTTGACGGATCGTATCAATCGCAGTGAATTCGCTGATAAATTCGGTGAGGTTTTAGTACCTACTGAAGAAGTCGTTGAAATGAAAGACGGCAAAAAGCGTAAGAGTGAGCGTAAATTCTTTCCAGGCTACGTATTAGTAGAAATGGAAATGAATGATGATACTTGGCACATCGTAAATGACTGTCCGCGTATTACGGGTTTCATTGGCGGTACGCCAGAAAATCCAGCACCTATTACTAAAGTTGAGGCCGATCGTATTTTAAATCGCCTTAAACAAAGTGAAGAAGCACCGCGTCCTAAGACTTTATTTGAGCCAGGTGAAGAAGTTCTGGTTATCGATGGACCATTTACAGATTTTAAAGGTTTGGTTGAAAAAGTAGATTACGAAAAATCGAAGTTACAACTGACCGTAAACGTATTTAACAGACCGACTCAGGTCGAATTAGAGTTTAGTAAAGTTGAAAAGTTAAGCTAATTAGCTGACTACTAAAGCAACTGAGCTAAATATTTTACCCACCGGGGAGCGGATAGCTCTGCTTATCAACTTGCTTAAATAAAATTGGTAAGTGTGAGCAGTAAGCGTTATCACCCGTAAAGGAGAAAAATCATGGCTAAGAAGATTGATGGTTACATCAAACTACAAGTGCCTGCTGGCAAAGCAAACCCTTCACCACCGATTGGCCCTGCATTAGGTCAAAAAGGTGTGAACATCATGGCATTCTGTAAAGAGTTCAACGCAGCAACTGCTAGCATGGAACCAGGTTTGCCAATTCCTACTGAAATTACAGTATACGCTGATAAATCATTTACATTTATCATGAAGTCACCACCTGCTGCATTCTTGCTGCGTAAAGCTGCTGGTATTGCGAAAGGTTCTGGTGTACCAAATACTACTAAAGTAGGTAAAGTTACTCGTGCACAGCTTGAAGAAATCGTGCAAACTAAAAATGCTGATTTGACCGCTGCTGACCTGGACGCTGCTGTACGTACCATCGCTGGTACTGCACGTTCAATGGGCATCGATGTGGAGGGTGTGTAAATGAGTAAACTTACTAAACGTCAAAAATTGATCGCTGAGCGTGTAGAAAACGAAAAGTTATACACTCTTGAAGAAGCGGTAGCCATTTTAAACGAACTTCCACCTCTTAAATTTAAAGAGTCAGTTGATATCGCTATCAACCTTGGTGTAGATCCACGTAAATCTGACCAAGTAGTTCGTGGTGCAACTAACCTACCTGCGGGTACTGGTAAAACTAAGCGTGTTGCTGTATTCGCCCAGGGCGCTGCTGCTGATGCTGCTAAAGAAGCTGGTGCAGACGTTGTAGATATGGATGATCTTGCTGAACAAGTTAAAGCGGGCAACCTTGACTTTGACGTTGTTATTGCAGCTCCAGATGCTATGCGTGTTGTGGGTCAGCTAGGTACTATCCTAGGTCCACGTGGTTTAATGCCTAACCCTAAAGTTGGTACAGTAACGCCTAACGTTGCTGAAGCTGTAGCTAACGCTAAAGCGGGTCAAGCAACTTACCGTGTAGACAAAGCAGGTATTATCCATACGACTATCGGTCAAGTGGGTTTCACTGTTGATCAAATCCAGCAGAACGTACAAGCATTATTAGCTGACATCCGTCGTGCTAAGCCTGCTACTTCTAAAGGTATTTACATTAAGAAAATTACTTTATCAAGCACCATGGGTCCTGGTATCACTTTAGATCCAATCCCATACCGTATTGCTAAATAATTTCTTAGTTAATTAGATAGTAATCTAATTAGGTAGAAAAATTAGAGAGTTATTCCTACTATTTAGGTAGAGGCATAACTCTCAACAAATTAAAGTTTTAAATATTAGGTCAGCTTAGCCAAAGCTATGCTGTCTAAGACCGTAGGTAGGTATGTTTGATTATGAAGTCTTGTGACTTAATAGCTCATACATACTGTTAATTGATGTCGGTGCTATTTGCTAATTTTTTAATAATAAATTTATTTAATCGTTAGCAAGTGCCTAGCATTGGCCTACGCAGACGGTGACCCAAAAAAGTTTGATCATGGGAATTAATTCGGTTTTACCAATTTGATTTCTTATTCATTCTGATAAAGGTGCCGTATTCAGCGTTACTAGAGTGGTCAGAGATTATTTACTTAATGTTTGACCGTCAGCTTTAGTAATAGAAACGTCAATTCGACATTGTGCCAACAATGTTGATGAGATCAAGGAGTCAACTCATGGCATTAACGCTAGAACAGAAACAAAAAGTTGTGGCTGAAGTGTCTGAAGTTGCTGCAAATGCTTATTCAGCAGTTGCTGCTGATTATCACGGTCTTGAAGTAGGACAGTTAACTGCTCTACGTAACCAAGCACGTGAGAAAGGTGTTGTACTTAAAGTTGTTAAAAACACGCTAGCTAAGCGTGCTTTTGAAGGTACTAGCTTTGAGTGCATGTCAGATAAGATGGTTGGCCCATTGTTACTGGCTTTTTCTACTGAAGATTTAGGTTCAGCAGCTCGTGTAATCCACGAATTTGCTAAAGAACACAAAGCTTTAGAGCCAAAGCTTGTATCAGTTGGTGGTGAGTTGTTTGGTCCTGAGGAACTTGAGCGCGTAGCTAAGCTTCCAACACGCGACGAAGCACTATCTATCTTGATGGCAACAATGAAGGCACCAGTAACCAAGCTTGCACGTACTATGAAAGAAGTACCAGGCAAGTTTGTACGTACTGTTGCAGCAGTAAAAGACGCAAAAGAAGCCGCTTAGTTTATAGCTGCTTAATTTATATAAGTAGGCTACTAAGTTGTTTTCGATTGGTACAGTATGACTATCGCTTAGCGGCATAACTTACTGTATTGATCTTAATTAATCCCTTTAAATTTATCAGAATATGGAGAAATCCCATGGCACTATCTAGAGAAGATGTGTTAAACGCAATCGCTGAAATGTCAGTAATGGACATCGTTGAATTAATCAGCGAAATGGAAGAAAAATTCGGCGTAACAGCTGCTGCTGCTGTTGCTGCTGCACCTGCTGCTGCTGCTGGTGGCGCTGCTGCTGCTGAAGAAAAAGACGAGTTCGACGTTATTCTTGCTAGCTTCGGCGACAAGAAAGTTGGCGTAATTAAAGCAGTTCGTGAAGCTACTGGCCTAGGTCTTAAAGAAGCTAAAGAACTAGTTGAAGGCGCTCCAGCTCCTATCAAAGAAGGCGCTAACAAAGTAGAAGCAGAAGAGCTTAAGAAAAAGCTTGAAGAAGCAGGCGCTACTGTAGAACTTAAATAATAGATTTTTATCTGTTATGAGTTCGGTTAAGTGAGGGTTAAACCTTACTTAACCACAAAGCCAACAATGTAATATGCATTGTTGGCTTTTTTATTGGGTAGGTATAGGTAGTTGCTTTTTGATAAAAGATATTGTATAATCTCGCACTTGACCTTTTGTATTAGCCTAAATGGTTGGCAAGCGTCACGTTAATATCTTATCAACATCGGCTTAACGAACGTTTAGCGATTAATACAGACCAAGGGACAGACAATTTGCATGTTTAAAACATCGTTAGCTTCTATCCTTTTTATTTAGACCTAGGTACGCTCGTGCTTGGGGTTTTTTTGCATCTGTCATTTGGCATCTTTTAACCTAAATTAACTACTATTTTTTTAATAATTCGTTTTCAATAAACCAGCAATAACCATTAGCTATTAACGTTTGTAATGGGTTTGGCGGCGTCGACACTCAAATATTGAGTCAAAGCGTCATGATTGTATGCACAACAGGCATTATCAAAGGTCATTCTCACTGTTTCAATCTGATGATTCCTATTTAGAATTTGAGTTTAAAGTTAATTACTGACTACTTAATTTTTAAAAATGAATCATTTTTATTTTACTGTCTACTGTAAGGACTCTCGATGGCATATTCCTATACTGAAAAAAAACGTATTCGCAAAAGTTTTGCCGAGTTGCCGCATGTGATGGATATTCCGTATCTATTGGCAATTCAAGTGGATTCCTATGAGCAATTTTTGCAGGAAAATAAAAAGCCTAAAGCGCGTGAGAATACCGGCCTACAAGCTGCATTTTCATCTATTTTCCCAATCGAAAGTAACTCTAACAATGCCGAACTTCAATTCGTTGAATACTATTTAGGTGCACCAGAGTTCGATGAGCGCGAGTGTATTTCTCGTGGTTCAACGTTTGCAGCACCCCTACGTGTCAAAATCCGTTTAGTTATCAAAGACAAAGATAGCAAAGATAAAAATAGTAAAGCGGCTATTAAAGACATTCGTGAGCAAAACGTATACATGGGTGAAATCCCATTAATGACTGCTAACGGTACCTTTATTATTAACGGTACTGAGCGTGTTATCGTGTCTCAGTTACACCGTTCACCTGGCGTGTTCTTCGATCATGACAAAGGTAAATCTCACTCAAGCGGTAAAGTACTTTATAACGCCCGTATCATTCCTTACCGTGGGTCATGGTTAGATTTCGAATTTGATGCTAAAGATTTAGTATTTGCTCGTATTGACCGTCGTCGTAAATTACTAGGTACGATCATTCTTCGTGCGTTAGGCATGGATACCAATGAGATCCTAGACACTTTCTTCGAAAAAGTTTCTGTATACAAAGGCGAAGAGCAGTTTGAAATCGACTTAGTTGCTGATCGTCTACGTGGCGAGATGGCGCAGTTCGATATTGTTTCTCCAGACGGTGAAGTACTGGTTGAGCAAGGTAAGCGTATTAACGCCCGTCGTATTCGTCAGATTGAACAGTCTGGCATGAAAAAACTTGCTGTGCCTGATGAATATTTATATGAGCGTATTTTGGCAGAAGACATCGTTGTTAATGACGAAGTTATCGCCCGTGCTAACACGCTAATTGACCATGAACTATTGGTTAAGCTAAGTGCATTCGAAGCCAGCGATTCAATCAAAGAGTTCAAGATTCTATTCACTAACGATATCGATCATGGTACTTATATCGCTGATACGCTACGTGCAGATAGCACTGGTAGCCGTGAAGAAGCGTTGATTGAAATCTATAAAGTGATGCGTCCAGGTGAGCCACCAACGATTGACACTGCTGAAAAACTATTCGAAAGCATGTTCTTCAATGCAGACCGTTATGACTTATCTAACGTAGGTCGTATGAAGTTCAACCGTCGTTTAGGTCGTCCTTTTGAAAACACTGATGATCCAGACATTAAGCGTGAGCAAAGCGTACTAACTAAAGAAGACATCATCGATGTCCTAAAAGAGCTTATCAATATCCGTAACGGTATTGGTGAAGTGGATGATATCGATCACTTAGGTAACCGTCGTATTCGTTCAGTAGGCGAAATGGCAGAAAACCAATTCCGTGTTGGCCTAGTACGTGTAGAGCGTGCGGTTAAAGAGCGTTTAAGCTCAGCTGAATCTGATAACTTATCACCACAAGACTTAATTAACTCTAAGCCGGTAGCTGCAGCGGTTAAAGAGTTCTTTGGTTCGAGTCAGTTGTCTCAGTTTATGGACCAAAACAACCCATTGTCTGAGATTACTCACAAACGTCGTATTTCAGCATTAGGTCCAGGTGGTTTGACTCGTGAGCGTGCAGGCTTCGAAGTGCGTGACGTTCACAATACTCACTACGGTCGTGTGTGTCCAATTGAGACACCTGAAGGTCCAAACATTGGTCTAATTAACTCATTAGCGACCTTTGCTAAGACTAACGAATTTGGTTTCTTAGAAACCCCATATCGTAAAGTAGTAGACGGTAAAGTAACCGATGATATCGAATACTTATCAGCCATTGAAGAAGTAGGTACCGTTATCGCTCAGGCTGACTCTGAGTTAGATGAGAATGGTGTACTAGCTGAAGAAATGGTAATGGTACGTAGCGGTGGTGAATCAGTACGTATGCCTAGTGATAAAGTAACGCATATGGACGTATCACCAAGCCAGGTTGTGTCTGTGGCTGCCAGCTTAATTCCATTCCTTGAGCATGACGATGCTAACCGTGCACTTATGGGCTCGAACATGCAACGTCAGGCAGTACCAACTTTACGCGCTGATAAGCCGTTAGTAGGTACCGGTATGGAGCGTCACGTAGCCCGCGATTCTGGTGTTTGTGTGATCGCTCGCCGTGGTGGTGTGATTGAAGACGTAGATGCTTCTCGTATTGTTGTTCGTGTTAATGAAGAAGAGATGGCCCCTGGTGAAGCGGGTATCGATATCTATAACTTGATCAAATACACCCGTTCTAACCAAAACACTTGTATCAACCAACGCATTATTGTTAACCAAGGCGACGCAATCGCAAGCGGTGACATTCTAGCAGACGGTCCATCAACTGACTTAGGTGAGTTGGCATTGGGTCAGAACATGCGTGTGGCATTCATGCCATGGAACGGTTACAACTTCGAAGACTCGATTTTATTATCAGAGCGTGTGGTTAAAGAAGATCGTTTCACGACCATTCACATTCAAGAATTAACCTGTGTGGCGCGTGATACAAAGCTAGGTACTGAAGAAATTACTGCTGATATTCCGAACGTTGGTGAAGCTGCATTATCTGCGCTTGATGAGTCAGGTATTGTTTACATCGGTGCGGAAGTAGATGCTGGTGATATCCTAGTTGGTAAAGTAACCCCTAAAGGTGAAACGCAATTAACGCCAGAAGAAAAACTTCTGAGAGCCATCTTTGGTGAGAAAGCAGCAGACGTTAAAGATACTTCTTTACGTGTGCCAACTTCTACCAAAGGTACGGTTATTGATGTTCAAGTCTTTACCCGTGATGGCGTAGAAAAAGACGCTCGTGCTAAAGCAATCGAGAAGTCTCAGTTAGACAACTATCGTAAAGATTTAAAAGAAGAGTTACGTATCTTCGAAGAAGCAGCTCGTAGCCGTATTAGTCATCTATTAGATGGTAAAGCGATTAGTGGTGGTGCAGGTCTTAAGTCAGGTACGGTATTGGCAGAATCTGAACTATTAGAAATGTCTTTAGAGACCTTACTAGACATTCAACCAGTAGAAGAAGAAATCGCTGAGCGTTTAACTCAGATTCAAGAATTCTTAATCGATAAGCAAAAAGACATTGATACTAAGTTTGCTGAGAAAAAACGTAAGTTAACTGCGGGTGATGATCTGCAACATGGCGTACAAAAAATTGTTAAAGTTTACCTAGCGGTTAAACGTCGTATTCAGCCTGGTGATAAGATGGCGGGTCGTCATGGTAACAAAGGTGTTGTATCCCGCATCATGCCAGTAGAAGACATGCCATATGATGAGCATGGTAACCCTGTTGATATCGTATTGAACCCACTCGGTGTACCATCACGTATGAACATCGGTCAGGTTCTTGAGACTCACTTAGGTATGGCCGCTAAAGGTCTTGGCGACAAGATTAATGGCATGCTTAAAGCTCAAGCAGCAGTTGCTGACTTACGTGATTTCTTAGATAAGATTTACAACAAAGTGGGCGGTGAGCAAGTTGATTTAGACAGCTTGAGCGATGAAGATATCATGGCACTTGCTAATAACTTGCGTGATGGTGTGCCTATGGGTACTGCAGTATTCGACGGCGCACGTGAAGTGCAAATCGATGAACTGTTACAGCTTGCTGGTTTCCCAAGCTCAGGTCAGCAAACCTTATATGATGGTCGTACTGGTCAGAAATTTGACCGTCCGGTTACCGTAGGTTACATGTATATGCTGAAACTGAACCACTTGGTCGATGACAAGATGCACGCCCGTTCAACTGGCTCGTACTCATTAGTTACACAGCAGCCACTAGGTGGTAAAGCACAATTTGGTGGTCAGCGCTTCGGTGAGATGGAAGTTTGGGCACTAGAAGCATACGGCGCAACTTACACGTTGCAAGAGATGCTAACAGTGAAGTCGGACGATGTTGAAGGTCGTACGCGTATGTATAAGAACATCGTCGATGGTGAACAGTACATGGATCCAGGTATGCCTGAGTCATTCAACGTACTGACCAAAGAGATTAAGTCATTGGGTATTAATATTGAGCTAAAAGAAAGCAACTAGTGTTGATAGGGTAGATACAGGGCTGGTCAATAATGGCCCTGTGTTTGTCCCATTAGTCGTCCCCCTTTAACTCAGCCTAATTCATTGCCTTCAAACGGTAGGTTAGTGTCATTATTCAACTATAAACAATGGCCTAAACCCCGTGAACACATATAACGGAGAAGCAACTTGAAAGATTTACTCGATATTATGAAAAGCCCTGCCGACAACGGCAAACGTGAATTTGATAGCATTCAGATTTCATTGGCTGCTCCTGAGACTATTAAGTCATGGTCACATGGTGAAGTAAAAAAACCAGAAACTATTAATTACCGTACCTTTAAGCCTGAGCGTGATGGTCTATTTTGTGCCAAAATCTTTGGTCCAGTAAAAGATTTTGAGTGTCTTTGTGGTAAATACAAGCGCCGTAAATTCCAAGGCGTAATTTGCGAAAAATGTGGCGTAGAAGTGACCACTGCTAAAGTTCGTCGTGACCGTATGGGCCACATCGATTTAGCAAGTCCTGTTGCTCATATTTGGTTCTTAAAATCATTACCAAGCCGCATCGGTTTATTACTTGATATGACGCTACGTGATATCGAGCGCGTATTGTATTTTGAAAGCTACGTGGTAACTGATCCAGGTATGACTTCTTTAGAGAAGTATCAGCTATTAGATGATGAAGATTATTACAAAGCTTTAGAAGAATTCGGTGATGAGTTCATCGCTAAGATGGGTGCTGAAGCGATTCAAGACCTGTTAAAAGACATCGATATTGACGTAGAGATTGATGACTTACGTGAAGCGATTCCTAACACTGGTTCTGAAACTAAGCTTAAAAAGATGTCTAAGCGTCTTAAGTTATTAGAAGCTTTCCGTGACTCTAATAATAAGCCTGAGTGGATGGTAATGAGCATTTTACCTGTATTACCACCAGATTTACGTCCTCTAGTACCGCTAGAAGGCGGCCGCTTTGCGACATCAGATCTAAACGATTTATATCGCCGTGTTATTAACCGTAACAACCGTTTAAAGCGTCTTTTAGAACTTAACGCACCAGACATTATCGTACGTAACGAAAAACGTATGTTGCAAGAGTCAGTAGATGCGTTATTAGATAACGGTCGTCGTGGTCGTGCAATTACTGGTAGTAACAAGCGTCCATTAAAATCGCTTGCTGACATGATTAAAGGTAAGCAAGGTCGTTTCCGTCAGAACTTACTAGGTAAGCGTGTTGACTATTCAGGTCGTTCGGTAATCGTTGTAGGTCCTACATTACGTCTACATCAGTGTGGTCTACCTAAGAAAATGGCACTTGAATTATTCAAGCCATTTACTTACTCGAAACTGTTATCACATGGTATGGCGACTACCATCAAGCAAGCTAAAAAGATGGTAGAACGTGAAGAACCACAAGTATGGGATATGCTGGCCATGGTTATCCGTGAGCATCCAGTATTATTAAACCGTGCACCAACGTTACACAGATTGGGTCTACAAGCGTTTGAGCCAGTACTAATTGAAGGTAAAGCCATTCAGCTTCACCCACTAGTTTGTACCGCATTTAACGCTGACTTCGACGGTGACCAAATGGCAGTACACGTGCCATTAACCCTAGAAGCGCAGTTAGAAGCACGTACCTTGATGATGTCGACCAACAACATCTTATCACCTGCCAACGGTGATCCGATTATTGTTCCTTCACAAGACGTTGTATTGGGTCTGTACTATATTAGCCGTTCAGCTATTAACGCCAAAGGCGAAGGCATGATCTTCGCGACCGTTAACGAAGCATTGCGCGCAATTGGTTCAAACGATTTACACGTAAACGCCAAAATTAAAGTTCGTGTTACTGAGACCATCTTTGATGAAGAAGGTAACTCAACCAAGCAAACCACCTTAAAAGAGACTGTGGCAGGCCGCTTACTTATCTGGAATGTTATGCCTAAAGGTATGCGATTCGAAGAGTGTAACGTTGAGATGACTAAGAAAAACATCTCAAAACTAATGAACTCTTGCTACCGTACTCGTGGTGTGAAAGAAAGTGTTATCTTCGCTGACCAATTGATGTATTTAGGTTTTGCTCAAGCCACGCTTTCAGGGGTGTCTATCGGTATCGAAGACATGGTTATTCCACCTAAGAAGAAAGAGCTTATTGAAGCGGCAGACGCAGAAGTACGCGAAATCGAACAGCAGTTCGAACAAGGTTTCGTAACCGCGGGTGAGCGTTATAACAAAGTTGTTGATATTTGGTCACGTACCAATGATAAAGTCGCAAAAGCGATGATGGACAACTTGTCTACTGACAAAGTAATCAATGCACAAGGCGAAGAAGAAGAGCAGAAATCTTTCAACTCTATCTTCATCATGTCAGATTCTGGTGCTCGTGGTAGTGCGGCACAGATTCGTCAGTTGGCCGGTATGCGTGGTCTGATGGCTAAACCAGATGGTTCAATCATCGAGACCCCAATTAAAGCGAACTTCCGTGAAGGTCTATCGGTACTTCAGTACTTCATCTCGACTCACGGTGCACGTAAAGGTCTCGCTGATACAGCATTGAAAACTGCGAACTCAGGTTACTTAACCCGTCGTCTGGTAGACGTTGCGCAAGATTTGGTTATCACAGAAGATGATTGTGGTACTGAAAAAGGTGTTCGCATGACACCACACATCCAAGGTGGCGAGATCATCGAGAAGTTAGGTGACCGTGTACTTGGTCGCGTAGTAGCTACTGATGTTATTAGCCGTGAAGATGAAGTGTTGTTGCCAGCAGGTACCTTAATTGACGAACATGGCGTACAAGTTATCGATGACAATGGTATCGATGAAGTATGGGTACGTTCAGTAATTACTTGTGATGTACCACATGGTGTTTGTGCCCAGTGTTATGGTCGTGACTTAGCCCGTGGTCATAAAGTGAACATCGGTGAGTCAGTAGGTGTTATGGCTGCTCAGTCAATTGGTGAGCCAGGTACTCAGTTAACCATGCGTACGTTCCACGTAGGTGGTGCAGCGAGCTCGACTTCTGTAGATAACAGTATTTCAGCACGTAACACTGGTTTCATCCGTTTCCATAACATGAAGACGGTTGAGCACGTTGATGGTCACTTAGTTATCGTATCTCGTTCTGCTGAAATCGGTATTGCTGATGATGTAGGCCGTGAGCGTGAGCGCTATAAAGTACCTTATGGTTCAAGTGTTCTAGTGAAAGACGGTGATGAAGTTGAAAGTGGACAGGCTATTGCCAAATGGGATCCACACACTCACCCAATCATCACAGAATTCGCTGGTAAAGCACGTTTCAGCGATATTATCGATGGCTCTACTGCCACGGTTAAGATCGATGAAGCGACGGGTATGAGCTCGTTTGAGATTCTTGGTTCAAAAGATCGTCCAACCAACTCAAAAGACTTACGTCCAGCGATTATTCTAGACACTACAGCTGGTAAAGAAGTGGTTTACTTCCTACCTGCTGAAACCATTATCCGTGTGTCTGATGGTGAAGAAGTAACCGCAGGTTCAGTACTAGGTCGTGTGCCACAAGCCACTTCTGGTACTAAAGATATTACCGGTGGTCTGCCACGCGTTGCTGACTTATTTGAAGCACGTCGTCCGAAAGATCACGCCATTATGGCAGAGATGTCTGGTGTGGTAAGCTTCGGTTCGTCAACCAAAGGTAAGAACCGCTTTATCATTACTAACGAAGATGGCGAAGTGCATGAAGAGTTGATTCCAAAATGGCGTCAAATCAACGTATTCGAAAACGAAACCGTTGCTCGTGGTGAGGTTATTGCAGATGGTCCATTAAATCCGCATGATATCTTACGCTTACAAGGCGAAACTGCACTTGCTAACTATATTGTAGATGAAGTACAGGATGTATACCGCTTGCAGGGTGTTAAGATCAACGATAAGCACATTGAAGTGATTATCCGTCAGATGCTACGTAAAGTAGAGATTACCGATGCCGGTGATTCAAACTACTTCAAGGGCGATCAGGTTGAATACGCTGATGTGAAAGCAATGAACGAAAAACTGCTTGCTGAAGATAAATTCCCAGTACAGTTTGAGCGTCAATTGTTGGGTATTACCAAAGCCAGCTTGGCAACTGAAAGCTTCATCTCAGCCGCTTCGTTCCAGGAAACTACGCGCGTGTTAACTGCTGCTGCAGTGACTGGTAAAGTGGATGAGTTACGTGGCTTGAAAGAAAACGTTGTTGTCGGTCGCTTGATCCCAGCAGGTACAGGTCTTGCTTACCATGCAGCTCGTAAGAAAGCCAAAGAAGGTAAGGCTGCTTATGACGTAGAAAGCGCATTAGATGCTGCTTTTGACTTAGAAGCAAATACCACCGCTCAAGATTTCAGAAGCTTCGACGAAGCATTTGCTCAAGAGCTAAGCCAAGATAAGCCAGGTCAATAAGCTTTGCCTGTTTGATTTTGTTTAATCGAAAAAATAATTAAAAAAATCCGGCCTTAGGGTCGGATTTTTTTTATTTAAATAAAAGATGATATATCAGTCAGTTAACAACCTTTAAGTAAGGATTCAAATACAATTTTGCCTATCTTTAATAATAATCATAGTTCACAGTTGGAAAATGAACTTGATTCAGTATCGATAAGGCTTTATAACTATAGAAGGGATTAAATATAGAAAAGGATTCCCTTAGAAAAAGGGGCTTTAGAAAGAATTATTTTTAGAGTTTTAACTAAAGTTACTATTTGTTTAACTTGCCTGTATTGTAAGAATAGTAAACTTCAGTCTATATTGAATAATAAATTAATAATCACAAATTAAATTTTTAGTTATTTCTTTGGTTATTTTTCTTTAGTTATCGTGTTTAAGTCTTTGAGGCCATCATGAAAAAATCCATCCTATTAATATCTGCTTTATTAACAGCAGGGTCTATGAGTGCCTATGCTGAAGATAAGACCCCAGACTGTGATAGCTTAAATATTATGCTGATGTCTATGAAAGATGGCTTGGATATCAATGCCAACTGGAAGATTAAAGATACAGCAACCAATAGGTTTAAGACGGTGAGTATGGGCGACTTAAACAAATCTGCAGATCCTAGCTTTGCGATTACTTGCCCTGATTTTAGTGCCAACTACGATGGCAATGTCTTAAAAATGAAGGCTGACAATTATCAAGGTATTATCGATCATCTTTATAAGCAGTTGAATCGAGGTGTCGATTTATATAACTACCGTTGGTATACCAATCCTAAATCTAAAACCAATTTTAAAGTGGACAAATATAGCTTTGATCTGGAAAGGTTGGTACTGACGGATGGCTATATAAAAATGCCTGAAGGAGGCAGTATCAGTAAGAAACAAGCTTTTATACCCAATCAAGCGGTTATTAGCTATAAGATTGATGGGGGTAACTTAAAACCGATGTTGGCCAATAAGAATGTGTCGAAATATTCTGCTGATTTTAAAGCCGCTAAAACCATCGATATTTATCATAAGAATCCAAATATGGGGCGTAAAGGCTTCGGAGTAGAGCGGATTTTTGTAGACAAAGAAAACGGCACTTTGGAAATTTATAAAAATCATGCTTATCCTGTCCAATAGTGTTTTATTGATTATTAAGGCTATAAATTTTTAATATTAGGCTTGGTTTTATTATGCTTTTAACGGTATTACCTGCCTGATAATGGCGTCTTAGAGACCCTGACAACCGCTTATATTGTAGGCGGTTTTTTTGTAATATCTATGGTGATGAAGGTAATATAAACGATATTTTTATGGTACATTTAACGCTTATATTAGTGGCTAGTTAGAGGCGAAAATGGCAGACAAAGGCAGAGTGGCTCGTTATCAAGCAGATCGTACCAATCAGAAGTTTTATTTTTGTAGAATTGCTTGTAAGCAAGCAGGAGATACCGCCGATAAGCAGTTATACCAAGCTTACTGCGAGACCGCTATTTTTCATCTGCAGAGCGCGCTTTGGGCTTTTTTACAAGAGTTGGCGCATTTTTATAACTTAGACACCAGTCAGCCGACAGTTTCGTATATCGAAACCGCTTTAGAGAAAAAGACTTTAATATCACCAGAATTGCAACGTATTAAAATCTCGCTAGAGTCTGGTGTATTGGCCAATGTGGCCAAAGCCTATCAGCGTTGTCAGTATGCACCAGCACCTGACACTAAGGGCTTAGAAACCTCTAGTCAAGATTTGATCGTCAATGTGGTAACGTTGTCTAACCAATGGTTACCGGATGAACAAACCATTCGTGAGTGGCGTACAGAGTTTATGACATTAGTGGATGAGATGCGTGGCGGCATGGTGGAATACTAGCCGAATTAGACGCTAGTATCCAAAGGTCTAAATTAGAATTGTTGGCAATAAAAAAGGCACTGCTGACTATCAGCAGTGCCTTTTTTATTGAGTTTGTTTGGCTTTGATTAAGCTGTGGAAGATGGTTTTATTTCGTTTTACCCTCACGGCGCTGTTTAAGCTCAGATTTTGGAATCCAAGCCCAAGTCATTTCTACCATAATGGGAGCACGGTCACTATCAGAGTTACGGTCCTCGATGACGCAAGGAATGACCATCTCACCTTTTGGGGTGTCTAGAATATACTGACGCTGTTCATCATTTAGAGTCGCTATTGCCGCCATCTGTCCTTTTTTAACCGGACGATAGAAGTTCACTTCATAAGACTTAACCAGTAAGATTCTATCTGACGGTAGGTTCATTGCCAAAACAAAGCCCGTCGCCGTCTCTGCTAATAGCGTTACTGCCACAGCATGTACCGAACCGATGTGGTTTTGGACCCCTTTTTTATTCTCTAAGCTAACCACTAATTTGTTTGGGGTCACCTCTTCGTAAACAATGCCTGTAGTGCCGACATAAGGTACAAGCTTGCTAAAAGCTTTGGTCAGCACAAAAGATTGAGTCGATTTAGGCAGTAATTGCACCGCCTTTAGGATTTTGGTAAAAGGATTGCTAATTTCTTTAGATTGAATGCTGGCAGAGGCGCCCTGATCAGCAGTATTATTTTTCGACTGGGTTGCCTTAAAAGGCAGGTTTAGTTGAGCGGCTATAGTGGCTGCTTTCTCAGCCGTGGCTTTTTTAGTAGATGACACTTGCTGTATAAAGTTTGATAACTGGCTCATAACGCGTCCTTTCATGGTTAGAGTTAACTTTTAGGGTTACAATGAGATAGTAAAATTGGATAAGAATGAAAATAGTATAGCAAAACCATATCCCAATAAGAGATGATACAGCGGTCATAAAAAATAGTTGCTGATTGAAAGTAAATAACGTCCTTAAGATTTTGATATAAACAGTGAAGAGATATTTTGAATAACCAACAGATACCAATGCCTGACCAACCGACCAACGTAATTTTTACCGGTGTTGCAGGAACCGGTAAGACGCACCGACTGCTTGAGATTCAGAAGCGTTATGATGAATCTGTAGATACTTCATGGGACAGTTGGCGAGTACAGCAAGTCAGTCATTATGGCTGGTGTGAAATCGTGTGTGCGGTGTTGCTACTAGAAGATAGATTGATGACGGTGCCGGAGATGATGCGTCATCCGTTGGTCGCCGATAAGGCCGCAGTCAATAAGCGCAATGAAAATATTAACCAGACCTTATGGGTGCAGTTGAACAAACATGCCCATCCAGAGTCAGTGACCGTTAATAGTACTCAGCGCTCGGCTAATTATTATTTTGATAAAACACAAACCAGTCAATGGTTTTTATTGGACGATGTAAAAGACATATTAAGAGACCGCTTATCAGAGTTACTAGCGTTGTATGAAGGGCAGGGTAGAGAGTACTATACCCAAAAATTTGTGGTTAGCCGCAGCTGCTTAGTAAGCTTTCATCAGTCTTACGGCTATGATGAATTTGTAGAAGGTATCCGGCCCCGTATTAATCCACAGACTGGTCAAATGCAATACGAGATACAGCAAGGAGCTTTTTTAGAGCTGTGTACTAAAGCCAGTAATGATCCCAATCACCGTTATGCCATGCTCATTGATGAGATCAATCGTGCCAATACTTCTCAAGTATTTGGTGAGCTGATTAGTGTCATAGAAGCCAGTAAACGGGCAGGTGGGTCTACCCCCATGAGTGTGCGTTTGGCCTACTCTGGGCGTCCCTTTATAGTGCCTAGTAACGTTGATATCTACGCCACCATGAACACTCAAGATCGCTCGTTGGTGACCTTAGATACTGCCTTTAGAAGACGCTTTGATTTTATCACTTGTTATCCGGACAGCTCAGTGCTGACAGCGGTTAAAGATGAGTCAGGAAACAGTGTCAATTTAGCGGCACTAATGCAAGCTTTGAATCAGCGTATGTTGACTTTATTTGGTGCAGAAGCGCAGCTGGGTCATGCCTATTTCATGGATATTAATGATATTGCTCAGCTGGCCAAGCGTCTCTATCGTCAAATTATTCCTCAAATTATTGAGTATATAAAACATGGTGCAGCCCCTAGCCAGATTGGAACATTATTGGCACAAGTGTTGTACGGAGGGGGCGATAACGAAGGGTTATCCGCTAATTCTGAACGGCTTAGTTTGTTGCAGTCCAATCTAGACACTAAGTCTCAACAAGACTCTTACTTAGGCGTAAGTGGAATAAGTGGGATAAGTGGTATAAACAGCGCCAGTCAGTCGACTACTTCAGCAATTCTAGGATTAAGTTCTGATTTTGTCAGCGTGGCTACTGAAAGTGCTATTGATTCAACGAGCGTATACTTTACGGCTAAGCCTTACCAGTTACTTTATGCCAGCTATTTGTCTACACAGGAGTTATAACCTTTGTATTCTAAGGCAATAGTACAGCCGTTAAATAGGGCGGGTAGCTCCTCTAGGATGAGCTGTTTAGAGCATCAACGGCTGACTCAAGCAGATTTTGCCCATGCTGCAGACTTTGAGTATCTAATCAAACATGAGCTACCTTGTTTTAGTATTGAAGTTAGACGAGGTCAGTTAAGTTTATTGGTGGGACATTATTTGTCAAAGATAATTCTGCCAAGTGGGCTGAGCTTGGAGATATTGCCAAAAATTACCTCTGCTCAGTCAGACATTAGGGTAGCCTCTAATCAGACAGATAGTTTTCATAAGGACATTGTCCGAGCTCGAGAGTGGGTGGCTGCTATGCTACAAGATATTGCTCATGATAAGTTGGGCAAAGCCATCCCTGCCATAAATTTAGCAGCTATTGAGTCTTTCAGTGATTCAGAAATAGATAATGACTGGAGTCATTTCTCGGCGCTTGCTCTGTCTTTTCCAGAATCGCAACCTCAGTTGAATCAAAAAAATCAACAGCCAAAGTCATCACTTGATGCGCCGTGGTACCAAGGTTTGCTAGTCAGAATTAGTGAAGTCCTGCAGCAAGCAGCTGGCATTTTACCCAATCGCTATCAAACCCAAGTCAATAATAGACCCAAAGCGCAAGGTAAAATCAATCTAAGCGCACAATTAAAGAACAACTGGCATCGACCACATTATTTATACACTGAGCATTCGGTATTTGCCTCGGATGAATTATTGGCTCAGTTTTTGTCTACTGCTTGGCAATGCTGGCAACAGCTGTCTCAAAACTCGCCTATACCTACCAATCGGCAAACGCCAGAGAGTTTACGAGGCATTCAAACGCTGCCGCCATCCCAATGGGCAGTCACTTATCACAAAATCCAAAATGATAAATCTGCTTGGATGTCGCAATTCACTACTATGCAAGCGCAGACCATAACGGATGCTATTGAGTGGTCTTGGTGGCTATTAACGCACAGTAACATAAATAGCGCACCGCACGATCAGGTGAGAGAGAATTGGAAGGTAGAAGGTCTGCCCATGCCCGCTTTGATGATTAATATGAATCATGCTTTCGAGCGGTGGGTATTGGGCAAACTATACAATTGGGTCAGCGATAATTTAGTATCAAGTCGGCTGGTTATTCAGCCAAAGTTCGATTGGCTGCATCAAAAACTACCGTCATCTAATCCTTTAGCAACTTCCTCGAAACAGACTGGAGAGAAGAGTAGCGTCAGTATAAAAGATACAACTCAACATAGAGTAATACAAAAGCTGATACCGGATGCCTGTATCGTAACTGCAGAGGGGAAGATTAGTCATGTCATTGATATTAAATATAAGACGATTGAAGGTATTGCCCAAGTAAGTGGGGCAGACTGGCAACAGTTGTATGTGTATCAGCAGCATCTGCAATGTAAAAATGCGTGGTTAATTTATCCCATGACAAAAAAATTTACAGAAAGGCTTGACGTTCTGGCTGATTTCAACGAGAATAGGCAGTCAAATCAGGGAGGTACTGCACAAATGAGTGCTATACCCTTTAATCCTTACCGAGGGTTACTACTGATTTAAGTGTTTTATAATAGAGTCTGTACTTTTTTGAAATTTTTTAAAAAAAGATAAAAAAAGTGTTGACAAGATTGAAGTTTAATCCTATTATATGCACCTCGATAGCGATGACGCACTCGATTAGCTTAATCAAAACGTTTTCAAAGTCGTAAAGTAAAAAAAGTAAAATATCGGAGTGTGGCGCAGTTTGGTAGCGCATCTGGTTTGGGACCAGAGGGTCGTAGGTTCGAATCCTATCACTCCGACCACTTTTTATTAGAGCCTTACAGGCTTTTTTTTATGCTTTAAATAAGACATTTGTTGCTTATTACGCTATATATGTTTTAATAACAGTGTGGTTCGAATAACAACGATGTTAGTTAGCACTATGAGCGCCTGTAGCTCAGTTGGATAGAGCATCTGCCTTCTAAGCAGGTGGTCGCAGGTTCGAATCCTGCCAGGCGCACCACTTTCGCCTGACATGTAATACCTAGTCTTTAGGTAATACACTGCAATTTCAATATATTCTATGTTGATTATGGCGGCTGTAGCTCAGTTGGTAGAGCCCCGGGTTGTGATCTCGGTTGTCGTGGGTTCGAGTCCCATCAGTCGCCCCATTTTTTATTCCCTTCTTGTTGTATCTCATTATTATTATTTCTTTTTAACTGGTTTTTCTACCTAAAGTTTCATATCACCAATTATCTTGTTTTTATTGCTAATTTAGACTCTGTCTTTATTGGTTTTTTTGCGTTTTTGTCTATTTTTTCTTTTTAGTAGCTCATTTAGGTTTTGATTGTCCCTAACTGTAAGGTCTGTGCTACCAAACTGCTTATGAAACTTAGGTGCTCGGATTTAGCAATAATGCTATGATAAAGTCATCTTTAAGAGGTTCGAGATATTATTATGGCAAACCATTCAGTAACGATTACGGCGCATATTGTTCCTAAGAGTGACACCAATTCTGAGACAATAGCCGTGGAACAAGCCCAACCTGAACAATCTAACAGTGTGGAAATAGCTGATATACCTATGGCTATGCCAAATAATAAGGCAGAACTTGTCCGCTTATATCAGCCTGAGCCATTAGAGATTAATAACTCAGTCCAAGCTAAAGAGATGGAAAAAGTGGCTGAACAGCGTGTGGCCCTATATCAGAACCAACTAAGACGGACTGAAATTTTTTACACGGTAAAGCCTATATTACGTCCTACCTACATGGTACAGACTTTAAAACCTCAGTTTGTCGAGTATCAACATTATCAAATGGCTCGGGCACTTGATCAGCGCGGTATCATTGATTTAGATAAAAATGAAATGATGTGGCAGCAACTGCATGTTGTTGATGACCTGATTGCTGATATTGTGCACCATATGCCAGCGCAGCAACCAGTAGGTTGGCAGCTTACTTCAGTCAATAAAAACCATTTAAAGCTACCCACAGTCGGACGTTTAAGAGATACGGATTCGGTCGCCGATCAAGCCAGTCTAAACAGCTATGTGCTGGGTCACTTTGGGGTCATGAGTTATACCTATGACCGTGCCTACTTTATTGGTCATGTCTTGGGTTATTTATTTTGTTGCTATTATCTGGCCCACTTATCCATAGCCTATGGGGTGACTCCTCTACCTGAAAGTGCAGTCGCTAACTATAAATATGCATCCCTTGAGACTCCCAAACTGGTTAGACTCCTACACAGCGTAGATGTTTATTGCAAACGCCGTATCTATCAATTGGCGGTGCTTTGTGCACGTCTTAGCTGTTATCAGTTGGATAAATATATTGAAAAAATGCTCATCGCTGAGGTCAATGAATTTGATAAGAAACAGCAAATTGAGCATTTAGATGCTTTGTTGATGAAGGGTATTATGCCTGAAATGCCTGACACAGTAGATTTAAAAGACTTTCCAGGTGCTTTTGGCGATGAGGGTAAATCTTAATATTTTAGCGGTTTAATACTTACTATACAAAAATATATTATATAGTAAGTTGTATCATCTATAGTCGTTAATTGTTTACAGCTATCAACCCTGATAGTCGTTTAATTAAAGCTGCCTGCTGTGCTTCCATTCACTTGACCTTATCTGGGTCATCTTATTTTTACGAAGTAACTTTCATGAAAAACTCAAAAGAAACTTTGTTCTCTGAAGTAACCCTTCATCCACCACATCAAAAACCAATCAATAATAATACTCTCAAGATTACTCAAAAAAATAAACGCTATAAAACAGCTAAATCTATCACGCATAGAGTATTGGCTGCTTCTTTAGCGCTGTCATTAAGTATTGGTTTTGGCGCAGGAGCTATTGATAATCAAGCACAGGCGGCAAGTTTAGGAGACTTATTTGGCGGTGCTGAGGTTCAAGGTGGGCAGGAAAAGTTTTTAAAAGTAGAGCAGGCTTTTTCTGTACAGCCTAGTCAAAACGGTAATAAGGTCAATATAGCTTTAAAGATTACCCCAAAGCATTACTTATATAAAGACAAACTGTCCTTAAAACTACCTGAAGGGGTGACTGCTACTCCGCTCAAATTCTCACACTCTAGTCAAAATATTGATGACCCTTCATTCGGCAAAGTAGCGGTATTTAAGCAGCCACAAGTGACAGCGTCAACTACTTTAACCAATACAACCTCTGCGCCCATTAAGCAAGATATTACGATCACTTGGCAGGGTTGTGCTGAGGCAGGTCTTTGTTATCCGCCGCAAAAAGAAACCTTATCTATAAGTTTACCGGCCGGTGCTTCAAAGACGGTAGAAGCCAAACAAAGCACTGAGAAAAACACCGCATCTAATACCACTGAACAAGCAGCCACCCCTAAAAAAGCCGAGGTTGGTTCAAAATTGGCCAGTAGTGAGGACAGTAGCAAAAATAAATCGGATTCAGCAAAAAATGACAGTAATGTTGCGAACTCATCACCACAACAGACAGCAGCCTCGGCTACGTTAGCGACGACGACTGCCATTGATACAGAAGGTGCTGCTATAAGCCAAGATGCCACTTCTGCAAATATAGAGGACGGCAATGCCTCTGAAGGTGAAAATCCAGAGACTCTGGATGGCGCATCGCTACAGGTAATGAATGAGGAAGAGAACCTTACTGATGAAGGTGGTGCTGAAGCAGACAGTACATTTGCCGCCACTGCAGAGCCGTCTGATTTGGGATTGTCCACCAATGGGGTAGTGAACCAAGATCCCTTTGGTCTAGCAGAACATCCATGGTTGGCGTTAGGTTTGCTATTTTTAGCCGGTCTTGGCTTGGCGTTCACGCCTTGTGTGCTTCCGATGTTGCCGATTGTCAGTAATATCGTAGCGCGCCAGCACACGCCTACCGCAAAAAAAGGGCTGATACTTAGCGGCAGCTATGCACTAGGGGTAGCGATTGCTTACGGCATACTGGGGGCAATTATTGCTGTATTTGGTCAGCAATTGGGTATCATAGGCTGGCTACAGAACCCTGTCATATTGTTGGCTTTCGCTGCAGTATTTGTGCTTCTAGCCTTATATATGCTTGAAGTGATTAATATTCCGGTGCCCAATGCAATTCGTCAAAAGACCCATTCTTTAAGCCAAGCTGGCGATAAGTATTTGGGCAGTACTTTTGGCAGCTTTATTGCAGGACTGCTATCTGCGCTTGTGGTTTCACCTTGTGTGTCTGCTCCTTTATTTGGTGCTTTGCTTGCCGTGTCGACCATTGGTAATCCATTCTTGGGATTCGCAGCGTTATTTATGTTGGGCTTTGGACTGTCCGCTCCCTTAATGCTACTGGGCGTAAGTCAGGGTAACTTAATGCCGAAAGCTGGCGAGTGGATGAACTGGGTTAAGCAGGGCTTTGCTTTATTGTTATTTGCGGTGGCGTTACTGCTGGTAGAACGCGTACTAATGAGCCCAGTGATGTTAATGCTATGGGCTATTTGGTTCATGGTGGTGGCAGTATGGGCTTGGAAATGGGTTGGTCGTGGTCAGCTGTTTACTAAGCCATTGGCCCTTATTCTGGCAACGTGGGCAGCTTTGACCTTGGTTGGCGCAGCAGCCGGTAGCAAAGATTCTTGGCGACCTTTGGCTGTTTTTTCATCTGCTAATCCTGCCTCAATCAATGCTAATTATCAAGCAACAGTAGCAGGCGGTAATACGGGGGCGGTTAATAGTAATGATAAGCACATTTACTCTTTAGATGAGCTGCTGCCTATTATCAAAAACAACCCCAAAGTGTTGGTCGATGTCACTGCAGATTGGTGTGTTGAATGTCGAATTATGGATAAGACTTTGTTTACTGATAGACCAATTGCCCTGCAGCAGTGGCAACTGGTGAAGCTTGATGTGACTGAAAGTAATGAGGAGTCAGCACGTATTCTGTCAGAGCTGAACTTATTTGGCCCACCTGCCTTGCTTTATTTCGTAGAGGGTAAGCTACAGGTGCAACAGGTAGGCACGGTTGAACGTGAGACTTTTGAGGCGACGCTAAACAAGTTTTAATTAGACAAAATATTTCTATATTTTGAAGGCGTACTTTAAGACAGTGCGCCTTATCTCTTTGTAGATGATGACTATGATGGCGGCATATCTTTATTGGCTTTATCAATTACCTTGATTCAAGCATTGAATTAATGACTATGTATAGATATAAACAGTCAATATGTTATTACTTGATAAGTACATAATTTTACACTATATTGCTTTAGACAATACTCTCGAGGCTATGACTGTGAAAAATATCTTACGCTATGGCAGTTGTCAGATTAGAAATTTTAAAAAATTTACAGGTAGCGACAGTCAAAATCTGTATGCTAGATTAGGCGTGGCGATAGTTATCAGCTCAGTCACTTGGCTGACTGCCTGTGAGCAGCAAACTGGGGAGACCATAGCGTCGCCACAAAGTAATCCTCAGCTTAGCAGTGCCATTAAGATAGACCTTGATAGCCCTGCAGAAGATAGCGACGACAATAATAAACTGAAGGCTTTGCCTATTGCTTGTCGCAATAGTGTCATTATGCAAGCCTTTGACAAAAAACAGTCTGAAGTACAGGTCAAAGGTTGCGGTAAGGTAGTAGCCATATTGGCAGATGACAATGAAGGCAGTCGACATCAACGTTTTATTGTTGAGCTAGAAGGGGTACAACCTAAGCATACCGTACTTATCGCTCATAATATTGATTTGGCCCCTAAGGTTGATGGCCTTAAAAAAGCAGATGACGTGATATTTTATGGGCAATATGAATATAATCAACAGGGCGGGGTAGTGCACTGGACGCATCATGATCCTGCAGCACGACATCAAAACGGTTGGATAGAATATAAAGGACATCGTTTTCAGTAGTACTAACTGGGTCGTGTTTTGGGCTGGTTAACCCTTTTTATTGTGCGTGATTAGGCATAATCAGAACGACTTAATTACGAGTAGTTTTATTATTAAAGATATTATCTGTCCTTGATTTTGAACCACTAGTTTTTTTGTACGCAATGTACTCTCTATTTTTCAAAAGTATCAAACCTACTAAAACTATAGCTGTGGTGGGTTTTCAAACGATATATTTCCCACTATTTGAGAAGCAAGTTTTCCTTTATATAAGTCATTGTTTGGCAACTTACGATTGATAATATTTTTGGTTAAGGGTTTTCTTTAATAGTATAATGGCGTTTTTACCATCTTTATCAGGAATAGGCATGACTAATTTGCGGCCTTTAGTACAGACTCGTCAACAGTCTCCTTCTAAAATTAAATTTTTAGCGCTCTCTATTACCGCTGCTTGCTGTACCTCAATGTTGACTATTAGCAGTGCTTCAGCAGCCACCAATGATTTAACAGAAGTGCCCGCTGATAGCAGCGCACAGCCACTGTCAGTTAATGACTTTATAAAGTGTACTGATTTAAAAGTCCCGTCTGCCCGTTTGGCATGTTATGACAAAGCGACTGTTGGGGAAGAATTACCTTTGGGTCGTGAAAAAATACCTTTAGACTTGGCAGGTACTGTCAAAGCAACCTTCAGTGAGTTACGTCCTACGGCAGTATTCGCCGGAGAGACGCAGGTAGCAGATGATACCGAGACCGAAAGCTCACCGGGAGTACCGACAGAAGCAGATAATGAAAAATTAGCCAAAGTGGGTATTACGGTTGATGATTTATCAGCCTACACCCCGCTTAGTCTTGCCTATGACTTAGATAAGAATAATGAGCTAGGAACGTGGACAGTTAGACCGCACAAACCTATTTATTTAATGCCGGCCTATATTCAGTACAATGCCAATCGCAATCCGGACACCCCAACGCAACATCCTAATAGCAACGATTTAGAAGACTATCAATCCAAATATGATGATAATGTTGAGCTCAAAGCCCAGATATCTCTAAAAACTAAAATTTTAGAAGATGTATTCGATACCAATGCGGATGTTTGGTTTGGCTATACGCAGCAGATGCACTGGCAGGTCTATAACGAAGACAATTCTCGTCCATTTAGAGCCACGGATTATATGCCTGAGTTCTTTATTACTCAGCCAGTAACCGCTAATCTTCCTTTTAATGGTCGCCTACGTATGTTAGGTGCAGGTGCTATTCACCACTCTAATGGTCAGTCAGACCCTTGGTCACGTTCGTGGAACCGTATTTATCTAATGGGTGGCGCAGAATGGGGTAAATTGAGTTTGTTGCCTAAGATTTGGACTCATGTTAAAGATAGCGGGGATGATAGTGATAACCCTGATATTACTGATTATTATGGTCATGGCGAGTTGCAAGCCTTATATGACTTTGGTAAAGGGGAGACTTTATCGGCAACAGGCCGCTTCAACTTTGATACCGAAAAAGGCGCAATTGAGCTCGATTATACTCTACCATTGACACGTGATGTACATGGGTTTATCCAGTTGTTCCATGGTTATGGAGAATCAATCATTGATTATAATAAAGAAACCACAGCAGTTGGTATTGGTCTTTCTTTGAATGATTGGAAAGGTTTGTAGGGTTAATTGAATGTAACTCAGCAAATTTTGCAATATGCTGTCCCTGCCTTTTACCAACTTGGTATATGGCGTGTCCAGTATCTACAAAGTGTTTGCTGTATCTGCCATACCAATCCTGCTGTCTTACAAAAAGAGTGCTTATCCAATAAGCGCTCTTTTTTTTGGTCATTCATTTGCCAAGACTGTCATGACAGTATTAACTGGCAGCCGGAAGTTTTACAACACCTTGTGAGTGTCGATAAGGCTAATAATCCTCAAGGCCAAGTGACGGCTTCCCCTTTTACTTTAGATATACAGGCAGCTGCCCCGCATACCAGTTATATACGCTCTGCCATTATTGCTTTTAAATATAAAGAGCAGGTAGACGCTTTGCCTGTGTTAGTCCACGCTATCCACCAATTACCGAGACCGCACGGTTGCCATGCCTTAAACAGTGTCATTATCCCCACACCTACGACGTCCAATCGATTAATGACACGAGGCTATGATCCAGTTTCTATACTGTCTTATTATTTGTCGAAGCACTGGCAAATTCCGATTTTTAAAGGTGTGAGTCGTATTGACGATGTAGTGAGTCAACAAGGTCTCGATAGGCATGAGCGACAAGCAAACATTAACCATGCCTTTAAACTTGATACGACACCTGCAGTCAAACGTCTGCTACTATTTGATGATGTGGTAACAACTGGAGCGACGTTGACTGCTATTGCTAAAACCATCACCACTGTTTGTCCTGACGCAAAGATTTCAGCTCATTGCATATCTCATGGAAAATAAACTCCCATTAAGTGTAAAAATTAGGTACTATCTATTATTAACTTAATCTTAAATATAAAATAAGTTATTTGCTTTAAATAGTCTAGACTGACGAGATTATGAATTCATAGCTTTCAGTCTTAAAAAATTGCACATTCAGAGAACCTAATAAGGGCCGTAATAAATGAGGATGAGCCTGCAATTTTACTCTGATATGAAGCAGCAACAGGGAATAGGGCTGATAGAAGTATTGGTCGCATTACTGCTATTTAGCGGGGCAGCTTTAGGTTATACAGCTTTACAAACCTATGCCTTAGGCGGGGTTAATGACTCAACGATGCGTTTAAAAGCAGTCATGATACTAAACGAAACCTTAGAGCGGATGCGGGCCAATAGTCAGATAAAAGACTTTGGTTTTTATCAGCAACTATTTAATGTTAAAGCGATTCCTAAAGTTATCGATTGTCTACACAGTACAGGCTGTGATACGCAACAAGTGGCCAAGAACGATGTAGCAATTTTAAGAACTCAAGCTGAAAGGCAAGGCTTAAGAATAGGTATGATCGATTGTCCTAAAGCTAGTGACGGTATGAAATCTAAATGTCTTATTGCGGCTTGGCATCACACAACAGCAACGTATAACAGTAGCAACGACAGTAATCACAATGAGTTGACGGGTTGTCTTGAAGCAGACGGCCGCTATATCAAGGGGGCAGACTGTGTGTTTATCGAGAGCTACTGATACAGCTTATTAAATTCCAAAGTAGTAAGTCAAAAGACACCAAGTCACATAAACCACTCCCTCATAAAATAAAAGCCGAAGTAGATGAGCAAGGATTTACTTTAGTTGAGCTAATGTTGGCCATGAGTTTAGGGCTAATAATCAGTACCGCTGCTTTTCAACTGTTTATCCACAGTATCAGGGTTCAACAGCTACAACTCTCCACTGCTGAAGTTCAAGATGCCGCTGTTTTTGGTTTTACTGCCATAAATAAAAAAATTGCTCATGCCAACTTGGGCGCATCACGTGCGATGCGGCAACAAAGTGCTTGGACGGGCATTGTGTTGACTGGCTCTGAGAATGGTCCTCTAGTAAATCGCGCTGGCAAGCCGTTTAAAATAGGGAATTTAAGGGGCGTACGTGGAATGAGTGCTAAGCTCGCTACCAAGAATGGGGCAGGTCCGAGTAATGTGCTGCTACCGACGAAAAGTGACCAACTGACCATACAATATCGAGTCCCTTTTGACAGCTATGATTGCGAAGGTCGTGGTATTCATCAAGGAGATATCGTTATTGAGCGTTACTTTACTCGGACGGATCGTCAGCGCGCCAAAAATGAAACGAAAGCATCGGCGATCGTATTGGCATGTGATGCAGGAGGTTATCAATTAACAAACCATCAGAGTGCCGATAGCATAATCAAGGACAACATGATTCTTGAAAACTTTGGTGATAAGGGGGTGATACTGATTAATAGAGTAGATTTCTTTTCGATTAAATTAGGCGTGAAGCTTGGAAAAGGGGTGGTATACATGCCGATCGATACTTATCTTAGCAAACGTACGATAGATTCAAAGGGGAGCCTTTCATCTTCCACTTATCTTTATGATGCCCCAATTGTAGCAGTTGAGGTAGGCGTTATTAGTCGAGGCAGTAGCAGTATTTCTGTATCTCAGCAGAAAACCACAGATTTAAGGTTTAGTTTACAAGGCAAAAGCTACCAAATTAAAGACAAAAAGCCAAATTATATACGTCGCAGCTTGCAAAGCGTGATAACTCTTAGAAATAGCCGTGTCACTCAATGAGTGTGACTGAAGGTATTATTAATCAGACGGCTGAGCAAAGTACTAAACTAACCGCTAGGCTAAGTGTGAACGGAAGTATATGTACTACTGATCAACAAGGGACAGTATTGGTAATCGTGCTATTAATTATGGTGTTAATGGCAACGGCCAGTCTTATCGCTATTAGAAACACCCAGACCTCATTAGATTTGACCACAACGTATCAGATAAACCAACTGTTATTTCAAGCTTCAGATGCACCGCTGTTACAGATACAAAAGTTATTAAATGATCCTAAGCAGTTAAAACTATTAACCGCTGATAAAGGTCCTATTGGTTATCTAACCCAAAATAATGATAACGATGTATCGGCAGAATATACCTTCTGCTATCAGAGCTCACGAAAGGCCTCTTTTGATAAGTTATTACAGGGCGCTAAAGTTGTTAATGGAGAGGGACGAGTGATCAATCCTAAGGGCTATTGCAACATTGCCAACAGTCAACAAAACCACTTTACCAGTGAGCGTAAGATAATCGTCACCCAACTGTCGTTTGTTCGATTAAATATGACAAATTTAGAGAGCGTAGAGAAGGACACTACCCAACGTTCATCATTAAATACGCTAGGAACTCATAGTTACCTTAAGAGTTCAGTGGCCATTAAAAAAAGACATACGCATACACCGTTTTCAGGGGTAGAGGGTGAGGATTTGGAAGGAGATAGACAGATACCGCTTCGTGTTTATGTGACTTCAGTTATGCCTTCATTTAGCAGAGTCAGCTTGAAGCAAGTCGATGTGTGTCTAGCAAAACCTATGGCTAATGAAGTTTCGGAAGGCTCTATACCAGAATTAACAGACAGTCAGATAGCCTGTTTAAAAAAGACAGGAACGCCTTTTAATATTCAGGTTCAAGACTATATTTACGCTTTAAAAACGGTTCCTAACGGCTAGTTTATCCAGAACACAATAGGCTATCTTGCACAAGGTAGTGAAACGCCAAAACCCACTATAAAACGGAAGGAATAAAGCATTAAAGATGGCAATAGTACTGACAGTCACAGCACCCATTATAACGACAATAATACTTTGAATAAATTATTCACAGTATTGATCCCAGGTTCGAAGGGTATCAAGTTGCAGGTATGGGGCTTAAAAGTTGGACTAAAAAGCTTACCAACCCGTAGATATTGGGTCAGAGCATTGACGATATCCATAACTATGACCCTGATTATCATATTCAGCCAATTACCGCATAAATCATACGCTTTACTCCCACCATCAGCGCTGCCACCCACATCATTCATACCCCCTACGCCATCGGCACTATCATCGACATTATTAAGCCCTCCTGAACAAGGTGATTTGGCACTTTATAGTTTGGGGTATTATCCAATCTCTAGTCAATCTCTAGGCCCTACCGTGCTTTTGTTAATAGACCCTTCACTCTATGCCAGTCAGGACAGCACAGCACAAATTAATCATTTGCAACATGCTTTGACGTATCTAATGGATACCCCTGGGCTATTAGCAGACAATATTCAGATGGGGATAGTGCAAGTTGCTGACACTCAATCTGATAGTGATTATGCCAAGCATTTGGTGCTCCCGGTGACTCAGCTAGGTGCAGTAGCCAGCAGTAAGCATCCAGAGTCACAGCGTTATAAAATCAAAAACTTCATTAACAACCCTTGTGCTGATTTTTCCAATTGTGGCTCACCACTCGTAGACAATTGGGATGTAATGGCGGTTAAAAGTAAGGCTGCTTATGCTCAAGCCGCAGCTTATATGATGGGTACTGACACGCACAGAGTTATGGTTAATAACGTCAGCAGTGTTCATAGGATGGGCAAGGATAAAGATAAAGTATTGCCATTAAATGAGATGGTTATTGAATCTTATAACACTACCAACGCTAAGCACGATGCTATTGAGCAAAATGATATTAAACAAAATGGTACTAAACGAAATACTGCTAAGACAGTACTTCCTATCACACGGGAAAGTGTCGAAAGTCGAGATGTAGCGAAGGTCATGACTGTTAGCTTTCTCAATCAGCAGTATCCCAAACCGAAGTACAGCCAGTGTTCCGCAAAGTACTTTGATAGTGACAATAAGCCCTCTAGTCTGGATTATAAAGTAGGTAATGCAATAATTATTATTGGTTCTGATATTGGTGCTCAGTCTGAAGCCCACACTTCCTTTAAGGCCTTAGGAATATCTAGCACATCAATTTCTTCCATAACACACCCCCAGTTAAGCGACCCTTTAGCGATGATGGCACAATCGTTGTTGCCAAAAGTATCATCACAAACGTCTGGTAAGACCTCAATCGATAAGTACTTACTACCTGAGCGATGCCATTCACAAGGGGGCTTAAATAATTTACAAGCGGATCAAGCGGCCTCTGTCTATGGATACTGTCAGCAGCACTATGCTCGCCACCTAAATCAATTCAAAGATGGTTCTACGATTCAACATAATCCTACAAATATTTCGATAAAGACAGGTGTCATCTCTTTTAGCGCCATAAACAAAACGATTGGTTTTAGTGGTCTAAATAAGGGCTTACCTAATTATGACTGTTTAACCGTATCGGGTGCGGTTAAGCAACAGTGCCTGCTAGGGCACTATGATAAATGTTACGGAGAAGGTGGATTTTTTCAATCCTTAAACGCTATGCCATCAGCCATCACGCAAAGTAAGGCTTTAGCTGAAGCTCTGTTAACTATGGTCAATAACTTAACAGCAAAAGATATCGCCATGGCGATGACAAACCCTATTCAATTAGCGAATCCCGTACGTAGTGGAGAGATTTTTACAGACGGCTATCTATCTTTCGTACAGCCAAAGTTTGGTAAACAACAAACACAGTGGTCAGGTGGGGTCAAAAAATATGAGCATAGTCGGGTGGGTTTTATAGATAAAACTGGCAAACGGGCTCCCCGTCCTCAGCAGGCAGTAAGCGCTATTATCGATTCAGAATCAGTAGATGCATGGTCAAAGCGGATGTTAGCAGTGACTTCCTCAGCACAAGTGGTACAGCCCTTTACTCAGCCTCATAACGTGTATTTAAGCCAACAAGGGCCTGGGAAGTTATTACCACAATCTATAGAAAGTGTGACCAATTTAGAGTGGCTTGGTTTGACCAAAGTGCAACAAGCTGAGCTAAACAAGCCACTGCTTGACTATATGATGGACAGCAGCCTACCCAGTGGCGGCGTCTATCATTCAACACCGATTGCTCTTATCAGTAAGGCCAGTCCGATTCAGGTAAATAGAGTGGGCTTATTACAAAATGATGCTGACCTTGAACAAGGTATGCCTCCTAAGTTCCAGTACAAAAAGCATGTTTTGTATGGTGGTATGGACAATGTGATACATATTATCGATGACAACACGGGAGAGGAGGTAGCGGCTTATTTCGCGAAAGAGGTTATGTCTCATAACGCCCAATACGATCAACATAAGCCCATTGGCAATAGCACTATGACACAGTCTCAACTGGCAATGACAAGACCAAGTTTCGGTATTGATGGCCCTTGGACTCAATACGTTCGTTATAGAACGGACTTTAATGGCCATAAATTAGCCAAGCCGTTGTATGTTTTTGGTGGAGCAAGATTGGGCGCTAAAGCTTATTATGGTTTGGATTTAACAGGGCTTGACAACGTGGTGTCTGCTTCCAATTTAAATGGCTTTGCACCAAGGCAATTATTTACCATTACCCCTAATAGGCAAGACTTTGGGCATGATTATTTTAAACGGCTAGGTTACAGCTGGGGTAAGCCTGTGATCACTGAGATCAACTGGTTTGGTCGGCCAACCTTAGTGGCTATATTGTCAGGCGGCTATGATGCCACTGAGTATGATAAACCTAATGGTTTACGGCAGCGCTATTATGCGGACAGTGACCAACACGCTAGTTTGGGTAATGCCATTTATATCGTCGATGCGAAAACGGGTGTGCCACTTATTGTCGCTTCTCAGACTAGCATAGTAGGTAATCTGGACGAAAGCGGATTTTCGGTGCTATCAACAGGGTCTGGTAAAGTGCTACAAGTTGCTAATAGCTCAATGGTACATAGTATTACAGGCGCAGTTAAAATCATGGACAGAGACAATGATGGGTTAACTGACCATCTTTATTTCGCTGATTTAGGCGGTCAATTGTTTCGTTTAGATATAGACAATGTTGCTTCTTCACCGGGATTGGCAAGTAGGGCAAGGGTAGTACGTTTGGCAGACTTTAAAGCCAATATGACTCAGCCCGGTCCACGCTTTTATGAAACTCCCGTAGTGACTATACAAAATCATATCTCTCAACAGGGGAGCTCAGGTAAATTCGCCACGGTTACAGTAGCCTCGGGCGACCGTAGTCACCCTCTACGTATTAGTGACCCTTCAAATCAGACTGTTGCCATTGAGCTAGCATATTTAGATAACTTGGGTAATGAGCAACAGATAAAGGTGATTAACAAAGCATTTGTAGTCCCTGACGATTCTCTAATCCCTGAGATTAAGAGCCTTAATGTAGAGAGTGGTGATTGGCAGATTACCGCTTCTGATTTAACGCTTAGAATTGAACTCAAAGGGGGTGGCCCTAAAGGGGAGGTTATACAACTGGAAAAGGGCCGTTTTAAGCTGGCCAGTCACCTAGTTAAACCAGGTTCTTTGATAACGGTCACCACTACGTTTTCCTCAACAGATAAAGTCAATGCAATAAGGTTGATGCCGAATGTCGATTATGGCAATAGTTATACTGATAGCAATAATCAAAATGACACTTTATTGCTTTCCTTAACCGATCCTTTATCTGCCAAAATAAATCTCACCAAGGATTGGATAATCATTGAGCCAGTGACCACAGCAGAAATGCCCTCTGTTAGTAAGGCTGCGAACTATATTTATACCCTTTATGATAAAGATGTGGCCACAGTAGGTTTGTTTAGCACTGCTCTTGATAAGCTCAAGACCCATAATATCATTCTGAAAGAAAATGTCACTTTGACAGAAAATGACTTTCCGGATTTAACCCAAATTGAAGTGGCCAATCCTGAGAAAAGTGGGTATCACAAATTAGGCTGGCGTGCCCCGTTAACTCAGTATGGTCAACAAGTTAATAATCTTGAAGTTAACAATCATAATACAGCTATGAATTCACAGAACTTTTTGGGGAGTAGTATTAAGGCTTTTGGGCCTATATTTGCTCTAGATAACAAGGTGTATGTCACTGCTTATAATCCAGTATCAAGCACTATGCCTTTGGTAAACTGCCGCCCTCAGTTGATAGGCAGTACAGAGCTTTATCAGTTTTGCCTGCCTTATGGTAATTGTAATACGGTAGATAAAAGTTACAGTACCCATGTGCAGCGTATTGTGTATGGCAAAGGAATGGTGCCTTTATCTTGGAAAACAGATTTTACAGGGCAGCATAAGCAATTATTTAGAACTGCAGATTTAACTTATCCATCCCAGCCAACCCCAGAAATTAATTCATCACAGTTACTCTTGCCACTCAATAATTCAGTTACTGCTCCTGACTTTATCAACTCTTTTAAAGTCAAACCGCAGCTAAAACTTGAGCAATGGTTTGATTATAGCAACGCTCATGCAGTCTCAAAGTAGATAGAGTATGTGGAAGATAATTACAATTAATTTAGGTCAACAGCTAAATTTAAATTTGGCCCGCCATTGCAGCCGCAATCATCAAGGCTTTACTTTAGTAGAGCTGATGATGGTGGTGACGATTACTGGATTGCTGATGGTAATAGCACTTCCTAGCTACACACATTATGTGCAGACAAATTATCAGCTTATGGCTCAGCAGCGGGCATTGTTTATTGCCAATCAGTTACATCATTGGCGCGCAAAAAACCTCACTTATGCAGAGTTCTCGCTTACGGAACACAGCAGCGGTAAGCAGGAATTAAAACACTTGATAGTGTTGACTGATGCGACAGGCAAGCACTTATTAACCGATGAAAGAGCCAACACTCAAGGATGGCGAATATTAGTTAAGCCTAATCCCGACTTTAAAAAGCTAGCCTTAAGCGATATCTATTATTTAGACAGCTTAGGCCGACGATGCGTCTTTGATGATAGTGTGATGGTGCCAGATATAGCAAGTATAGAGTTTTGCCCAAAAAGCTGATAGGTGTCCCAGTAATTATAGCCTTCTATTAGTAAAAGTGAGAACCGCCTATAATTTATATATAATTAATAATTTGATTAATTAATCTAAACAATGTTATTGTTGGTTCCTGGAAATGTTTTATTTATTAATAGTATTTTAATAACACTCTATTTGTTAGCAATTGCGCTGTCTAATTTATAGATGGTAATCTCTAGAATGAGTATGTCACCCTAACAAGGATATGAGATGGAGACTGAAAAAGGCTTTACTTTGATAGAACTGATGGTGGTGGTTGCAATAATCGGTACACTGTCATTGATTGCAATTCCCGCTTATCAAAATTATGCAAAGCAGTCCTCTGAAGTGGCTTGTCTAGCTGAGACCAAAGCGTTTAGTAATAAGCTGTTTATAGATATTCATACTGGGGCAGAGATTTTTAATGAAAACGAGCCTAAAAAACTTTTGCAAAGTTTAGATAGTATGGCTTCTGCTTGCACAAGTCTAGCGTATAAACCTAAAAGTAATCTAGCAATAGCGGGTACTGGTTCAGACGCCATTCTAGAACATATCATTGGCGTGGTTAAAAACCCAGTTGCAGATGATAGAGCCCGTATTAAATGTGAACTTGGAGAGGTAGTGCGTTGTGATTACCATGCTTTAGCTGATAATAATTAACCACAAAAAAAGCGACCTTCAAGTCGCTTTTTTGCACATATAGAATAGGTCTGTAAAATAACAAATTGCTAAAACAAATAGGGTCTAACGCTCTAGATATTGAATTTTACCTTCAACCCCATCCCACTTTTCAGCGTCTGGTAATTGGTCATGCATCTCAGTGATGTTTGGCCACTCTTCTGCAAGCTCTGCGTTTAATGCAATAAATTCTTCTTGACCCTTAGGCACTTCATCTTCAGAGAAAATAGCGTTGGCTGGGCACTCAGGCTCACACAAAGCACAGTCAATACACTCATCAGGATGAATGACCAAGAAGTTAGGCCCTTCATAAAAGCAGTCCACAGGGCAGACTTCAACACAATCGGTGTATTTGCAGCGGATGCAATTATCAGTGACAACAAATGTCATAGCGAGCTACCTTTATAAAAGTTATCTTGAGCTTTGTTTAACCATTATGGCAGTTTTGGCGTTGTTTCTATAACCCTAATATCAGTTATATCAATCGAGCCAGTATTGGGCTAAATGATTAGCGTCACAAGATAAGTAAGTTGTGAATGAAGGATAAGATTTATTTTAGGGGTATATTTTACCTTGTTAATTGTTATTTCACAAATTCATATCAGTCAGCTTTTGTGACTCAGTCAGTTTTTACCTTCTGTTTTAATTCATAAAGGTAGTCAAGCGCTTGTTTTGGGGTCAACTCATCAGGCTGTAAAGCGTTTAACTGCTCAAAAACAGCCATAGCCTTGGTGTTTAATAGCTTGGCTTCCTTTGTCTCCTTCGTCTGATAAGTCATCGGACTTGGCTCCTGTACCAAATCTAAGTCACCTTCGGAGAAAAAGTCAGCTGTGTTTTGTTGCGCAATATGGGTGCCTTCGTCAGCATTTGCATAAGCTTTATCGAATTTAGCATGATTGATGTCATCTGTAGATTGCATGCTCCTAAGAGAGATATGTTTGTTTTTCTGCTGCGTAAGATAATGCTCGGCTGCGATTAATACTTGCTCAGGAATCCCCGCCATTTTTGCCACATGCAGACCAAAACTTGAACTAGCAGCGCCTTCTTTTATTTTATGAAGCAGTAATAGTTGACCTTCAACCTCGCTAGCTGCTACGTGCACGTTTCTGATTTTCGAGTTCAATTCATCTTGTTTGGCCAACTGGGTTAACTCAAAATAATGAGTGGCAAATAAGGTCAAACTGCCCATTTCAGATAACTGGACCGCACAGGCGTGGGCAATGGCTAACCCATCAGTGGTGGAGGTGCCACGACCTACTTCGTCCATCAATACCAATGAGCAAGAAGTCGCCAGGTTTAGAATTTGGGCAGTTTCAATCATTTCTACCATAAAAGTAGATTTGCCACCTGCTAAGTCGTCGGCTGACCCAATACGGGTAAAAATACGATCAATGTCCCCAATGCGGGCCGAACTAGCGGGCACAAAACTGCCACAACATGCCAATAAAACGATCAATGCCGTCTGGCGCATATAAGTGGATTTACCACCCATATTAGGGCCTGTAATTAATAGTAAGCGCTGTTGATGCGACTCAGTCCCTAATTGACAGTCATTGGCCACAAAATGTTGTGCTGAGGATGAAGACGCTACTGTGACTGATTTGGAGGAAGACGCTTTAGGTTGGGCCATGGCTTCTACAACCAAGTGACGACCCCCCTCTATATCTATATAGCTTGTTTCAGGGTCTAATTCAGGTCTGACCCAATTATTCTCTTTGGCCAACATTGCCCAGTTTAAAAGTACATCAAGCTGCGCGATAGCAGCGCTAAGTTGTTGTAAATGATGTAGTTGCTCACTAAGGGATACCAGTAGTCCTTGATAAAGTGCTTTTTCACGCACCAATGCATTGGTTTGCGCTTCTAAATATTCCACTTCTAAATTCTTTAGCGGCTCCGTAATAAAGCGCTCACTATTTTTTAGAGTTTGCCGGCGGATAAAGGCATCTGGTGCTGCGTTGGCTTGACCTTTGGACAGCTCAAAATAAAAGCCACTTACTTTGTTGAAACCAACTTTTAGACTTGGCAGACTATAAGTCTGACGTGCCTCGGCTGCCATGTCATCTAAAGTTTCTTGAATATTGTCATGTAAATGCACTAGACGATCAAAGTCTTCATCGAACCCAGTCGCTATCATACCGCCTTCTCGAATATGAGCGGGTGGCTCTTCCACAATGGCGCTATCCAATAAGTCAGCAATATCAATCAGCTCGGGATGCAGCAATGGCAATTGTTGAAATAACTGGATGAGCAGTTGTGACGAGCTTGATTCTAGACCTGATTGCTGTAATTGAAGAGCCACTTGCTCACTGCTTCTGATACTGGCTGCCAATCGCTTTAAATCACGAGGCTTAGCGCTATGTAGGGCAATACGGCTACTGATACGCTCAATATCGGCAATACTTTGTAGTTGCTGTTCCAAAAACAGTAAGCTGTTCAATGAGGGCTGATTAATAAACCACTGTGTGGCATCAAGTCTGGCTTGTAGCTGAGAATGTGCCTGAATAAGACGCAATGGGCGCTTTAGTTGATTACTCAATAAGCGCTTACCCATAGGAGTATGGCAATGGTTGACCACACTAAGCAGGCTAGTGCCAGTAGGGCTAACCGGTGAGAAAAGCTCTAGATTACGATTGCTAATGTCATCGATAATTAGATAGTCTTCATCACGTTCAACAATCAGTTCAGTGAGCTGCGGGGTATGACGCTGCTGAGTCTGCTGAGCATAATGAATTAAAGCAGCGGTGCTAGTCTGGGCCACCACACTGTCGGCAATGCCCAACCCTTCCACCGTTTGCACATCAAACTGTCGACACACTGTGTCAGCCGCATGTTGCGGGTGGAAATCACTGGCAGCAACACTGATAACCGGGCAATAAAGCTTGTCTTGTAACCAGTGACGCCACTCATCTGTAGTGGTTTCAGGGATAATAACTTCGCTTGGTGAAAAGCGGGTCAACACCGTTAGCAGCCGCTGTTTTAATAAGGTCTCATAATTTACGGCCGTAAGTGGGTCATCCTTAGCAAAGGTATTGCCCATGCTAGGCTGTTTTAACAGCGAGTCAAGATGAAGGGTCTGGGTACGAATGTTTCCTGCGTTTAGGTCAAGTTGACTGACGCCTACTTGCCATTTTTTGGCTTGCGTCAGATTGGCCTGTTGTAAGTTTTTACTCACTTGAAAATCAATAGCGACAACACTGGGGGTCTGATTTGGAGCGATTAAGGCATCGTCAGTCAATGTCCCAGCGGTTAGCGTTTTGACCACTTCGCGGCGCATAATGCCTTTTGAGGCTGCCGGTTTGTCTTTTGAGTGATCTGATAGATTGTCTGATGGGTTGTCTGGCTGAGCCGTTTCTTCTATCTGCTCACAAATTACCACTGTTTCTCCGGCAGCAATGAGCCGTGCCATGTAACTCTCTGCCGCATGAAATGGAACCCCTGCCATGGCAATATTATTGCCCGCTTTGTCGTTTCCACGGCGAGTCAAAGTGATGTCTAGAATATCAGCAGCACGCTGAGCATCCTCAAAAAATAACTCATAAAAATCGCCCATACGGTATAGCAGTAAGGCATGCGGGTACTGCGCTTTTAAGGTTAAATATTGAACCATCATTGGAGTATGGTCATCTAAGTTATAGACCGTACCGGCAATATTTAAAATAGAATCATTGTTTAAAACAGAATCGTTAGGAGTGCTATTAGACATAGGGGAAGTATCAGGCATAGTTAAAACTTTAATATAAAGAGGAGAAGGGGACAACGATAAAGCGTAAGAGAGACAGCAGTTAAAGAAAAACCGTACTTAAAAAATCGTATTTGAAAAAACGTACTTAAAAACAGTATCTAAAGCAACAGGATACATCTGCTACGTGGCAGAGTTTAGAAGACTATTTTAGCATTTATTGGCGGATGATTTATCAATGTATGTTACCTACTGTTTGATAGATTGTTCTTGCACCTTATTTATCTGTCTATAAATATGGGTATCACTGTGGCATAAAAATTCAGACGCTAATGTTTACCAAGTTTTGCATAAAAATAACAAATAATTTATGAGTGCAGAATCAATTGCCCTTGTATCTATCAATACTGTTACCATATATAATAGATAAAATTTTTTTATGGTCTGCACCCAAAAATGCACGACTGAGTCGATAAGTAGGTCTACATAGTTATGTTGTCAAAAATAATCGGAAGCGTAATTGGTACTAAAAACGATCGTGAGCTAAAACGAATGCGTCAAATTGTCGCAAAAGTTAATGCTCAAGAGGAAGCAATAGCCGCCCTGACAGATGAACAGCTTAAAGACAAGACGGCAGAATTTAAAAGCCGTTTTGATTCAGGTGCTAGCCTAGACTCTTTACTGCCTGAAGCCTTTGCGGTATGTCGTGAAGCGTCACAGCGCGTACTGGGTATGCGTCACTATGACGTGCAGATTATCGGTGGTATCACCTTGCACGAAGGTAAAATTGCTGAAATGCGCACCGGTGAGGGTAAAACCTTAATGGCGACTTTGGCCATTTATCTTAATGCCATCAGTGGCAAAGGGGTGCATGTTGTTACCGTCAACGATTACCTAGCTGCTCGTGATGCTGAGCTTAACCGTCCACTGTTTAGTTTCTTAGGGTTAACGGTCGGGGTTATTTACTCACAACAGCCCGCACAAGAAAAAGTTGATGCTTATCAAGCAGACATCACTTACGGTACCAACAACGAATACGGTTTTGACTACTTACGCGATAACATGGTGTTTAGCTTGGCGGAGAAAAAACAGCGTCCGCTGAACTACTGTATTATTGATGAAATTGACTCAATCTTAATCGATGAAGCCCGTACACCACTGATTATCTCCGGTCAGGCAGATGACTCTTCTGCGACATATGCGCTGATTAATAACATTATTCCCCGTCTGAAACGCTCAACCGATGAAGAAGCCAATAAAGAAAATGAAGACGGCGACTTTTGGATTGATGAGAAAAACCGTTCAATCGAAATTAGCGAGAAAGGTTACGAGAAGATTGAGTCTTTCTTAATCGAAGTGGGCGAGCTTGATGAAAATGAAAGCTTATACAGTCCCACACGGTTGCCATTGTTAGCCCACGTACAGGCTGCCATTCGTGCGCACCATATCTTCGTTAAAAACGTGCATTACATCGTTGATAATGGCGAAGTCATTATCGTTGACGAAAATACGGGTCGTACCATGCCTGGTCGCCGTTGGTCAGATGGCCTGCATCAAGCAGTTGAAGCCAAAGAAGGTGTAGAGATTCAAGCAGAAAACCAAACGCTTGCCACCACTACTTTCCAGAATTATTTCCGTCTTTACGACAAACTATCGGGAATGACCGGTACCGCAGATACAGAAGCCGCTGAATTCAAATCGACATATGATATTGATGTGGTGGTAATTCCAACGCATAAGCCTATTGCCCGTATCGATTTAGATGACCAAATTTTCTTAACCAAACTGGGTAAATACAAAGGTATTATCCGCGAGATTAAAGAGATTCAAGCCAAAGGTGCACCGGTACTGGTAGGTACAGCGACCATTGAGGCCAGTGAAGAGTTGTCTTATCTGCTAGACCAAGAAGGTATTAAGCATAATGTTCTAAACGCTAAGCAACACGAACGTGAAGCTGAGATCATTGCTCAGGCTGGTAGTCCACGAGCGGTAACGATTGCCACCAACATGGCGGGTCGTGGTACCGATATTATCTTGGGCGGTAACTGGCAGGCGCATATCACCGATGAAGAAAGAGTCAGCCCTGAAGAAATGCAACGCTTAAAATCAGCGTGGCAGAAGAAGCATGATGAAGTACTGGCGGCTGGTGGCTTACATATTATCGGTTCTGAACGCCATGAGTCGCGTCGTATTGACAACCAATTACGTGGTCGTGCCGGTCGTCAAGGTGACCCAGGTCAGTCTCGATTCTTCTTATCTTTAGAAGATGACTTAATGCGTATTTTCGCCGGCGATCGCGTGGTTAATATGATGCGCGCTATGGGTCTGAAAGAAGATGAAGCCATTGAGCACAAGATGGTATCTCGATCTATTGAAAATGCTCAAGGTAAAGTTGAAAGCCGTGACTTTGATGCCCGTAAAAACCTACTAAAATACGATGACGTGGCCAATGAGCAACGTAAAGTTATCTATTCACAGCGCGATGATTTATTGGCTGAAGCAGATTTAAAAGACGCCATTGAAGAGATGCATCGTGATGTTTATGATGCTTTAATCAGTCAGTTTATACCACCAGGATCTATTGATGATCAGTGGAATATTGACGGTTTAGAAGATGAGTTAGAAAGCGAATTTAAGTACTATCTGCCTGTCAACGATTGGTTAGACGAAGACCGTCGCTTGGATGAAGACGGATTACGTGAAAAGATTATTCAAACTGCCATTCAGCGCTATCGTGATCGCCGTGAGCAAATGTCGCCTGAGAATGCGGCTCAGCTTGAACGTCACTTTATGCTACAAAGTTTAGACCGTCACTGGAAAGAGCATTTAACCCAGATGGATCAGTTGCGTAAAGGTATTCACTTGCGAGGCTATGCTCAAAAAGACCCACAACAAGAGTACAAACGTGAGTCATTTGAGTTATTCCAAATGATGCTTGGTGCCATTAAGTCTGATACGGTTCAAGATCTGTCACGTGTTCATATTCCAACCAAAGAAGAGTTAGAAGCGATGGAAGCTGAGCGTTTGGCACAAGCTGAACGTCAGCGTATGATGTTTGAACATGATGAGTTAGACAGCTTAACTGGTGAACGTCATAATGATCCGGAAGTGGCTGCGCTTAATGAAGCACCGCAATCGTCACGACCAGCAGCAAATGCGGAAAACCCTTATCAAGGCATGAATATTAGCCGTAATGCGCCTTGCCCATGTGGGTCAGGCCTACGCTATAAACAGTGCCATGGTAAAATATAGTAGTTCTATTATAGTACCAAGTTTATATCGGGATTATAATGAGGCTATTCATGCTATAAATGAGACACCAGATGAAAAGCTTCACACTCACAGCGTTCAAAATCTTGGCTAACTGAGCGTTGTGAGGTTCACACACAATAAGAAATAAGGACTATGATGGGTATGAAAAACTCTATGAAATTAACACTATTAACGACAGCAATGGCTGCAGTTATGAGTCTGACCGCCTGTCAAAAGCCGGCAGAAGAAGCGCCTCAGCCAGAAGCTGAAACCGACGTACCGATGTCTGCTGAACCTGCTGAAGGTAATGATCCCGTTATCGTCGCTGATGATCTTGACGATGTAGATGCTAACTCAGAAAGTGTGACAGAGGGCGAGGCAGAAAATGGTTCAATGGCTGCAAATACAGATGAGACAGACGTTAAAGAGCCTGTTTCTGTAGAGACGCAACCAGTAGATACCGAGCAAACGCCTGATGCTGAAGAAGCCCCTCAGCAGTAAAAAGAATGGGTCAGCAAATCGACCATAAGATAAAAAATAGCCAGCAACTGCTGGCTATTTTTTATCTTAGTTTCTGTTTTTATGTCATAGAATAGGTTATCTATAAATAATCATATTCATCATATATTACTTAGCGATATCGATAGACTAAGGTTTACGAACTTCGTGGTCAAAATAACCTTCTTCTTTAACATCCAATTCTTCATGTTTTAGTTCAACATCAAAGGTATCTTTATGGATGTGGGTCGATTTTTCTATAGCCACATCTTGTACCGCGTAAGTCTCTTTCTTAATAACAGCGACTTGACGTGACAATACAATCTCAATAGGCTCTTGATCTAAAAACATTTCAGTACCATTAACCGTGATACTAGGTCTGCTTTGTAACGTAGGCTCGATATGACGAATTAAATCTTCATCACTCGCCGTGGTGGTTAGAAATTGTCTAGAGTCAGCGTCATAATATTCTGTCTCGATAACCATCACTTCTTCGACCAATTCGACAGGAACATTAATGGTCTTGGTTCTAACTTGTTTGGTAACAGTGACTTTGCCAATATCAAGGCGTTCTTTATCTACTACAGCACGTTCTTCAAGCAGCTCTATAGTGCCGACTAAAGAGCGGTTAGTGGCATCGAGATTAGCAACATTGGAAGTAGGTAAGCTGTTGTCGGTTACTGAGGGCGTGTTTAAGTTTAAGGCGTGTTGATCAGTATCTGTAGAGGCCAAATCCTGAGGATTATTACTATTAGGGTTGTTTGAAATAGGGTCCATAAGAATTCCTTTATAAGTATGGTAAATAGTTGACAGTAAAAAACCGCAGCAAAAATTATTCTTATCTAATCATTTTGAGAACTAGTAAACTAAGTAAATCGTAGATAAAATAAAAATTAATAAAATTAATTAAGGTAATGGCTAATAGAATACTTCATATCAATTTATATCAAGTTTTCATTATGTTTACTTACTTATAGATAGCGTTAAAAAAAGCCAGAGCTATTAACTCTGGCTTTCTCTTTAACAAGATTCTAAATGTTGTGAAGTTAACTAAAAACAGACTAATTAACCCAAAAACTTAAAATTTGTTATTTAAGACTCGATAGGACTTACCCATCAATCCTTATTTACCACGAGCAGCACGTACATCATCAGCAGTGATACCATCACGGTTTACAAGGTTACCTTCGCGGTCTACAACATTGCCATCACGGTCAACATCTAACTCTTCACGTTGGATAGTTTCGTTGATAGTTTCAGTATGACGCTCAGTTGTTTTACCAACGTTAACTTCTTCAGTAACATATGTTTCTTTAGATACGTTAGCACGTTCTGCTTCAAGCTCAACTTGTACAGAATCTTGACCTACGTCATCACCAATTCTACGATCTGTAGGACGGTTTACTTCAGTACGTTCGATATGAGCATGTTCTTCTTCAAGTTCAACATCTACTGCACGGTTTTCAGAAACAACATGTTTACCAACACTCACTAGGCCTGCCACAACACGATCTTTATTTACTGTTAAACGTTCTTCTAGAAGTTCAAGAGTATTTGGTGCATCATAAAAGTTATCTTTAACTTCTACACGCTCTTCAGCAGGTACAGTGTCAGCGATGAATGCTTGACGGTCTCTTTCAGCTTGTTCTCTGTAGCTGTACTGATAGTCATGGTCATACTCTTCCATGGCTTCAACTTGTGCTTTAGTTAATGTGTCAAAGAATACGTCATCACCAACGATACGAGCAAGACCTGCAGGTACTAATACTTCTTTTGAGCTGAACCAACCACCAGCATCTACGATTAAATAACGGATACGGCCAGTCGCTTCTTCAACTAGAGCGCCTTCAATTTTACCGATTTTTTCTTCATTGGCGCCATAAGCAGCTTTACCAGTTGGATCATAATAATCATCACCAATAATATCGCGGTGAGTAGCTTGAATGTCTCTTAAACGGATTAGTTGACTCATTATAATTTTCCTTTTACTTTTTTTAGTTTGAAGTCCAATCTTGGACTTATTTGATTTTAAGTTAGTTAAATTTACTTTTTGTTAGGGTTAATACTGGATAAATCCTCAAAGGTTCATAACCAATATAAGTATCGGATCTAATTAAAGATATTAGGTGTTAAGTAAAGTCTTTAATTAATCTTTAACTACTTGTCGATAACTTGGGTATTAGATTAACAATAGATTTTCGATGTTTATATAGTGAACGAGTATCACAGTATTAAGTTGCGTAATGAGGTGTAATAGGGTGTAAGTTAACTAACAAAGATTTGGTAGTCTGTTACATACCTACTCTGTATTTGTAAATATATTACTGTTCTAACAAAAAAAAGAGCCTCACAAGGAGACTCTTTTTTAAATTAAAATAACTGAGTAATTAAGAAAAAGTTATTTTAAACAGTTATTGGTTTTAAACACTTATTTATTCGACAGAATAGACTTAAGGTAATTCGATAGCAACTGCCACAGCTTCACCGCCACCGATACAAAGTGAACCCACACCTTTTTTGCCGCCAGTACGTTTTAGAGAGTTGATAAGGGTCACTAAAATACGAGCTCCTGAACAACCTACTGGGTGACCTAGAGCACAAGCACCGCCTTCAATGTTTACTTTTTCATGTGGAATATTCAACTCATCCATAGCCGCCATAGTTACCATAGCGAAGGCTTCGTTAATTTCCCATAAATCAACATCTTCTACTGACCAGCCTGCTTTAGCCAACACTTTTTCCATTGCACCGATTGGGGCAATAGTAAACTCAGAGGGATGACGTGAGTTAGAAGCGGTCGCAACAATACGTGCTTCGATGTTAAAGCCTTTTTCTTGAGCAACCTTTTCAGAGGTCACAACAACAGCAGCTGCACCGTCAGAGATTGAACTGGCGTTAGCCGCAGTAATGCTACCTTCTTTAGCAAAAGCAGGACGTAATAATGGAATACGTTCAGCATTGGCTTTAGCAGGTTGCTCATCGCTTTCTACAACAACGTCGCCTTTGCGAGTTTTAACCGTTACTGGTGTCACTTCATCTTTGAAATGACCTTCATTAATAGCAGTTAGTGCACGATTTAATGACTCAATAGCGAAGTTATCCATTTGTTCACGAGTGTAGCCTTTTTCATCGGCCATTTCTTGAGCAAATTGACCCATAAGTTTACCAGTATCAGCATCTTCTAGGCCGTCAAGGAACATATGGTCTTTAACTTCATTATGACCCATACGGTAGCCATTACGTGCTTGTGGCAAGATATAAGGGGCATTGGTCATAGATTCCATACCACCAGCAACTACGATATCTGCACTACCTGCTTTAATCGTATCGTGCGCTTGCATTACAGCTTTCATGCCTGAACCACAAAGCTTATTAATAGTAACAGCGCCAGTGCTGTCAGGAATACCTGCGTTACGCATGGCTTGACGGGCTGGGCCTTGTTTTACGCCAGCGGTCAAGATACAACCCATAATGACTTCATCAATTTCTGCAGGATTAACACCGGCACGCTCAACAGCCGCTTTAATAGCAGCAGCACCAAGCTGTGGTGCAGTTGCGCCAGAAAGATCACCTTGGAAACCGCCCATTGGGGTACGAGCGCCGCTTACAATTACAACTGAATCTGATGACATACGATTATCCTTAATTAAATTATATACATTTTAAATAATGAAGACTCTTATCGAGTCAACAAAGCTTAATCTAACTCATGCAAACGAATACGCACCACATCTGATGTGATCGCTTCCAAGGCTTCAATCTTCTTAATGGCGACATTCATCTGATTTTCAATCACCGGTAACGTTAAGATAATAATGGGTACTTGGCCTTTTTGATGCGCAGGCTTTTGTAAAATAGCATCAATATTGATACCGGCATCACTCAAGATGCGTGTTACGTCTGCCAATACGCCTGGTGTGTCCTTAGCTTCTAAACGTAGATAGTAGCCGGTAACCATTTGGTCAGCAGCTAAAATTGGCGTATCAGACAACTGATTTGGCATGAAAGCAAGATGGGGCACATGATGACCATCTTTTACTGTCAACACACGGATTAAATCCATAACATCAGCCATCACTGCAGACGCTGTGGCTCCAGCACCGGCACCATCCCCGTAATATAGGGTTTGACCGAGCGGGTGAGAGTTAACGAGTACCGCATTTTTCACGCCGTTCACATTGGCAAGCAGTTTATCTTCTGGGATAAGAGTAGGGTGAACACGCAGTTCAATGCCGGTTACTTCTTTATTGACAGAGGGAGACCCTTGCTCTTTATAACGGCGCACCGCAAAGCCTAAATGCTTAATACGGTAGCCTAGCTCTTCTGCATAAGTGACATCTTGCAAGGTAATATTGGTAATACCTTCACAATATACTTTATCAAATTGTAGAGGAATACCGAAGGCAATAGAGGCCAGTAACGCTAACTTATGAGCAGCATCGATACCTTCTACGTCAAAAGTTGGGTCAGCTTCGGCATAGCCTAATGCTTGTGCTTCAGCCAATACGTCATTGAAATCACGGCCGGTATCACGCATTTCAGACATAATGAAGTTACCGGTACCATTAATGATACCTGTGAGCCAATCAATTTTATTGGCAGCCAACGCTTCACGCATGACTTTGATGATAGGAATGCCACCTGCTACGGCAGCTTCATAAGCCACGTGAACATGGTTCTCTTCAGCCAAGGCAAAAATTTCGTTGCCGTGTTCAGCGAGTAGTGCTTTATTGGCAGTAACCACATGCTTGCCATTTTTGATGGCATGAGTAATGACATCTTTGGCCACGGTTTGTCCACCAATAACTTCAACAACAATATCCACATCATCACTTTCGGCAATTGCCATTAAATCACTGCTTTGTTTAATAGCTGGGTCGATATCATCACGTTGACGACGGGTACCTACTTGGGTAATAACAATATCGTGACCACTACGCCTCTTAAGCTCGGTTAAGTTATCTTTTAATAGGTCTAGGACACCGGTGCCCACAGTGCCCAATCCCAATATAGCAAGTTTGATTGATTTGCTCACGTTATCCTCAGTAGTGTTATCCAGCGTTATGATCGTTTTTTTGGTAATCGTTTTTTAGTGTAAATAAAAGGGGGTAAATACTCAATAAAGAGAATTAAAGTCAATATAGTGTATTACGATATGAATAAATAATACTATTGTTTTCTAAAACTAAAGAGTACCGAATAGCTTTGACGACTACCTATAATTTACCCTCTAATCCTTGGGTGTTTTAATAAAGCGGCATTTATCTTAGCAGTCAATGCTCAGTGAATAAAGCATTAACTACTAAGCAGTCACTAACTATTTGTTGGCAATGGCTGCTGCTGCCAATTGTTTGGCCGGCAAGTAGCCGCCGATTTGAACGCCCGACTCCGTAAAGACGGCAGGCGTACCACTCACACCTAGGCTTAGCCCAAGGTCGATATGCGACTTCACAGGGCTGTCACATTTTGGTGATGAGATTTCTTGACCCATTTTTGCTTTATTCATCGCTGTTTTACGATCATTGCTACACCATATGGCTTCCATTTTCGGCACACTGGCTTCACTACGCGGCCAAGCTAGATATCTAACTTCGATACCTTCAGCATTGATTTGATCCATCTCAGAATGCATCTTAGTGCAGTAAGGACAGTCGGCATCGGTAAAGGCATAGACTACGGCTTTGGTTGCGCCTTTGGCAGGATAAATAATCAGTTCACTTTTATCGACCGCTGCCAGTTTTTCTTTGGCTACCTTGGCGGTTAGTTCACTGCTGATTTCAACGGGCTGTTGTTTACCCACTTCCAAAATCTGACCTAGAATAATATGGCGACCTTCTTTATCACTATAAAAAGCCGGTACGCCTTCGGCATTAACCCAGTACATATTTTCCATACTGGTAGGCACAGCAGAAATAATTTTTTGTTCAATACCAGAGGCTTTTAGATTGGCCTGAATGGCGTTAACCACCGCAGGATCTGATTCAGCAGAGGCAGTCGTGGTATTTTTGCTGGTTACAGGCTTGCTTTGCTTGGCTTCGGTGCTATTACTGTTACATCCAGTTATGGCAATGGCCAATGCCAATAATGCAACCTTAGGTAGGTTAAGTGAATTTTTTGAAAAAGGTTTACCGAATGAATGGCTCATAATTGTTGTCTCTTAGATCAGATTTTTGAAGAAGTATTGTTATCGATAGCAGGCATAAATCCACCATAAACCATTAGAAAATCACTAAAATGAATAGCTAAAGCTTATTAATCGTTCAATGATTGGTTAGGGATTTAAAGCCTTATTGATGCTTATAGTTTGATTTATAACCTTTGTTTAAATTATAAAAATGGCACTCAGTTTAGCATATTATCTATTTGATATAATCCAGAGAAACAAAAGCCCCACTGCGGTTAACAGTGGGGCAATTATTTAAGATACAGACAGATTTAAATCAGCGACTTATAGCCAAGCTGCTGATAGCAATTTACTTAGTGGCACGTGGCGGTAAACCAGTGTGCTGAGTTTGGAAGTTGCCTTTTTTAACCTGCTTATTTTTACTCTGATTATTTTTAGCCTGACTGTTGTTTGAGTTACTGGCACTTGAGCCATTGGTACTGCTATTACGGCTACGCTTCACTGAATCAGAACCGACACGGCTGTTCTTTTTGCGGGCGGATTGATAGGTGTCCTGACTGTCTCTGCCTTCTAAACGTGAATTAAAAGGCGGCACCAGACAATGGCGAGCGGTACCAATTAAGTCCTCACGACCTAAACGTTTTAGAGCTGCACGTAGCATGCCCCAGTTTTTGGGATCATGATAACGCAGGAAAGCTTTGTGCAATTTACGCTGCTTACCAGACTTCACGATTTCCACATCACCGCCTTCACGCGTCACTTTATGCAGCGGGTCTTTGTGAGTATGGTACATAGTAGTCGCTGTCGCCATAGGACTAGGATAGAACGCCTGTACTTGGTCTGTTCTAAAGTCATTACGTTTCAGCCACAGCGCCAGATTCATCATATCTTCATCAGTGGTACCTGGGTGAGCGGCGATAAAGTAAGGAATCAAGTACTGTTCTTTGCCCGCTTCTTGGCTGTACTGCTCAAACATCTGCTTAAACTTATCGTATGAGCCCATGCCAGGCTTCATCATCTTCGACAGGACGTTTTGCTCGGAATGTTCTGGGGCAATTTTTAGATAACCACCGACGTGATGAGTCACCAATTCTTTGACATACTCAGGGTCTTTTACCGCCAAGTCATAACGTAGCCCTGAAGCGATTAGAATCTTTTTAACGCCTTTAATGTCACGTGCTTTACGATATAGCTTGGTTAAATTACTGTGGTCAGTCAGTAAGTTTTCACAGATATCAGGGTAAACACAAGACGGTTTGCGGCAGTTCTTTTCGATGGCTTCATCTTTACAGCTTAGGCGATACATGTTGGCAGTAGGGCCACCTAAGTCAGAGATAACGCCCGTAAAGTTAGGGGCAGTATCTCGAATCGCTTCCACTTCACGCAATATCGACTCTTCAGAACGGTTCTGAATAATACGGCCTTCGTGCTCAGTAATAGAACAGAACGTACAGCCACCAAAGCAGCCACGCATAATGTTGACTGAGAATTTAATCATGTCAAAGGCTGGAATACGCGCATCGCCATAGCTTGGATGTGGCACGCGGGCATAGGGTAAGTCAAACACGTAATCCATCTCTTCCATCGATAAAGGAATAGGGGGTGGATTCAACCACACATCAATATCGGTTCGAGAGTTACCACCGCCGGTACCATGACGCTGGACCAACGCACGGGCATTACCTGGGTTGGTTTCTAAATGCAGAATACGGTTGGCGTGCGCATAAAGGACAGGATCAGATTTGACCTGCTCATAATCTGGCAAGCGAATGACCGTTTTTTCACGAGGGGGTAATTTAAGTTTGTGTTTACGCGCTGTTTTTGGTTTGTTGTTGTCATCTTGAGGGTCGACTAAACCAACCATCTTCACCGGTTGCACATCATCATTAACTTGCTCGGCGTTTAGTATTTTATTGTCAACTGGCTCAGCTTTAAAGCCTTGATACTGACGCTCCATCGCTGATAAGCTGGCATTGACCTTGCTTTCAGAGTTGCCTTTTTCTTTTTCAATAGAGCAGCTGTCCAAGTCTTCCGTCATCACATAAGGATTAATGATAGGGTCTACACGGCCTACGGTGTCCACATCATTACTGGCCACTTCCACCATATCGGCTTGCCAATGACGGCGCGATGGGGTCAACAAGTAAGCGGTGCCACGTAAGCTGCTCATTTGCTCGAAGGTATAGCCCTTTGATAAGCCATGCACCACATCCACGATGGCACGCTCAGCATTGCCATACAACAAGACATCGGCACGGCTGTCTAGCAAGATACTACGACGTACTTTGTCCGACCAATAATCATAGTGAGCAATACGGCGTAAGCTACCTTCAATACCGCCCAAAATAATCGGCACATCAGGATACGCTTCACGGCAGCGCTGACTGTACACAATAGCGGCGCGATCCGGACGTTTGTCAGGGGCATTGTTTGGAGAGTAAGCATCATCACTACGGATACGGCGGTCAGCGGTGTAGCGGTTAATCATACTGTCCATATTACCCGCAGTTACGCCATACGCATAAACCGGTTTGCCCAGTTCCATAAAGGCATCTTTACTGGTCCAATCGGGCTGAGCAATGATACCGACACGGAAGCCCTGAGCTTCTAGTAAGCGACCGATAATGGCCATGCCAAAACTTGGATGATCGACGTAAGCGTCGCCTGAGATGATAATCACATCACAAGCATCCCAACCTAGCTCATCCATCTCTTTACGGCTCATGGGTAAGAAGGGGGCAGGTTCGTAGCAACTGGCCCAGTGCTTATCGTAGTCGTATAGAGGCGTAACGCCTTGTTTAAAAGCGGTGCGGGCAATGGTTTCAGCAGACATGGTTATGACCTAAACAATAATTTAATAAAGAGATTTAAAAGCGAGTGTGGCGAAGAAAAAATAGAGGGGTTTAAGAATGATAAAAAGAATATCGCTCATTTTAACATGAATTAGGTTCAAGTTGTTGTAAACCTGTATTTGTAGCTGGCAAGATAGTGGCATAAAAAAAGCCGGTAAAAGTACCGGCCATTATAAGGATTTATATGCTGAGTTATTCGCCAACAATCCGCTTATACTTGGCCATCAAATCGCCTTCAGATTCCACATGATTAGGGTCATGAGGAATACAGTCGATTGGGCAGATTTCGACACATTGGGGCTCATCAAAATGGCCCACACATTCAGTACAGAGGTCAGGATTGATTTCATAAATATCCTCACCTTCATAAATGGCATCATTCGGACAAACCGGTTCACACACATCACAGTTGATGCATTCATCAGTTATCATTAAAGCCATAGCAAACTCCTAACCTTTGTTCAATCTATCTATGTTCGATGTAGCTACCTAGTATTTGATGATAAATGGAATTTACTGACAAACACTACTTAGTAATAGAAAAATAGAGAGACAGTATGAGCCTTATTAACCGTTATTAGCAAGCTTATGGGCAAAAGCTTGTTGTACACACACAGGAACAAATTTATGGACTTCACCGCCAAGCTTCGCCACTTCGCGAATCATGGTAGAAGAGATAAAAGAGTACTGAGGGGCAGGGGTCAGAAACACGGCTTCAAAATTATCGTCAAGCTCACGGTTCATATTGGCCAGCTGGAACTCATATTCAAAGTCTGAGGTGGCACGTAATCCACGTAGTACAGCAGTGGCTTGTTGTTCCCGCATGAAATCTACCAATAAGCCTTCAAAGCCAACCACAGTCACTTGTGGAAAATCAGCAAATACGGTTTCAACCAGTTCCACTCTTTCTTCGAAGCTAAACATAGGTTTTTTGTGATGACCTAAGGCGACGGCAATCACCACCTCATCAAAAAGCTTAACGGCACGCATTACTAAGTCGCGATGACCATTAGTAATAGGGTCGAAGGTGCCAGGGTAGACAACTTTAGTATGTAGCGATGATGGTTTATTCATGATGTTTTAAGTAGGCTGTAAAATAGGAGGCTATCGTAGCAAATTTTGCTTAAAGACGTAACCTTATTAGACAACTGTTTGCTAGTTAATTAAACAAAAAAGATGCTAGTAGGACTTAAATTCAGATTTACTCAGACACATCTCGCTACTCACCCTGATAATGAATCCCGCACGAGCAGTTCTAATAACTGTTCAGCTTACAAAGCTACGAAAAAGTATTTAGCTTAAATTTGCTATACTTTAACCTCGACCTAACTTAATTGCCTGTTGTCATGCCTGTAATAAAGGCAATAAGATTAGGGACATGAACGACAAGTTGTCTTTTGCTGAATAAGTGAAAGCAGAGCTTGGTTATTTGAGAGATTTTATTTATATGGCAAAGAAGACTAGAAAACCATCAAATCAGATTGCAACTAACAAAAAAGCCCGTCATGAGTATTTTATTGAAGAGACTTATGAAGCAGGGTTGGCATTGCAAGGTTGGGAAGTTAAAGCGATTCGTGCTGGCAAGATGACCATTACCGAAGCGTATGTGGTTTTCCGTGGCAATGAAGCTTTCTTATTCGGGGCTCACATTCAACCGCTGTTATCAAGCTCAACACATATCGATCCTGATAGTATTCGTACTCGTAAATTGCTGCTACATCGCAAAGAGATTGACACCTTGTTTGGCGCTGTAAACCAGAAAGGCTATGCCTGTGTGCCGTTAGAGGTGTATTGGAAAGACTCGTTGGTGAAATGCAAAATTGGCTTAGCCAAAGGTAAGAAGCTACACGATAAGCGTAAGACACTTAAAGATAGAGATTGGGAACGTGATCAACAACGTGGTTTTAAGCAGCACTTGGATTAAAGCTTGGTGTTTTATTAACCGCGTCAATTAAAAAGGCCACTCTAAAAGTAGAGTGGCCTTTTTAATTGACGCTTATGAAAGATTAATCAACGCCTAAGTCAGCAGAAGATTATCGCATGGTTACAAATTCTTCCGAGCCAGTCGGATGAATAGCAACGGTATTATCAAAGTCAGCTTTGGTCGCGCCCATCTTGATAGCAACCGCAAAACCTTGAATCATTTCATCCACACCAAAACCAATACCATGTAGGCCAATGACTTTTTCTTCATCACCGAGACAAACCAGCTTCATGGTGCATTTTTGACGGTGCTGGGTGACCGCACTGTACATTGGGGTGAAGGTAGAACTGTAGCATTTGATGCTGTCTTCACCATACTGGGCAATGGCCTGCATTTCAGACATACCAATAGTACCAATAGGCGGATGGGTAAAGATCACAGTCGGCACTAAGTTATAATCCAAATGCTCATTGGGCTTATTGTTGAATAGACGCTCAGATAAGCGTCGCCCTGCTGCTACGGCAACCGGAGTCAAATCGATGCTGTTTTCGATAATATCACCGACAGCGTAAATGCCTTCAACATTGGTATTTTGGAACTTATCTACTTTAATTTTGCCAATAGAGTTGGTTTCTACGCCCGTCACTTCCAGATTGATTTTATCTGTGGCAGGCTCACGACCAACGGCCCAAATTAAGCAATCCACAGTATTTGTGCGACCATCTTCTAAGTCTATGGTAAGACTACCATCTTCATTTTTAATGACTTCTTTAATGACTGTATGGGTATGTAATTCGATACCCTCCTTATCCATCTCTTCAATCAACACGTTAACGATGCTGTGATCAAAAGAGCGTAGGGGAGAGTGTTGACGAACATATAAATCAACTTCTGATCCTAAGCTACGTAATACGCCTGCTATCTCAACTGCGACATAGCCGGCACCAACAACAGCGACTCGCTCAGGAAGCTGCTCTAGCTCAAAGAAACCATCAGAATCAATACCATATTCTGCGCCTTTGACATCTGGGAATACAGGTCGACCACCTGTGGCAATGAGGATGTGATCTGCAGTAATTAGCTCACCATTGACTTCAACGGTTTTAGTATCAACGAACTTGGCAAAACCTTGTATCACTTCAACTTTATTCTTAGCCAAATTGGTCTCATAAGAGCGGTGGATATTGCTGATGTATTTTTGACGGGTCTCGACAAGTTTCTTAAAATCGAAGCCTTTAACGTCAATATCAAAGCCATAATCAGGGGCATACTTATGAATGGCTTCGGCAACTTGAGCACCGTACCACATCACTTTTTTGGGTACGCAGCCTAGGTTGACGCAGGTGCCTCCTAGATGACTGGCTTCAATGATGGCGCACTTTTTGCCATAACTGGCCGCACGGTTTAGAGAAGCGATGCCACCACTGCCACCCCCAATAGAAATATAGTCATAATGTTTTGTCATATTTATACCTTATCTTAGATTTTATTTTTAGCGATTAATTGGGTCTATTTGCTAGGTCTAACAGTTAAGATTAATGTTACCTTATATCTGTGTTTGATTCTAATTGAGTTGCGTAAGACTAAGCCAAGGTTAATATGATAACTTAATTGGCTATTTATTAAATTAAAGACAGCTATTAACTGAGTACAAGCTATTAATTTGGTTAAAGTAAATTTGGTTGAGTTTGATAAAGAAGGTTTAGTAGAGCCACAGATGGTTTTGAATTTGAATGACCTGAATAAGTTGCAGCTCTTTAAGAATAGTGGATGAGCCAACTCAAACAATAGGTCGACGTCTATAGAATAAAATCCCTGGAATGGATAAGCCAAGCACCAATCCTGACGTGACAAAAAGCGCCTCAAATAAGTAAGTCATCATTTGATTAAATAGGGCATCCGAAAAGCCAAGATAGCCAATTTGAACCATACTGACCATCGCTTTATACGCCGCGATACCAGGCATCATACAAATTACACTAGGCGAAATTAAGGCTTTAGGCGGCAAGGTATATTTTTGAGAAAAATATACGCCTACAAAGCTTGCCAACATCGCCCCCAAAAAGCTCGCTAAAATCAAATTAACATCATAATGTACCAATGCTGACTTAAGACCAAACCCCAGTGCGGTCATCAGCAAGCACGGTAAGATATAGCGCTTAGGCACCGTGAACATCAAGGTCCAACCTAGGGTGATAATAATAGAGAGTACGATGGTTTCTATCAGCCACATCTTAAAACCCCCAGTGTTGAATTCTTAACAATATAAGCGCTATGACAATACCGACGCAAGAAGACAAGGTCAGCATATAGGCATACACTGCTCGGCCAAGCCCAATATTAATATAGCCCTTCAGAATGTCGGATAATGAGTTAATAAGCGGGAAGCTTGGCACTAGAAGTAACACACTAGAGGCGACCGCAATATCTGCATTATTGCCAATATCATAATAATAACTCGTCGCCCCAATTAACGATGCAATAAATGCGGTAACAATGACGGTAATAAAGGGGTTGAAGTGATGTTTGGACAAGTAGATACGGGTCAACATAGCCACCATGCCGGCCATAAAAGTTATGGCAGTGATAGACCAATTGCCACCATTAAGATAGGCAAAAGCGGCACAAGAGCCGCCCACAAACAAACTCACCACCCAAGACGGATAAACAGACTTATCTAGCTCATCAAACGCCTTTTCTGTCTCTTCGATTAACGCTTCATTGGGGGATGATGCGTCTTCTGCTTTACTGACAATTTGTTGAATTTGTACCAGCAAATTGACGTTGATGCTTTGATTGATTGTGTCCCTCGTGGTGGTGATACAGCGTCCGTTTAACAGCGTAGTCAGAGTTAACGCATTAAAATTAAGGGCACATTCTACGCTATTAACCCCTAGTGCTACTCCCAGACGTTTAGATAGGTCAACTACCACCGCAGACTCTGCTCCGTATTGCATGAGCAGTAGACCACAGCGTACACATAGTCGAGTAATGTGTTGCTGCTGAGCGTAGCTAATTTTAGTCATGAGTACATACAAGTATTAAGTAAGAGGGTAGTCATATCGATGGATTAAATAACTGATAACGGGTTAAATAACGGATAAATGGGCTGTCGAATCCGAGAGAGATATCAATCATCTAAAACTCAATGTTATGAATGAGTTTATCTCAGTTAACCATCAATAGGTTTGGTTTTATTGCCCCACCAAGATAAGGCGGAGACTAAAACAGCCCCTAGTACCATTAAGCCGATAGTGGTGAACCACTGAGCACCACTAGGATAGTGCCAAGGGGCAACGTTATTTATGGCGTCGCCCGCCAGAGTACCAAGCTCATCTACCTTCCACGGCCAAACTTTGACCAACGAGCCGGCAATAAATCCAGTCAATAGCGCTAAGGTACCCTGATAGTAATGCGATAGTAGCCATTTAAGCGCCCGGGTAAATAGCAGTAAACCGGTGATCATACCGCCCATTAAAGTGAAAATAATAGGGAAGTTAAAGCTATGAACCGCCTCTAATACTCGGTCATATACACCCAGTAGCAATAAGATAAATGAACCAGAGATACCCGGTAAAATCATGGCGCAAATGGCCAGTGCGCCTGAGAAAAAGATATAGGTTAAGCTTGGCTCAGTGGTAAGCGGAGGCAGGTTACTGATAGTAACTGCCGCTATAATACCGACAATGAATAGTGCGGCCCGTGCTATATTCCAGCGTTTGATCTCGCTCAGTAAAATCACCACGGTCGCAACGACCAAACCGAAGAAGAAAGACCAAATTAATAAGGGTTGATTATCTAGTAGGTTCTTAATAAACCCAGATAAAGTGGCAAAGCTGGTGGCAATGCCCAATACTAAAACCAATAAAAATGTCGCATCAACATGACGCCAAATGTCCAGCAGTCCTTTAATGCCACCTTGCTGGCGATACACTTTCCATAAGTCGGGGCCAATGCTACCGATGGCGTTGATTAAACGTTCATAAATACCCGCAATCAAAGCGATAGTGCCACCAGATACGCCAGGGACAATATCGGCCGCTCCCATAGCGATACCTTTAACGTAAGTAGTCGCTAAGTCTTTGGGACTGTCTTTTATGGTTGCGTCTGCATCTAGTTGATCTGAGGGTAATGACTGTTTGGTAGGTCGCGGAGAGTGTGATGCCGTCATAGACATTCCTTTGGAGATAAGTATTAAAGGCGAGAGTATATAAATTTAAATAATAAATGTTAAGACTATTTAATCAAGCCGGCATTTTACCTTATCTGCTCTGTCGAGAGGTTTGTTTATCAATAAAAAGTTAAGACTTGAGCTTTACAGTAGATAATAACCAAAAAAGGCCACTCTTAACGAATGGCCTTGTTATATTAAAACAATTATATTAAAAAAATATGTGAGAACTAAGTTCTATACAGTCTAATTAAGACTTAGTAGTTAATGACAAAGTCTTCTGTTGGCAGACGCACTTTAGCCATAGAGCCTACCCAGTCGCGCTCAGGGTCAGCCACACCGACATAAATTAGGGCGATACTCTTTAAACCCAATTTATCAAGCTCAAGGACCTCATCAACCAAATCAGTGCTAAACCCTTCCGCAGGGCAACTATCAACTTTCAACTCAGCGGCTTGAGCTAGTGCTAAGCCCATTGCAATATAGGCTTGTCTGGCGATGTGCTCAAAGTTCTCTTCAGCACTTTTGCTGCCCACATAGGCTTTTAGCTGATCGGTATAGCTGTTAAAACGACCACGAGGTAAGCCGCGTTTGTCCGTGGTCATGTCATAGACCTCATCAATCTTCTGCTCGCTATAGTCTTTCCAACCGGCAAAGATAAGTACGTGTGAGCACTCTTGCATACACTCAGGGTTTAACGCCCCTTTGACCAGTTTATTTTTAATGTCTTGGTCTTCAACAACCAATAAGCGGAAGGGTTGTAGACCTGAAGAAGTCGGTGCCAATCTGGCTGCTTCAACAATTTTATCAATATTTTCTTGGCTTACTTTTTCATTTGGTTTAAATGCTTTTACCGCATGACGCCAGTTTAAATCTTCTAGTAATGACATAGTTATCCTCGGGAATTTTTATGATTTTATAGAGGGGTTTTCGATAATAAATAAAGTTTATCGCCCATCAGCTATCCTATTTGAGGTTCACGCTCTGTTTTACAATCTTTAGCGATTAGTTATTACCTAACAATTACAATATATTCAAAATTAGGATAGATTTGGCAATATTTTTGGGGTGTTAATAGATGAATCTACCCTAATTCTGCTTACGAAAAAGGAGGCAGTAATTTGACGAATTTCTTTAGAGAAGACGAGTTAAAAAATTATCTAATAATTGTGTGCGGGTAGTTGTAGTAGTGGTATAAACTACTTCTGTCTACTAAATTACCTAAGGTTTAAACACACTGTGACCATTACCTTTATTCAGCTATTTACTTTTATTTTTGCGGTAACCCTATTTATGTTAACACCGGGTCCTGGTGTTTTTGCCACTATTGCTAAAGCTATGAGTCAAGGGAGTTGGGCGGTATTACCATTAGCCATTGGTCTTGCCGCCGGCGATACCATTTATATGGTTTTTTCGGCTTATGGACTTAGTGCTTTAGCGACTAACTTTAATATCTTGTTTACGGCTATTAAATTTGCGGGTGCAGGCTATCTGTTTTATTTGGCGTATAAGATGTGGGTTACTATGCCTCCGGCCATTGAAACTGAATCTTCCGGAACCTTATCAGTGACTAAAGGTGATAGAAAACAGGGCATTAAAAGTATGACTTCAGGCTTCCTAATTTCGATTAGTAATCCTAAAGTTATTCTATTTTATGTCAGTTTACTGCCTAGTTTCTTTCCAGTTGCAAACTTAACAGGCCTTGATATTGGCATATTATGCGGGGTTATATTTGTTTGTGCGGTTGTGACCATGATGAGCTATGCTTTTATAGCAGGGTACGCTCAAAAGCAATTAAAAAGCCCCAAGTCACGACAGATATTCAATCGAGTTGGGGCGTCATTTATGGGCATGGCTGGAGGGTGGTTATTGACTAGAGGATAGCTGAGTGGTCATCAATAGGTGAGTTAGGCAATATTCATGATAGAAGCTCTAGTAACTTTTTAAACTCAGGTAATTCCGCAAAATTTTCAGCCTCTGAGTCAATTTGATGCCAACTGGATTTTGAGTTTAAGCAAAAGTTAGCCACCACTTTTACGTTATCCGTATGTCCATCGATATCAAGCAACCCAACAGGAATCCAGTAGTATTGCTCATTGGGTGAAGGGGTAAATAAATTAGGCACAGGGCCGCCACAGTTAGCACAAAAGTGTGAGCTAAAGCCGGTCTTTTTTTGCCAACTTTTTATTGTGTCGTTTTTAATCCATTTGAAATCAGTTGTTGGAATAATGGTGGCCGAATTAGAGCTTGAGCCTGACTGCTTTTTGCATAACGTACAATGGCATTGATATATTTTCAAAGGATTGGTGTCAATGTCACATGCAAATTCAATATCCCCACACAAGCATTTACCTGTCAGCATAATCTGTCCTTATTTTTTTTTGGAGTAATTTAATACTCATGTTCTATCACTTTATAGTAGAAGTCTAAGGCTAATATATCAAAACACTCACTTAAAAAGGAGACAGCTATGCACATAGGTATTTTAACTTTGACATTCTCATTGCCTGGTTGTGGCTCGCTAAAAGAAAAGCGGATGCGAATGGGCGGATTGCATGAGCGCTTTGGGCGTAATCCTGCAGTAGCAGTTAGTGAAAGTGGCGAGCGTAATCGTCATGACGCCAGTGAATGGACGTTTGTGGTAGTGGGATTGTCTAAACGTGAAATTGAGTCCGAGTTTAGTCAGATTGAGGATAAAATTCAGCGGGTGGTTGAGGCAAGGATTATGGATGTTAGACGTGAGTTTATTTAAATATTAATAGGGTTTAGGGATGAAAATTAAGAAGTTAAAAGAATATAAATTAAAAGATAAACGTAGAATATCACCAAGAAATCAAATAATTATCGGCGACAATTTATATTCAGCTTTTATCTTTGATAAAGGAGATACGAGTAATAGTAGAATAATTTGCTTGGATATTTGTACTTTTGAAGAGAAATGGACATATGATTATGACTTTATTATTAATAAAATCATGAAATCACCTATTTCCAATAATATCGTAAGTGTATGTATGAATGGGAGAGTTGAAGAGATTGATTTATTAGAAGGTCAATTAATTAAAGCAATTGATTTGAATGTTAACAGATGTGGTTTTCCTTCAGTTATTGTTGATAATAAAATTGTGACAGGAGGTATTCAGGGCTCAACACAGACGACTTGTATAGATTTAAAAGACTTTAAAATTGAATGGGAGTTCGATACTGATGGTCACTCCTATACACCCTTAATATCCGCGGGGCAGGTTTACCAATGTACTGAGAATTACTTAAGGTGTTTGGACTTGAATACAGGCTCTTTAATTTGGAAGGTTAAAGAGGCTTCTACTTATTTGTTGAAGGCTGAAAAATTTAAGGACTTAATATTAGCATCAGGCCATGGTTTAATAAATTTTTATCATAAACATAACGGTAGGCTTATAAAGCAGTTGCGTACTCAAACTGATGCTTTAGACAGTGCAATTAGGTATATAACCACTAACGAAGAAAATATTTATTTTAGCGATCATTCAGGTAGTATTTATGCTTATGAGTGCATTTATCTTGATCAATATAATATTGAGACAAAACTGCTTTGGGTGTTCAAATCTGATGGTGAGATTGAGAGTCAGCTGAAACTATATAAAGATTATCTTGTTTTTGCTAACTCTAATAAAAACCTGTCTATTATTAATAGACATACTGGTGAAGAATGCTCGGCTGTAAGGCTTAAAGAGAGCGCCGAGATTTGCGATATTTTATTAGGAGAAGATGGAAGTATAATTATAGCTTATGAGAAAGGTTATATTAGTAAGTTCCTAGTTGGCTGGTAAGCCCTTGGTAAAATAGAATTATTCGTTATTTTCACAAGCTCTATGCCAACCTAAGAATCTTCCTTCAAAAACTCAACCAAAGCCGGTACATTCTCTCGAGCGCTACGCCCAGCACCGATAATGGTGGCTGAAGCAGGGCTAACCCAGTCGCCGTAGCCAAATAACCACAGACGAGGCTGTTTAACAGATTGCCCCTGTTCGGTTAATACTTTGCCATCGTCTTCAATTACACCCAATGGCGCTAAATGCTCAAGCTCAGGATTAAAGCCTGTACACCAAATAATCGCATCTATTGATTCTTCTTCACCATCAGACCAAAGCACACCTTGCTCAGTTAAGTGATTAAACATAGGCTTTGTGGTTAGTAATCCTTTATCTCGCGCCTCTTTAACTGGTGGCATCATTACGATATTGCCTTTGGGCGTGTCCGAACTTTCTGTATTACTCTCATCTTGGGTATCATAACTGGCGTCATTCTTAATACGCTGTGTGGCTCTTTCAAAAAGAACACGACCATCGACGTCATCGGGAAGAAATTGTGGCGGCTCACGGGTCACCCAACTGGCATCAGTGACTTCAACCAATTCTGCAAAGATTTGTGCTCCTGAGTTACCAGCACCGACCACCAAGACTCGTTTGTTTTGATAAGCTTCTGGTCCGGAATAGTGGGCGGAGTGGATTTGTTCACCCTGGAAATCTTGGCGTCCTTCAATCTCTGGAATATAAGGATTACTCCAAATCCCGGTTGCACTTACAACGGCTCTCGCAAGCCACGTAAATTTACCGTCGCTGACTCGTAAGCAGTCGTTTTCATCATCACGCTCTACGCTTTGTACCTCAAAAGGGCGGTAGATAGGCAATTTGTAATGCTTTTCGTAGTTATCAAAATAGCTTAAAACGTCGTCTAGATAGGGACTGCTATCGTCTTTAGCGGAGGTCATCATTCTACCCGGAAGTGAGCTTACTGAGGCTGGCGAGAACAGTCGTAATGACGGCCAAAAGTTTTGCCATGCTCCGCCACTTCGAGGTTGATTATCAAGAATAATAAAATCGAGCTTGGCGCGTCTTAGGTAGTAGCCAACTGCTAATCCTGCTTGGCCACCGCCGATAACAATTACGTCGAATATTTTGGTGGTTGGTTTTGATGACATGGTTACCTCATATTTATTATTGAGTATGATTATAATCTAACATGACTAAAGGAATCTTCTAAGCCTATAAAAAAGGCCATCCCAATAAGGACGGCCTTTTTCAAACTTAAAAGTTTTAAAATAATCTACGAAGCTTTCTCAAGCATAGGCTTTAAGAAATGACCGGTAAACGAAGCTTCGTTGTCTGCCACTTCCTCAGGCGTACCTTCAGCGATAATTAGACCACCATTTTTACCGCCTTCAGGGCCTAAATCAATAATCCAGTCGGCAGTCTTAATCACATCTAAATTGTGTTCGATGACCACGATGGTATTGCCCTTATCACGTAAGGCGTGAAGGATATTAAGCAACTTATAAATATCATGGAAATGCAGACCAGTGGTTGGCTCATCCAAGATATATAAGGTCTGACCGGTATCACGTTTGGCAAGCTCACGAGCCAGCTTAACCCGTTGCGCCTCACCTCCTGATAAAGTAGGGGCAGACTGACCTAGACGGATATAGCTTAAGCCAACATCCATCAGCGCTTCAAGACGACGGTGAATCGGTGGAATTGCTGAGAAGAATTCAGTCGCATCTTCCACAGTCATCTCTAATACTTCAGCGATGCTCTTGCCTTTGTAATGAATCTCCAGCGTCTCACGGTTATAGCGTTTGCCATGACAGCTGTCGCAAGGCACATACATATCTGGCAAGAAATGCATCTCAACCTTGATCAGACCATCACCCTGACAAGTCTCACAACGACCGCCTTTGACGTTAAAGCTGAATCGACCCGCTTTATAACCGCGCGCTTTGGCTTCTTGGGTCTGCGCGAACAAATCACGGATAGGGGTAAACACACCGGTATAAGTCGCAGGGTTTGAGCGTGGCGTACGGCCAATAGGGCTTTGGTCAATATCGACCATCTTATCTAGATACTCAAGACCACTAATGCTCTCATATTGATCAGGTACTAAGGTTGAAGCATTGTTCAACTGAGTAGCTGCTAGAGGCATAAGGGTACGGTTAATCAAGGTTGATTTACCCGAGCCTGATACCCCAGTAATACAGGTAAAGGTACCGATAGGAATGGTTAAGTCCACATCTTGTAAGTTATTACCATTGGCGCCTTTTAGCTCAATTTGCATCGGTACGATTTTTTTCGCTTTGGGCTTAGCATTCTTCGCCGCTTTGGCTGCTGCCGCCGCTTTGGCTTTACCCATTGGCATAATGCGCGCTCTTTCAGGCGGATTATTTAAATCAATGGTTTTGGCTTTATGACGGGTCTTAGGAATCTCAATTTTTCTTTTACCCGATAAATATTGACCTGTTAGCGATTCCTCAACATCCATAATTTCTTGCATAGTGCCTTCAGCAATAACATGACCGCCATGCACACCGGCACCAACCCCGATATCGATTACATGATCGGCCTGACGAATGGCATCTTCATCATGCTCAACGACTAACACTGTATTGCCTAGGTCACGCAAGCGAACAAGCGTCTGTAATAAGCGGTCATTATCGCGCTGATGCAGACCGATAGACGGCTCATCGAGCACATACATCACGCCCATTAGGCCAGCACCAATTTGGCTGGCAAGACGAATGCGCTGTGCTTCACCTCCAGATAGGGTCTCCGCTGAACGGGCAAGGTTTAGATAGTCTAAGCCAACGCTGACTAAGAAATTTAAGCGTTCGTTGATTTCTTTAAAAATCTTGTCACTGACTTCACCTTTGGCACCGCCCATGTGTAAATCAGCATAGTAATTGGCAGCATCGCCGATAGATAACTGGACGATGTCAGCAATACCACGGCCATCAACACGAACGTTACGCGCAATCTCATTTAGACGAGCACCATCACAGACGTTACAGGTGGTATCGGCTAAGTATTTGGCTAGCTCATCACGTACAAAGTTACTTTGGGTCTTGGCATAACGGCGCTCAAGATAGGGAAGTACGCCTTCAAATGGCGTTGTTTTCTTAGTTTTACGGCCACGTTCATCGGTAAAGTTAAACTCGATTTTTTCTTTGCCAGAGCCATTTAAAATAATGTCACGGTGCTCTTTTGAAATCTCCTGCCAAGGCAAGTCCATGTCTATTTTGAAGTGATTGGCCACTGTAGACAATAGACCAAAGTAATAGGCATGACGCTTGTCCCAACCATTGATAGCCCCTTGATTAAGCGACTTTTCAGGATTGGTGACTAATTTTTCAGCAGCAAAGTACTGGCGTTTACCCAGACCATCACAGGCAGGGCAGGCACCATAAGGGTTGTTAAAACTGAATAAACGAGGCTCTAGCTCGGACACCGCACGATCACAGACGGGGCAAGAGTGCTTAGCTGAGAGAATTTGGTCATCGCTGTTTTGATTAGAGGCATCTGGATTAGGGTTACCATCCATATAATGCAAAATAGCCAAATCACCACCGAGACGTAGCGCCGTTTCTAAACTTTCAGCGACACGGTTGCCTAAGTCATCGCGCACCTTGAAGCGGTCAACGACCACCTCGATGGTGTGTTTTTTATTCTTCTCAAGTGCAGGCAATTCGTCCATATCATAAACGTTGCCATCAACACGCACGCGCACGAAACCTTGACCGACCAATTGCTCTAACAGAACAATATGCTCTCCCTTACGGTCACGGACGACTGGTGCCAAAATCATTAGCTTGGTATCTTCTGGCAAGGCCATGATGTCATCGACCATTTCAGTGATGGTCTGTGCCACCATGGGTAGGTCATGCACAGGACAGTACGGCGTTCCCACACGAGCATATAGCAGACGTAGGTAGTCATAAATCTCAGTGATGGTACCAACCGTAGAGCGAGGGTTGTGGTTGGTCGATTTTTGCTCAATAGCGATGGCAGGAGACAAGCCTTCAATGCTGTCTACTTCCGGTTTGTCCATCTGTGACAAAAACTGACGGGCATAAGCCGATAAACTTTCCACATAACGGCGTTGGCCTTCAGCATAAAGGGTATCAAAGGCAAGAGAGGACTTACCTGACCCTGACAAACCGGTGATAACCACAAATTTATCACGAGGAATATCAATATCGATATTCTTTAAATTATGGGTGCGTGCGCCGCGAATCTTAATGTGTTCGTGTGCCATATAGAGCCTTTTGTTATTAAATTATTCAGTTATTAGGTCGATTAACTTTTAGATTTCACAAAACAGTTAAATAAAGGGTTAGCAAAAATTAGAGTACAGGGTTTGAGTCAATATAAAGAGATTTGGATAGAGAAATCTGGTGTCGTAAATTATCAATAGTGATAACCGCTTACGGTACCCTGACACAACCTGCTTTGACATCAAGCATAGCTGAGTTTATTGCTAAGTTAAATTAGAGGTGAGTTTAATATATGTATAAGTTAGTTAGACTATTAATGGGTGTGATTTGTCAATAATTCAAGGGCAAACACTGGTCTAAAAGGACAATCAAAACAAAGTAAAAGCGTTAAAAAAGAAGGTTTATAATAGGCAGCGTAGCATTGAATATGATGAGAAATGACACAATAAAATTTTAGCTGAAGGTTGCTGCCCATAGTGTCAGGTAATCCATTATAATGGCGCACTCATTAAGAAATGATTCGCTAGCTAATTAATGGAGTTCCCAAAGGGTCTTGATGCCTTAATGCCGCATATGGCGAAGGCGTCTTACCTTGTTTGAGAGCAGCAAAAAGTGACTTAATTGATCAACATATAAAGTGGGTGTAGCCAATGTGGGAGCAATATGAATAGCATCGAAAAGCGAGCCATTGCCGGTATAGGTGGTATTTTTGCACTTCGTATGATCGGCCTATTTATGATAGTGCCGGTCTTTTCAGTTTATGGTAACGATTATGCCCATGCTACGCCGTTTTTAATTGGCCTAGCAGTGGGTATTTACGGTCTGGGCCAAGCCATATTTCAAATTCCTATGAGTATGGCTGCGGATAAATTTCCGCGCAAACCGATGATATTTTTTGGACTGCTATTATTTGCCATCGGTGGAATAGTCGCAGCAACGGCCACCGATATTTACGGAGTTATTATTGGTCGGGCGCTAGCAGGCAGTGGTGCGGTATCAGGCGTAATGATGGCTTTATTGGCTGACGTAACCCGTGAGCAGCAACGCACTAAAGCAATGGCCGCCATGGGTCTGACCATCGCTACCTCAATTATGCTGTCCTTTGCCATTGGGCCAATGATGGTATCAAGTCTCGGTATCTCTGGCTTGTTTTGGCTAACAGCAGTATTTGCGTTGTTGGCCATGCTATTGCTATTGTTTGTGCCGACACCGATGAGAGTGCTAAGACACAATCTGGACAATCAATCGATAGGGGATCAGCTTAAAGAGGTGCTGCGTATCGGCGATTTAAACCGGTTGCATATTGGTATCTTTGCTCTACATTTGACCATGACCGCCATTTTTGTGATCGTGCCACAGCAGTTGGCAGACGTGCTAGATTTGACAGTGCGTCAGCAGGGTATGGTGTATTTGCCACTCTTGTTTATTGGTTTTGGTATTGCCATTCCGTTTATTATCATTGCTGAGAAAAAGCAAAAAATGCGTCAGGTGTTTTTAGCCGCATTAAGCCTGTTAGTAGCAGCGTTCGCCTGCTTGGCACTAGGCAGTGAGCTAAGCTATGTGTTGCTGTTTGGACTGGGTCTATATTTTATCGGCTTCAACTTACTTGAGGCGACCATTCCCTCTTGGATTTCCAAAAAAGCACCTGTGGCTAACAAAGCGACAGCGATGGGGATTAACTCTTCAAGTCAGTTTTTAGGGGCTTTCTTTGGTGGTGCTTTAGGCGGTATGTTATTAAGCCAAAGTGCCATGCTGTCTTGGGGGCTACTGGGTGGAGTAATGGCAATTGCACTGTTATTAATTTTCCCTATCTCTCAGCCACCTTACTTGACCAGTACCACATTGGCCATCCCCAAACAGACTGATATTTCTGCATGGTCGCAACAGGTTATGGCAGTAAATGGTGTGGATGAAGTGGTGGTTATGCCCAAAGATGGCGTGGCTTATTTAAAGCTTGATAAACAAAAACTTACCGATAATTCACGACAATTACTGTCGCAACTGACCGAAACTAAGCTAGATATTTAATCAAAATTTCGGTACAGTGACGGCATGTGCTATAAAACTAGCAGTTGATAGCTTAAATTAATTAATTATTAAACAAATCTATAAAAAGGAAGTACTATGCGTGGTATCAATAAAGTAATTATCATAGGTAACTTAGGCGCAGATCCTGAGACTCGTCAGTTTAGTAATGGCGGCAGCGTGACCAATATTTCAGTGGCCACCTCTGAGCAGTGGACTGACAAGCAAACCGGTGAAAAGCGCGAAGCAACAGAATGGCATCGTATTTCATTATTCAATCGCTTGGGTGAAATTGCGGCTCAGTATTTGCGTAAAGGCAGCAAAGTGTACATTGAAGGCAGCTTGCGTACCCGTAAATGGCAAGACCAAAATGGTCAAGACCGTTACACTACCGAAATCCGTGCTGATCAGATGCAAATGTTGGATGGTGCAACCGGTGGTATGGGTCAAACGACGCCTACTGGTTTTGGCAGTCAGCCTCCACAAAATGGTAACTTCGGCGGTCAAGGCCAAGGTGGTGGCTACCCACAAGGCGGTAATCAAGGTGGCGGTCAGTCTTATGGCAATCAAGACGGCTACCCACAAGGTGGCAATAACTTTGGTAACCAAGCGCCAAGCAATAACCAAAATACTTTTGCTCCTAAAGCCCCAAGTGCGCCTGCACCACAGCCACAGCAGACTCCTGCTTTTAATAACCAAACGACGACGCCTGCGGGTGGCATGACTGATACACCAAAAGACGATGATATCCCATTCTAAATCTTATATACCCGTTCTAAATCTCATATATAAGTAAATGTAGAATAATAAAATTTTATATTTCTAAACATATAGCCCATTGATATAACTGTCATTGGGCTATATTTTTATAATGTCTACTTACTTTTTACTTTCTAAATGGGAACGACAATGAAATACTCCAAATTGATTAAGCTAAGTGCTATAGGTTTGGCTTTACTATTAATTCCTAGACGTAGCAGTCGTCAATCAGAACAGTCGGTGCCCACTTCATCTGATTCAAATTTAAACTCTGATCCTATATCCAATGCTCCGCCGGACCAAGAGGCTAAGCAATCTGCACAATCTGAACAACCCACTCAACAAAGCTATACTAATATTGATTCCTCCGGTGATAAATAACGCTATGCCTTATCCGCTGATAGACACCCATACTCATTTTGATGATTTTGTCTTTGATGAAGATAGGATTGATTTGGCCACGTCGGCTTATGATTCTGGTGTGCGTCATTTGCTATTGATAGGTTATTTGGCCAAATACTTTGACCGTATGCGGCAGACACAGCAGCAGCTAGAAAAAGCTGAAAGCGATCTTGCCCTGCCAAAAGTCTATCTTGCTTCAGGGCTTCATCCTGCCTATATCGCCCAACATACCGAGGCCGATTTAGCACAGTTGGCAAACTTTCTACAAAGTTATCCTCATGTGGCTATTGGAGAGATTGGACTTGATACCTTTACCGACGAATTAAAAACAGATAAGTCGGTGGCGAAACAGAAGCGGTTTTTTATAGCCCAATTAGACTTAGCGATTCAGCATCAGCTACCCGTATTGCTGCACATTCGTAAGGCTCATGCCGACTGTTTGGCGATACTCAAAAGCCATAACTACAATGCGCACAAGCTTGGCGGTATTGCCCACAGCTTCAGTGGTGGCGAGCAAGAAGCTAAGGCCTTTGTAAAACTCGGATTTAAACTCGGAGTAACCGGACAGATTACCAATACTAATGCCAAGAAACTACGCCGAGCCATTGCTGCTGCTGTTGAAACCTATGGAATAGAATGTTTGGTACTAGAGACAGATTGCCCCGATATGACGCCTGTCTGCTGTCAACAAGGAGACGAGCCCACTCGAAATGTGCCAGGTAATTTGAACTTTGTGTTGCAAAGCTTGAGTGAACTACTGGGCGTCAGTGAGGAAGTCTTAGCCAAACAGCTGTGGCAAAATAGTTGTGACGCTTTAAGAGTAGATTGGGCATATCCTCTATAATAGGCGACCAGTTTCGTTTTTATTTCACTCATTATTTGACAAAAAGTAAGCGCTTTATGACCTCATCTCAAACTGTAGACAACGCTCAATATGACCGACGCTTTAAAGGCACTCAGACCTTATATGGCCAGCAAAGTTTTAGTAATTTTGAGAAGGCACATGTGATAGTGATAGGCGTGGGCGGTGTCGGTACTTGGGTCGCTGAAGGGCTGGCACGTACCGCCATTGGCAAAATGACTCTAATCGACATGGATGTGTTGGTCGCCTCTAACGTCAATCGTCAATTGCCTGCTCTCGACAGTAGCTTTGGTAAAAGTAAAATCGAGGAAATGGCAACGCGTGTCCGTCAAATTAACCCTAAGCTTGAACTGACGTTAGTAGATGATTTCTTGACCGCTGAAAATGTCGCTCAGTTGTTACCTAGCCGACAGCAAGCTAACCAAAGTAAGCAGCAAGGTGAGACTACCATCATACTCGACTGCACGGATGATATGTCAGCGAAGATCGCCATTGCGCTACACTGCCGATTTAATAAATTAAAATTGATTTGTGCGGGTGGGGCAGGCGGCAAGACCGATCCGCTGCAAATCACGGTTAGTGATTTAAAAGATACTTATCAAGACCCACTGCTAGCACGTCTGCGTAGTAAATTACGCAATGAGCATGGCATTAATAAGCAGATGAAAGAAAAGTTTGGCATCAAGTGCGTTTATTCGACGCAGCCACCGATTGTCAATAAGTCAGCCGATGGCAGCGTCCAAACTGGCGGCTTGCACTGCGGTGGCTATGGCTCCGCAGTAGCAGTAACTTCAGTAGTCGGTATGGTGATGGTGAGCGAAACACTGGCACTGCTGAGTCAATAATAGGGCACCGTTTAGTTAATGCATCGCACATAAAAAATATATAGCAGTCAGCTACTTAGACAATGGTTTTTGCAGGCTGGCACGATGAGGAGATAGCCTGTCTAGTAGCACGCTTGGCAGCGGTGTATATTGCCCAGTCATCATGTCTGCTAACACTTCAGCGCAGATTGGGGCGAAGGCATAGCCTTTAGAGCCCATGCCACTTAAAGTCCAAATCAGACCCTCGTCATCCACTTGACCGACCAAAGGATGATAGTCTGGGGTTTGAGCACGAATACCCACCCTTGCTTGCCAGCCTTCATCGTTTGCTTGATTACATTCATCCTCATTTCCAAGGGTAGAGTTTATAGATGTCGTCAATACGCCCTCTAGCTCTGGTATGGCAGTAATTAATTTATGGCGATTGACCTGATGCTCAGAGGGACGAATCTCAGTGTTCATGTCATTACGAACGAAGCTGGCTCCCAACAGGAAAGTAGGGCGATCAACTGAGACTGGGTTTAACTGCTCATCATGTGAACAAGGGGTAAAGGCGGCACAATAGCCCCCGTATTTAAGCGGTACTTTGGGTAACGCCTCTAACTGGGCTTTAGTCGGTTGAAACCAAGACAGTTGACCTCGAATCCTACGAAACTCAAAAATTCTAGCGTCTAAACTTTGACTGTCGAAAGCAGCGGCTATAATCACTGCATCAAATTCTTTAGGGTGATAATCGCCACTCACTGTTGACTTAAATTCTAATTGAACACATTGTCTTGAGGCGTTAGTCTTTGAACCTTCTATGCTGTCGTAAGGTTTAATCTGTTTTACCTGCGCTTGCTCAAAGCTAATATTGGGGTGAGTTAAAATCGTCTCGGCCAAGGCTTTTGGATTAACCAGTCCGGCCTGAGGTAAATACAGATTGTCAGCTAAGTTCTGTTGTTTAAGTCCAGTAATTGCGCAGGCTTGCTCATTCGACAAGGTCGTGGCCATTTGCGAAGGATATTCAGCAATCTGCGAAACGTCGACATTGGATTTTAATAGTAAATCTACGGTGCCAGTACCGGTGAATATAGAGCTGGGCGAGGCAGAGGATTGATCTGTGTCAGATGACGCCAGCTGTTGCAGATTTCGCTGATCAAGCTGTCGATATAGACGCTGGCTATATAGGTAGCCAATACTATGTAAATGCTCTGCCACATGCGCTATGGGCGTCATCTTAGGGGCTAATAAGGCTCTAGGGTTGCCAGAAGCCCCTGCTAAAGGAGCAGTCTTATCTATTAAAGTGACTTTAAGCCCACGCTGCGCTAGAGACCACGCCGACATCAGACCTGAAATACCTGCTCCAATAACCGCTACCTGCTTATAAGGCTTCGGATTAAGGGCTACATCGCTGCCGGTGATAGGCTGCTCGTTATTAGGGTTAATAGGCTCAAAAATGTTAGGACGTTTAGAGGCCGTGAGCATTTCACGTTTACGGCCAAAGCCTTTGACTTTTTTGATGTCAAATCCCGCACCCTCCAAGCCACGTTTTACCACCCCTGCACAGCTGAAGGTCGCTGCCGTTGATCCTGGCTTTGACAAACGCTGAACCTGCTCAAAAATTTGCTCCGCCCATAGCGACTCATTGCAAGAAGGGGCAAAGCCGTCTAAATACCAAGCGTCTACTTGCGTCTGATGCGAAAGATAACTATAAGAACTGGCTAACTTCTGTAAGCTTTGAGTGGCATCCCCCAACCATAAGTCCAACGTAACATCATCCTCTAAATGCAGGCGATGGCAGCCCGATACCAAGGTGGGGTATAACGCCAATAGACGAGTGATAAAAGGAATTAGACTGGGATCATTGTCCTGCCAGCTTTGTAAGCTACGTGTTAAGTCTTGCAGAGTTAACGGGTGTTTCTCGGTACTAATCAGGTGTAGGCGAGGGTGTTGATAGCCATTCTCTGTATCGCTGTGTTTTATAGAATTAGTAGAATATACTTGTTGCTTGGTCTGTTGCCACAGCTGCCAAGTGGCCAGAATATTAAGACCTGTCCCAAAACCAAGTTCGGCAATGGTAAAGCTATTTGAAGATACTGAGGGTATAACTGAAGAGGTACCAGAGTCGCCATTCTCAGTATCAAAGGAGGCTAGGTATTGCTCGAAAAGAGCCGTAAAGCGTTCGGGAAGATGGTTTTGCTGTAAAAAAACATAGCGAGACTCTGCCAGACCGTCTGCCAAAGAATAATAGACATCACCGAAAACCTCGGATACAGGCACTAAGTTGCCCAGCTCATCTTCACGCCATGATAATTTGGCAGGGTTGACCTTGTCTATTTCACTCACCGCTTTACTCTCTTTTTTGATTGAGCCTTATGTAATTGCTATAGATATAATGGGCGTTAATAATAATAAGATGGAGGCAATTAGAACCCATACAGCTGGCTTAACTTGATGCAGCTTTGCTATTGATAAAGCTTAAGCCCTTATTACTAGCAAGTATTTATCCGTCATTAACAGCAACTATCAGTGATCAGCAATAATTAGCAGCAACTAATTACCAGCGATCTCGTCTACTGAAGATAAAGCCGCCCAGTAATACGCCCAAAAATAATGAAACTGCCATCGTTACTGCACCGTACATAAATAACTGACCACTGCGCTCATTAATCAACACATTCACTCGGGTCTCTAAGTCATTCACATCGCGTTGTAATTGAGCATTACGACTGAGTAATTCTTGATTGGCCGCGGACAGATCAGAATCGCTGGGCTGCATTTCACTGGCCAAGCTGTTTGGGTTCTCTAGGGCATTTGGCGCTTGAGCCGGATTATTATTGGCCGGATTATTGTTAGCTGCATCGGTTTCAGTAGGGTTTTGCGGGTTAATTTCTTTAAAAGGAGTGGCCGGCTGCGGTGCTACTTGCGGATCTTGAGGCGCTGTCGTCGCTTGATCTGTCTGGTTGTTATTCACCACCGTAGGTGCCGCAGAGGCAGTGACGGTGAATAAAGTGGCTGACAGTGCACAAGATAGGGCAAATGCAGTCGCACGAACCCGTGAGCCTGCAGACTGAGCTTTGGAGGGTGTAACACAGTGTGGTGCTAGAAGTTTTAGAGCAGGCATGGCTAAGAGTTCCAATACAAATAAAACAGAGGCTAATTAAGCAGAAGGCAACGTTTTAATAAAGGGTTTAATATCCACGTGACTGTAAACGCCTGCCTTTAGATAAGGCTCCTCGCTGGCCCATTCTTGCACCGCTTCTAAACTGTCAAAGGCTGCCACGATCAAACTGCCTGACATGGCTTCTTTGCCATGTTCAATGGGGTTAGGACCTGCGATAACCAAACGGCCTTCAGCTTCAAGTTGTTTTAGACGAGCAACATGAGCAGGGCGTATCTCTTGTCTCAACTCTGATGAGTTTGCAACATCGTGACCAATAATCATAAATAATGGCATGGTAAGCCTCATATAAAAAAGAATAGCTAATAAAAAGATAGCTTTTAAATCAAGTTTAAACCGCTATTAACTCTGGGTTTAACGCTAAGTTATTTCTGTGATTTATTGTCAGTAATTTCAGGGTTAAGATGGTTTTTAAGTATAACAAACTGACCCACCATAAACACCAACATGAAAGGTAACCAGCCATAGCTTTTAAAGTTAATCCACGTCTGTTCGCTGGTATAAAAGGCAAAGTAGTACTGTAAGATGGCCATAATAATAAAGTAGCCCATCCAAGCTAAGGTGAGTTTGTTCCAGCCTGATTTGGTTAGGGTAAACACGCTTTTCATGGCCATTTGTAATAGAGGTTTTCCGATTAACACACTGACTAACAAGGCGACAGCGAATACCCCATTAATGACCGTTGATTTCCATTTCAAATAAATATCGTCATGGAACAACAAGGTTAAACCACAAAATAAAACGGTTAATACTAAGGTGACTACCTGTTGCTTGGTAAGACGGCCTCTTTGACTGATTAAATGAATAACTGCAACTGCCACAGTGGCGATTAAGATTGCCCCAGCACCAGCCAAAACACCTTGGGTTTTTGCCACATAAAAGAAGGCGAGTAACGGGATAAAATCTAACAATGCTTTCATAGAAGTCACAATAATAAATGAATAAGGTAAGTAAAATAACGTGTGGCGATAGTTTACACGCCATTACCCATAAAAAAAAGCATTGGCGACACAACATAGCGGTAAACAAGGGGCTATAAGGTGGTTAGTTTTAGTTAGTAGTAGATAGTTAATACTAGGCCGACAAAAATTGCTTTTATAATTTATCGACAAATTAAGGCGATTAACCGTTACAATATTAACTATAAAACCCTCTCATTATAAAGACCGAAATTATGTCTCCTAGCACCGCAGCACCACAATCTTCAAACTTATCTTATAAGCGTATCGACTTACATAGTCACAGTACCTGCTCTGATGGCAGTAATAATCCCACTCAGTTATTACAAAAGGCCAGCGATGCCAATATAGATATTTTCGCTCTAACTGATCACGATACGTTGGTAGGGATTCCTGAAGCCAAAAAGGCGGCAGAAAGTCTGGGTATCCACTTAATTAATGGGGTAGAGATTAGCTGTCAGCATACGCTTACGGGTGGCTACGGTAAAAATAAAGCCAAGGATAAAGTGATACATGTGCTTGGTCTGGGCTTCACCGACTTTGATGAGATGAATGATACTTTAACCCACATTCAAACCAGCCGTGGTAATCGTGGCCGTATGATTGTTGAAAAAATGGCAGAATTAACCGGTCATGATTTTGCAGAGTTGTGGCAAGCAGTGCTGGATAAAGCGGAGGGCAATGCCGATGCAGTAGGCCGTGCTCACATCGCCAAAGTGTTGCTGGAAAAAGAAATTGTGCCCACGATGCAAAAAGCTTTCGATAAATACTTGGCAGATAACAAAGCGGCGTATGTGCCTATCGAGACGTTAAGCATGGAAGATACCATTAGTTTGATTCATCGCTGTGGTGGTAAAGCAGTCTTGGCTCATCCAACCCGTTATAACTTATCGGCGACACGGGTACGTAAATTGATTGCTGAGTTTGCTGAGTTTGGCGGCGATGGCTGTGAATTACCCAGCAATGACGAGCCATTAAGCACCCGGCGCATGGTGGATCGCAGTATTGCAGAGCACAATCTTCAGGTATCGACGGGCAGCGATTTTCATGGTACCAGCATGCCATGGCGTAGGCTGGGTGATGTGCCAAGCCTAGCCGAAGGTCAAACGTTGGTTATTGAAAGCTTGCTGAGCCCGTCAGAAGTTTAGTTATTGAGTTAAGTCCGCGACTAAGTTGGCCAATACACTGGTGGCAAAAGTCCCAGTGGGTAAGCTAAACTTTAACAGCAAAGTTTGTTCATCAATCCACGACCATTGCAAGTCATCAACTGGCAAGCGTACTGCTCGGCGCATGGTCTTTAAGTCTTTGTTCTCAAGTCCTTGAGCCAGTCTTTGTAAGATGGGGTTTTGTGCAATAATCTTATCTTCTAACGCTTTAGCCTCACCTACAACTTTGTCATTTTTAAGACCCCATAACGGCGCAGTGGGATGAATGTCACCACTGATCAAACGCTGCTGCAGCTCCTCATCCATTGCTTCGGTGCCAAACACAGAGCCTGACCCGTTTAGATTGAAAACCTCACCAGCAAGTCCCGTATCCCAATTGCCTTGCTCAACACGAGCGGAAACGATTTGATTAAAAATAGCACTTCGTGCAGAAGACAATAGTAGGGACTGTAAGTCGCGACTTTTCTTAGGATGTGGGTTACGACCATGGATGGTACCGTGCTCGAACCACTCCAAGGCAGTGGCAATATTGTTACCCTGTCTACCAAAGCGCTGCTCACCGAAGTAGTTGGGCACGCCCGCTTTGGCAATATGGGTTAATACCTCGTCCACCTGAGACGTTGTTTGCGCAACCAAGCTATTAAGTTGTATATCGGTTAGACGAATAGCAAAGCGATTGGTCTTGTGCGTCCCGCGATTGAGCTTCTTGCTGTGCCAAGCCTGCTGTAATACCTCGACCGATTCTTGTGCTTTAGTGCCTGAGTGTTTGTTAGCATCAGCGTTAGATTTTAGGGCAGATGCGTTAATAAAATCTTCAAAAGTGGTCTGAGGTAATTGACCTTTTGGAATACGTAAGCTGAACCACTGAGTCGTGACTGCTTGACGGTCTTTTAATCCAGAGTAGCCCACATCTCGGCTTGGAATTTTAGCCCACTTTGCCAATTGCTCAGCCACAAAGTTGGTATTCATACCGGTTTTTTTAATCAGCAACCATAAGTGTTCACCTTCGCCGCTAAGCGCTAGCTCTAATAGCTCATCGACCTGAAAGTCGCTTGACGAGCCTTTAAAGTTCGCTTTTGAAATAGGGGCAGGGTAAGGTTGTGCTAAGTTTTGACTGTCAGTAAGTTGGGCAATTTGCTCGGAGGTAATGTCAGGTAACGTAGGTTTAGAGGAAGTCATAAGCGGCTCAAATAATAAGATTATTTCGGAAAATGGGGAGGCATAACTTGGATAATAACATGTTTACTTCCCTGCTTAATTTTTGGTTTAATAGCTTGATGCCTTATTTTGCTAACCCTGTGGAGAAACAGTCATGTCTAGCCCCGATGTCTTTTTGCGTCAAGCCACCATTGATGATGTTCAGTCACTGCTAAGCTTGTTAAACCAATGCTATCGTGATGATGTGGGCTGGACCAATGAAGCGCATTTGATAGGCGGTATACGTACCACAGCCACTGAAATTGAGTCTGTAATTGCCAACAAACGCCACTATTTATTTGTTTTTCCAGAGGTCAAAGATGGTGCCGAAACGGGTAACATACTCGGCTGTATTGCAGTAGAGGTAAAAGCAGAGCAAGATACCGCTTATATCGGCATGTTTGCAGTACATCCTAGTCTTCAAGGCAAAGGGGTTGGCAATCAAATACTGCAAGCGGCTGAGACATTCGCCGGTCGTCATTTAAAAGCCGGTGACAATCCCGCCAAAACCCGTCTTACCATGAGTATCTTAAGCCATCGTCCTGAGCTATTGTCTTATTATCAACGCCGAGGTTATGTCTTAAATGGGAAGAGTCTACCGTTCCCAGAAGATGGTAATAACGGTGAGCTTAAGCGTGCAGGGCTAGAGCTACTTGAGCTAGAAAAACAGCTATAAGGCTAAATCGCCCTAATTTAATGTCGACATAAATTGATGTCGATGCTGGTTAGGCTGCGAAGCCATAAGCCATAAGCCATAAGCCATAAACTAAGAGCTAAAAGCGATCGTCTAAAGTGTCTAGGTTATGGCCAATGGCTTGGAAACAAATATCAGGTTTAAAGCCGCGATACTGCAAAAATCTAAGCTGACGCGCCTTTATCTTTTGATCGGTAGGAATGTCATTACCGTATTTTTTGACACGGGCTTCTACAGCTAAGCGCAACCAATCCACGCCTTCCACCAGATCATTATCAGACAATACGTCAACGAACTCTTCATTGTCATGCATCGCCATATCAATCAATTCATCAATGTTGGAAGGAACTTCTACTTTTCTTTTATAAAAATCATTTTTAATACGCAGTCGTCCACGACCTTTACGGATGCCTTCACGGATAAGCATTAGCGCAGTGCGGTGATCGCTTTGATAACCTTTTTCAGCAAACTCTTGCAGTAGTTCTTCAATTTTTTCAGGGTCTTGCTCTTTGTCGAGAAGCTTTTGACGCAGCTCTCCCGCTGAATGCTCACGTCTGGACAGATAATAAAAGGCCAGCCATCTGAGACGACTGTTGGCTTTGATTTCCTCTTTCTCTGCTTGACGCTGTTCAGGCGTTTTTAAGTAAGCCTTCAGCGCACTCGGCAGATTGTCAAAAGAAGCCGCAGTATCTTCAGTAGACTCAATATTGGGGCTCATATCAGAACCCGTGTCAGAAACTACTTTGTTCTGCTGTTCACTGTCTTCAGCTTCGTGTCTTACTTGGGCCAATACGTTTTTAATGCTATTGGGGTCGACTTCTTTTATCGGCTCACTGTGCTTGACCTTGGGCTGATAGGGAGATGCCGGATGAAAGGTCTTTTTCTTTTTGCGTTTTTTGGCTTTGGTTTCTTTATTAGAATCTGTTTGTGATTGTGAATCATAGCGAGGCTGTGAGTCTGTCGATGTTGCAAAATCATGAGCGTCATGAGACTCATAAGAGTCATGACTGTTATCGTCAGACACAGCAAAGCCCCGGGCAGAGGTAGACTTTCTAGCCTGAGCCCGTGGCTGATTATTTGCTTTGCTTTTTGGAGGGGAGGGCTTTTTATGGCGTTGAGAACCCTCCGATTTCTGAGCGTTCTCTGCCACAATTTGAGCTAAGGTTTTTATCTCCATAATGCTTAGTTAAGCCTTAGGTTAACAGCCGCTCTACAGTTAGAGGACTCATTAATAAAACGCTGGTGGTTTAAGCTTCTGGTTCTTCTAATTCAGGTTCAACGTCAACTTTTTCAGCGCCCTTTTCTGGTACAACAGCCAGTTTTTCAGCACGAATTTTAGCTTCAATTTCTTCGGCAATGGCTGGGTTGTCCTTTAAAAATAGCACTGAGTTGGCTTTACCTTGACCGATTTTTTCATCGCCATAGCTGTACCAAGCGCCTGCCTTACCGACCACACCAATCTCAACACCTAAGTCGATAACTTCCGCTAAATGGTTAGTACCTTCGCCATAAGTGATTTCGAACTCCGCTTGGCGGAAAGGAGGGGCCATTTTGTTCTTGATAACTTTAACACGGGTTTGGTTACCAATAATTTCATCACCACTCTTCACGGCACCAATACGGCGGATGTCTAGGCGAACTGATGCATAGAATTTAAGAGCGTTACCACCGGTAGTGGTCTCTGGTGAACCGAACATAACCCCAATCTTCATACGAATCTGGTTAATAAAGATTACCATACAGTTAGAACGCTTAGCATTACCAGTGATTTTACGCAGTGCCTGACTCATCAAACGCGCTTGTAAGCCCATATGGCTGTCGCCCATCTCGCCTTCGATTTCAGCACGCGGGGTCAACGCTGCTACCGAGTCAATAACGATCATATCTAGCGCGCCTGAGCGAACCAACATGTCGGTAATTTCCAAAGCTTGCTCGCCATTATCAGGCTGTGATACCAGTAAATCGTCGGTATTCACGCCTAATTTACGGGCATAAACAGGATCTAGTGCGTGTTCAGCATCGATAAAGGCACAGGTACCGCCTTGCTTTTGACACTCAGCAATAGCTTGTAAGGTTAAGGTGGTTTTACCTGAGCTTTCAGGGCCATAAATTTCGACGATGCGACCTTTTGGTAAGCCGCCAATACCTAAAGCAATGTCTAGACCTAATGAGCCCGTGGAAACCACATCCACATCTAGAGCAGCAGAATTGTCGCCTAAATGCATGATGGTGTTTTTACCAAATTGCTTTTCAATTTGACCTAAGGCTGCTTTTAACGCTTTGGCTTTATTGTCATCCATAATGATGTCCTAATTTAAGTTATAAAAATTTTGTCGTTAATTGATTTGAATAAGTGATGTTTTTAGTTGAAAGTTAATTTTATTTAACAACGCCGCTCATTATAAAGATTAAATCACAATTTAGGTGGACTAATGAAAATTATCAGGAACTAATAGAAAATGAATTTGCGAACTGGATTTAAACTTGGTTAAAAATGAGTAATGATGACGGGTGTTTTGATAGGATAAGTATAACAAATTATCCCAAACTAGATAGAGGGCAATGGATGCTATACGACACTATTTGTCGTGTATATTACGGACACTTTCATAGCGAATTAAAGTAGTTGAGACATAAAAAAACGTCAGTCCCTAAGATTAGAAACTGACGTTGAATAAAAGCGAAATTTATTGGAGTAGAGTCTATATTATATAACTAATGAATTATATTGCTAATAATAAGTCTCTTAAACTCTAACTTTAATTAGTAAGCGTCAATAACACCACAAGCAGCACGGTCACCCGAGTTACCAGAAGGCTGGCTCACATAATCATCAGCACCGGCATGAAGCACAATCGCACGCTTATAAACACTGTTTGCGCCTTGTTTGTTTGCTGAAATGTCTCTTCTAGTAAAGTTTACGCTCGCGACACCATTGGCATCAGCAGTAATGTTAGGTAAGTCACCGGCATGGCTCTGTGGGCTATTTGGGTTACCGTGAGGTTTGCCAAATGGGTTGAAATGACCACCCGCGCTTTGAGCTTTGCTTGAACAGCTGCCATTTTCATGGATATGAATGGCGTAGGTAGATCCTGGGTTTAAACCATTTAATTTACCAAATACTTGAACGCCATTACTTACAGGGCGAAAGTAAATTTTGCCAATATGGGCTTGGCTAACATCTACAGTTTGAACTTGTGCTTCTAATGTAGGTTGTACTTCTTCTGGTAAATCACCCTTGGTTGGGGTGCTTTGACAAGCGCTTAGGGCAAGGGCAGAGGCCAAAACGGCTGAGGCTGTAAATAACTTTTTCATAAATACTCCTATTATTGTTTATGTTTTTATTAAAATAAATTATTAAGATAAATCTTGGTAAATACAGGTTCGATAAAATTAAAACCTGAGTAGATTAAAATGAGCTAAAAAGTCAAAATGAATGTCTCTTTCTGGCTTTTTTTTATTCTTTATTGGTATTTTATTCTATTAATATTTCGCGATTAATCTTTATTATTAATATTGAAAGCTATCGATAGTGATAATTATTGGAATTAACATTAAACAGATATTAACAATAAAGAGTTAAGGCCAACTTAGACTGATGTGGGTCAGCTTTTTAAGTATAGCTACACCAATAATAAAAACCTTATCTAAAAACGTTGCAATACGTTATGAAATGTAAATACAGTAAGAAAGCGTTAATATAATCAAAGAAGTTTTGAAATAAAAAAAGCCGCTAGAAAGCGGCTTTTTTTGAATAACATTTTGAACAATAAAGATTCACCACACTAAGTGTTCTAAAAGTGATTAACTGCGTAGCGCTTTAGTAGATTTAGTGGTATCCACAGCTACTTTAGAAGGTTTTAGCGGTGTTGGCATTTCAACCAAGGCCACTTGTAACACCTCATCAATGTTAGACACCGGTTGAATGGTCAACCCTTGTTTTACATTGTCTGGAATCTCTGCCAGATCACGCTCGTTGGAGGCCGGAATCAACACATGTTTGATTCCACCACGATGAGCGGCCAGCAATTTCTCTTTTAGGCCACCAATACGAAGTACTTTACCACGCAGGGTTACCTCACCGGTCATAGCAATGTCTGGACGAATAGCAATGCCAGTCATGGCAGACACTAGAGCCGTGGTCAGGGCAATACCTGCTGAAGGACCATCTTTCGGTGTCGCTCCTTCTGGCATATGAACGTGAACATCTTTTGCTTTGACAGTCTCGTAGTCAATACCCAGCATTTCGCCACGGGCACGTACCACACTCATCGCCGCTCGGATGGATTCTTTCATCACATCGCCCAATGACCCGGTGTAAACAAGCTCACCTTTACCTGGCATGGTAATCGCTTCAATGGTCAACAACTCACCACCGACACTGGTCCAAGCAAGACCGGTAACGCGGCCCACTTCAGGCTCTTCTTCAGCCAAGCCAAAGTCATACTGATGAACGCCTAGATAGTCGCTGATATTATCTGCATCTACCACCACGGTCTCAACCTTGGTTTTCTTAGAAGGCTTAACCCCATATTTATCAATGGATTCGCGAACCACTTTACGGCAAATCTTATTGACCTCACGCTCAAGGTTACGCACCCCTGCTTCACGAGTATAGCGCTGAACAATACTATGCAAAGCTTCTGGTACGATTTCGATTTCGTCGTTTTTTAGGCCATTTTGTTTAATGGCTTTAGGAACCAAGTACTTCTCAGCGATGTTGATTTTTTCATCTTCGGTATACCCTGGCAGACGAATGACTTCCATACGGTCCAGTAGCGCCGGTGGAATATCCATACTGTTGGCAGTACAGATAAACATCACTTGCGATAAATCTAAGTCCAGATCTAAGTAATGATCATTGAATTTATCGTTTTGTGAAGGGTCCAATACTTCAAGCAAGGCTGAAGCAGGATCGCCACGGAAGTCTTGTGCCATCTTGTCGATTTCATCCAACAAGAATAGCGGGTTTTTCACCTCAACTTTGGCCAATGACTGCACAATCTTACCTGGCATCGCCCCGATATAGGTACGACGATGGCCTCGAATTTCAGCTTCATCACGTACGCCGCCTAACGCCATACGTACAAACTTACGACCGGTGGCACGAGCGATAGACTCACCCAATGAGGTTTTACCCACACCTGGAGGACCGACTAGACATAAGATAGGGCCACGTAGCTTTTTGACACGTGACTGCACCGCTAAATACTCTAAGATGCGGTCTTTAACATCTTTTAAGCCGTAATGGTCAGCATCAAGTACTTCTTCGGCTTTGTCTAATTTAATAGATACCTTAGTGGTTTTGTTCCAAGGCGTATCTAAAATCCATTCCACATAGTTACGTACCACTGAAGATTCGCTTGACGCTGGTGGCATCATTTTCAGCTTTTTAAACTCTTGCTCAGCTTTTTTGCGTACATCTTCTGGTAAGTCCGCTTCTTTTAAACGGGCTTCTAATTCTTCAATGTCATCATCGGCATCAAAAGAGCCATCACTGATTTCTGAAAGCTCATTTTTAATGGCTTTCATTTTTTCGTTTAAGAAGTACTCACGCTGGTTGTTTTCCATCTGACGGCGAACTGCTTCTTGGATATCTTGTTCAATAGACTGCTCGGCACTTTGCTTAGCAAGGTACTCAGTAAGCGTATTGATGTGCGTCGCAATGTCGTCTTTTTCGAGCAAAAGCTGCTTCGCTTCAAGATCCATAGAAACACGAGTGGCAATGAAATATACCAATTCTAATAAGTCATCGATACGTTCAGCGACTCGAATTAATTCACGACTATTACGCAAGCGCGCTTCAGCATAGTTAGCAAACAAGCTGCGTAGTGCCTCAATGGTGTTTTTTTGTTGCGATTCGCCCATAGGTAAGCTGATTTCACTCGGCGTGAACTCACCATGCAACATATCACCCGCATCAGTTACTTTGTCTAATTTGGCACGGTACTGACCTTCTATGAGCACCTTGATGCAGTTCTCATCGCTGTCATGTGGCATGGTGCTGACAATCCTACACACCGTACCATACTCATAAAGATTGTCTAACTGGATATCTTCGCTGAGCGAATCTTTTTGAGCCACAACCAATACCAATTCATCGAAGTTCTCTTGGGCCTCTTGAATGGCTTTAACCGAAGGTTCACGGCCCACAAACAAAGCGATTTGCATGTGAGGATAGACTACAACATCGCGCAAGGCGAGTAGCGGTAGAGAATGCGACCCGTCATCTGAACTCAGTGCCACATCCGTTGGCTCAAAATCTGTAGTTATGTCAGAGTCATCAGCAACATCATTTTCAGTAGACTCAGCATCATATTCAATGCTGTCATCGATCAGCTGCTCGAAATCACTGTCATAATCTTTATCGGATTTACTCATATTTTTTCCTTATCGTGTGACACAAACCTTCTTATTTAGAAGTTTTTTATGCTATGACTTACTAAATGGTGATGACCGATGATAATTGCAAGTTTAATTTGTCAGCATAATTCTTCAGCAATGACCTAACAAACAAAAATCGGTTAGAATAGAGAGTTTGTAACGCTACCTTTACCGGTTAGTTAACTTAAAAGCCATCTCGTTTTGATACTCACCCATGTCAATAGTCACTGATGATTAATGATATAGGTGCTATTGACTCAAAAACCAACTTTTATAGAAGATAGATTTACGCTTAAGCCACTGGCGTAGGCTACAGGTCTATACAAGGAACAAATTATGATTAATGCGGTACTGTTGGCCGTGATAGTGATGTTAGGACTATCATTGGCCCGAGTCCATGTTGTGCTCAGCTTATTAATAGGCGCAATGGTAGGGGGATTAGTAGGTGGCTTAGGGGTCGATGCCACATTGGCAGCTTTTCAGGAAGGCATTAAAAATGGGGCACAAATTGCCCTGTCGTATGCTTTGCTAGGTGCCTTTGCGGTGGCCATTGCACATTCAGGATTGCCGCAATCTTTGTCCAATACAGTGATTAATCGTATCAACAGTGAGCAAGGTGCAGGTTCCGGATCTATCAAATGGGCACTGTTTTTTGGCTTGGTACTGATGAGTATTTTCAGTCAAAACTTAATTCCCATTCACATTGCTTTTATTCCCTTGATTATCCCGCCATTATTAATGGTGTTTAATCGTCTTAAGGTTGACAGACGTTTGCTGGCTTGTTTGATGACCTTTGGCTTAGTGACGACCTACATGTTTGTGCCTTATGGATTTGGTGAGATTTACCTTAAACAGATTATGTTGAAGAACGTCGGTGAAGCCGGTTTGAATGTCGAAAATATCTCAGTAATGAAGGCCATGTCTATTCCTGCACTGGGGATGCTAGTGGGTTTATTAACCGCAATTTTTATCAGTTATCGTAAGCCTCGGCACTATAATTTGTCTGATTCACTGTCTGATGAAGGCAGCAGCTATACTGCGCCACAAGGCCAGGGAGATGCCTTGACTCAAGCAGCAACGACAGCGAATGCGCCCAGTAAAGGCAAAACGTTAGTTGCCTTACTGGCGATTGTCACCGCTTTTGTGGTTCAACTTTATACCGATTCATTACTGCTAGGTTCGCTATTTGGCTTTGGGGTATTTATGGCCACAGGCGTAGTTAAGTGGAATGAAGCCGATAGCGTATTTAATGAAGGCATTAAGTTAATGGCGATGATTGGCTTTATTATGATTACCGCCCAAGGCTTCGCCGAAGTGATGAAGGCGACTGATCAGATTGCACCGTTAATTGATGGGGCAACCAATCTATTCGCAGGTAATAAAGGAATAGCGGCTTTTGTGATGTTAGCGATTGGTCTAATCGTGACTATGGGTATTGGCTCATCTTTCTCAACCATTCCTATTATTGCGGCGATTTATGTGCCCTTATGTATGTCAATGGGCTTCTCACCGCTGGCTACTGTGGCCATTATTGGTACGGCTGGAGCGTTAGGCGATGCTGGTTCGCCTGCTTCTGATTCAACGTTAGGTCCAACGTCTGGTCTTAATGTGGACGGTCAGCACGATCATATTAAAGACAGTGTGATTCCAACCTTCTTACACTACAATATTCCGCTGTTAGTCTTTGGTTGGATAGCAGCGATGGTGCTGTAATCCAAGCTTTACAGTTAAGACTTAACCAAAAAGCGAGACAGTTTATCTGCCTCGCTTTTTTGTTTCTAAAAGCTCTGAAAGTAGCTTCAATCGGAGTCTGGTTGTTTAAGCTCTATTTTTCGAACTTATCAATCTCACCGGTCAAATAACCCAAAAAATCATCGCCATTATTCATCAAGGCTTTGAGCTTATCAGGATTAACCAAACGCGCCAGCTCCTCCTCAGTAAATAACTGCTCTTCAGGTGACAGCTGACGTTGAATGGCAACCTTTGAAGTTGCTTCCAGTGTTTGCAAATGCCGATCAACATTATCGGCACTTGAGCTTTCCGAACTATTAACGGTGTTTTTAGACTCGACAGAGTCTATATTGGTATTGCTGTCGTCTGATTGATGCGGTTTACTCATGAGAACCACCTTATTTTTTCAGGAGTTATCAGCGCATTAAGCGGTACATCCCAAGGCTTAGTTTGCAACTGATCTACCACCTGAAACTCATAACACCAACCAACACGCAACGGGTGCTTGCGATGGTTTTTTGAACTGCTGTATTGATAAGATTTGGCCATTGTGGTGTCATAAAACCCACCGCCCATGCCCATCCGATTGCCTTGTTCGTCAGCGGCTACTAACGGACAGATTATCAAATCAAGCTCATCGGCCGACAATAGCCGACGGTGTTTGCTTTCTTTCATTCCAAAAGGATGGCGTACGTTAGGAATATTAATCAGCTTAGTATGCTCAATCGGGGCAAAGCGGATATGCTTATTGTCTTTACCTAAGGTATTAATCACTGGCATATAAGCTTTGTAGCCCATACGCTGGCACCATTTTAATAAGGGCTGAGTAGGTAGCTCCCCAAAGTCATCCAAATAAATAGCCACTTTAGCCCTTTTGGGCAGGCGAGGGGTGAGCTTGGGTAGATAACGGCTGGCCATTGAGCCAGAAATTCGACGTTGCTGTTCAGTTAGCGAACGGCGTTGACGATTAATTTCGCGACGAGAAGGATTATTGGTCATAGTTTTGTTTATAATGATTAAGGTCAAAAATGATTGGGGTCAAAAGTTAGGATAAGTGCTTTGCACCTTACTGAAAAGGCTGTCGAAAAAACAGCCGCTATCAATGCGTTTGACATCAAGTCATGCTATCATATTTACGCTATATTTCACTCAGGCCTACTGTATCGGTAAGCTGAGTAATCAATGTCATTAATACCATAACAAATTCTTTTAGATTTTATATAAAAAAACAGGAGACATCATGTCAACTCGTATAGAAAAAGATACCATGGGTAATGTGGAAGTACCTGCTGACGCTTATTGGGGTGCTCAAACTCAGCGTAGCCGTGAAAACTTTAAGATTGGTGGTGAAGCTCTACCACGTCCAATGATTGAAGCAATGGCATTGGTTAAAAAAGCTGCGGCTATCACCAACGCTAGCTTGGGCCGTATCGAAGAAAGCCAACGTGACCTAATTATCCAAGCTGCTGACGAAGTAATCAACGGTGGTCTTACTGATCAGTTCCCACTAGTAGTATGGCAGACAGGTTCTGGCACTCAGTCAAACATGAACATGAACGAAGTACTTGCCAACCGTGCTAACGAAATCGCAGGTTCTGAGCGTGGTACTTATTCACCAGTTCACCCTAATGACCATGTAAACCATGCTCAATCTACTAACGACAGCTTCCCAACCGCTATCCGTGTGGCTGCTGCTCGTCAAATCAATAGCCTATTAATTCCTGCAGTTAAAGCGCTACGTGACACCTTAGACAAAAAAGCAAAAGAATTCGACAGCATCGTAAAAATTGGTCGTACCCATTTACAAGATGCTACGCCTCTAACTTTAGGCCAAGAGTTCAGTGGCTATGTTAGCCAGCTTGACCATGCGCTAGTGCGTATCGATAATGCATTAGAAGGCTTGTATCAGTTGCCTTTAGGTGGTACTGCAGTAGGTACAGGTCTAAACTCACACCCTGATTATGCAGTAAAAGCGGCTGAACAATTATCAGAATTGACAGGCCTACCTTTTGTTACCTCTCCAAACAAATTTGAAGCCTTAGCTGCTCGTGATGCTGAAGTATTTGCATCAGGCGCATTAAAAACATTAGCGGCAAGCTTAAACAAAATCGCAAACGACGTACGGTGGTTGGCCTCTGGTCCACGTTGTGGTCTTGGCGAGTTAACCATTCCTGAGAATGAGCCAGGCTCTTCAATCATGCCAGGTAAAGTTAACCCAACTCAGTCAGAAGCGATGACCATGGTTGTGGCTCAAGTCATGGGTAATGATGTCACTATTAGTATGGCGGGCGCTTCTGGTAACTTCGAGCTAAACGTATTTAAACCTGTTATCGCTTATAATTTACTACAATCTATCAAGTTATTAGGCGATGCTTGCAACAGCTTCAACGAAAACTGTGCGGTAGGTATTGAGCCTGTGAAAGAAAAAATCGATAACTTCTTACACAACTCATTAATGCTAGTAACCGCGTTAAACCGTCATGTGGGTTATGAAAACGCAGCGAAAATTGCTAAAACCGCTTATAAAGAAAACAAAACTTTGAAACAAGTAGCGGTAGAGCTTGAACTATTAACTGAAGCACAGTTTGATGAGTGGGTAATCCCTGCTGATATGGTTCATCCTAAATAAGCTTTTCTAGACCATAGCTTATATCGCTCAATTGTTTAAGTTATTTAAGTTTTTTAATATTTAACTTATTTAGATTAAGCATTTTGCACGAAAAGACCTTGCCATTTGTTTGGCAAGGTCTTTTCGATTTAATACCCGTATGTTTGATTAAGTGCTTATATTTTTCTACTTATACAAGTACGCATACAGCGTTTTTGGCCAAGGGGACAGAGTGTTTTTAATTGAGCTAGCGAGATTGGTTCAATAAAATTAGCTTAATAAAACTCGAGATAATGCCTATTCTAGATTGAAAGTTGGCTTATAAATAATAGCCAGATGCTATCGACCTAAGTTATTAATAAAACTAGAGTTTTTGGCTAAATTTATTTGCTAATTAAAAAGACAGCAACAGTGTATTGATATTTTAAGGCTAAACCCTTACAATAAATGTTATGTTATAACAAAATAATCAATTAACATTACTCTGAACTAACAGCAACTCAATAAGTATGGCTTTATCATATCCACATATTCCAAATGTTTAGGGCAACAAATATTTAAAGACTGGCATTTGGTTATTGGAGGAATATTTGTCCCTCCATTCTATTGTTCTAATTCTCAAACAAGGTATTTTTATGAAAAAATTAACCACTCTATTGTCTTCTGCTGCAGTATTATCAGCAGCATTAACTTCAGGTTCAGCGCTGGCATATTCAGATCAAGTGATGGATGCGGCAACCAGCTATGATTCAGCAACTAAAGTTAGACAAGTAAATTACAGCTGCCAAAGCAACAATAAAATCAGTGTAACTTATGGTTTTAACAAGCAAAACCTACCTACTTACGCTCAAGCAAACTTAAGTGGTAAAAACAGATTTTTACCTGTTAATTTAGGCCGCTCGGATGATGTTGATACAGTATTTGGTGATGAAGACAACTTCAGCATCATGAGTAATGCTATGCAACTGAATAACTATCATAAATCTAGCATTAATGTTCAAGATGCCAGTAGCAAAATCCTTTATAAAGGCTGCAATGTAAAATCAGTTAAAAGAATTAAAGGCTAATTCTATTCAATCTGTTTGAATAAAATTTAGTCGGTTTTTATTTAACTGTTTTTAATCTAAAAAGACCCTGTCATTCAATGGCAGGGTCTTTTTTTGTAGTCAATTAATCATTCACTCCGCTGATCAATTAATTAGTATCGCGTTTTCATCACCTATACCTATATTTATTCTTAATCGTTATTGGCTCAAGAGAAAAAATCTAATTGAAGAGTTCAAATAAGTAGCCTGCAGTAGCACAAATTACAATAAAACTTATGACTTTCCAATTTGGTGCAAATATTATTTATGAGTAATATTGGTGCAATTTTATAGTTTTATTAAATTTTATTGAGTGTCATTGAAGGAAAATAAAAAATAGATTTCTTTAAATAGAGGATATTAAATCCTCTTACTCTATTTAATGCTTAGTTTTGGGGCAAATAAAAATGAGACTTAGTAAAGATTGGGGAAGAATAAAGGGAAAATAGACGTGATTTACCCCGCACTCTATTTGGCATGAAATTTGAATATAATTTTTTAAATACGAATATTGTAGCTACTTTAACACTTGATAATTTAATGACTGAGAAATAGTGATGAAAAAAATTATATATCTACTAGCCGCCCTTGCCTGTAGTGGAAGCGCTTGGGCAGCCGATACCACAGCAGTGATAGACAGTGGTGATACCGCTTGGATTTTGGTTTCAACCCTATTGGTATTAATGATGACCATTCCAGGTTTGGCATTATTCTATGGGGGTATGGTTCGCAAGAAGAACGTCTTAGCAACGATGGGACATAGCTTTAGTGCGGCGGCTATGGTGACCGTAGTTTGGGTAATAGTGGGATATTCTTTAGCATTTGGCGATGGTGGTTTATGGCTAGGGGATATGAGTAAACTGTTATTAGAGGGCATTACCACAGATACGTTAAGTGGTACTATCCCTGAGATTTTATTTGCTATTTTCCAAATGACTTTTGCCATTATTGCGGTAGCGATTATCAGTGGTTCCGTGGCAGATCGAATTAAGTTCAGCGCTTGGATGGTGTTTATGGCGCTGTGGGTCTTGATCGTATATGCACCTATTACCCATTGGGTATGGGCACCTACCGGTTGGTTGTTCGCTGAAGGAGCACTCGACTTCGCAGGAGGTACTGTGGTGCATATTAACTCTGGGGTAGCCGGTTTGGTATTGGCCTATATGCTTGGTAAACGCATCGGCTACGGTCGTGAGTCGATGGCACCGCATAACTTAGTATTAAGCGTTATTGGTGCCAGTTTGATTTGGATAGGTTGGTTTGGGTTCAATGGTGGCTCAGCTTTGGCAGCAAATGGATCAGCAGCCTATGCGATTATGACCACACAGGTTGCCGCAGCAGCAGCGACTTTATCTTGGTTATTTTTCGAGCGTATCCTACATGGCAAAGCCTCTATCTTAGGCGCAGTTTCTGGGGCAGTAGCAGGCTTGGTGGTAATTACCCCTGCAGCCGGTTTTGTCGATATAAAAGGGGCTTTAATCATGGGCCTAATCGGTGGTGCAATCTGTCTATGGGGTACTAATGGCTTGAAACGCTTGCTTAAAGCAGATGATGCATTAGATGCTTTTGGTTTACATGCGGTCGGTGGGATAGTAGGCGCTGTGCTAACCGCAGTATTTGCCAGTGAAATGATTATGGGCAGACAAATTGACCTTATTCCGCAATTGGTGACTCAGATAGAAGGGGTAGTGGCGGTCATGATTTACTCAGCCATTATGACCTTTATTATTGCCAAAGTTATCGATATTACCATTGGATTGCGTGTTGGGGATGAAGAGGAACGTATGGGCTTAGACTTAAGTCAACATGGTGAGCGTGTTGAGTAAGCTAAAATCTAGTTAATATTTCTATAAGTAATAAAATCTCATTATGGTGTGTCCTCATTTTTAAAATGGCAATAAAAATACATTAAAAAAGGGCACATGATTTACTCATGTGCCCCTCGCTAATCAAGCATCAGTTAATTAATGCTAATACTGGATTACTTAATTTCTAACTTTTTGCTGTTAGAGCCAGTCAGTTTGGGTAATGACAGCTGTAATACGCCGTTCTCATAAGACGCTTCGGCCTTATCGACATCAATCTTCTCAGGTAACTGGAAGCTGCGTGATACTGAACCAAAGTAGCGCTCACTGCGTAGCACTTTATTACCTTCTTTTTGCTCATCTTTTTGAGTAATTTCAGCACTGATTGACACCACATCACCTGAAATTGATAAATCAATATCTTCTTTGGCCACGCCTGGAATTTCTGCATTAACTAAGAAAGTGCCGTCTTTTTCACTGACATCAATCTTAATTTTTGAAGCAGCAGGTAGAGCATCACCATGAAGTGGACGCATTAAGAAGCTAGGTGACATATCATCAAACAAGCTGTCAAAAAGTGAGTTTCTAGTTACTAATTTAGTCATATTATTATCCTCATAATCAAGGGTTTATTATGTGACATCTAAGTGTCTCTCTTACCTATATATATGCGGATAACTTTATTTTTTTCAAGTCTATTTGACAATATCAGTTAAAAAGACAATGTAGCCAGAAAGTAGTCTTAGCTTACTTAAGAAAATAGTGCCCTTCATATGTATCCTAAAAAAGAACAGAGTAATGGCAATAATTATTTAGCGATAACTACTTAGCAATATAAGGGTTAGCAATGCCCAACTTTTCTAGAATAGCAATTTCAAAGCCTTCCATTTCATCTTGCTCCGCCTGCCCCAACTCATGGTCGAAGCCTAACAAATGCAAAATGCCATGAACTAGTAAATGGGTCGCGTGGTCCGCTACCGTTTTGTGCTGATCACGGGCTTGCTGCTCGACTACTTCATGACAAATAACCAGTTCGCCAAGGGCGATTTCTGGCATCTCAGCTAAAATAAAGGCGGGTAAGTCGCTTGGGTAGGAGAGAATATTGGTGGCATAATCTTTATCACGGGCTTCCAGATTAAGCTCACGACCCTCAACGCTATCGGTAAGGTAGACACCCAATTGTTTTGGTTTCTGTGACCAAGTTTCGATATCTAATTCTTCAAAATAGGGCAAAGTTACAGGCTGGGTTCTCATAAACTTTAGACTAGTGTTTAACACCTGCTGAATGTGTTCAAGTGAATAGAATTTATCAGCAATCTCAGTTGCCACAGCCTCCGAGGTACTGATGTCAATAATAGGGGCAATAGAATCAGGCATTGTTGTTCCTGTTTAAAAATTAGATAGGGTGAAATTTGGTAAGTCTTGTTCTGGTAAAGATGATTTAGTATAGAACCGACTCATATAGAGCGAACAATAAAAAGCCGGATAAAGTTATCCGACTTATTAACTATTCGAGCTTTTAGCTTATTTTTGAAAAGCTATGATTTTGCAGCTAGTTCAGCTTGTTTGCGTTCTTGCTCTTCTCGGCGGGCTATTTTACGGGCCTCTTTAATGGCCTCTTGTTCTTCATCCCATACGCCATACGCTTCAACGATTTTTTGCACTAATTGATGGCGTACCACGTCTTTTGAATCAAATTTAGTAACATGAATTTCTTCAATTTTACCTAAGATTTGAATGGCTTGGGCCAAGCCTGACTTATGGCCACGGGGTAAATCCACCTGAGTTACGTCACCGGTAATAACCGCGCGTGAACCAAAGCCTAGACGGGTTAGGAACATTTTCATTTGTTCGGGCGTGGTGTTTTGCGCCTCGTCCAAAATAACGAATGAATTGTTCAACGTACGGCCACGCATATAAGCCAAAGGAGCAATTTCAATAATCTGCTTTTCGATTAATTTACCCACTTTTTCAAAGCCTAGCATTTCATATAAAGCGTCATATAACGGGCGTAAGTAAGGGTCGATTTTTTGGGTTAAATCACCCGGTAAAAAGCCCAGCTTTTCGCCAGCTTCTACCGCAGGACGTACCAACAAGATACGTTCGATTTCATTGCGCTCCAACATATCTACCGCACAAGCTACTGCCAAATAGGTTTTACCCGTACCGGCAGGACCCACCCCAAATGACACATCTGAGGTCAAGATACGCTGTACATAACGCTGCTGATTGCCACCGCGTGGGATAATTTTCCCTTTACGGGTCTTTAGCGCAATAGAGTCGTAATTGGCTTCAGCATCATATTCGAATGCTTCTGAATCAGGGTCTTCTTCAAGCTTGGCAGGCGTGGCAAAAGTATCGAATTCACGAGACATACTGGCTTGAATGATAAGGTGTAACTCTTGTGGGGCAATGTCTTTCTCAGATTGAGCTTCATCAGCTAACTTATTAAGGATAAAGTCGCCACGTTCTACCGCGGTTAAATCACCGGCCAAAATAAATTTATGTTGACGTTGATTGATATGAATGCCAAGGCGTTCTTCGATGTACTTAAGGTTATTATTGTATTCGCCAACCAAGATTTTCAGCTGTGACGAGGTTAAAAAATCTAGGTTAATTTTTCTAGTGACGGTATCAGTCAAGTGAGCATCCTTTTGTTATGTAGGTTTTAAAGCAGTGTATTTATTATGGCTGTTTAATAAGGAAATTCAAGCCATAGCGGCCATGCAGTTGGTCGATTTTTGTAAACTGTCGATTTTCAAAAACTAGGTGTTTATTTATAAACCACGCCCTAAACAAAATCCTACAGTAGAGTTAAAGGGTTAAGTTAAATCTGACCACAGTTTAAGGTAAGATAGAGATAGAACAATATACTACCTAAAGCCAATGACAATAAAGCCGACAATTAAGGTAACATGATAAGATACTAAATAAGATAGCACTAAATGATAGTGCTTGCTTAAGCCTAAAAATAAATAGACCGCTTTTATTAAAATAACAAAGTTGACCAGAGTAATCTCATGACAAATCAAACCGAAAATAATGCTTCGATTAATACGCCAAATCAGAAACAACCATCTTCTTCCTCAAGCCCATTACCCATAGCTAAAGGCCCATCTGCCTTTAATAATGCTATTACTGAACAAAATGTCATTATCGCAGGGGGCGGACATGTGGGCTTGTCTTTTGCGTTGCTATTGGCCGCTCAAGGCATCGCTATCACCATCGTGGAACGTAATAAATATCCAAAACTTAGCCCAAAAGAAGATGCCAAAAGAACCCACTACTTAGACAGCCGTAATACTGCTTTATCGAGACGTACGGTACAGATTTATCAAGAAATTGACTTATGGGATGAGCTACAAAGCCATGCTTGTCGTATCGACTCGGTTCAAGTTAGTGAGCAAGGCAGCTTTGGTTATGCTCAGCTTAACAAAGAAGAAGAGAAAGTAGAGTCTTTTGGCCAGGTAATGGAAAATGCTTGGCTAGGTCGTAAACTGCTATTGGCAGTGCAGCAAAGTCCTTTAATCGATTTGGTCGATGGGGCGACCGTAACCGATGTGACGCAGTCGACGACTTCAGTAACTATCACTTATGATACCGAAAGTGACCAGCAGCAGACTCTAACTGCCGATCTATTGGTCGCTTGTGATGGTCGAGATTCGACGGTGCGTAACCTGTTGGGCATTGGTACTAAAGATTATGATTATGGTCAGACCGCCATTGTTGGGGTAGTACAGACTGATAAGCCACATGAGCATATTGCCATCGAACGCTTTAGTCCAGCCGGACCTTTGGCGGTATTGCCATTAACTGATGCAGACGGCGATGGTAATGATCTTATGCAAGCCGGCTATCGTCGTTCTGTGGTATGGGTCTGCAAAAGCGGTGAAGAAAAGCAGTATTTGGAAGATGATGCATTGTTTATGGCGACGTTACAAAAAGCGTTTGGTCAGCGTGCCGGTACCTTTGTTGAAGCCGGTCGACGCGGTGCTTATCCGCTAACCCGAGTACTGGCTGAACGTCAGGTGGATGGCCGCGTAGTGATTATGGGCAATGCTGCTCACACGCTACACCCTGTTGCTGGACAAGGCTTTAACTTATGTATGCGCGACGCTCATGTACTGGCAAAAATGCTGGGCAATCAAGTGCTACGCGGAGAAGATATTGGCGATAGCAAAATGCTACAAGCTTACGAGCGTGCCCGTCAAAAAGATCAAAAACGGGTTATTCGCTTCTGTGATGCGGTAGTACATGGCTTTACCCATCCCAATCCAGCCATGAAGCTGGCACGTAACGTAGCGCTGATTGCCTTTGACAAGCTACCTAATGTGAAGCCGTTGGTGGCTAACTATGCAATGGGTCTGAAGTCCTAAAGTTTTAAGGTTTGGACAGCAACGATTTTACTTTTAACTGATTTTAATTGAAACATTGGGCGGCTTTATGGCAACAAATACGGCAACACAAACCCTCATTATCGGCGGCGGCATAGTCGGTGTTACTTTGGCGCTAAAGTTAGCACTGCAACAGCAGAAAGTGACTTTAATTGATGCCCGTCCCGAGCTGAGTGAGTCTCAGTGGCAACAAAAACTGCAGCAGCGTGATGCCCGCGTCTTCGCATTAAGTATCGCCAGTATTGAGTTATTAAAAGAAGTCGGTGCCTGGCAACTTATTGCCCAGTCGGGACGTAAAGCTGACTATACTCAGATGCAGGTCTGGCAACAAGATGGCAGAGGCGAGCTGAATTTCGGTGATGACAGAGTGCCACAATTATTAGGCTCTATGGTTGAGCCGTTTGTGATTGAGCAAGCTTTGTATCAAAGGATGGCAGCTGATGATGTTAAAGAGTATCTGACCTTAATTGCCGGTCATAAAGTAACCATGCTTGATTGGTTAGGCAGCCAGCAAGGCTATCAGGTTCATCTTGATAATGGCGATAAGCTACAAGGTAAACTGTTAATTGGTGCTGATGGTCGTGGGTCATTGGTACGACGTGAGGCCGGTATTGGGCTTGATACTTTAGACTATAATCAAACTGCCATTTGCTGTGCTATCAAGACCGAGAAGCCGCATAAAGCCACTGCTCGCCAGTTGATGTTGCCCACTGGAACTTTGGCGTTACTACCGCTCGCCGATGTCACCGAACAAGACAAAGCCAATCCGCAACACTGGCAATCTGTGGTCTGGAGTTTGCCGCGTAATAGAGCGCTTGAGCTGTTGCAGTTGAATGAAGAAGACTCTGAAGAAACTGCTGATACTTTACGCAGGGAATTGGCGGCTGCCAGCCAGTATGCTTTAGGCGATATTGAGCAGCTTGAGTCGATTGCTAGTTTCCCACTAAATGCGCAGCAAGCAAAAAACTATGTGAAAGATAACTTGGTGTTAGTCGGAGATGCGGCGCATGGGGTGCATCCGCTGGCGGGTCAAGGATTGAATTTGGGTATGCTCGATGTCTCAGCTTTGGTTGAGATATTGAACGAGGATTATCAGCGTAGTGGTGGCAGATGTTGGGGTGAACTTGCCACATTACGTCGTTATGAGCGTACCCGTCGCCCTCATAATAGTGTAATGATGCACAGTTTTTCGCTAATGAACTGGTTATTCGCTGGAGACTTTGCGGCGCTGCGTCCGGTGCAGCAGCTGCGCAGTGAAGGTATGTACCGTGTGGGCAAAATTAAACCGTTAATGCGTTTCTTTACCAATAAGGCGAGCGGGCTTTAAGTGAAAACTTTACCAGTCATTGCGGCAACATTTTTGAGCATAAGCGTTTTAGGATTAATGGGTTGTCAGACAGTGTCAGCGCCTATTCCAGAAGCTGTAGTGACTACTCCCATCGATCCGAATAAATTAGACAGTGATGGGGATGGGGTGCCAGATATTATTGATCAGTGCCCAAATACACCGTGGAATATAGTGGTTGATAAAGAGGGTTGCCCACCGACTCCTATAGGAACAGATTTAAAAATGGAGTATAGAGCTTATTATGAAGCTGGAAGTAATCAGTTAACTCAAGAAGATTTAATAGAATTAGATAGAGTTGCAGATATTATGAAGCAGTATCCAGAGTCTAAAGTACTTTTTGAAGGTCATATCAGTAATTATGAAAAGAGCACTAATAATGCTGCTTTGGCTCAAGAACGGGTAGAGTATGTTGAAAACTATCTTATCTTAAACCATGGTATTCAGCCCGACAGAATTACGATAGAAACTTATGGTGCTACTCGACCGCTTTCTGAAAATGAAGATAACAAAGAGGAGCTAAGACTCAACCAAAGAGTTTATGGTTTATTAACTGGTGAGATTGAGACTAATCCAGACTAAAAATGAAAGTTATAAATTTGCTTTAGGCTTTGATAAGGCGTCTATATTGTAATAGTGATTAGGATGTATTTTATCAAGGAAGTTTGTAGTACAAGGGACTTAACCCTAAGAGTCAGGAGAGGACGACATGAGTAACAAAGAGGAAGAACAATTGCTTAATAAAGAGAAGTTAGAGCAATCTGATAAAAAAGATAAGAAACGTAAAGAAGAGAAAAAAGACAAGAAAGAGAAAAAGCACAATAAAGATAAGAAGCATAAAAAGGACAAAGAGCACAAGAAAGATAAAAAAGACAAAGACTACAAAAAAGACAAGCACGACAAAAAAGAAAAAGCAGCCAAAAAAGCGGCAAAAAAAGAGGTTAAAAAGCAGTATCATAAAGGGGTTAAGTTGCTTAAAAAGCAGCCTGCTGACAAGCGCCCTATTAAGAAAAAAGCTTTAAAGAATTTCTTACTTAGTCACCTGCGTACTGAGGACGAACAGTTGGTAGAAAGAGTGATTAAAAGAATGATTAAGAAAAAAAGAATCAAGATTTCAATTAATAATAAAGTCAGTTATAGAAGAAAGTTAAAGTCTTAGTTTTTTCACTTTTATTCTAAAAAAGGTATGGTTTCGTGGTCTAAAAATTGACCAGAAATCCATACCTTTTTTATTTTAGAAAACTTATTTTTAATTATTCAGCAGTAAAAGCCCATCTCAACGACAAAAACTCATTAGCCGAAAGATGCAAAAACAACCATCAATACTGGCGCCACAATATTAATGATAAAGCCGAAACTAATCGCCAACGGTACGATACCCAATCCACCTGACTGTTGTATAACCGGTAGGGTAAAATCTAAGCTGGTTGCACCGCCCAGACCCACAGCAGCCGATGGATATTTACGCATGAATAGCGGAATAAACAACAACGCAAAAAACTCGCGTACTAAATCATTAAATAAAGCGATACTGCCCCAAACTGCGCCATAGGCATCGGTCATGACGATGGCAGATAAAGAATACCAGCCAAAGCCTGAAGCCAAAGCTAAGCTTTGAGTCAAAGAGACTTCATCAAACAATAGCCAAAATATCACCCCACCCATCAATACTGATAAAGTGAAGATAACACTGGTTTGCATGCCACGCTTGCTAAGCAGAACTTCTTTCAGAGTAATGCCAGAGCCTTTTAGCCCAATGCCTACCAACAAAATTAAAAACATTAAAAGCCCAGTCATGGTGTTCTCTGGGGGCATCATGGTCGATGGTAATATGCCACCAATCAAAAACCCAAAAATCACACAAAACACTTGGATTAAGCTGCCTCGGATACTGACTTTATGTTCGGTGTTGGTATTCTTTACTGTGGGTCGCCAAGGCATCAAGCGGTCAAATAGCATTAAGCCAGCTAGGCCACAGCCGATAGTGAGTACCGACAACACTCCAACATATAATATGATGTCTTTGATTTGGCTACCCAGCCCTTGGACTTGAGCCAACTCTATTCCGATGAGAGTGAGAATGATATAAACCAAATAACTCAGCATCTTCTCAGAGTAGTGAATTAATTTCTTATTTAACGGTAAAGCAAAGCCGATAAACAAAGGGGTTAATACCAAAATCAGGGTGATAAGGTTGTCTAAATTTTGCGGTGTTTGCATGGATAAGAGCACACAGGACGTTAGGTTGGAAAAGTTATGGCGTATATATGCACCAAAACTGACAAATGGCGATTCTACCATAGCTTGAAGGTTGAAAGGGGGAGGGTCGAAGGTTGTTTGCCATAAAAAGGAGAAAGCCCTCTTTGTCTCTAAACAAAGAGGGCAATAGCTTTAAACGAAAAAGACCATAATCTTAAAGTAACAGAGCAATGTCTCTATGGCAAAAGGACCGCAAAAAGGATTACGATATGAAGTCTAAGACGCTTTGGCCACCCTACTAGAAAGGTCCATGTCGGTATCAGAATGGGGGATAAAAGCAGTTTCAGCGTTGCTATTATTAATACCAGCTGATTGACCAGCTAAAGCGGAGACAACGCTCATTGAGGGCATATCGGTTAGACTTGGATAGTCTTCTCTGTAATGACCGCCACGGCTTTCAGTACGCACCAATGCTGACTGTAATAACAAAGACGCTAAGGTTAATAGACGCTGGAAGCGAAACTTATTTAACGTAGTATTTTTTACTAGCTTAGTATCTGGTACGGAATCTTCAATATGGGTGGATGCCAGCTGCTGTTTTAGGCTAAGCACTTGCTGCAATGCTTGCTTTAAACTGACCTCATTGCGTCTAATACCCATATTATTGGTCATTAACTGCTTTAAATCAGTCAGTTGCTGAGCAAAATCAAAGCTAAGCAATTCAGTAGAGTTGGTTTCAGACTCAGCGAACGGTTCTAAGCTGAGTTGATTCAGATAATCAGTCGGTACTTTGAACTGAGCCAATAAGGCCTCACCCGTATTGCGCACTGGCCAATCTAGGTCATTAGTCTCATTATCTAACTGCTTAGCAAGATGAGAAGCTATGTCACGGCCCACCACCACACACTCCAAAAGCGAATTACTGGCCAAGCGATTGGCGCCATGTAACCCAGTATTGGCCACTTCTCCTGCTGCATATAGGCCTTTAACATCGGTTTGACCATGACCATTTGCCATAACCCCGCCACAAGTATAGTGAGCAGTAGGCGCCACTGGAATGGGGTTACGGGTAATATCTATTCCTAAGCTTAAGCAATGAGCGTAAATATCAGGAAAGTGCTGCTGGATAAATTCAGCGGGCTTATGCGAAATATCTAAATGAACATAACCTAAGCCATTATTAGCAATTTCACTGGCGATAGCACGGGCCACAATATCACGTGGTGCCAGCTCTTCACGGCTATCATAGTTTGGCATAAAGCGCTGATGAGTCAGCGGACATAACAGATGCCCACCTTCACCACGCACTGCTTCTGAGATCAGGAAATTACTGCTGCCATTTTGATCGTTATAGACCAAGCCGGTTGGATGAAACTGGATAAACTCAAGATTGGCCAAGCGGCAACCGGCTTCCCATGCCATCATAATGCCATCGCCGACACAGACGTTAGGGGCCGTAGCACGACTAAATAATTGTCCTAATCCACCGCTGGCGAGAACCACCGCTTTGCTATTAAAGCGAACTAAGCTATTGGTTTGGGTATTAATGGCCTGAGCACCGGTACAACGTCGGTCTGTCTCGCCTTGCGTAATAAGACTTAACGCTTGATGAAAGGGCAAAACTGTAATATGGTCAGCCTCTAATGCCTGCTGTTGTAAGCGGGTCATAATATGTCTGCCAGTAGCATCATCGGCATGAGCCACTCGGCGACAGCCATGCCCCCCTTCTTGAGTCAAATGTAGATCTGCAAGAGAGGGCCCATTTGTCTTCATATCAGCAGGTGGTATAGAGTGGTCATTGGTGGTAAAAGGTACTTGATGAGCCAACAACCAGCGTATGGCCTCGCTGCCTTGAGACAAAATATGGGTAGTGGCTTGTTCATCGCATAAGCCGTCGCCTGCTATTAGTGTATCACTCACGTGGTCTGACACTTTATCTTTTGCATCAATAACGGCAGCAATACCGCCTTGAGCGTAATAACTTGAACAGGCATTTAACCCTTCTTTGGCTAATACTGTTATTTTTAAATGCTGAGGCAAAGACAAAGCGGTGGCCAGACCTGCCAAACCCGCGCCAATGATTAATACATCACAATGCTGAATCGTTGAAGCTTCATTGGCTGTTTCAAGGACAGTGTCAAGTGAATCAGGCAATGAGCAGGTTGTGCTAGTGGCACCAGTTTGTGATGTTGACATAGGCAGGCTCTTATTTATGGTTGATAGCAGGACTTTTAGTAAATAGCTAAAAGCCTTTAAAATTTGCTGTTAAGGTTCATTGTGAGGTTTAAATCACAATTAAGCAGGACCAACGTTGGCAAATAGCGAACGGTCTTTAACAATATCGCCGCTGGTTGCGACACGGCGTTTTTGTTCAGCTGCGAAGTCGAGCATACGTTGTAACGGTTTTAATGCTGCCGCTGCCAATTCTGGCTCTAGCTTAATTTCGCCGCTACCCGTTTCTAAACACTGCTCAATGCCTTTTAGACCGTTCATGGCCATCCAAGGGCAAAAAGCACAGCTCTTACAAGTGGCACTTTCGCCTGCGGTAGGAGCGGCTAAAAATAGCTTATCTGGAGAGTGCTTTTGCATTTCGTGCAAGATGCCAAGGTCAGTACCGACGATGAAAGTTTTGGCATCCATTTCCTGTGTGGCACTGAGTAGTTTACTGGTTGAACCTACAACATCAGCAAGGGCTACCACACTGTCTGGTGACTCAGGGTGAACCAATACCACTGCTTCAGGATGTTCCGCTTTAAGCTGCTGTAATTCTTTGGCTTTAAACTCATTATGGACGATGCAGGAGCCTTGCCAAAGTAGCATATCAGCGCCAGTTTCTTTTTGAATGTATTTGCCCAAATGACGGTCAGGGCCCCAAATGATTTTTTGGCCTTGTTCATGCAAGTGAGTCACAATTTCAAGTCCCACAGAAGAAGTTACCACCCAGTCAGCACGGGCTTTAACTTCAGCACTGGTATTGGCATAGACCACGACAGTGCGATCAGAGTGCTGGTCACAAAAGGCGCTAAACTCCTCAATAGGGCAGCCCAAATCTAGCGAGCATTCTGCTTCTAAGTCCGCCATTAACACTGTTTTTTCCATGCTAAGAATCTTGGCAGACTCACCCATGAAGCGCACTCCAGCTACCACTAAGGTCTGAGCCTCATGCTCTTTACCAAAGCGGGCCATTTCTAGCGAATCACCCACACAGCCGCCTGTTTCTAAGGCCAAGTCTTGAATATAAGGGTCAACATAATAATGAGCTACCAATACTGCGTTGTGCTCTTTTAGCAGACGCTTGATATTGGCTTCAACTTGCTTACGCTCACTGCGTGATAGTTCAGCCGGTATTTTGGCTTTGGCATACTCTATATCGATATGATTGACAGTAGACTGCTGATTGCTTTGAGCCAAAGTAGGGGCATCATAAGCAAAAAGCTCTACTTTTTCAGAGGTCATATTTCTTTTAGAAGTCATGTCGTTTTTTGTCAGGGTTGAACTGGCTTGTGAGGCTGGCATAGATATCCCTATTTCATAGTAATAAGTTTAAATGTGGTTTTTATAATTATGCTCATTTTGAGTATAAATACAAGAAAATTTTTAATAAAACTGAGATATGAATGATTTATAGTGATCTGTTTTGCTATAAATGCTGGTTGTTGGTGAGGCTCGATTAGAGGCTTTAGCAACGGCTATGCCTACATTTATCGTGGTCCTATGAGGGTAAGATTAAAGTAAGATCTAACTTAGATACCGTGTAATTCAGTGTATTAAACGATATACTAAAGACCTTAAATTCAATAGATTTGATGAGAGTTATGAGTCTGTCTTTTTCTCACGCCCATAGTGAAGGTAGTGGCACCACTGAAGTGGTAGCGGTGCTGATAGCCATTACCAATAATAGCGCTCGAGTGCTGACGGTTGATGGTGGAAAACTATTACCTAATGGACCCTTAATGCCTTTACACCGTTCATTGCAAGCGGGGGTTCGGCAGTGGGTAGAGGAGCAGACTCAGCAGCCGCTTGGCTATATTGAGCAGTTATATACTTTTGTTGATACTAACAGACGTAATAAAGAAGGGCATGCCTTAGTCTATGTCAGCTATATGGGGCTGGTGCAAGAAGCAGTTTCTCAAGCAGGTATTACGACCAGCTCTCAATCTACCCCTGTTGCTGCTGTAGCCCAATCTCCGACTACAGTGGAAGGTCAGAGCAGTGCACGCTGGCGTGATTGGTACACCTATTTTCCTTGGGAAAATCATTTGCAAGATCAGACAAACAGCAGTCAGATTATTGAAAAATTAAAACAATGGGCATATGCTGCAGATAGTAGTGTGGAGCGAACCAAGCGCCTACAACGTATTTATCTATGTTGGGGTGGAGATTGGGAGGAAGATTCGGACTTTAGACAGGTCATCACCAGTGAAGAGGGTCGTAGTAGCAGTGCCAAAGAGATGTTTAGTCAGTGGGTCGCTGAACATGCATTACTGCGTTATGAAATGCTTTATGAGGCAGGATTAATACCTGAATCACCTTTCTACAATGCCATCAAGCTACCCAAAGATTGGCAACAAGTTACCGGTGAGCCTATGTACTATGATCATCGCCGAGTGATTGCTACCGCCATATCGCGACTGCGCGCCAAGATTGAGTATCGCCCACTTATCTTTGGTTTGATGCCTGAAGAATTTACCTTATTGCAGTTACAACAAAGCGTAGAGGCCTTATCGGGCGTCCCTCTACACAAGCAAAACTTTAGAAGACTACTTGAGAGTCAAGACTTACTTGAGCCAACCGGTAATAGCAGCCAAACCGGTAGAGGCCGACCGGCTAAACTGTATCGATTCCGTTTCGATGTCGGTTTACAAAGTTTATTGATGGACAGCAAGTTGCCTAAAAGCAACAACCGATAATCTAGATTAATTATTGCTAAACGGCTGTTTGTTGGTTATATTTATGCTCATTATGAGTATTATTGGCAAAAGAGTTCTGACAATATTTGTAAGGTACAAATGTTTAACTTAGCGCAGCTTATCTTATGCTTATTTAATGAATTATTGATAAAACCATAGATAAAGTAACCAACAAAATCATCAAGGACCCTCTATGTCTTCAACGCTTAGCACTAATTATCAACACTCAGCCCCGTTAAAAGACTATCAACAGCCCCCTTTAAATGAAGTTTTACTGGCGCCCTTGGTTGAGAATGCTTTACTAGAGGATTTAGGTCGTCGAGGCGATGTGACCTCACAAGCGACCATTCCCGCAGACAAGCAAGCAACGCTGACATTAACGGTGCGTGATGATGGCGTGGTGTGTGGTTTAGATTTGGCGAGACTGGCATTTGCCCAAGTCGATGCGTCGATTGAATTTACCGCACACACTCAGGATGGTGCATGGGTTACTGCGGGTCAGGCACTGGCTACTATCAGTGGTAATGCGCGTAACTTATTGACCGCTGAACGCACTGCACTCAATTTTATGACTCATTTGAGCGGCATTGCTACGGCCACCAGAAAGGTAGTAGATCTGGTAGCCGACTATCCTGCTCAAATTACTTGTACTCGTAAGACCATTCCAGGCCTACGCACTGTACAAAAATATGCTGTACGTTGTGGCGGTGGCCGCAATCACCGTTTGGGTCTCGATGATGCTATCTTAATCAAAGACAACCACATTGCCATCGCCGGCAACATTCCCAATGCTATTGCTCAGGCCAAACAACTGGCTGGGCATTTGATACCGATTGAAATTGAAGTAGATACTTTAGAGCAGTTGCAACAAGCCATTGATGCCGGGGCAGAGTTGGTGCTATTAGACAATATGAGTCCTGACACTTTACGTCAAGCTGTGGCATTGTGCAAAAACCATCCTAGTGGCCGTATCAAAACCGAAGCTTCGGGTGGAATTACGCCTGACAGCGTGGTGGCAGTGGCAGAAACAGGTGTCGATTTTATTGCCATGGGTTATTTAACGCACAGTACCACAGCGTTAGATATTGGTATGGATTTCTCTGCTTAGCCTATATTTTCCAGAGTAGCTTATATTTTTCAAATTAACTTATAGTTTAGGGGCTTTAACTTGATGTTATGGCCCTGATGCTTATTCTCTTACCCTTAAACGCCTATCCGTATTAAACTATATTGCTATGAAGGCCGGTCAATTTTTATTCCCTGTAATAATATGATACATAGCCGGTACACAAAAGCTGTCTAAGCCTATAATATAGGGTTTTTGCGATTTGATGTGTGTGTTAGAATCGCCTGTTTTTTCTGCAAACTGAGGCGCCCATTATGGACACTGAAATTGTCAAAATAATGATAGCGTTTATGGTGCTGATTAATCCTTTTAGTGCTCTAACCCTATTTTTAGATTCGACCAAAGGCTATAGTATGACTGATAGGCGCCGTTTTGCGCGTATCAGTAGCTTAACTGTTTTTATTACCATTACCTTTTTCACTGTAGCCGGTGAAGGACTTTTAAGGGTATTGGGTATCTCAGTAGGCTCGTTCCAAGTGGCAGGTGGTGTGCTGGTATTTTTAATTGCCATTAATATGATGAATGGCGATGGTAACCCAGCAAAACCGGACCAAGAAAATGTTGATTTTGATGACAGTGTTGAGAGTATTGGAAGCACAGCTGCCGCGGTAGTGCCTTTAGCGATTCCTATGATGGTAGGCCCTGGTGGTATTTCTACAGTGATTATTTATTCCGCTCAAGTTACAAGCTGGCATCAAAGATTGGCCATTATCATTGCTGGTTTATTAATCTCTATTTTCTGTTATTTGGCATTAATGGCCGCAGGTAGATTAAGCCGATTCTTAGGCGATACCGGACTAAATATTATCAGCCGAATTATGGGTATGTTATTGGCAGCAGTGGCGATCGAAATCTTGGTGAGTGGTATTCGTACTATTTTTCCGAGCCTTGCATAATCATTTAGGTTTAAGATAGATTTCTATGCTTAAAGCAGCTAGCAAAGACTACGATTTATCTAGTTGCCACCCCTACGTAGCTATTTAAGTCTGATTTAATTTTTGATTTAAATGATGAAAGGTCTCTATATTGGTAGAGACCTTTTTTTATGGAAATGGGATTTGATAAAGGAATGATTAGGTAGTGGCTTGGTTTAACAGCTACATGGTTTGATAGTGGAATGGTTTAACTGTATATCGCTAGCTGCTGTATAAATGCCACGCCAAATAAATCATTAATAATCCAACAAGAGCATCCAAAATATTCCAAGCTTTGGGTTTGGCAAAAAGCGGAGATAATAACCTTGCACCGTAGCCCAAACTAAAAAAGAACACAAATGAAGCGCTCACTGCCCCAATGCCAAACTGTAATTTACTAGCGGCTCCAGTGGATACCATGCCGACCAATACCAACGTATCTAAATAAACATGAGGGTTGAGCCAGGTAAAGCCAAAGCATAACAGCAAAGATTTTTTTAAACTACTAACCTGTTGATGGTCTTGTGTCAAAGCATGCGACTTAGTGGCACTGGCATATAGACTTTGTAGGCCATAAACCAATAAAAACAAAGCCCCTGCAATTTTTGCAATAAATACTGCGTTGGGATACCTTGTCGTTATTGCCCCAAATCCTGCTACCCCAGCAGAGATTAACAGCGCATCTGAGACCGCGCAGAATAGACATATGGCAAAAATATGCTGTTTTTTTAATCCTTGTTTCAAAATAAAAGCATTTTGCGAGCCTATGGCAAAGATAAGCGATAGACCCAACATAAAGCCTGATACATAATCCATCTAGTTATCTCAGGGTAAGTTATTAAAATAGAAGTATAGCCAAAGCCATTATTAAGCGATCATTATAGATTATAAAAGCTTGATATAAGTTCTGACTGACCAATATAAATAGCTGAAGTTACGCAAAGGTATAGACTATAGCGACTGGGTACTGGTATTGCTGGCTGTTATTTATTAGCTAGCGATATGGTAATACTAGAAGCTTGAAAAATAATCCCAGTCGTAGCACGCTTAAAAAGTCTTATAGGCGTAAGTTTAATAAATAATAAAAAACAAAAGGTGAATATATGACGCAAGCTACTGCAATGGTTCTGATGTTTATACTATATGGGGTATTACCAGCTGCAGGTATTTATTTGGGCTATCGTGGCGTTAAAAAATTAACTCAGCCAAAGATGCTGGAATATAAAGCCATGCCACAACTCGGTTATATCCCAGAAAAAAGTTTGCCAGCAGAGGTCAAGCAAAAGCTAGATATGATCAATGATAAAGGCGAGAAACTAAAAGGGCTGTATGGCGATACCAATAACGATGGGGTTATTGATGATAAGGACGCCGTTACTGAAACCTATATCATGATCAAGAACGTAATGGACAAACATATTCCAGAAGCGGTCGCTGATTATCGACGCTTGCATGACCTAGATACCACGTCTAACAAAACGGTCGTGCTATCAGCGCAAAGTGATACGTCTAATAGCAATGAGCTAAGCCGCGCTGATACTACTAAAATTAAGAACTCTAATATGACCGGCAAAGAAGCGCTATTAGAAGTGCTTGACACCGTAAATACTCAGTTTGATGGTTTATTAGATGCCGCTTACCATCAAGATGGTCAGAAACTGTTGGCCACCAATCGTTATCTACAACAGCGTTTTGAAAAATAGGCTGTCTAAAATTCTAATTTGAGTAGGCTATGAGCGGCAATTATTAAATAAGAGGACACTAAAGTAAATGAGTGTGTTAATCGGAGCAGGGGTAGTGGCAGTAGTCGCAGCGGGATACGTAGGCCGCAAAGGCTGGCTGGCGCTCCATCGTGCTGTTGGCATCACCCCAGGTACGCTTAAATATGTTCCCCCCTCACAGTTGCCGCCGCCCCCCATGCTTCAGCTCACTTTAGCGGAGCCACAAATAAAAGACTTGCCGCCTGTGATTATGGAGCGTCTGTTGCGCATTGATGGTAAAGCGGATGTTTTTCAGCAATTGCGTACAGAGGCTATGGATGCTGGTCAAACTCCAGCAACGAGTGAAGATGAATTTGTGGTGAGTAAATTACTACAGACCCGTTTGCCTGAATTAATAAACAGCTATCAGCGCATCGCCCGCCAGGAAGCTTTGATACAACAAGCCAATCATAGAGCGGTATCAAGTCAGCATGCTAACAGTGCAGCTAGCACTAGTACGGAAATGAGTGAGAGTAAGGCACAGGCATTAGCAGTGCTATTAGAGGTGCTTATTACGATTGAAACTAAGCTTGATGCCTTACTTGAAAGGTACCAAAACGATGCCTTACAAGATATGCAAGTGATGCGGCGTTATCTACAACAACGACAGTAGCTGGCTTATAATAAGATTTATTCCGTGCATTAACACAGCCCTTTCGCCCACTAAAAAAGCCCCTAGTTATTAACTAAGGGCTTTTTTGTATCAGATAAACGTCGGCTTACACGCTAATTAACGCTTAGAGCCTCTGTTACCTGTATCTCTACCGCGGGTATTGCTAGAGCTAGGATTAGAGTTTCTACCCGTAGCAGTAGTGCCAGCGCGTCCGCTTCTAGAGCTGGTGCGAATGGTACGAGCTTTCAAAGGTTTCTTCTGGAAACGCTCTTTTTTCTCCTTCGCCTTACCATGGACACCCATATCTTCACGAGGACGGATACCTACTAGATCGATTAGACGGTGAATCTCTTTTCTGTCTAATTCAATAAAGCGGCCAGTACGTAGCTCTTTAGGTAAGTCGACCGAACCATAACTGGTACGTAATAGACGGCTGACTTTAAGACCTTGTGATTCGATCAGACGACGTACTTCACGGTTGCGACCTTCTTTAAGCTTAACGTGATACCACTTGTTGACGCCTTCACCGCCGCCTTGTCTAATGTCTTCAAACTTGGCTAAACCATCTTCTAGCATCACGCCATCAGTTAGGTTGCGCATCATTTCTGGAGTCAATTCACCTAAGATACGTACCGCATATTCACGAACAATCTCGTTTGAGGGGTGCATCAAACGGTGAGCCAACTCGCCATCATTGGTGAATAACAATAGACCAGTAGAGTTGATATCTAAACGACCTACCATGATCCAACGGTCATGAGTCAGTTTAGGCAAACGCTCAAATACCGTGGTACGACCTTCAGGGTCATTGGCAGAACAAATCTCACCTTCTGGCTTATAGTAGGCCAAGACACGGCGACGTTTTTCACGTTCTGATTTGTATTTGATTAAACGACCGTCGACACGGATCTCATCGCTTTGCTCAACACGATCGCCAATGGTAGCAGGCTTTTGGTTAATCGATACACGGCCCGCTTTAATCACTTCTTCCATTTGACGACGTGAGCCTAGGCCCATACGTGCTAATGCTTTTTGAAGTTTTTCGGTACCGGCAGTGCTGGCTTGAGTGGTTGAAGAGGCGAATTGATAGTCACCATTATGATCGGTATAGACATCGCTTTCTTGAGTGGTATCAGGTTGATTTGACGAAATAGGGTGATTTGATTGAGGCATGTTATGCATCCTTGAATCGGTGAGTGGCTACATTTCACAATGTAGGTTATTCAGGTTTTAGAAGTAACGGGCACTATTCTACGCTATTTTTGCTAATTTATCGCTAGGCGTTTACAACTTTATGGTCGTTCAGAATACAATTAGCTATAAAAAGTTAGGTTGGCCCGTTTCCAGCAGGATTTATATGTTGAAAATAGTGCTAATAACCACTGCTTACTAATCCTAGGTGGAATAGTTTTTTTTATACATAGACTTCGTTAATAGTTAAATAGTCACACTCTCCAAATTCGAAAAAAATTCTTTTTAATACTGCACTATTAACTTTCTTTTTTTCAGATTCAAGATTAGGAATCACATTAATATCTTCAATAATAGACTTAATCTCTATAGGACACAAAGCTGTTCCGTCCTTATTTGTTATACCCTGCAGAAATATTCATTATTGTTTTAGCTGACTAATACATAAGTATTGAATAAAGCTACGCAACTTCCCTGCATCGGCCTGTAATAACTGACTTTTTTGGGATAATATTGCTTGCTTTAGTTGTTGTTGAGTCGCGGTGTTATTTGAGTGAGCCTCTATTTTTTCACTGATTAAGCGGCTAGGGCTGTTTTTAAATATTTGAATGTTAGCAAAGGTAGTTGTAAATTCATTGGGGTTTTGATAAATATTTGAATAATAATTAGTTACAAAGTCAACATTAATACCATCGCTGCTGTCAAAATCCCGACAAATACCTTTGTTTGACATAAATATAGCAGACTCGATAATACCCTTACCAAACTCATAGAATTTGATGTTTTTTGCTTGGCTTAGGTTTTGGTAAGTTTTGTTATCAATACGATTAATGACTTTGTTAGTATCTAAATTTATTAAGCTGTATGACTTTTCATTATCATACTTAAAGATATCAATGTCTTGGTTAGATTGTGAGTGGTTAAAATAACCGATGTTATCGTTCGACTTAACCTGTGTACCTCTAGGCGTTTTTCGCTCCCAAAAAGAAAGGTTTTGTAGTGTGCCATCCGTTTCGTAGTAGGTTATTTTGGTCATATCGCCTGTACTAGCAAGTGAAGCGTTGCTAGAAAAAAGTAGGCATAAGCTTAAGCTGGTAGTTAATATAGATTTTTGCATTTTGATTTCTCGTGAACGGTATATATAGTCAAGTTTAATTTGGTGGGTGTAGCACTCCTTATTTATCCAAAGCTTACTACTCAGATATCACAACAACAATGCTTAATGAATAGCGCGCCAACGGTATGAGGTGTTAAATATATTCTACAAAACTATTGTTCTTATACAGTGAAGCAGATGTCCTTAAATATGATTATCTAAACCCATTTAAATCGATACTAACTTAGACCGCACTAACTATGCTTCTCAACCCAATCTAACACTGTAGGCCAAACCTCTTTAGAAGCGTTGCGGCTTAAGAAAATACGAGTATGGTTGTAATCCTCCAAGTCGCCATTGGCAACAGAGAACTCACGCCATTGATTGTTTGAGTTTTTAAAAGCTTGTAGATACTTTAAAGTACCTCGAGGTGGGGCGACCCAATCACCAGCCGCGCAAATTGAGTAAATCGGTATGGTGATATTGGGCATTAGCGTACGATAATCGAGGGGTTGTGGGGTGGTTATGGTTTGCGACTTCCTACTTAAGCGTAGCCCTGTTTGTCTAAGTAATTGCTGTCTTATGGGCGTCGGTAAATAGCTGCTGAAGTTTTGATTTAAGTTCCAGTCCATCCACTGCGAGAGCAAATAGTAGCTCTCATTCATAGTGCCCAATTTCAAGCGTTTACCTTCTACATAACCTAGTTGACGGGTCACTGCTTTGAGAAATAGTAATTTGGCGTAGCTTGAAGGGGTGGTTGTGCCAGCAAAGACTTGGCAGGCCACCATGCAGATGCTTTTTATTTTGTCGTTAAATTCGGGGTAACGGGTCAAAAATAGGGTCAAACAAATACCACCGCCACTGTGAGTAATACAGTGCAAATTATCAAGCTTACGGTCATTCAATAGATAATCAAAAGTGGCTTTAACGTCGTAAAATGCGATGTCTTCTAAGTGATATTTGGTTTGCGGTTGACTACTACTGCCGTGACCGCGCCATTCCATAACAAAGCATTGATGGCCCAATGAAGCGAAATAACTAACAATACCTAAGCAGACGGTCTTGTCCGAAAAGGCACCATGCAGAAACAATAGGTTTTGTTTTTTATGAGCGCCTGTATTGCTATTAAACTCATTACTGTCGAGGGCTTCATTATCGCTATTGTTAACAGGGTTAAAGACTTCATCATCGATGATATGCCAGACGGCAACTTGTTGATGGTCTTTGGTGGTGATTAGATTTAGAGTTTGTTTTATCATTGTTTGAGATCTCATATCCTTATGATGTTTATTTCCTTCAAACCTAGCTACTTTACACTTAGCGGTTTGATTAAGCTACTTACTTGAGCTATTTGCTTCAGCTATTTACTTAACTTTAGTATTCTAAAGGCGCCTTGAATAACTAAAGCAAATACGATGCTCCCAATAATTAAATCAGGGGTACTCGAGTGTAGCCAATTCACCAGAACACCTGCAACAATCACCCCTAAATTGATAATCACATCGTTTGAAGTGAAAATCATACTGGCTTTCATATGAGCCTCTTCTTTACTCTTCGATTTTTGTAGTAAATAGAGGCAGATCGAGTTTGCAATCAGAGCAAGAATCGATATACCAATCATGGTAGAAAAGTCAGGTAACTGCTCATGTCCAAAGAAACGTCTTAGTACTTCTAAAAAGCCGAGAATCGCTAGCGTGATTTGAAAATACCCAGCAATTCTAGCAATACGTTTTTTCTTTACAACCGTTCCACCAACAGCAAACAAGCTGATTCCGTACACGAAGCTATCTGCCAACATATCTAAGCTGTCGGCGACCAATCCCATTGAACGAGAAATCAGCCCAGTGCTCATTTCGATAATAAAGAAGGCAAAGTTAATAACCAGCACTATCCACAGCAGTTTTCTTTGCTCAGCATCCTTTTTATGGCTAGAGTCAATATCAGTTTGAAAATTATTATTGGGATCTAGGGAGTCAATAGTTTCGGTTGAAAGTAGGGTGTCGCCTAAATTTAGGTCATGAATAGCATGCTGTATATTCTCAACATCACCATGATGAAACACGGTTAATTTACGATTAGGAATGTCAAATTCAAGATATTCAATATCCGAATTGCCATCTAGCTTCATTCGGATTAGGTTCTCTTCCGAAGGGCAGTCCATTTTCGATATTTTAAAAGTTGTTTTATTCATAAAGGTATCTGTATCCGAACTATCACAATTTAATCCTTCTGCGCGTTATTGCTGTCCAAATTCAAATCTGGCAAAGGCGGAAGTTGTTCTAAACTCTCAAGTCCAAAGGCATCCAAAAATTCAGGGGTAGTATGCAGAAGAGCAGGACGTCCTAAAGTTTCCCGATAGCCTTTTTCCATAATCCAGCCTTTATCAAATAACTGACGTAAGATATTACTCGATACGGTCACCCCGCGCACTTGTTCAATATCGCTACGGGTCACTGGCTGTTTATAAGCAATGACGCTTAATGTTTCAAGTAATGCCTGACTTAGAGTCTCCAAGCGCTGCGGAAACACTTTTTGGATAAGGCTACTATACTCACTGCGTATCTGTAAACGATAGCCACTCGCTGACTCGCTTAACGTCAATACGCCAGTGGTTAGTCTTTGTTGTAGGACTACCAACGCGGTCTCTAACTCTTGCTTGGATAGAGATAAATACTTTCTCAACTGGCTGTCAGTTAAAGGTGATTCTGATGCGTGTAATAGCACTTCGATTCTACGACTTAATAAGTCATAGCGATTAAAAGTGCTTAGGTCAGAATTTGTTGTGTTCTGCAGTTGTGAGTCGTCCGTGGAATTGGTAGCCACGGACTCTGATTCTGACAGTGTTGTGGTTATGCTATCGGATTCAGAATGACTATCGGCGACAGAAAGGATATGGGGCAGTTTTGGCATGGAGGTTCACTAGATTTCAAATTAACAGTGATTAATATTCAAAGACACGGAACTAACTAAGCAGCTGACTAAACAATAGATGCGGGGCTTACTAAATAACTAGGCCACCCAGCGCAGCTTCAAATTAGACAAACTATAAGTATGTTGTGGGTCTGGAGTTGTCTCTTCGACTGGCTGCGGTTGATTATTCTCAGCGTCTATGACGTCAATAATTTGTCGTTTCATTAACTCTAAAACGGCAACGAAGCTGACCACCACCCCGAGTCGACCTTGGCTTTGATCAAGCAATTCAATAAAAGCCCCTTCACCACGCTCACTCAATTGGCGACTGATACTGGCAATACGGTCAGACAACGGAATCGGGTCTACTTTGATATTGTGCATCTGATAGTCAGGCTTCAGTTGCATTTTTAATAAGCTTTCTACCAACATTGTCGCAGGATAACTGGGTAACTCAGCGGCCATAACTTCAGGGTCAGGCAGGCTAGCCATTGCTAAGAATACATCACGCTCTAAACGGATCAAGTTGTCCAAACGGCGCGCCGCTTCTTTGATTTGAGCGTAGTCTTCTAAACGAGAGATGAGTTCGGCTTTTGGATCTCGCTCATCTTCTACTTTCTCAGGTAAAGGCAACAGTAGCTCTGTCTTGATGGCAATTAGCGTAGAAGCCATTAGCAGATAGTCACCTGCCAGCTCAAAATGATCAGCATCAAGCTCATCGATATAGGCCAGATACTGCTCAGTAATCGGTAATATAGCGGTATCGGTAATATCAAAGTTATTCTTTTTGACCAAATATAATAAGAAGTCGAGAGGTCCCTCAAACTGCTCCAACCAAATAGCAAAGGCCTGAGGCGGCACATATAAGTCCTCAGGCAAAGCTTGAACAGGCGTGGTATAAATTCTTATACTGGCGCCTGCGTCGATTGAAGAGTCTGTTGAGGAAGTCACTGGGGTATTCAAAAACCGCTGCCCTTATTTCAACTTAGCCAAAGGCTTGATGCCGATAGCACGACGTGTTTTATCCAATTGCTTTTGACTATGACGACGTGCTTTTTCTGCACCCATCATTAAGATTTCTTCCAATTCTTTTGGATTGGCCATCAGCTCAGCATAACGCGCGCGGAAAGGGGCGATTTCATCATTAATTTTTTCAAATAAAATCTGTTTGGCATCTCCCCAAGCGATACCTGCTTCAAACTGGCCACGTAGATCAGCAATTTCAGCAGGCGTAGCAAATGCTTTATAGATTTCAAACACCACTGAGTCGTCTGGATTTTTTGGATCTTCAGGGGCTTGTGAGTTGGTCACAATCTGCATGATGGCTTTACGCAATTGTTTTTCTGGGTCAACTTGTGGATTACCGTCGCCAAATAAAGGAATGGTATTGCCATAACTCTTACTCATTTTACGGCCATCAAGACCGGTCAGTAACGCCACATTGTCATCAACCACAGCTGAGGGCAGGGTAAATAGTGGCTTGTATTTATGATTGAAAGTACCCGCAATGTCACGTGCCATCTCAACGTGTTGGATTTGGTCACGGCCGACAGGCACATGAGTGGCATTGAACATCAAGATATCGGCAGCCATTAATACTGGATAGCCGAAAAGGCCCATAGTGACGTTGTGGTCGGCATCTACGTCATTGCTTAAGTTGGCATCAACCGCAGCTTTGTAAGCATGGGCACGGTTCATCAAACCTTTAGAACATGAGCAGTTCAAAATCCAAGCCAGCTCTGGAATTTCTGGCACATCAGATTGACGGTAAAAAACCACTTTTTCAGGATCTAAACCGCAGGCAAGCCAAGTTGCGGCAATTGCTTTAGTAGACTCATGGACCTGTTTTGGGTCAGAGCATTTGATAATGCTGTGATAGTCCGCCAAAAAGAAAAACGATTTGTCCTCTTCATTGTTGCTGTTTTGCGCCGATTGAATGGCAGGACGGATAGCGCCCACATAATTACCTAAATGAGGAATCCCTGTGGTAGTTACGCCCGTCAAAGTACGTTTTGGCTGATTGTTTTCTACTAAGTTTGAATTGGCTTCTGATGCGCTCATAAATTACTCGACTTTTAGGACTTTTGTGTTAAAGGGTATAGAGAATATTTTATCGGCTCAGTATAACAAATAATCACTGTTTTTTAGATTTATAGTGACGATTCGTCTGCTTTAAAGGTAGTGGGTCATTATGATTTTAGAAGTTATGGGTAAGAAGCTATGATTAAACCAATCATTAATTGTTATAAATGGCTCATTTCACTATTGCTATTTGATTAAATGTATAACATAATTTTTGGGATTCGCGTATTTAGGGATGAATTGCGTGAAAGAAATTCTATCCATCCTACCTCAAGCTTGGCTATTCAACGGCAACTCTACAGCCATTTATCACCAGTCGCCGTAAAACCACCCACTTCAGGGTGTGGATATAAGGCGACATACACTGTCGTAAGAAGCAGTTAAAGGGTTGTAAGTTAAAATTAATCTTGCCATACTGAATATATGAAAACACTCAAACTACGCATCAAAGACAAACATGCAAACCAGCTAAACAAACTAGCTGGGAGTGTTAACTATGCGTGGAACTATGTTAATGCGTTAAGCTTTGAGCATTTAAGACGCACAGGTAAGTACTTTTCAGCTTATGATTTAAGCCAATACACCAAAGGTAGCGGTGAGTATTTAGGTCTACACAGCCAAACCTTACAAGCCATTAACGAGACTCATGCTAAATCTCGCAAGCAGTTTAAAAAAGCGAAACTTAACTGGCGTACTAATAGACCTGATGCCAAGCGTAAATCATTGGGATGGATGCCTTTTAAGAAATCTGCTATCAAGTATTTGCAAACAAGGCAGACAGGTAAGAAGGCACTTAAATCAACCATACAGCTATCCTTATCTAAAGGTCAAAAGCTCATCATCGATGTATTCGATAGCTACAACCTAAGCCTATATCAAATTAACACCTTAGAGATAGTACAAGACAGTCGTAATCGTTGGTATGCGTGTATCACCGTTCTCTGTACACGACAAAAACAAAAAAGCTGACTAAGGACAAGGCATAATAGTAATTTTTCTTACGAACCACACTATGCCAAACCTTAATCAGCTCATAAATATATTATCGCAAAACCTAACCATGAACAAGGCAAGATTGACGTGTTTAGGCTTAATTACTCTAGCGATAATACAAGTACAAAGTAGTAACCTCAAACAAATAGCAAGAGGATTTGTCAAAGGTAGGACAAACAGTAATTACAGACGGCTACAACGCTTCTTTGCACAAGTTGACATAGACCAAGACCAGTTAGCCAAATTCATCTATCAACTCTTTGACTTAGACGAAGTCATCATCAGCATAGACAGAACCAACTGGAAATGGGGTAAAAAGAACATTAACATCTTTTTGCTCAGCGTTGTTCATCAAGGAATCGCTATTCCCTTATACTGGACACTACTTGATAAAAAAGGTAACAGCAATAGTAATGAGAGATGTGAGCTCATACAAACGTTCATCAACACCTTTGGCGCAGACAAAATACAGTATGTATTAGCCGATAGAGAGTTTGTTGGCAAAGAGTGGTTTCAATGGCTAAATAAAGAGCAAATAAAGTTTTGCATTCGCATCAAACACAACACCCTAGTAGCCAATCATCAGGGTAAATTGGTACAAATAAAGACATTGTTACGTCATCTATCCCCTCATGAAACGTTTATGTTAGCCAGAGCTGTTCCCGTATATGGCGTTAAAGTTCGTCTATTTGCAAAGCGTGATACTGACAACGATTATGTCATCATAGCGACCAACAATTTAGATCATACGGATGCTATGGCTCTTTATAGCAGACGCTGGGAGATTGAAACCTTGTTTTCTTGTTTTAAAGGACGAGGGTTTAATCTTGAAGATACGCATCTTACACAGTTGGATCGGGTAAGTAAGTTAGTGGCGGTTTGTGCGCTAGCATTTTGTTGGTCATATCGCATTGGGATTAAAACTGTACAGCAGCACCCTAAAAGACGAAAGCTTAAGAAACATGGTCGACCTCAGCAAAGTTTGTTTGCTATTGGTTTGGATGTTTTGATTGATGGTTTGCGTGAGTATTTCTTTGCTGGCAATCGGCGTGTGTTTGAGGTTCTAATAAGTTATTTGTCTCCTAGTCCACGACCTTTGAGACTTTGAGCATTTTTGTCGTGTACAGAGACATCAGCATCTACATAGGTATACACAGCTTCTGCATAGGTACCATCTTGAAAAAAGGCAGTGGTGTCTTGGCCTGAGCGGTCAAGGCCGGCGGCGTGAGATAAACTAGCTAAGGGTAAGGTTAAAAGAGCAAGCGTAAGCTTAGAGATAGGGAACTTTTGTGACATTTGGAATCCTCCATGAAAAATTAATACCCAAATTTCTACTCTCATAGACAACTATGACGAGTTTGAATATTTGGCCATCCTGTGCCAGGAATACGGTATATTCTAAAATCTATGTCGTTATATTACAAGTGTGTAATACAGCGTATATACTTGTATTAATAATAGTTAATATTTCATACTATAGTCATAGCCCCATAAATAAGATACACTGATAAGATGGCATATTCAAAAGACTACAGACAAATGATATTAGACAAGCTTGACGAAGGTTACAGCTATCGAGAGCTTGCCGAAGAATATCAAATCAGTACAACGACAATTCAGCGTTGGAAAAAGAACATTGAGCGTAAAGTTTACGTCTATACTGTTTACAAGGTGGATAGCGATCGGCTTAAAGCAGATGTTGAGCTTTACCCAGATGCTTATCAAATAGAACGAGCAAGACGTCTTAACTGTAGCCAAAGAAGCATCAGTCGTGCACTGAAGCGACTTGGTATTATTCAAAAAAAAGACACTGCATCATCCTAAATCAGATGAAGAAAAACGTCAGTTATTCGCTGAGCAGTTAGCCCAGCATGAAAAAGACAACTGTCCTGTCGTTTACTTAGATGAAAGTGGCTTCAAGGCACATGATTACAGACCTTACGGCTATGCCAAAAAAGGTGAGAAGTGCTTTGGCGAGCATAACTGGCAACTAAAAAACCAAACCAATGCTATAGGTGCTATTTACAATAATCAGTTATTCGCAGTAGGTCTTTACGACTGTAGTGTTAATAGTGATGTATTCCATAGCTGGGCTCAGCAACTGTTATTACCACAACTTCCCCTTAATAGTGTGATCGTTATGGATAATGCAACTTTCCATAAGGGCCTTGATATTCAAAAAACCATTGAAGATTCAGGACACACTATTCTATGGTTACCGCCTTATAGTCCTGACTTAAACCCTATTGAGCAAACTTGGGCTTGGGTTAAGAAAAAGCGTCAAGATTGGGGAATAGATTGTATCGATACGTTATTCTTCTATTTTCTTTGGCTGTGTGACTGTTTTTAAGGGCTATGACTATAAAGCAACCACTCTTTTGGCGATTTCTCACAATACAAAAAAAGCAGCCATAAGGCTGCTTTTTTATAATTCGAAAAAAATCAAGTCTTTACTTATCTTGATAAGATAGCTTAACACCCAGTGCAAAACCGTCGTTATCTTCGAAGTTACCTACGATGTTATCGTTAGGGATTTTACCTTTGGCATCACCGAACATTAAGTATTTACCACCCGCTGAGACTGCCCAGTTTTTATTAAAGTCGTACTTAGCACCTAGACCCACACTATAGTAACCTTCAATTGGACCTAGTGAAGTAACTGGGTTGCCCGCACCACTGTCCCAACCTACTGTTCCAGATACAGCTAGGTTATCAGCCACACGCTTAGCCAGACCTAGCTCAACCTGCCATTGGTCATCAGCATAATCAACTAAGTTTAGACCTTCAGGATAAACACGCTTAGTAGATTGGTTGTAAACTGGTGGGGTAATCGCAAAGTCACTCCATGGCACCCAGCGTACTTTAGCGGTTGCTAACGTGGTTGGGTTAATACCCGTTTGGAAGTCAAAGTTTACTGATTCTGGTGTAGTCACTTTCATTTTACTAACAGCACTTGATTCCTGACGAAGACGCTCTAGTAGAGGCATTGTTTCAGCAGCGTCTACGTTATGATCAATTTCAGAGCGGTAAGTTAATGCAGCCTTCAGGGCGATTTCAGGCTTACTGTATTGCAAACCTGCAACCCAACCATAATCGGTATCTGGATTAACATTTAAGTTATAGCCTGTCGCAGCTTCATAGCCCATACCACGCAGTTTAACATCAGCTTTTAAGCGCTGAGCGACTGGACCACCATAAACTTGAAACTCTTTGTTTTGACCAAACTTCATACCCACTAGACCAGTTAGGCTTTCGGTACGAACTTCAACTTTAGTCGCTTCACCTACAGTATTTGCTTCAACTTCAGCAGCCCCTAAAACCGCACCTACCTGTGTTAAAGCGTCAGTTAACTCTTTAGGAGGCTTACGACCTGCAGCGATTTCAGCTTTAACAGCTCCTTCAAGTTCACTATATTTCTGTTGCGCCTGAAGAGCATTCTCAAATTTACCACCAGAAATATGATTTACTGATGCATTCACATCACCTTGAGCAACAAAGATGTTGTTACCAGAGTAATCAGCAGCGGCACCCCAAGGCTCATCATATAACACACCAATACTGAAAGTATCGTCGATGTCTGTTTTTACACCATAGCGGAAGAAGTCATAGTCTTCAGCGATATCCTTGATCTTATTACCACGTACATCTTTACCAGTTACATCGGCATCAATATAGGTGTATACGGTTTCAGCATAGGTACCGTCTTGTAAAAAGGCAGAGATATCTTGGCCAGAACGGTCAAGACCAGCAGCAGAAGCAACGCTTGCAACAGATAAAGCAGCAACGGCAGTAACAAGAGGTTTGATAATAAAAGTAGAGCGCATTAACTTCTCCAAAATTCCATTTATAGGATGGGCACTAAGGTTTTATGATTAGGCTTTTCACGAAATGTGAAATCATAAAACAGAGGGATAGACACTAATTATTGTTGGGTTACATTTCAACCACTAAATAATTGATTACCAGCAATACTACTTAAAGAAGAAATAAATTGCAACACTTTGATATATTTATAACTCTGCACACGACAAAAAAAACAAAAAAGTCTATTAAAGCAAAGGCATAATAGTAATTTTTAAGACGAATCAGACCATGCCAAACTTTAACAGACTTAGTGAAACTTTAACCCAAAACCTGAGCATGAACAAGGCAAGAATCAATTGTTTGAGCCTAATGATAATAGCCCTGATTACTGCTCAAAGCAGTAATCTTAAAAAAAATAGCAAGACACCTTCCTAAGGGTGGCAAGACCGACAGCCACTATCGCAGACTACAGCGATTTTTTGCCGAAGCGAGGATAGACTACGATCAACTGGCTTTAATGATATATCGACTATTTGGACTAGGCAAAGTCACCTTAACCATTGACCGCACCAACTGGAAATGGGGTAAAAGTAACCTCAACATCTTTATGCTAGGGGTGGTATATAAAGGGATAGCCATCCCCTTATACTGGCAAATGCTAGATAAGCGAGGTAATACAAACCATCTTGAACGCTGTGAACTTATTGAGCGGTTTATCAAACAATTTGGCAAAGATAACCTTGAGATGATAGTAGCAGACAGAGAGTTTGTTGGCGAAAAATGGTTTAACTGGCTCACCAATAATCACATACCCTTTGCCATACGGATTAAGAAGAACAGTAAAGTTAAGAATCATCATGGCAAGCTGGTACAGATTAAAGAGTTATTTCGCCATGTTAGCCATCAAGAAACATATCGACATGGGCGAATACTGACTGTCGATGGTTGTTTGGTTCGAGTATTTGCCAAGCGTGATAAAGACTACGGTTTAGTGATTGTCGCAACCAATCAACTAGAAACAGTGGATGCGATGACAAGCTATGCTAAGCGTTGGGAAATTGAGACTTTATTTGCTTGTCTAAAGGGCCGTGGCTTTAATCTTGAAGATACCCACTTAACCCATCTTGATCGGGTCAGTAAATTAGTTGCAGTGAACGCCTTAGCATTTTGTTGGGCTTATCATGTCGGTATTTATAAAGACAAAGATAAGCCGTTAAAACGCAAGTTGAAGGCAAACGCTCGACCTCAAGCCAGTTTGTTTGCGCTTGGCCTGGATGTGTTGATTGAAGGCCTTCGCTTGGTGTTTTTTAACAATGATAAGACTGTCTTTCGACAGTTAGTTAGCTTTTTACCCCCTAAACCTATGAAAATAGGGTGGGGATGATTTTTTTGTCGTGTGCAGAGTATTTATAATTATTTTCTACACAAGATCTTCTGACTTTTCATTAACTAACTGAAGTTACGCAAAGACCTAAACAAACGCTATACTACCACCATGAATAAAGACATGATTGACTTATACACAGACTATCAACTCAGTAGCTTTGGTCAAACCACAGCCACAGGCTTATCGGCGATGATGGAGGGTAGCATCAGTCATGATGCTGTGACCAGATTTTTAACAAATAGCGAGTACACTTCAAAGCATCTATGGCAACAGGTCAAACCGACCATACGTGATATAGAAAACGAAGACGGTGTACTGATATTTGATGACACCATACAAGCAAAACCCCATACCAAAGAAAATGAGACAAATTGCTGGCACTATGACCATACGACAAACACCGCAGTCAAAGGCATCAACTTACTGAACTTTTTGTACCATTGTGAGGGTGTCTCGATACCAATAGCCTTTCACATTGTCACCAAACCGATTTGCTACAGTGATATCAGTACTCGAAAAACCAAACGCAAAGCCACGATAACCAAGAATCAGTTGCTAAGAGACATGGTTGATACCGCTTGCCACAACCAAGTTAAGTTCCGTTATGTGCTGATGGATTCATGGTTTACCAGTAAACAGACATTAAAGCATATTCGCAAAAAAGATAAGCATGTAATCGCAGCCCTTAAATCCAATCGTTTAATCGCTCTGAATCTACAAGACAAAAAACAGTCTCGTTATCAGCGAATTAATGAGATAGGACTACCAGATAAAAAAACCATGACAGGCTATTTAAAAGACTACCCACATGAGGTTGTCTTTATACGCCAAGTCTTTACAAACAAAGACGGTAGTTTAGGTGTGCTATATTTGGTATGTACTGATTCACAACTCCCTGCTGATAAGATCATGAGTCTTCATGAAAAACGCTGGGCAATCGAAGTGTTTCATAAGTCACTCAAGCAAAATGCCAGTTTGGCTAAGTCGCCTGCCTATTCTAAACGGGCAATGCACAATCATGTGTTTTTATCTATTTGTGCTACGGTTAAGCTTGAATGTTTGAAGTTAACCACTAAATTAAATCATTTCGCACTTAAAGCTAAACTTCTTGTCGCGGCTTCAAAAGCGGCTTTCGATGAGCTGACTTTGCTTAGGGCTGCGTAACTTCAGTAACTAACTTAAATCCGCTATGAAGACAGAATAAATCCTAAGCTGCGGCTATCAATAGTGTGGTGGTACTTCTGAAGCAGCATCAAAAGGCGCTATGCCTGAGTCACTGATCCTATTTAATTGAGCATACATTAGCTGCAATTGACGCTGCATATCTTGAATTTGCTTATCTTGTTTGGTGATCACCTGATCCAAACTATCTACCGTGAGCTCTAAGTAGGCCACGTTAGACTGTAAATCGGCTATTTGCTGCTTTAAGTGATGAACACCCTCGCCGGGGTTCTGTGCTGAATTTGACATGGATTTCTTCTAAATATATAGATAAAAGAGGACTGGCCCTACCCTTGTACAAAAACCTAATGACTTTAAACTCATGACAATTAAATACGCCAAAAGGGAGGCCAAATACGATGACAGGTTATGATTCGCTGTCTGCGTGATATACTGTACTCAATTTTAACATGTAGTAGTTAAGAACATAACTTATAAAATAATGGTAATGATACATTTATGGCACTTATTAATTTAAAAAACATTCATTTAGCTTTTGGCGTTGCGCCTGTTCTTGATGGCGTCGACTTAAGTATTGAAGCCGGAGAGCGCGTCTGTTTGATTGGCCGCAATGGTGAAGGCAAATCTACTCTATTTAAACTTATTGATGGCAGAATCGTTCCAGATAGTGGCGAAGTAGTTATTAATAGCAGTGTCAAAGTTGCCATGCTTGAACAGGATGTCCCTGAAAGCAGTGGCCGTATCCTAGACATCGTTATGGGTGGCGACAAAAAGACAGTAGATTTACTTATCGCCTATAACCAGAAGGCAGATGAATGTGCGTCCGGTGATATGGATGCCTGTGAAGCCATGTCCAATCTGCAGCATGATATTGATGCAGCACATGGTTGGGATTTAGAGCGTGAGGCCCGTCAAATTATTACCACAATGGGTTTAGATCCTGAAGATGATTTGTCGTCACTCTCTGGGGGCCGTAAACGCCGTGTGCTTCTTGCCCGCTCTTTGGTTACTAAGCCTGACATTTTATTACTCGATGAGCCAACCAACCATTTAGATGTGGCCAGTATTGAATGGCTAGAGCAATTCTTAAAAGATTGGCAAGGTTTAACGCTACTTTTCGTTACCCACGATAGGGCTTTCGTTGACAAACTGGCAACCCGCATTATTGAGTTAGACCGTGGTAAGTTGTCAAGCTATGACGTGACCCAAGGTGCTGGCGGCTATGCACGCTATCAAGAGCTAAAAGAACAGCAACTACTGGCTGAAGAGAAGAATAACGCCAACTTCGATAAAAAATTAGCGCAAGAAGAAGTTTGGATTCGTCAAGGTATTAAAGCACGCCGCACCCGTAACGAAGGCCGCGTCCGTGAGTTGAAGCAGCTTCGTGAAGAACGTAGAAAACGCCGTGAGCAAGTAGGCAATGTCAACATTACCATGACCAGTGGTGATAAGAGTGGCAAACTGGTCTGTAAAGTTAAAGACCTACATCTTGAGTATGATGGTAATGTGTTGGTAGATAACTTTAGCACTACCATTATTCGTGGCGATAAGATTGGTATCATTGGCCCTAATGGTGCGGGTAAAACTACCTTAATTAAAGCCATCTTAGGTGAGTCAGATGATCAAGTTATTAAAAGAGGCACGGTCACTTTAGGTACCAACCTAAAAATTGCATTCTTTGATCAATTACGAGATCAGTTAGATTTAGAAGCCAGCGTGGCTCAAAACGTCTCTGAAGGTTCTGACTTTATTGAAGTGGGTGGCAAAAAGACCCATATCATGAGCTATTTGCAAGACTTCTTGTTTGCCCCAGAGCGCGCTCGCACTCCGGTTAAAGCATTATCTGGTGGTGAAAGAAACCGTGTATTATTGGCCAAGCAACTTCTTAAGCCTGCCAATATCATGGTACTTGATGAGCCCACAAACGATTTGGATATGGCAACGCTTGAGCTACTTGAAGAAGCGGTTGCTAGCTTCGACGGTACCATTCTTTTAATTAGCCATGACCGTGCCTTTATGGACAACGTGGTGACCTCGACTTGGGTATTTGACCAAGACGAAGAAGGCAATGGTATCGTTAAAGAGTATGTTGGCGGTTATCAAGATTATTTAATACAGAAAAAGCGTGAAAACAGCTTTGGCTCTAAGACGTCTGCTACAGCGAACAAATCCAATTCTGATAGAAAGTCCAGTAAAGATGAGGCCTCATTTACAGCTGACAAAGCATCAACAGCGCCAAAGCGTAAGCTTAGCTATAATGAGCAAAGAGAGCTTGACACCCTACCTAAGCAAATTTCTCAATTAGAGAAAGAACAAGCCGAACTTCAACAAAAGCTGGCTGATGGCTCATGGTTTACAACAGACCTAGAAGCCGCGACTGCCGCCAGTGAACGACTTGCTGAGATAGATGAAGAGCTTATGATTAAGTTAGAGCGCTGGGACGAGTTAGACAGCTAAGTCAGCCAACGCTAATAGCTACCCACAAACCATTCTTTTGGTTATTTTAGTTGCAGCCGGTTCGTTTAATACAGCCGGCTCTTCTAACTATGGTGATACTCTATGAATGTTCCTATTCCCCCTGCTGATGACCCTAAACAACAAAAACCTAATAAGAGTTATGTTAATTCATCAGTACAACATTACACCCCTCAAACAACAGCCAAACCTACTGCGTTAGAGACTCCCTTAACTTCTCAACCGCCTAAACCTGTGACTACTCTAGAAGGCATGCCAACCATCAGTGAGAACCACAAACAAACCTCAGTGGCTCCCAAAAAACCTTTTGAAATGGCATTTTTGGCCCCTCAATACTGGGGGATTTGGCTACTCTTGGCGATGGTATTGCCGTTGATTTATTTACCGCTACGTATACAGTTCTGGATTGGGCGCAAGTTAGGCATTGCCCTTTATCATCTATCCAAAAGCCGTAGAAAGGATACTTTGGTCAACTTAGCATTGGCATTCCCAGAAAAAGCAGCTGAAGATCGTGAACTTATGGCCAAACAAGTATTCGTGAATCAAGGTATCGGAGTCTTTGAAACACTCTGTGCTTGGTTTCGTCCTGATGTCTTCACTCGCACTGTGTCTATTTCAGGATTACAGCATCTGATAGAGGCCAAAAAACAGGGCAAAGCGGTACTGTTATTGGGTGGTCATTATACGATGTTAGATTTAGGCGGTCGTTTATTTACTCAATTCTCTGCGGTCGATTGTGTCTATCGTCCCCAAAACAACAAGTTATTAGATTGGTTTATTTATAATGGTCGTCGTCATATTTTTGATGAGCAAATTGACCATCATAATATGCGTAAGTTAGTAAGCCGTATTAGAGAGTCTCGTGTGGTTTGGTACTCACCTGATCAAGACTATGGTCTAAAACATGGGGTTATGGCCCCGTTTTTTGGGGTACCTGCCGCTACGGTTACTGCGCCGAGACGATTGGCACGCATGGGAGATAAGTCTAATCCTCTAGCAGTAATGGCATTACATACTTATAGACAAACACCTGACAATCTGCCTCGAGGTAAACGTCCGCATTATCACTTGAGCATCACGCCAGTCATAGACAACTACCCTACTAATAATGAAGTGGCGGATGCGACGCGTATAAATGAGATATTAGAAGGTCTAATTCGTATCGACCCCACTCAGTGGATGTGGTTTCATAGACGCTATAAGCATCAAGAAACAGGCCGTAATACTTATTATAAATAGTAGTTTGATTGTTTAAATTAATTGGTTTAAGTTGAATTATTTAGCGAGTTCTGTTTACTATGATTTGGGTTGTGAAAACCATAAAAAAGCCGCCCTCATTGAGGGTAATACCAGTCAGTTAAGGCAAAAACTCAATAAAAGTAATAAAATAGCCCATCTAATAAGTAGATGGGCTATTTGGTGGTGGTTCAAAAAGTAGGCTAACATTAGACATACCCATGATTGATGTAAAAGAAAGCTAAATCAAAGGCTTTAAAGTGATTTTCCAGTTTTTTAGAAAAGTTACAACTTCGTCTAAATGCTCGCCTTACTCGATGTCTGATAGTGCAATTATTACCTTCAATGCCGACCGTGAAAAACTTGCCAATGACTTGGGTAAAGCCCTTAAAACCAGTAACAAAGCTATCCCAGGTATCACTAGCGATTTTAGCACAACTTACGCCTAGCGCTTGCAGTTTAGCTTTAAGCTTTTTGACAGTGTTAAGGTCTCGTTTTCCCCACACATAGGCAACAATTTCACCTGTTTCACGGTGATAGGCATAAATTAGCCATTGTTTGTTGGTCTTTTTACCTACGAATGTCCAAAGCTCATCGACTTCAAGACAGTCGTATTGCGTTTGCTTGGGGGTTATTTGGTAGTGACACTTTTTTAGGGTGGCTAGTACTTTGCCTTTGCTGATTCTCTCAACGCAAGCGATGTCTTTTATGCCACTGCCTCGAACCATAAGATGTCGTATTTTGCTATCTTTTTGGGAGTGACAGCCTTGGTACGTTAAGGCATGGTCGCCAATAAACTGCCGCCTGCAGTCTTTGCATTTATAGTTTTGTTTACCTTAGCTTTTGAAACCATTTTTCTTTATATTGTTACTTAGACAGGCTGGGCATTTGATATATATAGTGAAAGAACTTAAAAAATGTTACAAAGCCAAAGAAAATAAAAGAACAAAGTATCGATACACTGCAGACGCCAGTCTTTACGTTTACGCTTGATCCAAGCCCAGGCTTTTTCGATGGGATTTAAATCTGGGCTATAAGGTGGTAGCCATAAAATACAGTGTCCTGCATCATTAATAAGCTCTTGAATATCAAGTCTTTTATGGAAGGTGGCGTTGTCCATAACAACAACGCTGTTCTTAGGGAGGTTTGGCAGTAGCAATTGTGTCACCCAGCTATAGAAGACGTCGGCATTGACATTACAATCATAAAGGCCAATGGCGAATAGTTGATTATTGTGAATAGCACCGATAGCATTGGTTTGATTCTTTAGTTGCCAGTTATAACTGCCAAAGCACGGTTTGCCTTTATAGGAATAGCCGTGTGGTCGGTTCTCATGAGACTTAAAACCACTTTCGTCTAAATAAATAATAGCTCTATCGCTTTCTTCAAACTCAGACAGTTGTTCAAGAAATAGACGCCTTAGATCGTCATCTGCTTTAGGGTGATTTAGTGTCTTTTTTTTGAGTAATGCCGAGACGCTTGAGAGCTTTTCCTATGCCTCTGTCGCTACAGTTAAATCGCCTTGCTCGTTCATAATGATAGTCATCAGGATAGGCTTTGACATCTGCTATAAGGGCATCGTTGTCTATCTTACTAGGGATTCGTTTGCATTGTTTGCGCTCAAGCCGTTTCTTCCAGTTTTGTATATTGGTTGGGCTAATTTGATACTCTTCGGCTAATTCCCGAAAGCTGTAGCCTTCGTCAAGTTTGCTAAGAATCATTTGTCGGTAGTCTTTTGAATATGCCCTAAGTTTTAGTGGACCACTTTATTCGTTCTTTGACTATAGATTTCAATAATGATACAGGGCAATCGCACTACAAATCAATTTTAGCCACATTTTAATTAATTATTGACCTTTTGCAGATGTTGTTAGCTGCCAATAATAAAAATACAAGATATATAAAAGGATTTTAGTTATATTCCCTAACTTTTTACTTGCTTTAATTTAGCAAATCTAATTTAAAACGAGTATTTTCTATAGTGCGATTGCCCTGAATAATGACATCGGCTATAGCGATGTTATTGAACTCTCATCTTCTTTATTCCAAAGCGCTATGGACTTAGCGAGCTCATCCCATTCAATCAAAGAGCGATGTGATTGTTAGCCTATCTTCGACCGAATATCTAACCGTTTTAAACTCAACGATAGATGATGTACTTAGCTCCTCAGTTATTATTTAAACAATAATACGTTAAACAGAAGATAAAATAGCTATAAAAAAGACGCCCTTAATGAGTAATGCCAGTCAGTTAAGGCTGACTGGTATTTTTTTTGGGATATTTTTGTGGTTTACCCTTAACCACCCTCGGGCAAGATCGCTTTCTGCGTTCAGGAATGACAAACAACTTTCCTTCCTCTAAAAGTGTATCTAACAACTTAGGGAAGAGTCCTGCAGCCTGTAAAGGTGCAAACCGTAACAGATCAACAATCGTAATAGACGCCATATGAAAGCTAATTCGTAGAGGGCTAACGTTAGCTCTAAGGGCCATATATCGCATCAAACGTCTTATTAGATTATAAGCAATCATGAGCGCCCAGAATTCTTGTAAAACAAGCTGTGGCAGCTTACTTCTTAGCAACAGCCCCTGCTGTAGATCAGAGTTAATCTCTCGATACGCCTTCTCAATCTCCCAACGCTGCAAGTAAAGCTGTGCCACTTTATCCTTAGTAAATCGTTTATCATCTATTAAAGAGGTGATGTATCGTCTTGTCTTACCCTCATAACGACACTCAATTAATCGAGCTTGCCAAGTATCGGGTAGGTTTGGATTTTTCTTTTGAGCTTGGGGAGAGACGGGCATTTGTATTAAGTAGTCCCCTTCGCTGAAGGTTTCAATCACAGTGTAACGCAGATTATCTTTAGCCCGCATAAGCCAGTGACTGTTTGGATAGGCTTGTTGCCAACTAATCAGTAGGTCTGCTGAGAAATAGGCTCTATCAAAGAGCGTAATGCTATTGTCTTGAATATTTAGCTGACGGGCTAAGGCGATCTCTCCTTGACCCATATTTCCAAGGGTTGTGTCAATGATCTCATGCGTGTCAGTATTGATCAGACATACCGAACGCATTTGGGGATAGGGCGCCTCTTTAGTTCTGCCTTTGCTTGAGCTAAATTGCTGAAGGTTCTCATCAGTGTATGGGAGTGAGTATACGACGCCATCTACAGCGTGGACGCTAAGTCCCATGAAGTCTTGCTGCTGGGCTCGTGATTCTGTTTGGTAGTGAGCACTTAGTTGATGAAATAGCTGCTTTAGAGGCTCATGCCCGAGGCGTTGTCTTGCTTGTACCACAGCACTGGGTACGCAGGCCTGTGAGTCTATATTAAGCCGCATCTGCTCTGTGATGTACCAAATTGAACGGTTACGATATAAAGCTGTGCCGATGACTATTCAAACAACGTGTTCGGCAGGTAGCTTACGTCTTCTAATGCTCGCTTTGCCGGTATACTCTAAAGCCTGCTGTATCCACTCAGGGTCTATTAATTCACTAAATTGTTCTAGAGTGTCTGTGATCCTTTTATGCGTCTCATTAATAGCGTCTTGTAGTCTCATAGTAAAATAGCCGGTGGTGGTTCAAAAAGTAGGCTGATTAAAATTTGAACAATTTTTGAAGGTTTGAAAGCCATATAGAACCAGAGAACTTAGCATAGACTTCCTATTGACTTTTAGCGTCAGCCTACTTTTTAGAACACCACCTAAAATTAATCCGAACCAGTTCTTCTGCTTCATTATATTGACCAAATATCTTAGCTTGCGGACCAGGTACAGCCGTTCCAGTGTATAGGCTTGGAATAGTAAAATAGCCTACTTTATCGACCATACTATCACTGACGCCAAAGTCTACTGGTTTCAGTTCTTTCCAACCCTCTGGAATACTTACATTGATACTTGTGGGAAATAGGTTACCGCTAATTTGCCCTAATACATTAAGAGCATCCGCACCAGGTATGAAGTCAAAAAAATTGTATGCATTGGTAAAAGCGGAAAGACGGCTGGTATCTTCTACTAATTTAGCCGCTTCTTGTTGAGTGTAGTTTTTATAATCGAACATACCCATACACTTATATCCTTTTGACCTCCTCCCCTCGCTAAACCGAGGGGATTCCTACCGCTAGACGGTCAAGCCCGACCGCGAGGATGTTCTTAGCGGCATTGATATCTCTATCATGCCATGTGCCACACTCAGCACACCTCCATCCTCTTATTCGCAAGCCTGCTCTACCTTTCGGACTACTGTCACTTATTTTAAGGCAGTACGAGCAGGTCTGGGTAGTGTAACTTTCATTTACCATCTCAAACTGACAACCTGCATACTTGCATTTATATTCCAGTTGTCGTTTAAGCTCAAACCATCCTGCATCGTATGTCGATTTAGCTAGCTTGTTTTTTTTATTGGTAAATGAGCGTGATTTAACATCACCAACCACAATTAAAGCATTATCTTGAACAAGCTTGGTGGTGAATTTATGAATTAAGTCTAACCTTGTATTTTTTATTTTTGCGTGGATTGCTTTGACACGATTTTTATTGCTAGCACGCTGGGCGATAGCAAGCTTTTTAGCCCATTTTTGGGTCTGCTTAATAGTAAGTTTATCACCCATTGAGGTAGTAGCAGACTCTTTTAAGCCCAAATCAATTCCAATGCTGCCCTTACCACTTACTTGCTTAGGAAAGTCTTTAACGGTGATCTCTGTACACGACAAAAATGCTCAAAGTCTCAAAGGTCGTGGACTAGGAGACAAATAACTTATTAGAACCTCAAACACACGCCGATTGCCAGCAAAGAAATACTCACGCAAACCATCAATCAAAACATCCAAACCAATAGCAAACAAACTTTGCTGAGGTCGACCATGTTTCTTAAGCTTTCGTCTTTTAGGGTGCTGCTGTACAGTTTTAATCCCAATGCGATATGACCAACAAAATGCTAGCGCACAAACCGCCACTAACTTACTTACCCGATCCAACTGTGTAAGATGCGTATCTTCAAGATTAAACCCTCGTCCTTTAAAACAAGAAAACAAGGTTTCAATCTCCCAGCGTCTGCTATAAAGAGCCATAGCATCCGTATGATCTAAATTGTTGGTCGCTATGATGACATAATCGTTGTCAGTATCACGCTTTGCAAATAGACGAACTTTAACGCCATATACGGGAACAGCTCTGGCTAACATAAACGTTTCATGAGGGGATAGATGACGTAACAATGTCTTTATTTGTACCAATTTACCCTGATGATTGGCTACTAGGGTGTTGTGTTTGATGCGAATGCAAAACTTTATTTGCTCTTTATTTAGCCATTGAAACCACTCTTTGCCAACAAACTCTCTATCGGCTAATACATACTGTATTTTGTCTGCGCCAAAGGTGTTGATGAACGTTTGTATGAGCTCACATCTCTCATTACTATTGCTGTTACCTTTTTTATCAAGTAGTGTCCAGTATAAGGGAATAGCGATTCCTTGATGAACAACGCTGAGCAAAAAGATGTTAATGTTCTTTTTACCCCATTTCCAGTTGGTTCTGTCTATGCTGATGATGACTTCGTCTAAGTCAAAGAGTTGATAGATGAATTTGGCTAACTGGTCTTGGTCTATGTCAACTTGTGCAAAGAAGCGTTGTAGCCGTCTGTAATTACTGTTTGTCCTACCTTTGACAAATCCTCTTGCTATTTGTTTGAGGTTACTACTTTGTACTTGTATTATCGCTAGAGTAATTAAGCCTAAACACGTCAATCTTGCCTTGTTCATGGTTAGGTTTTGCGATAATATATTTATGAGCTGATTAAGGTTTGGCATAGTGTGGTTCGTAAGAAAAATTACTATTATGCCTTGTCCTTAGTCAGCTTTTTTGTTTTTGTCGTGTACAGAGTGCTGATGTTACTGGTGTTGATAACAAAGGCAATAAAACCGGTGATATTGCTGAAGCTTATGACTTCTTCCGCTATGGTGTAAAAACCGATGTGAATGATAGATTCAGTGTTGGTGTATTATATGATGAGCCATGGGGAGCTGCTGCTAAATATAGAGGTGATAACGAGTTTACAGGGGTAGCAGGTGATGTTGGTGTAGGTGCTATTTTAGGGGTTGCCGAAGGTGCTATAGCAAAAACACAGGGTAAAATTAATGACTTTAACAAACAAATAGAGGCTATTGATAAAGAGCTAGAAGATGAAGATTTAACTCCTGAACGGGGAGGCGTTTTAGCTCTTAACAAGTTCGTTTTAGAGAAGGGTATAGGAGGTCTTGAAGAAGCAGTTGATAGATTTGAGACACTGGGCAAGCCAGAAAACGCTACACTTGAGGAATATAATGCTTTAATTGAAACGACTCGTGGGAAGATTGAAGAATTAGAAGGGACGCTGGAACAGATGGCACCTTTCTTACCCGAGGAAACTAAGCAGCTAGCACAGGGTCTGCTAGATGGTAATAAGGCAGATTTAGCACAAACTGAAGGTGCACGTGATGCGGTTGCGAATCTTCTAAGTATTGATGAAGCAACGAATGTAGAAGTTCGCTCTAACACGCTATCTTTGATTGGTGGTGCGAAGTTTGGTGCAAACAATCAGTTTCAGATTTATGGTGGTCCAGTAGCGCAGCGCTTAAAAGCAGATGTAAAGTTACGTGGTAACGCCTATCAAGGCGCTACAGGATATAACGCCCATGTTGCCCCAGATATTGATTATGGTTATCTGTTAGGTTTTTCTTATAGCAAGCCAGAAATTGCTCTAAAAGCGGCATTAACTTATCGTTCTGAGATTGATCACTCTTTAGCAGCTTATGAGAACTTCCCTGCACTTGCAATCAAAGGTCAAAATCCAGAAAGCTATAATAAATTTGAAGTAACAACGCCGGAGTCTGTAAACTTTGATTTCCAAACGGGTATCAACCCAACCACATTAGCAACGGCCAAAGTTCGCTGGGTACCATGGAGTGACTTTAAGATTTCACCACCAGTATATAGTGGTGCAGCCCAAGTACCTCTAGTTGACTATAGTGATGACCAATGGGTTGTAGAACTGGGCTTAGGTAAGCGTCTAGCAGATAATTTAGCGGTATCAGGATCAATCGGCTGGGATAGTGGTGCCGGTGATCCAACATCATCATTAGGTCCTATTGAGGGCTACTACAGTGTTGGCTTGGGTGCTAAATATGATGTGACTAAGAACTGGGCAGTATCTGCAGGTGGTAAATACTTATGGTTCGGTGATGCAAAAGGTTCACTACCTACTGGTGATATCGTCTCTAACTTCGAAGATAACGAAGGTTACATTGTAGGTGTTAAGCTGTCTTACCAAGACAAATAACTTTAAGTTTGTAACTTTATCAGTTTAGACAGCTGATACAACCTTAAAAAGTATATTGAAATCAAAACCTGTAAGTTGATAATTCAACTTACAGGTTTTTTGTGTCTAAATTAAGATGATGCAGGGCAATCGCACTACAAATCAATTTTAGCTATGTTTTAATTAATTATTAACCTTTTACAGATGTTATTTGCAATTCTTAGCTGGCGATGATAAAAACACAAGATATATATAGTAAATTCACAGCAAAACCACCACAAATCCAAAGGAAGTAAAAAAACAAAGTATCGACACAATCAAGTTGCCATTCTTTACGTTTTTGTTTGACCCAAGCCCATGCTTTTTCGATGGGATTCAGATCAGGACTGTAAGGTGGCAGCCACAATATTGTATGCCCAGCATCTCCAATAAGCTCTTTAGTTTCTTGTCTTTTATGAAAACTAGCATTATCCATCACTATAACGCTATTACTTGGTATCTCTACGAGTAATAACTGTTCAACCCAACTATGGAAAATATCACTGTTAATACTACAATCATATAAGCCAACCGCGAATAGCTCATTATCGTGAATAGCGCCAATAGCATTTGTTTTATTCTTTAACTGCCAGTTGCACTTACCAAAACACTTTTCCCCTTTTTTAGCGTAGCCATAAGGTCTGTAATCATGAGACTTAAAACCACTTTCGTCTATATAAATAATTGGTCTAGCTGTCGCTTCAAACTGCTTGAGTTGTTCGAGAAATTCAATACGCTTCTGTTTATCAGCTTTCGGATGATTTAGTGTCTTTTTTTTGAGTGATGCCTAAGCGTTTTAAAGCAGTACATATACCCGACGTACTACATTTAAGACGTTGGGCCCTCTCATATTGGTAGGCATCTGGATAGTCTTCAATGTCTTTTAAAAGAAGCTCAGTGTCTATTTTAAAAGGCTTGAAAACACGTCTTTTTCTTTCAGGTGATTTTTTCCAAGTTTGGAGTGTACGTGTACTTATCTCGAAGTATTCGGCTGTCTCTCTAATGGAGTAGCCTTCGTCAAGTTTCTGTAATGCTAATTGTCTATAATCTTGTGAGTATGCCATTTTTATAGTGTAGTACTTTTTATGTGATTTTACTATAGTATTTGATTATGAGAAAACCTCAAGTAACTTTAAATACTATGATGATCACGATGACAAAAAGGCCACTATCTTACTGACTAAGTCATTTTAATTAAGTTTTTAAAGCAGTAGTTATAGCCATAAAAAAACCTCGCACGTGCGAGGTTTTTTTTATTATCAGAGTTTATTTACAAGCCGTTATTAAAGATTGGTTTCCATCTCTTCAAACTTCGCTTTGATATGAGGACTTGGCTCAAGTGTCGCTAGACTACTAATAACAATAGCGATTGAGCTTAAGATAAAGCCTGGAATGATGGCATATAACCAGTCATTTAAAGGAACACCGGCTGATGTCTCAAAGCCGCCGTATACCCAAAGAATAACAGTTATGGCACCGACAATCATGCCTACTAAGGCACCATTACGGTTCATGCGCTTCCACATAAGGCTAATAACCACCAAGGGTCCAAAGGCTGCACCGAAGCCGGCCCAAGCGTTAGATACCAGAGCTAATACTGAGCTATCAGGATCAGACGCTAAGAAAATAGCTACCACTGCCACCAATACTACTGAAATACGGCCAATCATTACTTGACGTGTTTCTGAAGCTTCTCTATCAAAGAATAACTTGTATACATCACGAGTAAGCGAGCTTGATACCACTAATAGCTGTGATGAAATGGTACTCATAATAGCCGCTAAAATCGCCGCTAATAAGAAGCCTGAAACTAAGGGATGGAATAAAAAGTTGGTAAATACTAGGAAAATAGTTTCTGGGTCATCTAAGGTCATGGCTGTTTTTTGGACATAAGCACGACCCGCAAAACCTGTCATTAGCGCACCGATCAAGCTTACAATCATCCAACTCATACCAATTCTACGGGCTGTTGGCACATCTTTTACAGAGCGAATGGCCATGAAGCGCACGATAATATGAGGCTGACCGAAATAACCCAAGCCCCAGGCCAATAATGACAAGATACCTAAGAAGGTCATGCCGCTAAAGATATTTAGCATTTCTGGGTCAATATTGCGAATGGCAGTGGTTGTTGCGCCAACACCGCCAAGATCTGTAAAGGCAACCAAAGGCACGATAATCATAGCCAATAGCATGATAACGCCCTGCACAAAGTCAGTGGTTGATACGGCAAGGAAGCCACCGAATAGGGTATAGATAACAACCACACCAGCAGTAACCCAAAGTCCGGTGCTATAAGACATACCTAGAGCACTATCAAACAATTTACCACCACCGGCTAAGCTTGCTGCGGTGTATACAGTAAAGAATAAGATAATAACGATGGCTGAAATAACACGCAGTAGATGCGACTTATCTTCAAAGCGGTTGGCGAAATAGTCAGGAAGAGTAATCGCATTGTCAGCGATTTCGGTATAGACACGTAGTCTTGGTGCTACCAATAGGTAGTTGGCAAAGGCACCGATGGTCAAGCCTAAGGCAATCCAAATACTGACCACACCAGAGCTGTACATATAACCGGGAAGACCCAGTAATAACCAGCCTGACATGTCAGAGGCACCGGCTGATAAAGCGGCTACACCAGGGCTCAAGTTACGACCACCCAACATATAACCTGCAGAGTCGTTATCGGCTTTAAAGTAAGCCCAAACACCAATTGCAATCATTAATAAGAAATATAGAGCGAGCGATATGAGCACTCCTGTTTCAATTCCATTCATAACATAATCCTTATGTAATATATTTTTGAACATAAAAAAACCATTATGTGACTTGTAGCATAATGGTTCTTTCACAAAAACTAAAAGAATATTAAAAGAAGTTTTAAGATTTCGTTTTATAGGCCTTAACCATCAGAGTTTTTACATGCCTAACGTATTAGTTACAAGAGGTTAACTTTTGGCAACATGCTTGCATTATAGAGTAAAAATTTAGCGATTACGAATACAATTAAAATTAGAAACTTATTAGAAATTTAGAATGGACTTTAAATTGAGGGGATAATGCTAATAAAAACTTGCTGAAGAAGCCGAATAAAAAATGCTTTGACTCTTATTGAAGTCAAAGCATTTTTTAGGTAACAACACAAGCAAAATAGCCAATCGAGACTTATTCAATAGGCGCCAACATCTGCATTAAAGCATCGACACTAGCAGAACGCGTTAAGCTTGGGTTAATAACCGCACCCAAGTAGCGTTGCAGCTCTAAGTCTTTGGCCATATCAATGGTAGCCAGTTCATGATTGATTAAAGTTTGAGGTAGCACTGACCAACCTAGACCGACAGAGACCAACATACGAATAGACTCAAGAGGGTTGGTGGTCATAGTGGCATATGGCTTTAAGTTTTGTTTGGCAAATTCAGCCAAAGTAATCTGACTGGTAAAGGTATTAGCTGCCGGTAAGATAGCTGAATAATGTGCCAACTGCTCTAAAGTTACATTTGATTTTTTTGCTAAAGGAGACAGAGTGCCCGTCACGAAGAATAAGGGATCTGACCAAAGGGTGTGGTAAGTCAAACGCTTGTCATATACAGGTGGCAAAGTTAAAAAGGCTAGAGACAGTTCGCCATCCAATACCGCTTTATGCGCTGCCTCTGAGTCCACAAAATGAACTTCTAGCTGCACTGACGGATACATTTGAATAAATTGTTTTAGAACAGGCGGTAAATGATGTAGTCCAATATGATGGCTGGTACCAATAACCAATTTACCTGAAATAGTCTGCTGGGAGTTTTGAATATTTATTTTGAAATTATCATAGTCATCAAGCCAACGTTTGGCATGCGGTAATAGTTCATTGGCGGCAGCAGTGGGGACGATACCTCGACCAAGTGTATCGAATAGGGTGACCTTAAATTCGTCTTCAAGATTCTTAATCCGTTTACTAACGGCAGGCTGAGTAATAAAAAGCTTTTCAGCTGCACCGGAAATACTGCCTGTTTGCATTACAGTGATAAATGTTGTCAAATTTGTGGTATTCATGGTCAGCCTAAAACTATCAAAAGAAATGGTAAATATTCAATTATAATATAAAGTTTGGTTTATGATAAAAATCATCAATTATTATTATATAACTTAGCTGTTATAATCTCAATAGACAAAGCAAGTTCAGTCATCATTATTATATATAATATTGGCAATTAAACTTGATTAAATATTTCAATTTTATTAAATATTTTAATTTAATCTATAGTAACCAGTAATAACCTGTTTAATTCTAGTAATAGACAAGTAAATGAATGGCAAGGCAACCACATATAAGTATTGCTTTACAAAGATAAATACTACTCTATTAGGTTTAACAAGGTTAACGCTTTAATTTTTTATCCTGACTATAACTATAGATAAACCATAGACAATTACGTTTCTCAATATTTTTATTTATACTCATAAACATTATAAGCCAGCAAGGGACTACTCCATGTCAGCAACACAGTCTAATACCGCCAAAACTTTATACGATAAACTTTGGGACGCTCACTTGGTTAGCCAACGTGATGATGGTTCAAGTCTGATTTATATTGACCGTCACTTATTGCATGAAGTGACCAGCCCTCAAGCATTTGAAGGACTGGCTTTGGCCAATCGTGAGCCATGGCGTTTGTCAGCCAATATTGCAACACCAGATCATAACGTTCCGACAGTACGCAAAGAGCGTTTAGAAGGGGTTGTTGGTATTAAAGACGAGGTATCACGTCTTCAGGTAAAAACATTAGATGACAACTGTGCTAAATTTAATATCGCAGAATTTACCATCAATGATGTACGTCAAGGTATCGTTCATGTGGTCGGTCCAGAGCAGGGCTTAGTATTGCCTGGTATGACTGTGGTTTGTGGTGACTCGCACACTGCGACTCATGGTGCGCTAGGCTGTTTAGCCCATGGCATCGGTACCTCAGAAGTTGAGCATGTGTTGGCCACTCAGTGTTTGGTTCAGAAAAAATCTAAAAACATGCTAATTCGAGTCAATGGTCAGCTTGGAGAAGGGGTCACTGCCAAAGATGTGGTGCTGGCTATTATTGCCAAAATTGGTACAGCGGGCGGTACCGGTTATGCCATCGAGTTTGCCGGTGAAGTATTTGAAAATATGAGCATGGAAGGCCGTATGACGGTCTGTAATATGGCCATTGAAGCCGGTGCTCGTGTGGGTATGGTCGGTGTGGATGACACCACTATCGAATATGTTAAAGGCCGTCCCTTTGCACCAAAAGGTGAGCAATGGGATCAAGCGGTTGAATACTGGAATACCTTACATTCAGATGAAGGCGCACACTTTGATGCGATCGTTGAACTAGATGCCAGCGACATTGCGCCACAAGTGTCTTGGGGCACCTCTCCAGAAATGGTAGTAGATGTGACTCAAAAAGTGCCCACCTTAGCTCAGGCAAAAGATGAAGTACAGGCGGAGGCATGGGAGCGCGCTTATCAATATATGGGTCTCGAGCAGGGCCAACCGATTACCGATATTAAGCTTGATCGTATCTTTATTGGCTCGTGCACCAATTCTCGTATTGAGGACTTGCGCTCAGCGGCATCAGTTATCAAAGGCCGTAAAGTAGCAGACAACGTTAAAGAAGCGATCGTAGTTGCTGGCTCGGGTCAAGTTAAAAAGCAAGCGGAAGAAGAGGGCTTAGATAAGCTATTTGTAGAAGCAGGATTTGAATGGCGCGAGCCTGGCTGCTCAATGTGCTTGGCGATGAATGCCGATAAGCTACAACCACAAGAGCACTGTGCCTCGACCTCAAACCGTAACTTTGAGGGACGTCAAGGCAATGGCGGTCGCACCCATTTGGTAAGCCCAGCGATGGCAGCTGCCGCGGCATTGGCCGGTCACTTTGTGGATGTGCGTAGCTTTTAATATTCGTTGAAAGCCAGAACCCGTTTTACCAGATACCCTATTGTTAAGGAACCAATAATGCAAGCTTATAACACCCAAACCGGCATCGTCTGCCCTCTTGATCGCTCAAATGTGGATACCGATCAAATTATCCCTAAGCAGTTTTTAAAATCTATCAAACGCACAGGTTTTGGCGTTAACCTATTTGATGACTGGCGCTATTTGGATGAAGGTTTCCCAGGCCAAGATCATACCAAGCGTCCTATCAATCCAGACTTTGTGTTAAATAAGCCACGTTATCAAGGTGCCACTATCTTATTAGCACGCAGCAATTTTGGCTGTGGTTCAAGCCGTGAGCATGCGCCGTGGGCTTTATCAGAATATGGCTTCCGCACCGTTATTGCGCCAAGCTTTGCTGATATTTTTTATAACAACTGCTTCAAAAACGGTATGCTGCCCATAGTATTACCTGAAGAACAAGTTGATGAGCTGTTTGAAGCGTGCTTTGCCAACGAAGGCTATGAGTTAACCGCAGACCTAGAGCGTCAGGTAGTTATAACGCCTGAAGGCAAAGAATTTGCTTTTGAGGTAGACGAGTTTCGCAAACATTGTTTGTTAAATGGCTTAGACGATATTGGTTTAACCTTGCAGCAAAGCGATGCGATTAAAGCCTATGAAGAAAAAATGCAGCAAAAAACGCCTTGGATTTTTCAGGAAGTTAAAGCATAAATCAAGCAAGATAGGCTATCATGCCTTACTCCATTCGTTACTTATTAACGGATGGCCACCTTGAAAAGCTAATAACCTCGAAAAGCAAATAAAAACTTTAAAATAACAGTTTAGGAAGACAGTGTATGGCAACCGTATTGACCCTTGCAGGCGATGGTATTGGTCCTGAAATTATGACTCAAGCCGTTGACGTATTAAAAGCGGTGAATGAAAAATTTGATTTAGGTATTACGCTAGAAGCTGCTGATATTGGTGGTATCGCTATTGATAATGCAGGTGTGCCTTTGCCAGATGAGACCTTGGCCAAAGCACGTGCAGCCGATGCAGTATTATTGGGCGCCGTTGGCGGTCCTAAATGGGATAGTATTGAGCGTAGTATCCGTCCAGAGCGTGGTCTATTGAAGATTCGCAGTGAGCTAGGCTTATTTGCTAACTTACGGGTAGCGAAACTTTATCCACAATTGGCCAATGCTTCAAGCCTAAAGCCAGAAATTATTTCAGGATTAGATTTGCTGATCGTTCGCGAACTGACTGGGGGGATCTACTTTGGTGAGCCTCGCGGTATTCGCACCCTAGAGAATGGGGAACAGCAAGGCTATAACACTATGGTTTACAAGACCTCAGAGATTGAGCGTATTGGTAAAGTAGCATTTGAATTGGCCAAGGTTCGTGCTAAGGCTACTGGTAACCCTGCCAAAATTTGTTCAGTGGACAAAGCCAACGTGTTAGAAGTCACCGAACTTTGGAAGCAGACCATGATTAAGCTACAAGAGTCTGAGTATAACGATGTGGCCTTAAGCCATATGTATGCCGATAATGCGTGTATGCAGTTGGTCAAAAATCCTAAACAGTTTGATGTGATGGTCACCGGTAATATGTTTGGCGACATCTTATCAGATGAAGCTGCGATGTTGACTGGCTCTATTGGTATGTTGCCATCAGCAAGCTTAGATGAAAATGGTAAAGGCATGTACGAGCCTTGTCACGGTAGTGCACCTGATATTGCAGGTCAAGACAAAGCAAATCCTCTTGCCACTATTTTATCAGTGGCAATGATGCTACGTTATACCTTTAAGCATGAAGCGTCAGCTGCTGCCATTGAGCAGGCGGTAAGCGATGTGTTATATGATGGTCTACGTACCGGTGACATCATGGATTCTGATGAAACAGGCTTGACACTAGTGGGCTGTAAACAAATGGGTGAGGCCGTATTGGCTAAGCTGAGTTAGGCAAGACAAAACACTAGGATTGATTTTAAAACCTCTATGATTAAAATAATTGATATTTAACCGTATTCTTAAAGTTAATCGATAAAGATGATTTCTAAAAAACCCAAATCTTAGGATTTGGGTTTTTTATTTTGTTATTGTTGTTCTTTCTATTGTCGATACATTAAGAATTTTGCACATAGTTCATCCTGTCTCTGGGCATTGTTTATAAAGGCCCATTTTATCTTACTGACAGCAGTTTATACTTAGATGATATATACATAATTTTGCATAACATAACCAATACTCTGTTAACCAAATTGCTAAAAAATAGTATAGTTAAGGTCAAATTTTATAGCGAAAACAACAGTCTAATTATAATAATAGACACAATAAAAAGTGATAAAGATAAGGAGCATTCATGCTTACTCAGACTTCAAATATTATTTCCAAAAGCCTTTCTAATAAAGACCATGCTCACAGCAACTGCACTAAAAAAGGTAGCTTAAAATCAGGGCTTACTTTAAAGCAACTAACCTTGGCAGTATCTACCATATTGGCAACGAGCTTGGCTCTAGCACAAACCCCAAATACTGTAGATAGTAGTGCTCAAGCCATCAATAAATCTTTGGCAGTTCGAGTAGCAGAAGCCGCTGAGCAGAACAATCTGCAAACTGAAGAGGCGAATACAGAAGCTGAATCGACTGAAGATACAGCCAATGAAAATGTGGCTGATAGTTTTACTAGCAGCGCACCGGCACAGAACGCACCATCACAAACTACGTCTTCACAGAACACTTCGTCAGCAGCAACGACAGGCAATCAAGTGACTGGCCAAACAGCAGTTGGTCAAACTGCAACTGGTCAAAACAATTCAGGTCAAACAGCGACTAACCCAACAAGCGCTCCGTTGTCAGCTATCGCCCAAAAGGTAAATAGCAGCGAATGGCAGCCCGGCGTTAAGATGACTCAAGCGGTGGGTACCAAAGTGCAAGCGTTATTAAACTGGAACTATCATGGTGTCGGGGCAGTGGATGGTTGGTGGGGTAAAAATACCCAAAAAGCGATGCAAGCTTTTCAGCAAGCCAAAGGGTTACCCGTTACCAATGAGTTGGACCAAAAGACATGGGAAGCGTTAAAAAGTGGCGAATTTGCAACTAAGCCAGTACTCATTAGCTACACCTTAACCGATTCTGATGTCAATATTAAGACCACTAAGATACCAGAAGGGGCGGAAGCCAAATCGAAGTTAGAAGGTATGTACTACGAAAGTGTGGCGGAAGCCATGGCTGAGAAGTTTCATATGGACATAAGCTATCTAAAGCAGCTTAATCCCAACGCAAGTTTCAAGGCTGGCGAGACCTTGACAGTATATAACCCTGGTCGAGCCAATAAGACCACGGTAACTCGAGTAGTGGCAGATAAAAACAGTCAAACTTTATATGCGTATGATAAACAAGATAAGCTTGTCGCCAGCTATCCTACCACGGTAGGCAGTACCGCCACTCCTTCACCAACGGGCACACATAAGGTACAAACCAAAGTCAGCGACCCCAACTACACGCATACTGATGGTGATGGTAAGCAAACCATTATCCCCCCAGGTCCAAACAACCCGGTAGGCCGAGTGTGGATTGGATTGTCCAAACCTTCTTATGGCATTCATGGTTCACCCGACCCTGAGCGTATCAGTCGCCAAGCTTCAGCGGGCTGCATACGTTTGACCAACTGGGATGCGTTGGCGTTACTGAATATTATTGATAATGATGCCACGGTTGAAATTAAATAGAATAGGGGTGACAGCAGTAACCACTAACGATGATAATAGTGTATCTTAGCTTAGCTATATAAATGTCTGAGCTGCTATAGTCATAGATGAGGTAGATAGTGACAGCATCCACTCTACCTCGCTAACTCTTTTACAACTAAATCTTTACTAACAAGCAAACGAAAAAAACCGCTACTCTTTTACAGGTAGCGGTTTTTTTATGACTGTCATATTTATAAGGGGTCAAAAACGATCAGAAGGAAATGAGGTGAGGATTTACGAAAGATAAACTCTCTCATCATTACCAAATAAACTTGACTCTCCCCTCAAATAAAACAGTTTGCAGTATATACCTAGCTGTGGTTCTTAAAACCCTAGCTTACTGGGCTATTAGGTTTTACCACGGTAAGTAATACGACCTTTTGATAGGTCATACGGCGTCATCTCAACTTTAACTTTATCACCAGTTAAGATACGGATATAGTGTTTGCGCATTTTACCTGAAATATGAGCGATGATTTCATGCCCATTCTCAAGGCGCACTTTAAAAAGTGTGTTAGGAAGGGTGTCAATGACTTCGCCTTCAAATTCAATAATGTCGTCTTTTTTTGCCATAATTATTTGGGTTAACCCGTTCAAATAGAATTGTAGGACGTTATTATACGCATAAAAGCATCATTAAGCAAATTTTACAAGCGAATGACTTGATAAAATAGCCTTAATTTGCTAGCTAAATAACAGATAGCTAGCGATTAAAATCATGCTCATCTACTAAAATTACTAATCAGCTAGGTTTAACCATTGCGGTGCCAATGGCAGATTGGGCAATAAGTCTTGGTAGGGCTGAGGGTAATAAGCATTGATAAAATATAAGCCATCGGGAGAAGCTGTTGGCGGAGCAATAGTACGGTCTTTGGCTTCCAATATTCGCAGATAATCCATCGGTTGTAATTCTCCTTTACCTATCGCAAATAGAGTCCCCATTAGGTTTCTGACCATATGATGTAAAAAACCATCGGCTTGAATGTCGAACACAATAAATTGTCCATGCTGAAACAGCTTGGCATGGTGAATGTTTCTAACCGGCTGATTTGACTGACAAGCAGCTGCTCTAAAGCTACTAAAATCATGCTGTCCGACAATGTGTGCTGCCGCTTGCTGCATTTTTGCTAAGTCTAATGGCTCATGGATATGGGTGACTAAATGATTAAGGACGGCAGGGCGCTGTGGTTGATTGAGGGTAATATAACGATAACGACGGGCAATGGCCCCAAAACGGGCATGGAAATCATCTGGCATCGGCTGTATCCAGCGTATGGCGATGTCATCGGGTAACAGACTGTTGGCACCGCGCAGCCAATTATAAACTCCGCGATTGGCACTGGTCTTAAAGTGAGCCAACATATTACCGCCATGCACCCCCGCATCGGTACGTCCTGCTGCCACCACTTCGATTGGCTCATTGGCAATCTTACTTAAGGTCTCCTCAAGCACTTGCTGTACGCACAATACCTCTTGTTGTCTTTGCCAACCGCGATAATTAGACCCATTGAACTCTATACCGAGCGCATAGGTTTGCAATTGATCTGAAGGATCTTTAGCTTGCGCGACTAACTTTGAATCAGGTTCAAAAGCAGGTGCGACACCCTGAGTATTTGACGTTGACGGATCAGTGGTTAGGGCATTGAGAGTAACAGGCGATGCGGTATCTTGATCTTGGGTCATGAACTAAGCCAAATTTTGTTATGAATAAATAAGCATTAAGCGCCGTATTATAAGCACTTATTACGCTGAGTCCTAATGAACTTTATCAGTGCTTGCCCACGCTATAACTCCAACGTTGACGACGGCGGGCTGGAGTATCAAAGGCTAAATGTAACCAAAGCAGACGGGCATAGACTGCAGGTACGGTTAGTCGGCCCGCGGATAAAACATGGTGTTGATACTGCCAACTGCCTGCTGCATAAGCTTCACTGACCCCGCCATATGGACACTGGGTGGTGCAGACCACGATGTGACCGTGTTGATATAGCTTGTCCAGGGTGTTTTCTAGCTGTTCGCTATAAGGAATATTGCCTGCACCAAAGCCCATTAGTATTACCCCAGTAGGCGGCAAATCAAGTAACGCCGTTAATTGGGTGCTTAACCATTCTCCACTGTTTGGGACACAGTAAACAGTAGGAATGATAACATTTTGCGAGTGAGCCATGATGTCTGACAGTTTTGCCTCAGTGTCTTCAATCCAGTTTTTACGGCGGCCCACAGGCAAGGATTTGACATAGCTGTTGGCAGGATAGCCGGCACGAGTATGACCGGTAAAGGCCATTAGATCATGGCTGTGTATCTTTTGTACCGTTTGAGCGGGCCAAGACTCGCCTGCGAAAGTGACAACTACGCCAGACTCTCCGTGGGCAGCCAAACCAATTGCCTCTGATAAGTTACCCCACGCATCGCTATGAGGGTCGATGCTGTAATTGTGAATATCATTGGCATCGAATAGGGGACGCATGCTGGCGGTTAAGGCCAATGAGACATCAGAGCCGGCAAATGCTTCTGCCAAAAATGATCCCAAATAACTTAAAGTATCAGTGCCGGTAATTAGGACAAAATGACGATAGCCTTGGGCATAACAGTTTAAAATCAGCTGAAAAAAGTGGCTGAAATCAGCCGGTGATAACTGACTACTGTCTTTAACACAGCTGTTTTCAAGCACCTCTATATTGGTAGTAATATTTTGAGTTATCTTATCCATTAATAACGGTAAGAAGGTGTCTGCTGGCAGGGCAGCGAGTGGTCTGCCGTAGCTGCCAAAGGTGCCGCCGGCATAGATAAGTTGTACTTTATTTGAGGTGGCATTTGAAGACGCTGAGTCTAGTATCTTTTCATTTGTGCTAAAGGTTTGGCTTGAGGTCATGATAGGTGTCTATAAATAAGTGTTAGTTGATTGGTGTTTTGGAAGTAGTAGAAGTGATTAAGCGCTAGGGCAGACGGTCTAAAATTGACTGGGCAAAGGCCTTTTGTTCATCACTGCCGTCTCCTTCAATGACTTCTTGTGCTAAGCGTTTGGCACTGTCATAGTTGCCCGTGTCTAAATAATGCTGTGCTAAGTCTAACGTCAACTGGACGCTGTTCAACGGTTCAATAAACTCAAACGGCGGCATGCTGTTGTCTTGTGCGGTTTGAGCAAGGCCTTCTTCTGTCTCAGAATCGGTCTCGTCTAGCATTTCTAATATTTCTTGCAGCTCATCGTCATCCAGTAAAGGCTGTACAGACAGTTCAGAACGATGGTGGGTATTAATAGGATCGAGCGTTTCAATATTTTTTTCTATCGTTTCTGCGTCTTCTATAGACTGATTCTCTTCCATGTTTGCACTACCCACCCAGTTATCGTGTCTCTGTGGTTTAGTCAGACGGGAACTGTTATTGAGATTAGGTTTATTCGACGCAGGCAGGCTAGGCGATTTACAGGCCGTGTTTTCCTTGCGAAAAATAATAAAAAATAGAGCCGCTATCAAAACAATCAGAACAAGGGCAATAATGATTTTTAAGCTCATAAAAGATTCCTTGCCTAATAAAAGATTGTGTTAACAGCAGTTTATAAACGATAGTGTATAAACAAGTATAGAAGGCAATATAAAAAACGATATAAAAAGCAATATAAATAAGACGGCATAAATCTAGCACTAAGGCGCTTAGCTTTTATAACAAAGTCCTCAAACGATTACTAGCAAATTTTAAAATAAGCACAATCTTATCAATTGAGTGAGTAGTCAGGTATTTCGCTAGCTATTAAAGGTAGTCTAGTTATAGCTGTCGCACTAATTGTCCCCCGTTGATTTGATGGCAATGTTATAATTGTCGATATTAATGGGCTTTCATTTAAAGAAGCGACCTATTTTGCTTGATTTAATTTTTATTTCTATCGTTATTAACCCATACCTCCCTTTCAATCTATTACTCTGAGTTAATGTTATGCAATTTACCCTACATAAAACCGCAGCGGGCGAATCACGTGCGCGCCGAGGCACCGTTAAGCTGGCTCACGGTGAAATTAGAACCCCAGCATTTATGCCTGTCGGCACTTATGGCACTGTAAAAGGCATGCTGCCTCGCGATATAGAAGACATCGGGGCTGATATTATTTTGGGCAATACTTTCCATTTATGGTTACGTCCTGGAAATGAAGTTATCGACAAATTTGGTGGTCTGCATCAGTTTATGAATTGGAACAAACCGATTTTGACTGATTCAGGCGGTTTCCAAGTCTTTAGCTTGGGTGCAATGCGTAAAATTACCGAGGAAGGCGTTGCCTTTAAGTCACCCATTGATGGCGCGAAAGTCTTCTTGTCGCCAGAGAAATCGATGCAAATTCAGTACTCATTAAACTCTGACATCGTGATGCAGTTTGATGAATGTACCCCGTATCCGGCTACTTTTAGTGAGGCTCAAAAGTCACTGGAGCTATCATTACGTTGGGGCCAACGCTGTGTAGATGAGCATAAGAAGTTGGGTAATACCAATGCCCTGTTTGGGATTGTACAAGGCAGTATGTACGAAGAGCTGCGTCGTCAGTCTATGGACGGCTTGTTAGAGATTGGCTTTGATGGTTATGCCATTGGTGGCTTGTCTGTGGGAGAGCCTAAAGAAGAAATGATTGAGGTTCTGGACTATATGCCAGAACTAATGCCCGCTGATAAACCTCGTTATTTGATGGGTGTGGGTAAGCCAGAAGATATCTTAGAGGCAGTACGTCGCGGGGTCGATATGTTTGACTGCGTGATGCCAACCCGTAACGCCCGTAATGGTCATTACTTTGTCACTGGTAATGAAGAAAACCAAGGTATTGTACGCATTCGAAACAGTCAATATCGTGAAGATCAAGGCCCATTAGATCCAGAGTGTGATTGCTACTGCTGCCAGAACTTCAGCCGTGCTTATTTGTATCACTTGAATAAGTGCAAAGAAATGTTGGGGGCTCAGCTGGCGACCATTCATAACCTGCGTTATTATCAGCGTTTGATGCAGGGCATTCGTGATGCCATTGATGAAGACAAATTTGACGAATTTGTGGATGATTTTTACCACAAGCGTGGTCAGGATGTGCCACCACTTGAGTTGAAATAGGTCAATCCACTGGTTTGAACAATTTAAAGACCGTAAAGGCAGAATCATTTGATTCTGCCTTTTTTTGGGTAAATTTTATAAGCTGAAACGTCCATGATGCACAGTATTCCTTTTTTAAAGGAGATTTAGCGTAAGTTAGGAGGCAACTGGGATAAAGCTATGATAGAAATAATTATCGGTGGTTGTTAAGCGATATTAAGAGATATTAAGGGGTATTAAGGTTTGTTGAGGAGTGCTAAAGGGGCGTTAAGGATAAAAATAAACAAAGGGGATTTGATAGAACTGGTATAGAATGAAGGCAATAGCTGATTACTACAGGGAATGATTATGAGCTGTCTAACAAACCCAACAATGATGTCAACAAATCCTAATTTTAAAGCAGGATTATTGTCTATCATCACCGCATTATCGTTACCGTTCTTAACGACGCAGCAAGCCGCTGCCAGCTCTTATCAACAAGTCTATGACGTGGTATTTAATAACAGCTTAAACCCTGAAACTGATACAGATAATCAGCAAGCAAAACAGGAAAGAGCCGTTTATCAGTCTGGCCAATTACCAAAGTATCAAGTGACCGCAAGTAAGTTTAACAAGGCGGTTAGAGAGCAATTGGCCACTCGCACTGAGCAAACCTTAAATCAAGATGTCGATTACTACGACCGGTTAGACAAGTTGGTACATAGTAATGGTATCTGCATGGCAGGCACTTGGGAAATGACCGAAGATGTCAAAAACAGTGACGGTCAAAGCTACACCGGAATGTTTGCTAAAGAGGCAAAGTCCTTGTTTATTGGCCGGCTGTCTGTGGCATTATCTGATACTAAGCAAGGAGAGTATCAGGCCTTTGGTATGGCCGGCAAGATTTTCGGGACTGATAAAGCCAATGCCAACGTTACCACTGAGAATTTCTTTGTGGCCGATGTGTTAACTGGGGCAAAACGTGACAGTGTCTATGATGCTCCTATGACCAATAACCCAAAAGTGGGTTTTCGATTTAATGTGATCAGCTTGGGTCTAAAGATAGGCCCTATCTTTAGAAAAGCGGACAAAGAAGCGACGATGCGTCCTGTCGATGGTATTGCTGCGATGGGGATTAACGCTAATAATAAAACGATTGGCAATGAGGAAAAAGCAGGCGTGGTTTCACCAAAATACATGATGATTGCACCGGTTAAACCAGTAAACTATGTGATAACGCCTGGCATTGATTTTCGCAATGAGTTTGCGCTAACACCAGAAGAGAAGGCCAAAGGCATAACTCGAGATTTTGAGGTCTATGTGTCAGATACTGCCAATAAGCCAGAGGACTCAGGTTGGCAGCATATAGGACATATTAAAGCCGATAAGACAGCAGTATCGTATGGCTGTGATCGTCAGCTGCACTTTGCGCATCCTAAAGCGTCTTAATATTGTCTGAAACTAAAAAGCAGAGTCATATGACTCTGCTTTTTTACGCCTATTAATTTGGCTATTGATTTGGCTATCTAAGCAGTTGGACCAACTGCTCAAGGTACTCGGCATCAACCTCATCAAACGTGGCTAATTCATCTGAATCAATATCTAACACAGCGATAACTTCACCATCTTTATTCCTCACCGGCACCACAATCTCTGACTGCGATAGTGACGAGCACGCAATATGATTGGGATGAGCATTCACATCGGCCACAATTTGAGTAGTTGCTGTGGCCCAAACTTCACCACACACCCCTCTACCATGATCAATACGAGTACAGGCTAATGGCCCTTGAAATGGGCCGAGAATTAGCTGATTGGCCTTACTATCGACACGATAAAAGCCAATCCAAAACCAACCAAAAGTATCTTTTAATAAAGCAGTTAAATTGGCCATATTGGCAATTAAATCAGACTCACTACTTAAGATGGCATCGGCTTGTTTTATGAGTAGCTCGTATTTTTCAGATTTATTGGCAGAAGCATCAATCGGGGTTACAGCATGCATATTGTTCTCTCGTTTATCGTTCAAGCTTCAATCATAAAGCTATAAAAAGTGTATTATAAAATTAAGTCTAGAAGGTTTGGTTTTAAGCATTCTGGTTTTAAACTATTTCGTTTAAAGTCTCAGGTCTAAGCCCCGTGGTTTGGGCTTTAACGATTATGCTTCGTTGCGCTCTAATAGCATTGCATCACCATAGCTAAAGAAGCGGTACTTTTGCTTAATGGCATGTTGATAAGCCTGTTCAATATTAGACTTGCCAGCAAAAGCGGAAACCAGCATAAGCAGCGTAGACTTCGGCAGATGGAAGTTAGTCAATAGGGTATCAATGACCCCAAACTTAAAGCCTGGGTAGATAAAGATATCAGTATCGCCGGACCAAGCAGACACATTACCTTGCTCATCTGCGGTCTTTTGATACGCCGTCTCTAGTACACGAGTCACAGTAGTCCCAATGGCGATGACCTTATTACCGTTTTTATGAGTTTGATTAATTAGCTCTGCCGTTTCTTGTGGCAAGTTGGCATATTCACTGTGCATGGTGTGATTGAGTAAGTTATCGGTCTTCACAGGGGCAAAAGTACCGGCACCCACATGCAAAGTGACATAGGCGGTGTTGATACCTTTGTCTGCTAGCTCGCCCAAGACTTTATCATCAAAGTGTAAACTGGCAGTCGGGGCAGCCACGCTGGCAAGTTTGGCAGGATCATGAAACACAGTTTGGTAACGCACATTATCGGTTTCATCGGCATGACGCTCGAAGTAGGGCGGAATCGGCAACTCACCATACTGTTCTAAATCCGGTAGAATCGGGTTTTTAAAACTTAAAATAAACAAGTTCTCATGACGGCCAATCATCTGACATTCAATGTTGCCATCTCCCAATAACAGAGTCTGACCAAGCTTAGGCGCTTTGCTGGCCCGCACATGACACAAGGCTACATTGTCATGACTTTGACCGTCTGCATCCTGAGTGAATTGGACGTCGTCGGTTAAACGCTCAACCAACGCTTCTACTTTGCCGCCGGTGTCTTTTTGTCCAAAAAGGCGGGCTTTCATCACTTTGGTGTCATTGAACACAATTAAATCGCCTGCCTGTAATAACTCAGGCAATTGGGCAAACTGCTTGTCTTGCACCTCAAAATGACCGTTTGCATGGGCTGGCAAGTACATAAGACGCGAGGCGCTACGCTGCTCTAGGGGATAGCGGGCAATATAGTCATCAGGCAGGTCGTAATCATAGTCATTAACACTAAGATAGCCTTCTGTGGGGGCGGTAGAGGTATTGTCGATAGTCGAGTCGTTTGAATTGTGTTGTTGGTCTTGAGAGGTGGACTGAGTCATAAGATGTCTTTAATCGGTTCAAAATAAGAAGAGGGTTTGCCGTACGTTAAGGTGGTCAGCAATGGCGAGTAGTTTAACAGAAATGCGAGTTTTTTGAGTTGGGTTTTGATTCAAATTATATAGCTAACATTGGATTTCCGCTGTCGTTATGGATCAAAAAGGCTATGGATTACAAGCCAAACAAATCAGGCTGAGAGCTAATGGCTTCAGGTGTGGTCAAATTAGAGTAAGTGACGCCTACTAACCGTATTGGTAAATGACGTGGTACATCAGCCAATAGTTTTTCTAGCCAATAGTGAGCTGATTCTGCAGTGGGAAACGGTGTGTGCAGAGTATGTGAGCGGGTAATCTGCGTAAAGTCAGAGTATTTAATTTTAAGGGTGATGGTATGACCCAATCGTCCTTTTTTGGCAAGTTGGGTAAAAGCATCGGCATTTTGTTCAAATATCTGTATCAGTAGGCTATCGGTGTCTCTAATATTATCGCGAAAGGTGGTCTCACTGCCCACTGACTTGTGTTTGCGTTCTGCTTTCACGGGGCGAGTGTCATTGCCATGGGCAATCTCTGAATAAAAGCGTCCTCGCTTGCCAAATTCATGTTCCAGATTATCGACAGGCATAGCCTTTAAATCAGCGCCGGTATAAATACCCATTTCATGCAAACGCTTGGCAGTGGCTTTACCAATACCGTGAAAACGCTCAATAGGCAGTGTTGCAATGAAGTCGTCCGCTTGCTCAGGGGTAATGACCGCAATGCCATTCGGCTTATTAATATCTGAAGCAATTTTAGCCAGCATCTTATTAAACGACACCCCAGCAGACGCTCGCAGATGCGTTTTCTCATAGATTTCAGCGCGTAACCAGTTGGCCATTAAGGTCGCAGAACCGTGGTGTTCCTTAATACCAGTAACGTCAAGATAGGCCTCATCCAAAGATAACGGCTCGACCAAATCGGTCAGACTCAGCATAATCGCTCGAATTTCTTGACTGACTTGACGATATACTTCAAATCTTGGGCGCACAAATATCGCTTCTGGGCAGCGCTTTTTTGCTTCATAACACGACATAGCAGAACGCACCCCAAATTTACGTATTTCGTAGCTGGCGGCTGCTACTACACCACGGCCACTAGGATCGCCACCCACGACCAATGGCTTTCCTCGAAGCTCGGGAAAGTCACGCTGCTCGACACTGGCATAAAAGGCATCCATATCTAGATGGATGATTTTTCGCTGTGGTTGAGTGTCTTCTATAAGGCTTTTACTATCGTTGGAAGTGGTCATATAAAAGCAAAACGTTGTATTTAAAATTGGCTGTAAATGACAGTGAACTACAACTGCCGATATTAGACTATTGATTATAACAGGAGCTAAACAAAAGACCCCCTACTAAAAGTAGGAGGTCAAGTAAAAGCTTATGAGGAGAACATATTGTTTCTAAAGCAATTTATCGGGTTAATCTAGCTTTAGCCAGTTTAACCTTAACCCTTTTAATGCTAATAATTAGTCTAGTTTGGTTTTGATCACTTTACCGGTATTAACGTCCACATAAACTTTATGTTTCTCACCTGCTTTCACAATCTTAACTTCATATACTGGCTGCCCGTTTTCAGTATCAAATTCAGCCTCAGTCACTTGACCTTTCACGGTGTTATTTGCATTTTTTAGGGCTTGAGTCAGCGATACCTTAGCATTGGTTAATGGGGCATACTTTTGGGTATCACTGGTACTCAATTTCTTTTGTTTTGACTTAACAATTTTACCTGTGCTGGCATCAAGTTCGACTTTATAATTTGTAGTACCCGATACTAGCTCTACCTCATATTGGTTATCATCGCTATCGAATTCCACACTTTTTACCACGCCTTGAGCATTGCGTTTGGCGATATTGATAGCCTGATCAATGCTAATAGTCGATTGTGCCACTTTAGTTTGCGCAGTCTGAGTTTGAGTGTTTTGTGTCGGTGTGGCACTAAACGCTAAAGTTGAAGTTGTCGCACCAAGAGTAAGTAGGGTAGAGGTAGCTAATACTGATAATAATTTCATATTTTAATCCTCTTTAATTATTAATTTAAGTTCTAAGTTAAGGTGTTTCTTCTCGCTTTATTAATATTGGTCTCGCGAGCAACTACTTGATATGACTATCATTATTAAAGATATTTAGCCTGATTTCGCTTGGTGTTATGTAAGATATACAGGAGAGATGTAAAAGAAACTGAATTCGCGTTAGTAAGTGTATTGTTACTATTTCAACTTTATTAATGACCTAAATATAGTATTAAGCGACCTATAAGTAACATCGCCTATTCGAGGTTTATGGTATATAACGTACAATATTAAGAAATTTTTATTAAATATTTTGAGAGATTTGAAGGCTATGAAAGAAATCAAAGTTTCAGCAGCAATTATTATCAATAAAGGAAAAATATTGTGTGTTCAGAGAGGGGTAAACAAATTTGAATATATTTCGAACAAGTTCGAGTTTCCAGGCGGAAAAATTGAAGAGGGAGAGCAGCCATCGGATACAGTGATTAGAGAAATTCATGAAGAGTTAAAAATGGACATTTTAGTTGAAAAAGAATTTTTAACAGTTAACCATGAGTACCCAGATTTTAAAATCCAAATGCATTCCTTCATCTGTTCTACACCAACCAGAGAGCTTGAGTTGTCAGAGCATATATCTTTCAAGTGGCTAGATATTACTGAGCTTAATACCTTAGATTGGGCAGCTGCTGATATTCCTATCGTTGTTAAGCTTGTTACGGAGTTAGCCTAATGGGTGAAATAAACTCTCTGAGTCAAAGTCTGCAGCAAAGTTTTATTAATAAAGCACAAAATGCCAATAAAAATTACCAAGCTGCTTTACTGACCAATGATAAAAAAGAAGGAAAGAAATTTCTTTCTACGCTGCTAAAAGAGTTGGGCCAGTGTGATGAGTTTTTTATTTCTGTTGCCTTTGTGACCAATAGTGGTGTTGCAACCATTATTAACAGTCTACAAGAGCTTGAGAAAAATAATATCAAAGGTAAAGTTTTGATGTCTCAGTATCTTAACTTTACAGAGCCTGATGCACTAAGAAAGCTATCTAAATTTCAAAATATTGTTTTAAAAATTGCTACTAATGATTTTCATTCAAAAGGGTATTTATTTAGACACGGTAATATCAACAATATAATTATTGGAAGCAGTAATCTTACGGCAAATGCACTATGTTCTAATAAAGAGTGGAATTTAAAGGTTTCAAGTACTAAGGATGGGCTACTTTATGAGCAAGTGATCAACGAGTTTGATAAGGTAAGGTACTCCCCAATGTCTAGACCAAATTATCATAAAATTAAGATAGAATTGGGTTGATAAAACGATTTATTATCCGAACTATTGTTAGCCAGATAAACCTGTGCAGGAGTATGGTAATCGAGCGACTGATGTAAACGCTCATGATTGTAAAACTCGAAATACTCTTTCAAACCTGCTCTTGCCTGACTGACTGTCTCAAACTGTCGCAAATACACGCATTCATACTTCACTGATCGCCAAAGCCTTTCCACAAAGATATTATCCAGTGCCCTACCGCGACCATCCATACTGATGGCAATACCCTGCTCAATGAGCGGTCTGGTAAATCTTGGGCTGGTAAACTGAGAGCCTTGATCCGTATTAAAAATCTCACAGCGTAACCCATTGTGCAGTAAGCTACTTACCGTATCAACGCAGAAATCCGCCTCAAGCGTGGTAGATAGCGACCAGTCTAGAACATAACGACTGTACCAATCTATCACCGCCATCAAATACACGAAGCCCTTGGCTAAGCGAATATAGGTGATATCAGTACTCCATACTTGATTACAACGGCTAATCGGTACATGCCTAAGCAAGTACGGGTAAACTTGATGCTCAGAGTTAGGCTTACTCGTGTTAGGATGCTGATAAATAGCGTCTAGCCCCATTTGCCGTAGTAAGCGCCTAACTCGATCTTCTCCCACTTGATAGCCTAGTTGCCTCAAATACGCTGTCATGCGTTTAACCCCATAAAATGGGGTCTTGGTGTACTGCTGGTCAAGCAGGTTCATCAGGGTAATATCAAGCTCGCTGATGGGCTTTGGCTGATAGTACAGACTTGAGCGGTTGATACTGAGTAATTCACATTGCTTACGAACACTAAAATCCTTGTTATCAGGTTCTAGCAGTTGTTTACGAGTGCTCAGGGTAGCTGTAAGGACTTTTTTTTAAGCCAGTCTCTTTCACTGATGACTTGCCCTAGCTGCCTATGTAGTTCATCGATAATAGCTTGCTGGGCTTGTTCGTTGGCTTGCTGTTTGGTATTGAATGCAGTAGGGATAACTGCCAAAGCCTGCTTTTTCCAGTTGCTGATTTGGGTTGCATGAACCCCATATTCTGCGGTTAACTCGTTGAGGGTTTTGTGTTCTTTGATGGCTTCAACGGCGACTTTGCTTTTAAATTCAGCATTGTGACGCTTACGTACTTTTGTCATTAGATAGACCTCTTTTTCTAAAGGTTATTCTATCTTATTTGCTACAATTTTTTGGTCTAGTTTTCCGGGAGTATTATAAGGAGCTTGCCAATGCTAAAGACGTCACAGCCGATTTTATTAATGAATATACAGAAATATGGAATAAAGCAAAACAGTTTAGAAAACAAAATAATATTGCAGCGCAAACGGCTTTAAGTAAATTTGTCACACCGAACCAGATGCAAAGTGAAGCACTAAAGAACCTTAATGATTTACGAAAAAGTGGTAAGAATAAAGCTTTGATCATCTCGGCAACGGGTACTGGGAAAACTTATTTATCCGCTTTTGATGTTCAGCAATATAAGCCTAAAAAATTCTTATTTATCGTACATAGAAGAACAATTGCAGAAGAAGCTATGAATACCTTTAGGAGTTTACTAGGCTCTGAGATATCTATGGGGTTATTCTCCGGTCAATTTAAAGAACTTAATTGTGACTATCTATTCTCAACGGTACAAACCTTATCGAAACAAGAAAACTTGCAGTTATTTAATCAAGAGCACTTTGATTATATTGTGATAGATGAAACGCATAGAGCAGGAGCGCAGTCTTACAAGACGATATTGGACTACTTTAAACCTGGGTTTTTATTGGGGATGACGGCAACACCTGAGCGTACAGATGGCACCAATATCTTTGAGCTCTTTGATTACAACTTAGCGTATGAAATTAGACTGCATCGTGCGCTTGATGAAGGTATGTTGTCCTCCTTTCACTATTATGGTGTAACAGACATTACCGTTAACAATGAGGTAGTGGATGAGTATTCAGATTTTAATAAACTTACTAGCAATGAAAGAGTAAATCATATACTCGCTAAGTCTGAGTTCTATGGGACTGATTCTGGAGAAATCAGAGGTCTAGTATTTTGCTCGAATAATAAAGTCTCATTACAATTGGCTGAAGCTTTTAACCAAAAGGGTTATAAGGCTATAGCGTTATCTGGAGCGAGCTCAGAAGAGGCAAGATTAGAGGCTATTAAACGACTGGAAAGTACAGGTAGCGATAAGATTGACTATATCTTTACCGTAGATATTTTTAACGAAGGTATTGATATTCCTAGTGTGAATCAAATTATTATGCTCAGACCGACTCAATCAGCGATTGTTTTTGTCCAACAGTTGGGTAGGGGGCTCAGAAAGACAGACGGCAAAGAATATTTAACCGTTATAGATTTTATCGGCAACTATAATAATAACTATCTGGTACCGATCGCCTTATATGGTGACAGATCTTTCAACAAGGATACCATTCGAAAGTTGATTAGAAGTGGTAGTAATTTAATTCCAGGTGCTTCAACAGTCAATTTCGATGAAATAGCACGAGAAAAGATATTCGAGTCCATCAAAAATGCCAATATGCAAAAGTTAGCAGACTTAAAAAAAGATTATGAAGACTTAAAGCATAAGACTGGCAAAATTCCGATGATGATAGATTTCATTAAGTATGGGTCAAGAGACCCTTGGTTATTTGCCTCATATGCGAAATCTTATTTGAACTTTATTAATAGAGTTGAGGACAATTATAAAGGTACTGTTCCCCCTGACTTTTTACAGCTTCTAGAGCTGTTTACACTCAATATAAATAATGGTAAGCGTGTTGAAGAAAGTCTATTACTGCGACAATTACTTGAAGTAGGTCATCTGAATAAAACAGACTTTATAAATGAAATACAAAGCTTGTATGGCTATGACATTAACGAGGAAACGCTTCAATCGCTTCTGATCAATATCAACTTTAATTTTATTCGAGAAGGATACGATAATATTAGGTTAGAAAATGGCAGCTTTAGCTTAGGAAGTAACTTAATAAGTGCATTAGGTAATGACACTTTTAATAAGTTTTTTGCTGACTCAATTGATTATTCTATTGCTGCTTTTAATGAAAGTTTTTCAAAAGAAAATTACCTTGACGGCTTAATAAGATATAACAAATACAGTAGAAAAGATGTCTGTAGATTGCTTAACTGGGAGCAAGATATCAGTAGTACGGTTTATGGTTATAGAACAAAAAACGGGGTCACACCTTGCTTTGTTACTTATCATAAGTCTGATGAATTAGAAGGCGATATAAACTATAACGACCATTTTATTAACCCCGCTGAGTTCGCCTGGGAGTCAAGATCGAACAGGAAGCTTAGCAGTGCTGAGATAAAAAATGTTATTGAGTCTAAGAGAATTCTTTTATTTGTAAAAAAAGAAGATGGAGAAGGGACTGACTTTTATTATTTGGGCAATGTTTCAATAGCAGCTGATTCAATTGAACAAGGTGTCACCGATAAAGGCCAACCCGTTGTTCATTTTAGGTTCTTACTAGATAAGCCAGTTGAAGATACTCTTTATGACTATTTAGTTCAGCAATAGAAGCACTTCAAAGTAAGCACTGATAAAGCAACAAAAAAGCCGCAGGCAGAACCCGCGGCATTTTTATTGCTAATTGAATCTGACAGTTAGATTAACTGGCAGCCATAAAGCCACCGATAACAGCGACCACACCACCTAAAGCACGAGTGATACGGTTGTCTGATTTTTGCATAGCTGCGCCTAAAGCACGACCACCAAAAGTAATCACAAGCGTAGCGGCCACAAAGCCGATCATATAAGTCATGATATTAGAGCCGGCTGCCATCTCAGCACCATGCGCATAGCCATGAGCGATCATAAATAGAGCAACCAAGGTACCACCAATCGCTGTCGGCAATTTAGCCAATGTTGCAATCAATACCCCAGCCAGTAGAACTGACATAGCGATACCAGTCTCGATACCGGCTAAGTTAACGCCAGCCCAAGCAATTGCTGCACCCAATACCATACCACCCACTACGAATAATGGCGTACCACGTTTCATAGTGTCATTTTGACGCATACTCCAAAAGCCAATAGCGGCCATAGCCAATAAGTGATCAAGCCCCATAAATGGGTGCATTAATCCGCTCAAAAAAGCATTTTGAGTGTGCAGTACATCACCATGGCCTGGGTGAGCTAGCGCAAGGCTAGCCGTTAGCATTAGGCCGGCGGTAAGCATGAATTTAGACAAGTTTTTCATGAGTTTATTCCTTGAGTTATTTGATGGTTTTATGAGGGTTATTAGATAATTATTTGACGGTTGTTTGATTTTTTAGTTATAAAGACAACCGTCTTTTGTTATGACTACCAGCAAGTCCAATATGGCTAATTAAGCGTTTGCGTTCTGCTTACCGGGACGGCGCTCAGGCAGCATACCTTTGTCTAAGATAAAGCTGATAATTTCTTCTACGCCCACACCGTCATATAAATTGGTGAAAATAAACGGACGCTCGCCACGCATTTTTTTAGAGTCACGTTCCATCACCTCAAGCGAGGCATGTACTGCTTCTGCAATATCAATCTTGTTGATGATTAATAAGTCAGACTTGGTAATACCAGGACCGCCTTTACGAGGAATCTTATCTCCCGCAGCCACGTCAATAACGTATAAAGTTAAATCAGACAGCTCTGGGCTGAAGGTCGCAGCTAAGTTATCACCGCCAGACTCGACCAATACCAGCTCTAAGTCAGGATGACGCTGCTGCAAGTCATCAATAGCCGCTAAGTTCATTGAAGCATCTTCACGAATGGCGGTGTGTGGACAGCCTCCAGTTTCAACACCGATGATACGATCGGCGGGCAGAGCATCATGCTTTAATAAGAAATCGGCATCTTCACGGGTGTAGATGTCATTGGTCACCACAGCAATGTTGTAATGGTCTTTTAAGGCGCTACATAATTGGCGCAATAAGGCTGTTTTGCCAGACCCTACTGGGCCACCAACGCCAACTCGTAAACAATGTTTCATAACGTCGTCTTCCTTATAATCGAGACACTGTGCGTCATACACAGGCTATAAAAGTAAAATTAAAAATCTAACTGTCAAAGCTGAAATAGGAGATAGACTATTAGCTTCTAAACAGTCGTGAGTATTGAGTTTCGTGCTGTGCACTGCCTAGCGCTAAGCCTGGCATAATTGGGCCTAATTGCTCATCGCTTAGGCTCAGTGCAGTATCAACAGCGAATACCAATTTGGGTCGTAATTGTTCATTTAAGCGCTGCGCAGCGGTATGTCCTAAAGGCATTGCCTTACAAGCCGCCGCCAGCTGATTTTCTAGCCATGCCCAAGCAAAACCTAGTAAACTTTGGCGTATCGGAACATGACGAGTGTGGGCGGTCCAAGCAAATACGGTAACATAGCCGGGCTCTGGCGGCATAACAGCATCGCCATTCTCAGGCTTGGGCTCAATGTCTAAGCTGCCAAGTAACCGAGTCAACGCTAGACCCAAGCGAATGTCTTCATCGCTAAGCTCTGCGGTCTCTCGGTTGGCATGAATCCAGTTATTCCAGTAGACCAAGCCTTCACTGTCATTGGTTTCCCAACAGTGTTGTAATCTGGCCAAGACTGGCAGTTCGCAACGGGTAAGACCATCTGCCAGCACGCCCTCTAGCCAATGAGCAAGCTGCTGTTCATTGGTGACCCAACCCAATTCGAATGAGCTTTCTAGTCCTTGCGACCACGCAAAAGCCCCAATGGGCAAAGCTGGGCTGATAAGCTGCATCAATCCCAATAATGCCAAGTCGCTAATTGCACTGGTCGGCTCTTTAGTGAGCATGGCTATGTCCATCTTGGTGGCCACTATCTTCATGAGAGTGGCTGTGATCGTGCGAATGGCCATGACTATGACTATGACTATGATCATGACTATGAGCATGGCTGTGTGCATGTTCACGGCCCGCCTGAGCATAAGCGCCAGATTCAGGGTCGAAGGGAGCATCATGGTGGGTCAGAGTAGCCCCCAATAATTCTGCCAACTCTTCTAGGACATGGTCGGGTGGAAAACGTACCCAATGACGGCCATCTTCATCAAAGCCAATCGCGAGTGACACATGACGGTTGCCTAAGTGGTAGCACAATCTGGCTAGGGATAGGCCATTTTCGATATAAGCGGTGGCCACAGGCTCATCGGCCGCCAGTACTTGAACAATTTCGCCGGTAGATGCTTTCAATAAATCGCCACTGCGCAACACAGGGCCACGGTCTAAAAATAAGCCCACTTCGTGGCCATTGTCGGTCTCTGCTTTTAAACGGCCGCGAATACGCAACTCATAAGGCAGGGTTAACGTATCAAATATCTCAGCGGTATCGCTACTATCGAGTCTTTCTATTAATTGAATCATGGGGTGGTTCCTATTAGTGATTTAAAACAAGTGATAACGCTGAGCCAGTGGCACTTCGGCTAAAGGCTCACAAGTTAATAACTCACCATCTGAGCGCACTTCATAAGTTTCTGGATCTACGGTTAAGTTCGGGCAGACATCGTTTAGTTTCATGTCTTTTTTGCGCATATTGCGAACGTTTTTACACGCCACCAATCGGCTTTTTAGCCCTAATTTTTCCTCAAGCCCCGTATCCATTGCCGCTTGGCTAACGAAGGTGATACGAGTAGCAGACACCGCACGACCTAAGGCACCAAACATACGGCGATAATGCACCGGCTGTGGGGTCGAAATAGCGGCATTAGGATCTCCCATTGCCGCGCCAGCAATCATACCGCCTTTAATAATGATTGAGGGCTTAACCCCAAAGAAAGCCGGGCGCCATAATACCAAGTCTGCTAACTTTCCGATTTCTACTGAACCCACTTCATGGGATACGCCGTGGGTAATAGCAGGGTTGATGGTGTATTTGGCAATATAGCGTTTTACTCGGAAGTTATCGGTACCACGCTCTTGGTCTTCAGGTAGCAAGCCACGCTGGATACGCATTTTGTGTGCTGTTTGCCACGTACGGCATACCACTTCACCGATACGGCCCATGGCTTGAGAGTCCGACGAAATCATTGAGATGGCACCAATATCATGCAGGATATCTTCTGCAGCGATGGTCTCACGGCGAATGCGCGAGTCAGCGAAAGCCACATCTTCTGGGATATTGGGATCTAAGTGGTGACACTCCATCAGCATGTCTAAGTGCTCATCTACAGTGTTGATGGTATAAGGACGTGTGGGGTTGGTCGATGAGGGTAATACGTTTGGCTCACCGCAAGCGACGATAATATCAGGAGCATGACCGCCACCCGCACCTTCAGTATGGTAAGAGTGGATACAACGGTCTTTAAAGGCTTCTAGAGTGTCTTTGACGAAGCCTGACTCGTTTAAACTGTCGGCATGAAGTGCGACTTGAATATCGTAACGGTCGGCGACATCTAAAGCATTACTAATGGTGGCGGGGGTTGCCGCCCAGTCTTCATGAATTTTTAAGCTCATTACCCCTGCTTTGACTTGCTCTTCAAGCGCGTCAGGAGTACTGGCACTGCCTTTGCCCAAAAATCCGATGTTAACTGGCAAATCATCCACCGCTTGCATCATTTTGCCAATATGCCAAGGCCCAGGCGTATTAGTGGTGGCTACTGTCCCCGTTGCAGGACCTGTACCGCCACCAATCATAGTGGTTAAGCCACTCATTAATGCTTCGTCAACTTGCTGCGGACAGATAAAGTGGACGTGAGTATCTACCCCACCAGCAGTTAAGATTTGGTTTTCACCAGCAATAATCTCAGTACCCGCTCCGATAATAATATCGACATCAGGCTGAGTATCTGGGTTACCTGCTTTACCAATGGCCGCAATACGACCATCTTTGATACCCACATCCGCTTTTACGATGCCCCACCAATCAATAATAATGGCGTTGGTAATCACGGTGTCCATTACTGAGTCTGAGCACAGCTGGCTTTGACCCATACCATCACGAATGACTTTACCACCCCCAAATACCACTTCTTCACCATAATGGGTGTGGTCTTTTTCAATCTCAATCCAAAGCTCGGTATCGCCCAAACGGATGCGATCCCCAGTGGTAGGCCCATACATACTGGCATAGGCATCGCGAGATATTTTCATCGTGTTTCTCCTGAATCTGAATTGGCGTCTAACGCGCCCATTACCTCACCTCTAAAGCCAAATATGCGGCGCAATCCGGCATAAGGCAATAACGATACCTCACGCTTTTGACCTGGCTCAAAACGAATCGCAGTCCCGGCAGGGATCGCCAGACGGTGACCATACGCTTTTTCACGATCAAAACTTAGAGCGCTGTTGGTTTCGGCAAAGTGATAGTGTGAACCGACTTGAATAGGGCGGTCTCCTAGATTGGCCACCTCAATAACGAAGCTATCGCGGTCTGCACACAGTTCAATATCATCCTTTCTTAATTGATATTCACCAGGAATCATTATGTTCTCCTTAAGCTTTAGGCTCTTATTAGATAATAGGACTGTGAACAGTGACCAGTTTTGTGCCATCTGGGAAAGTGGCTTCAACCTGAATGCTTTCAATCATTTCAGGGACACCTTCCATGACGTCATCGCGGGTCAATACTTCACGACCGGCGCTCATCATTTCTGCCACAGTACGTCCTTCTCGTGCACCTTCCATAATTGCACAGCTTATTAAGGCAATCGCTTCTGGATAATTTAATTTTAGCCCTTTGGCTTTGCGGCGCTCTGCCAGCAGTCCTGCTGTAAAGAGCAATAATTTGTCTTTGTCTCTAGGGGTTAGTTCCATTGGTTGCTCCGTTTCTTATTGCTTTTGTTGTTAAAGTCTTATGCCAAGCGTGACATAAGTGAATCTTAGAATTATAAGGTTGGCCAAATGCACGATTAGGTTAGCCAGATGCGCGGTGTAACCGCTTCAACACCAACCAATCTTGGTCTTAGGACGTCTCGTGCTTGTTGCAATAGATCCCATGCTTCGTTTCGCTCCATGCCCAAATAACGCAGTAGCAATACACCACGGCGATAGGTAACGGCCCAGTTATGGCTGGCAGGTATCTTATCGCGTAACTCGGCAATAGTATCCGTAGGATCGCTGAGTCCCACCGCCCATAGAGTAGCATGAACCGTGGCACCGCCTTGTCCCCATTTACCCAAGAATCTAGGATGAGTGGGGTCAATAGCTTGGCGCTCTAACCACAGAGGTTGGCCATTTTGAGTCAGCTGAAAACGCTGTTCGATTATACCGCTGGTATAAGGTAGGTCACTGGCAGGACGGCCAAGACCAATAATCTCCCAACCTAAGCACTTGGCGGTCTCAGCCAAGTCGATAATCACTACTTGCTTACCACGCGAGCCATCAAAAGCCAATGTTTCTTGGGGTAACCATTCGAGTGTGGCACCCTCTTCAATTTTGAGGTGTGTGTGCTGTGCCCAAGCGACACCATTGCTGTCAGCTCGATATAGCTTATTGGCAGCAGGGGTGGTCAATAGAGTATGCGCATTTTCGGATACGGTAACATCAATGGTTAATGAGTCACCACTGGCAATACCACCAGGAGGGTGTAGCAGGTAGACATGGCAGCAGCCATCTCGGCCTTCAGGATAGAAGGCACGCTGTACGCGGAGCGGACCATAGTGGCGGGCCACATTCATACGGGTAATAAGGGTGTCTGCTTCTGGATAGGCTGCAAACCCTAACGTTAAGGAGGCAGGCCAGTGACGACCGGCATCAAAACGATGCCCATAGTCACCGGTATCCCCATGGATTTGGGGAGAGGTAGATAAACTTGTCATGCCGTAAAAGACCTGTTGGTATGAGCACAGCTCGTTTCATCGCTGTGCGAGTTTATATAGAGTAATCGTAAGTTGTAGATTGCTATTGGTTATACTAATTATTACTTAGACACTGAGTTTAAGGCACTCAGAAGATAACGGGAGGTTATCGGAATAGAGAGGCATCCCGTCTTTATTTATATGGCATTCTTTATAAAACATGGTTTATAAAACATTAGTTATAAAGTATTGCAAATTTTATGCCATAAAAAAGCGCAGCGGCTTGGATAAAGAGGGAAGATAAATATAAGTAAGTAAAAAATGTCGTATAAATAACGATTAGCGTAGATAACTGGAGTCTAACAATAGGTAGCGCTATAAAGCAGCGCCAACGTGAGTATATCAATAATTAATGATGCTTTTATAATACTTAATTTAGGATGGGTCAAGTAATTTTTTCAACTAAAAAACCTGTCAAAAGATTATTATTAATTGTCTTTTAAATTGCTTTTTACACTGTGTATTACACTATCTCTTACCTAAGCTTTTAGACTGGCTGCTACTTAAAGTAATGCAGATTAAAGTAATGCACAATAATTTAAAAGACAGCGCAATTTAAAAAAAAGACAGTGTCAAAGAATCATCCTGATTTTAATAAGATACAACACACGTTCGATTTTATTTGGTTGTTATTTATCTCTATTTGGTTGTTATTGATCGCTACTTAGTTGTTATTTATCACCCAGTGCTGCTTTGAAAGCAGGGGGGAGATAAGTCTCCTTCTTGGCTTCAATTTCTTTTCTTATTTTATCTTCGTTTGCTAATAGCTCTTTTGCTTCCTGCACTTTTTGGTCAAACTTTCTGAGTTCCTCATCAATCGAATTTAGTTTCTTTTGTACCACCTCGAAGTATAGTTCATCACTAATCTCTATATCATTATCAGGACTAATATAAGGGACATCGACTGAATTTGAGCTGGTCTCTATAGACGCTTCACTATTGACAGCATTATCTTGTCTCCAACTGTCTATGGTACCTGTATTGATATTATGATGTATGGCCAATGCTTTTTTACTCATTGTTAGGTTATAGCCTTGATCTAACAACTCATTAAATTGAGCTAAGATTTTATCTTCATCCTCTGGACTATATACACTTTTACCCGATTCTGTGGTATCGATAGGGGTGAATTTTGCCATATTTCGCAGCATATCTTCATTGGCTTTGGTAGCCGCTTTGGGATTAATAGGATGAATATCGACTGCATCACTGACACTTGATTTACTGTCTACATTAGCATTTACGGTACTGTCATTTACAGTATTGCTATTTAAAGTATTGTTATTGGGGACAGAAGTTGAAGAGGCAGGGTTAACATTCGACATACTGAAATTCCTTAGTGGCAAAAGTTTACTTTCAATTAGACTAATCTTTAGTACATAACGAGTCAATCAGGTTTACTGAGCGATTACTTTTATACTGTCTTTGGTTACTTTGAAACCTGTTAGTCTAATACCGTCTGTGAGTCAAAGGGTTTTAGTACCCTTTAAGCTTTAAGACTGTATATTCTTGATAACTATAAAAATCATAATAACTTTAAAATAACCGAAATTATTACCTTCAACTTCATTTTGTTAATCATCAGCCCATAAAAAACCCTCGCAGATTATCGGCAAGGGTTTAGTAAATAAGGTATGAGATTGATACAGATTGTTAGGCGTATGTTGTGTCTAAAACTTAGATGCCCATCGCCCATTTAATCAATTTGGCAATGATAAAAACGGTGAGAAATCCTGCTAAATAAAGTCCCAAGAACCACGCCCATTGTGATTGTTTTTTAGACAATCCTTTAATGGGTTTGGTATTCGAAGCAGAATATCTTTCGTCTGTATGCGTCTTGGGATGCGTTTCTGCATTTTTCATAGTCATCTACCTTATTAATAAAGGTGTTCGTGTGAGCTTTTGCCTTTGAACACATAGTAGCCATAAGCGGTGTAGCTTAAAATAATTGGCAACATAATCGCTGCACCAATTAACATAAATGACAGCGACGTATCTGCTGCGGCCGCCTCATGCATGGTCATGGCGTAAGGCACGATATAAGGGAATACCGCAGAACAAATACCAATATAACCCATCAAAAATAACAGTATCGTCAATAGGAAAGGACGGTATTCATGTTCACCATGTAAGTCTTTGCGCATAAAATAAAACAAGGCAATGGCTATCAATGGGATAGGGGCGAGATACAGGAGCGTGGGTAACTCAAACCAATGCGTAGTCGCTTCAACGCCTAAGAAGAACATAGAAACTGTGACTACTGCCATTGCAACCATTAACGCAATAAGCATTCGATAAGCCACTTTGCGTGCCCAATTTTGTAGCTTGTCCTCAGATTTAATAATCAGCCAAGTTGCGCCTAATAATGCGTAGCCGATAATCATGGCAATACCGCAGACGAAGGCGAATGGGGTTAACCAGTCAAACTGACCACCAGCAAACAATCGGTCTTTAACCTCTAATCCTTGGACCAATGCCGCTAACATCACCCCTTGCATGAAGGCAGCGACTACGGATCCAATATGAAAGCAAACGTCCCAAATATAACGGCGCTGCTCAGCTTTAAAGCGAAACTCAAAGGCCACACCGCGTAATATTAGCCCGAATAGCATAAAGGTAACGGGCAAATAGAGCCCTGTCATAATGATGCCGTAAGCCGCTGGAAACGCAGCAAATAGTCCGCCACCGCCCAATACTAACCAGGTTTCATTACCGTCCCAGAAAGGAGCAATAGAGTTCATGATGCGACTGCGGTTTTTATCTGATCCTGCAAAAGGGAATAAGATACCGCAGCCTAAGTCAAAGCCATCAAGCAACACATAAACAAAAACAGCCAGTGCAATTAAACCACCCCAAATGAGTGGTAAGTCGAGTACATCCCCAAAATTCATCATTAGCGTAACCCTTTATCAGAGTCATCAGCAGGCGTTGAGAGATCCTCTGACTCTTTAGTATGTTCTTCTGGATTGGTATCGCCACTTAAGCTGCGACCTTGACCTTCAGTGATTGAATGCTCGAAGAAGTTATCCTCAGAGACCTCTTCAAACGGCTGTGGTCCTTTGGCAATAAGGCGCAAAATATAAATCGTTGCTGATCCAAAAATGAAGGTATAAACAATAATAAACCCAATTAAAGTAGTGGCAATTTGCGAACTAATTAAAGGGGAGGCGCTGTCTGCGGTGCGCAGTACCCCATAAACCGTATAAGGCTGACGACCAGTCTCAGTCACAAACCAACCGGCCAATAGTGCCACAAAACCAAGCGGCGTCATCGCCATCCACGCATAGTGAAATAATTTATTGTCCGTATCAAAATGGCGCTTCTTAAAGTAATTATAGGCACTTAATAGCCCCACAATAATCATCAGGAATCCAATACCCACCATGATTCTAAACGCCCAGAAAACAATGATAACGTGTGGTTGATCTTCAGGCGCCCAGTTTTTGAGCCCTTTTATCTCTTCATCTAATGAATGGGTGAGAATAAGCCCAGACACATAAGGAATGGCAATCTCATAGTCATTACTTTGGGTTTCTTGATTGGGGATGGCAAACAGTCTTAAAGCTGCACCGCGCTCATCGTCCCAAATACCTTCCATAGCCGCCACTTTAGCGGGCTGATGTTCTAACGTATTGAGACCATGCTCATCACCAATAAAGGCTTGAATCGGCGCCACTATCGCTGCCATTAGCATCGCCATACCCAGCATAACTTTGCCGTGTGGACGGTGCTTGGCATGTTTTTTGGACTGTAAGTAATATGCCCCTATTCCGCCCACCACAAATGCTGTAGTCAGGAATGCTGCTGTCATCATATGAGCATAACGGAACGGGAAAGAGGGGTTAAATATGATTTGCATCCAGCTTTCTGGATATAGCAAGCCATCTGCGCCTATCGAAAACCCTTGTGGGGTTTGCATAAAGCTGTTGGCCGCTAATATCCAAAATCCAGAGATTAGAGTGCCGATCGCGACAATAGCAGTAGCGACAAAATGCATTCTTTTGCTAACACGTCCCCAACCAAATAACATAATGCCTAAGAAAGACGCTTCTAAGAAGAAAGCAGTCAGTACTTCATAAGCGAGTAGCGGACCGAGTACGTTACCGACTTTATCGGAGAATACTGCCCAGTTGGTTCCGAACTGATAGGACATAACGATGCCCGATACCACGCCCATACCGAACACAACGGCAAATATTTTTGACCAATGTTTATAAACTTCAGCATAAACAGGATTGCCTGTTTTTAGCCAACGAAATTCAAGCACTGTTAGCCAACTGGCAAGGCCAATACTGAATGCTGGAAATACAATGTGAAAGGAAACGACAAACGCGAATTGAATGCGCGCAAGAACAATAGGATCTAACTGAGTCAGAATAGAGAACATTATCACCACCGTGATGCAATAAATATTGACACCAATATTTATGAGAGTATTTGCTCGAAAAATTTCTCACTAAACATTTCTCATTGAACATAGGCAAACGCTCTTATCATGCAGCTCATGACATTCTTGAAAGTCACTGAGTTTAATCAGTAGTTTGAAGGGACAAGAAGGAGATGATAAATAAAAAATTAGCGGTTTATAGAATATATTAACTAGACAGTATTTAATACTATTAAAAAGATTCAATACGTTACTAAATTATACTTAATGACAGCGCTAACCTTGCTCAAATAATACTGTGATATATCAATCACTTTAAGCTTTTTGGTTGGCTAGGTTTGGAAATGATAATAAACGACAGGCAATAAAAAAACCTTATCGACTTTGTGAGGGTTTTGTATAAAGTTGAAAGATGCAGTGAAGAATTTAAAGCAGAAGCGGTTAAAGAAATAGAGAATAATGATACGAGTATCAGTGCCACAGCAAGCCAGTTAGGACTACCAATGCAGGCGCTAGCTAATTAATTGCTATCACTTGGCAGGCGTGCAATGACCTTTATTTCAAAATCAAATCCGGCCAGCCAATTCACACCAACGGCAGTCCAAGCTGGATATGGTGGCTCCTTAAAAATAGTGTTCTTTACCTTCATCATTAAATCAAGTTGATTTTCAGGGTCAGTATGGAAGGTTGTAACATCGATGATGTCTTCGAACGTACAGCCTGCCGCCTCTAGTGTGTTACCTAGATTTTCAAATGCGAGCTCTACTTGTTTCTCATAGTCTATTTCTGGACTACCATTCTGAAGACTGCCTACTTGGCCTGAAACGAATAGTAAATCTTTTGATTGAATGGCTGCAGAGTAACCATGCTTCTCATAAAGAGCGTGTCTACCAGCTGGGATGATTGCTTTTATTTGAGTCATAAAGTGCTCCAATATGTTTGTAGTGATTAAGGATTGAAGATAAAGAGCACTTCTAACTGTACTCGCTATCATATAACAAACACTACGTCTTCTAATCTAACACATACGAGGCGTATGTGAAGTAATATACGTGTCGTATGTATTTTTTAGAGTGTACTTAGCAACGTAGCAGGCGTCTAAAAAGCGGGCAATGCCCATTCGAAACTAGACGGCAGTTATTAATCGCTTTATGATTAGGTTCGGTGAACGTATTAGCAAACCTTTAATCTAAATCGCAGTTGCACAGAATTCGGGATGGGCTCATGAATTTCATAATAGACAATACATTTACGATTGAACCTGTCCAAAACTTAATTACTGCATCTACAGCAGCCCTAGGTTATGGACTACTCATCGGTTTAGAAAGAGAGCGTAGCAAACAACGTCAAAATCAACACAGCTTTGCCGGTATTAGATCTTTTGCAATTTGCTGTCTATTAGGGGTAATTTGTTTCTCTTTTGGTCCTTTTATGGGACTCATAGGGGCATTGATAATAGGGGGTATAAGTATCATCTCTATCCCTAAACAGATTGAAGATCTAGGGGTAACCACTGAACTTGCTTTTATACTCACCTATTTTATAGGCGGACTATGTTTATGGCATATTCCTTATGCAGCTGCACTTACAGTAGTCCTTACCTTCCTTCTAGTGACAAAGGATTCAATGCATGGAGTAGCGGTTAAATGGCTTACTGAACGTGAATTCAAAGATGGTATCTTTTTACTTGCTTTACTTTTAATTGCACTTCCTTTGACCCCTAATAGGGATCTTTGGGGTTCGGTACTCAATCCTTATGTTATTTTAAAATTATTGATATTGATTTTAGCCATTCAAGCACTAGCACATATGGCAAAGAGGCTTTTACCCTCACGCCACGCTAAGTTTTTATCTGCTTTGGCATCAGGATTTATATCCAGTACAGCCACGATTGCAAGCCTTGGAGTAGAAGTTCGTCAGGGTCGTGCAGCTGCAAAAGAAAATTCTGGAGCTGCGCTTATATCCTGTGTCGCAACATTGGTACAACTTCTTATTATTGTTGCAGGTGTCAGTGTTAGTTGGCTTAAAATTTTATTATTCCCCTCTATCATTGCCATAATAGTTCTAATTATTCCTGGAATATGGTTAATCAGAAAAACTCGATCAGAAGAGGAAGTGAAGTTAACTGATACGCCGATGTTTAGTTTAAAAGAGGCAGGTATCATTGCAGTGACACTTACTATTATTCAAGTGCTTGTTTATGGTCTAGGTTTATGGCTGGGTGACGCTGGTCTTATTGCAGGAACCGTAGTCAGTTCTATGTTTGAGGTGCATGCAGCAATGGCTGCTGTAGTAATGCAAGGGAATCCAACGAACCCTATTTTATTGCTCGCCTTGTTATTAGGTTTAGCGACACATGCAATTTCTAAATCAATTAACGCGGCAATTACGGGTGGTTTTCAATACGCACTTGCTTTTGTTCCAATCCAAATTATTCACATGACTGTTTTAATTGTCTTGATATATACCATGATGAATAATTAAAAAATCGCTCTTATTTATTGGCGTAATAGACATTTTTCATGCTAATACTAATAGAGGATCTAATGACATAGGCGCATTTAGATCAGAGCTTTTTTAACATTTTTGCTTGTAGAGCCTGATTACCCTATATTGAAATAAAAGGACAGTCCTAGCTAATCTGAACTGCCGCCTTAACTTGATATTTTTTATAGATTTTAAGACTGGTCCTTAATTGGTGGCACTGAGTAAGTTCCTACAACATGAGCAACTATTTCATCAGATCCATCAGAGTATAAAGAAACCTCACCTACGATTAGAGTTCTTCCCACTTTTAGCAGTTTGCACTCAGCAATAATGCGTGAATTTGCAGTGGGCTTACGTAAAAAGTTGATAGTTAAACTTGTGGTGACTGCTAACGGTACTATGCCAATTCTACCTAATATGGCCACATAAAGCGCCACATCCGCAATTCCCATCATTACCGGTCCTGATACAGTACCACCGGGTCTCAATTCATCTATACCAATATCATGGGATAAAATTGAACCATTGCTATTTACCTCCTCAATCTTGTACTTTGCTTGAGGGAACTCAGACTTCATGAATTCAGCTATCTCTTCCTTGGTTGCTGACATAGGGCTTCCTTAATCTAACTATTATGGTTATCTCTATTTTATTGTTACCTCTATTTTATCCTAACTTTGCAGCTTAACACGATCAGAAATTACAGAGCTGTTTACGTTGCTTTCGAAACCTAGCTGCTCATACCTTTAAAATTATTAACGAAAGCTGAAATTTTCTAAAAAAGGCTTTGTTTTTTGGTCAAGTACTGCGGATAAAGAGGTTGAAATATGGACATAAACGTAAGCATCCGACCAACCCCCTATTGCGGTGGCACCCAGCGATGAGGCAACAACTCATCCAGATCCTCTTGAGTAGGCAGGCGTCTTAGCACGTCTGTCAAATAAGCAGACACATCCAAACCATTTAAGCGAGCTGACTGAATGATTGACATAATATTCGCAGCCCGCTGCCCACTTCGCAGCGAACCGGCAAACAACCAGTTTTTACGCCCAAGTGCCCACGGACGCATCTGATTCTCCGCCCAATTATTATCAATCGGCAGCCTGCCATCATCTAGATACTGAGTCAGCGCCTGCCAACGTTTCAGGCAATAATCCATCGCCTTACTAATACTGGCATTTTTAGTGGTTAACTGCCTTTTTTCTTGTAGCCATTGGTGCAGCTTATCGGCAATTGGTTTGGCTTTTTCTTGCCTGATTTGCCGAACTACTTGGGGATCTCTTGGTATTGGGGGTGTATTTTTTTCAAATCGCTCATCAATCTCACGTTCAATAGCATACAACTGCCTAAATAACGTTAATGCCTCAATGCTCACGATGCTTTGCCCAGTGATATGCAGTTCATGAAACTTACGCCGTGCATGAGCCAGACAACCGATTTCAGTCACACCTTGATGAAATAAGAACTTATACCCGCTGTAATCATCGCAAACCAGCTTACCGCGCCACTTATCTAAAAAGGCTTTAGGATGCTCATTACGACGGCTTTCAGCAAAGTCATAGACCACCGCCTTTAAGGAGCTTTGCTGTGGCGTAAGATACGCCCAGACATAGCCTTTTTTTAATGATTTACTGCCTACCTTTACATGGTTCTTCATGATAGATACCGGGGTTTCATCGGCATGTAAGATAGGCTCAGACAGTAATAGTTCATGCAAGCGACTGACTAAAGGCTCAAGGGCAACGCCGCAGCGTCCTACCCAGTCTGCCATAGTAGCATCGGGGATATTTACCCCACTTCGCTGATAGATAATATTCTGCCGATATAGCGGCTGATGGTCTGCATATTTGCTAATAAGGATGTGTGCAAGCAGCTCTGGGGTGGCGATGCTTTTGTTAATAATCTGCTTGGGGGCAGCCGCTTGATGAATGATGTCACACTCACGGCATACCCATTTAGGGTAGATGTGACGCTCAATATAAAACTGCTGAGGGATAATGCCAAGTTTGTCTTGTTTATCCTCTCCAATTCGCTTCATTTGACAGCCGCAGTCACAAACGGTGGTGAGTGGTTCATGAACCTGGGTTTTCACCTCAAGGTTGTCAGGAATCACTGTGTATTTGGCACGCTTTGTTTTTTTAGGCTGATCAGTAGCTGAAGCTGGCAGCTCATCTGTGTTCTCTTTGGCGGCTTTAAGCTCAGCCTCATCAATGAGGGTTTCTGCCTCAGTACGATCAATAGCAGGCAGCTTGGCAAGCTCCTCTTTGCTTAAGCCACTCCGGTAGTCATCTCGGATTTGTTCAAGCTGCGCTAAGTCCTCTTGCGCCGCCTCATAGTTTAAGTGGGTTTGTCTGTCAGTGATGCCTTCGCTTTTTTGTCCATAGAGCCGGTGAATAAGCCGCTTTTGTTTTTCGATGAGTTCAAGCACTTGTTCATACAGCTTGTGGTTTTCCTCAACCACTTGGTTAAAAAGCTGCTGTAGTTGATCGTGGCTTGTGTTCGTTTGAACAAGCTGTTGCTGCAGGTGCTCATTACGCTGTTCAAGCAGGTGGATTTTCACCAAAAGCTCGGCGTAAATGGGGTCTTTTGATAAGTCGGATAAGTTGGCAACAGTCATGGCGATATGTTGCCAGAGTTTTATTTGCCTGTCATCTGCTATTTATAGGATGGGGGTTAATTTATCTTTGCCCATGTTACGCCAAGGCAGTCCACTGATTAAGGCATTAAATTGTTCACGGTTGATGCTGATGCCAGTTTGAGTGGTGGCAAGCTGTTTGGTTAAGCCATGAAATTTATTGTCATCGAGCTGACGGCTACAAAGCCATACGCCAAGCCCATCATGAATGAATACTTTTAGGCGTGTGCCTGCTTTGTTGTAAAACAGGTAGGCACAGTGAGGGCGAATGCTTTGGTGCTCGGTGAGGATGTAGGCCAGTAGTTTGCCACTACCACATCGCATGTCCATGGGCGTGGTGGATAGCCAGATGTGAGTGATGGGTATCATTGCAGTCCTCGTAGTAGGTCAATCAAGCTTTGAGTGTCTATTTGGGCAATGTTGAGGCTTATCGCCCCAGATCTTGCAGCTGTGATTTGCAGTTTGATGTTTTGTATGACGGAGGCTGAGCCTAGATGCGCACCTTCAGGCTCAAGATGAATTGGAATAAAGTGCGGGTTTGTTGGATCATCTGGTCTGCTTATAGCGCCAGGTAATGTGTCAGCTTGAGCATGTGCCCGCTGATACTGGCGTTTCCAGTTATGTAGAAGGTTTTGGTTGATGCCATGCTCTCGAGCGATACTGGCAATTGATCGACCTGAGTCTGTCGCTTCTTTTACTAAAAGTGCTTTAAACTCGCCGCTGTAAGTTCTGCGTTTGGGTTTATTAGGGGGTTGTGTTGTCATGTTAGTGTCCACGATTATTTGTTCGTGGACACTATCTCGCATTTTTTAATAGAAAAAAAGATGGGATGGTCGGATGCTTACACATAAACGACAGGCAATAAAAAACCCTCACAGACTCTGTGAGGGTTTCGTATATGGTACCGGTGGTCGGAACAATACACATTGATTAAATAATTGTTTTATATGATTTTTCTCTGCACACGACAAAAAAACAAAAAAGTCTGTTAAAGCAAAGGCATAATAGTAATTTTTAAGACGAATCAGACCATGCCAAACTTTAACAGACTTAGTGAAACTTTAACCCAAAACCTGAGCATGAACAAGGCAAGAATCAATTGTTTGAGCCTAATGATAATAGCCCTGATTACTGCTCAAAGCAGTAGTCTTAAAAAAAATAGCAAGACACCTTCCTAAGGGTGGTAAAACCGACAGCCACTATCGCAGACTACAGCGATTTTTTGCCGAAGCGAGGATAGACTACGATCAACTGGCTTTGATGATATATCGACTATTTGGACTAGGCAAAGTCACCTTAACCATTGACCGCACCAACTGGAAATGGGGTAAAAGTAACCTCAACATCTTTATGCTAGGAGTGGTATATAAAGGGATAGCCATCCCCTTATACTGGCAAATGCTAGATAAGCGAGGTAATACAAACCATCTTGAACGCTGTGAACTTATTGAGCGGTTTATCAAACAATTTGGCAAAGATAACCTTGAGATGATAGTAGCAGACAGAGAGTTTGTTGGCGAAAAATGGTTTAACTGGCTCACCAATAATCACATACCCTTTGCCATACGGATTAAGAAGAACAGTAAAGTTAGGAATCATCATGGCAAGCTGGTACAGATTAAAGAGTTATTGCGCCATGTTAGCCATCAAGAAACATATCGACATGGGCGAATACTGACTGTCGATGGTTGTTTGGTTCGAGTATTTGCCAAGCGTGATAAAGACTATGGTTTAGTGATTGTCGCAACCAATCAACTAGAAACAGTGGATGCGATGACAAGCTATGCTAAGCGTTGGGAAATTGAGACTTTATTTGCTTGTCTAAAGGGGCGTGGCTTTAATCTTGAAGATACCCACTTAACCCATCTTGATCGGGTCAGTAAATTAGTCGCAGTGAACGCCTTAGCATTTTGTTGGGCTTATCATGTCGGTATTTATAAAGACAAAGATAAGCCGTTAAAACGCAAGTTAAAGTCAAACGCTCGACCTCAAGCCAGTTTGTTTGCGCTTGGCCTGGATTTATTGATTGAAGGTCTTCGTTTGGTATTTTTTAACAATGATAAGACTGTATTTCGACAATTAGTTAGCTTTTTAACCCCTAAACCTATGAAAATCGGATGGGGATGATTTTTTTGTCGTGTGCAGAGATGATTTTTATTTTAAAGTCTTTTTTTAGTGTACATGATAGTGTACATTAAATTAAAGACTTGAAAACGGTTTCAATATAACTCTTCTCCATTTTCACCCAAGCAATCCCTCTCATAAGCTGTGTTAATTAGGACATCAAGCATGGCAGTTGTTGACAGACCTTTAACCTCCGCTAATTTTTCAAGTCTAGTCTTAGTCATCCGATTTAAAGGCAAGTGATATTGACTCTTGGTTTTACTAGCATCGCGAAACTTTTTTTGACTCCATGCACGCTTCATTTTATCAATGAATAACAATTTCTCAGTTGCCATACAAGACACATAATTAGTGGGATAAATTAGTAAGTATATTGTGTCTAATGAGGATAAGACAATATCTCTGACTACCTCAATGTGACTAATATCGATATTCAGATTATTAATGTAATAACCATTACGTTGTAGATAGTTCTGAGCCCATTCAATTTGATTCTTATCGTTTATATTTAGCCACCTAGTGTAGCTTTCACTCTCTCTATTAGTGTTAAGAAAAGACTTGATATTAGCAAGTATATTCGCTTTACAGTCTAGTGTTGCCGGAACATAACCTTCCGCGGTAACAATGAATAAATTATCTATATAGGAATAAATTGAATCTAAAGGCTGCTTATTCATTTCTAATTTAGAAAAGTGCCAATGTGATCCTAACTCAAGAGCTCTAAGACAAGAGACCTGCCTTCTAAGATCTTTTTTTAGCCAATCAAACTCACTTTCTGGTAATAAATTTGCCTGCATTTGAATGATCTTATCGTCCAGGTATTCTTTTAGATTATCTAAACCAACAAGTCGTTCTTTAAGACCTTCCTTGCGGTTTACATCCTGTATGCCGCTTAAATCGATAAAGTGTAACCCCCTAGAACTTCGACGGTTGCTCTCCATATTTATCAAATAAATGACATGGGAAACCTGTCTATCAGTAAGCCTATCTAAAACCTTTTTTAAGTATTGAAGATTACGTTGCCTTTCTATTAATTGTGGGTCAGAAGATATAATTGTCATTATTAACTCTCATCCATTAAAATTAATATCACTCGTGATATTTCCCTATGATTACTAAGCTATTACAACCACTTTTATAATTTATTGAAAAAGCATTTGTAGTTAATTTAATAGTATATAAATTATCTGGAAGCCTTTGTATATATAGAAGTCTAGGTAAGAATAGATAGTTTATGTCCTTCCTTGTTTACCAATCTAAGATTTTATCCTAAGCGTATGTCCATGTATAGTTATTCATTAACTAAAAACCTATTGTTTGGAGGGAGAGCATAAGGCCAATATTAGAAGTTTTTCAAATATAGAGACGTAACTCCCCTTCTAATTTAACTCCCAAAATACGACACTTTAAGAAATATTGGTTAAGTCATACCGAGACTTTTTTTTATATAAAAATCCGGTTATTAATACTATTAACGTAGTTCTAGGTAGAATCAGAGCATCTATTCCTAACATTTAGTTTTACTTATTAGTAGTAAGAATTTACCTACATGCCTAAGGTTATGAGCACATAATCTAAGGTAAGCAAAATGATCATTTCAAATTTAAGTCATGAGACACTAGTTGCTAGAGTTGACAAGCTCGTGAGTGATATATTGAATCCTGAAAGTGGAATTAGTTTTCAACAAATAAGTGAGCAACTGACACTTTACTATCAGCCAATGACACAACTCTATAATGATGATTTAGAGTATGTTGATTCAATTAAATGGTTTATAGGTAGCTGTTATCTGGTTTGTGGTAGCTATTACCCTGATGAGGTCATTTGGGATGAAGCTATGACTTTTAATTTCTTACAAGCATTAAAACTTTATCAGAATGAATTTGGCACTGCCATTTCAGAGTTTGCTTTTCAAGAACAGCGTAATAGCCAGTCACTTAAAAATTATATGAATCATTTTCTAAACAAGTACGCACGTATACTTATTGTCAGAGTGGATCTCAAGATAAGGTCAAATTATGCACACCTTGTAGATATAGAAACGTTTCAGGACTACATGAGTCAGTTATTAGAACAAATTCAAAAGGACAGAGAAAAAACAAAAAAACAAAATACTTTGTCTCGTAATGATAAAGGCTGTTTTGAGGACTTAAGAGGTTATGCTTGGGCGATTGAACAAGGGGTTATTAATGGTGGTCTTCATTGTCATCTGCTATTGATATATAACGGTGATAAGCGGCAAGCAGACTGGTTCATAGGTGAGAGAGTTGCTGAGTACTGGCTTCAAATAACTGGTAATTTAGGTTGGTATCATAATTGCAATACGCAAGACATTAAGGAGTTTCACAGAAGACAAGGGACGCTAGGTGTCGGTATGATTAGAAGGAATAGTGAATTAGATGTAAGAAATGCTCTTAATACTGCGCTCTATTTAACCAGACCTGATAAGTATGAACAACGTTTAAAAGCGTGGCCACCGAATATGCGTAGCTTTGGACGTGGAATTATGCCAAAGGCTTAATAATATTTTTTATTAATAAAGGCTATATTAAAGAATTTTGAAATACATACTACATTCATGAGATCTAGCGTTAATCACTTAACGCTTATCCAATAACCAAACTTATGAGCATCATTTAGGTCTGCAATAGCAGACCTTTTTTATGCCCTAAACTTAAGGAGCTCTTATGAAACAAGTATGTCCACATTGTCAGTCAGCTGACGTATATGAGATGACTGGCTATAGCGACCTATTGAAAGATGGGATCGCATCCCCTGCAATACTTATTCCGTTAAGTATCAGCCTATGTCGGTCACTTAACATTAACCCTGGTATTGGCGTTGTAGTTGGTAGCGCCTTAGTCGCTGTCATTAAGCAAGTTCGACCAGAGCAATCATCAATCCCTTTATTAAACACATCACAATACCGATGTAATCATTGTTCGTACGTTTTTCATAGATTCAATTAATCAACTATTTAACTAACACGTTAGTTATCAATCACTTACTTAAGGAAATAATTTTATGGCACATTTAATAGAAAGCATGGCTTATGTTGGTCAAACCCCTTGGCATGGCTTAGGTAATCAGTTACCTAAAAACCAGCCACTTGAGGTGTGGGCTAAAAAAGCTGGTATGGATTGGCGTATTGAATCATCTGATGTCAGCTATATGGCAACTAATGACAGAGGTCAAAGCATCATCATGCCTTATGAAAATAACAAAGTGCTTTATCGTAGTGATACCTTAGAGGCATTATCAGTGGTCAGCCAAAGGTATCAAGAGGTTCAGCCTGAGGAGATACTAGAGTTTTATCGTGACTTAACTGAGCAAGCAGACTTTGAGCTTGAAACAGCAGGAGTGCTTAAAGGTGGGCGCAAGCTATGGGCATTAGCCCGTACAGGCCAGTCAGCGACACTTAGAGGCGGTGATGTCAGTCATGGCTATCTGTTACTAGCAACCGCTTGTGATGGCACTCTAGCGACCACAGCGCAGTTCACCAATATTCGAGTGGTATGTAATAACACATTAGCCATTAGCCTAGCTGATGGTAGTGGTGGTGTAGTTAAAGTGCCACACAGTACTGCATTTGATGGAGAGAAGGTAAAACGTCAGTTGGGCGTGTCTGTGAGTCAATGGGATGAGTTTAACTATGAGATGAAGCAGTTAACCAATCGACGAGTTACCCAAGCAGAAGCTGCCAGTTACTTTAACCGTGTATTTAATGATACTGATGATGGCATCATTTTATTCAACACAGCCAAGCAACAAAAAGAGGCTGTGCCTAATGCACGAGCCATGAACCAAGTAATGAGCATGTTCAACGGCCAAGGTCGGGGTGCAGATTTAGCCTCGGCTAAAGATACTGCTTATGGACTGCTATCAGCTATAACTGAATATGTGGATCATGAGCGAAGAGCCATGTCGCAAGATCATAGGCTTGACGCAGCTTGGTTTGGTGCAGGTGCCAACCTAAAAAATAAGGCTAAGCAAGAAGCGTTATGCTTAATAGCCTAACTTTACTCAACATACAACAACACTAAACCACGCCTTAGAGCGTGGTTTTTTATGCCTTTAATTTTAACAATCATTAAGGAGTCTACAATGACTACACTTGCATTAAATAATCAAAATGAGCTAACTAAAGCCCATGCTGTTAAAGCCAGCACAACTGCCAAAAGGTTGGTTAATACTAAAAACTTAAGTCATGATGAATGGCTTAAGATTCGTAAGCAGGGCATAGGTAGTAGTGATGCCGCTGTTGCCTGTGGTATCCACCCATATTTATCTATGCTTGAGCTGTGGATGATTAAGACAGGTCGTATTGATTCAAATATGGATGAAGGTAGTGATGGCTACTCCCCACTTTACTGGGGTAATCAGTTAGAGCCTTTGGTTGCTAAGTATTACAGTGAAAATACAGGCAATAAGGTGCGCCGAGTCAATGCCGTCTTACAACACCCTAACCCTGATAAGCACTTTATGTTAGCTAACTTAGACTATGCGGTAGTTGGCACAGAGGAGGTGCAAGTACTTGAATGTAAGACAGTAGGAGAGCATGGCGCTAGGCTTTGGAAAGATGGCGTACCATTATACGTTGCTTGCCAAGTCCAACATCAATTGGCAGTGACAGGTAAACAGGCGGCTCATATCTGTGTTCTGCTATGTGGCCATGAAACAAAGCTATTCAAAGTTGAGCGTGATGAACGACTTATCGCCAGCATCATCGAGCATGAGCGTTTATTTTGGCAATACGTTGAATCAGATACACCACCCAATCCTGATCACAGCGCATCAGCAGCCAAAGCACTCAAGCTACTTTACCCAATACCTGAACCTGCCAGTAAGCTTGACTTGAGTGAAAATGAAGGTGCCAATAAGCTTTTTGAGGAGTTACTGAGTTATCGTGACTATATGAGCGAGCTTGAGCAGCGGCATGACCAGGTCAAGCATCAACTACAGGCATTAATCAAAGACAATGAAGTGGCTGTATTCGATAAAGGCAGCATTTCATGGAAGCGATCAAAAGACAGCACAACCCTTGATAGCAAGGCACTGCTGAAAGCTAAGCCTGAGCTGCTAAAGCAATTTAGTAAAACCCGTCAAGGTAGCCGTCGCTTTTTAGTCAACACCAATACTTAATAAACGCAGAGCAAGCCCACCATAAAGGTGGGCTTTTTTATGGCGTTAATTTTTAACAACCACTGCATAAATAAACAATAAACAAATCCAAGGAGTACATCATGATTAAAGGTCTAATTATCACCCCACCAGTTTTAGGGCGTATCAGTATAGGCGGCACCATTGAGAAAAATGGCAAACGCCTGCCTACGAAAGATGACCAGTTCACCATAACTAGCCAAGTACAAGGTAAGGAGGGCTGGATCAATCATCCGCTTGATGCCAAGTTTAGACAGCTAAGTGACGGTAAGCTACGCAAGATACCAGTACGTATGTTGTTTAATGAGCCTGAGCTAAATCTTAGAGCAGAATACACTTTGTTTGATCGTCAAACAGGTCGCCCTGTTTGCGTTGGTGATGGGGAGAGCTGTAAAAGGCGCACTCAGCAAGGTGTTGAAACGCATCCTTGTCCATCCCCTGAAATTTGCCCATTAGCCAAAGGTGGTGCTTGTAAGCCTTATGGCAGACTGTATGTCAATATTAGTGAAGACGATGAGTTAGGTAGCTTTGTATTTAGAACCACAGGCTTTAATAGTATTCGCACGTTGGCGGCTAGGCTTAATTACTTCTCAGCGGTATCTAACAATAAGCTGTCTTGCTTGCCACTGCAGCTAACTCTACGTGGTAAAAGCACGACGCAAAGCTATCGGACGCCAATTTACTATGTAGATTTAACATTGGAAGATGGGGTTAGTATCTTACAAGCGGTTGAACAAGCACAGGCGATGGATAATGAGCTTAAAAGCTATGGCTTTAATCAACATGCCTTAGATGCTGCTGCTAAACAAGGCTATGGCAATTCAGAGCTAGGCTTCGCTGATGAAGATACTGTTGGTGTCGTTGATGAGTTTTATCCAGAAGAAAGCGATAGTAATGACTTTGAAGTGAAAACCCAAAGCAAGGTTCAGGATGTGGTTCAGTTTGCTGATATTGCAAACGGCTTAAGGCAGAGCGTGTCGAGCGTGAATTAACATCTGTCGCTTTTCAGAGCATAAGAAAGGAGCTGAACTTCAGCTCCTTTTTTTGTGTCATAGCGAAAAGCAGTATGAGATGCAGTAAAAAAATATAGGACTCGATAAGTATATGAGACGAAAAGCTCTCATTCACTTATAAGGAGCAAATCATGGAAAATCTAAGAACCACAAAGTCAACAGTTGAGCAATGTAATCATATCCCACAGCTACTAAACATTAAGCATGTAATAGAGTACACAGGCTTAAGTCGCTCGAGCATATATGAAATGATCAATGAAGACTCTGATCGTTATGACCCAACCTTCCCCAAGAAAGTACAGCTAAGCAAAGTGAGGGTAGCATGGGTTGCTAGTGAGGTAGCTGAGTGGATTAATAGTAAGATTGATCAGCGTATGGTGTAAGCGTTAAACCGTCTTGCTTGAAAGTGGGGCGGTTTATTTTTTTTGTGACTAGGTGAGTTTCTGGATAGTTTCCTATATGGCAAGATTATAGGAATGATTAAAAACCTGTTTTTTAGGTAATAGTATGTTTTTCAAATAGCCTAATTATAGACTCTTGAGGCAACTCAAAAGCCTATAAACTTGGGAAATGGGCAAACAATAATATTGAGAGCGATTAAGAAATTAACAAAAAATAAGCGAGTTGCTAATGCAGGCTATACCGATAGTGTCTAATAACTTTACTTATATAGACCAAATGAGGCATCATCAATGAGCTGCATGAGTTGTGGACGTTCTAGCATCGCTCCTGATCCGTTCTCAGTATAGAATGCTGCGATTTTATGGCCATGCTCTCTAGCAAATACAATAAGCTCATCTTTAGCGCGATTGGCGTCTTGATCTTTAGTTGAGGCACGAAGGTAGGCTCTAATAAACATAAACACCCAAAATAGTCTGTTATAAGTGGTTCCATTGTAACAGTCTATTTTAGGTGGTCTATTAATATTTTATAAGGCGTTTTTAGGTGGCTCCACTAGGGTATACCCTACGATAACAGGAAAGCCATCGCGGATGACAAAACCTGTTTAGCTTTTAAACAAAACGGGTTTGTCGATAGTATGTAAGATAAGTTCGAAAAGTAACTGGAGTGTGAGACTATTCATACTGGGTCTGAATTAAAGTTTTATTGTGATTAATTTCTGCTCAATGTTATTCATTTGTCGCCACGATGAGTGATGGCGGCTTGTGATTTAGTTAGGAAAAATAATCTTGAGTAATAAGATACGTTTGTGGCATTTATAGCAGAGCTTGTTCTAGGCTTCTTTACTTACATTTTCCTGCAAGTTCTTTTTTAGTAAATGATCGAATATAAATGGGCCAAAAGGTAAGAGTGAGCCGAGTACGCCCGCAGGTATTGCCCAAAGAGGCATTTTCATTTTGATAGCTGAGCCTATAAGTATTATGATATAGGTAATAAACAACATACCGTGTGCCATACCGATGTATTTCACACCTTCTGGAATGTCCATCATATATTTTAGTGGCATGGCGATGAAGAGCAATAATAAGAAAGAGGTGCCTTCTAGATAGCCTATGTAAGACTTTTTAACGCTGTCTCTTGTTTTTTTCTAAGGCTGTGAATTTTTTCAATAGTTGGCTGAGTCTGTGACACTGTATTTTCCTTTTGTTATTATCAATAAAGAATTTATGGATTATTCAATGTCTCTATAATAATGGCTCTACGCAGAGCTTTTAAGTATTGAGTTTTAAGACCTAAAATGAGTGAGTACCTATACCAGTCATACATTACCTTCCAGTTCACATTTTATAAACATACTCAAGTATAAAAAGTATTTTTCCGTATAGAGTGAATACGACGCTAGTTCATTTTGTTTGTGATAATCGGCATCAATGTGCTTATTTATTACGCTTACTTTCTAAAAATATCATGTCAATTATAATCAATGCGACACCGACACAGACACCTATATCTGCAACATTGAAAATAGGATAATTCCAGACATCAGCATAATGCACATGGATAAAGTCAACCACTTTACCAATTCTTAAACGATCGATTAAGTTGCCAATCGCACCACCAAGCATTAAGGCCAACCCCATAGATAATAGCTTGGCTGCACGTGGCGCTTTGATTAAATAAACCGTTAAAAAGATAGCCATTACAAAAGCTAAGCCTGAGAAAAACCATTTCTGCCAACCGCCAGCGTTGGCTAAAAAGCTAAATGCTGCCCCATAGTTATAAGCGAGTGTCCAGTTGAGAAATGGTTCAATGACCGGTACGGGGTCATTGAACGCTAATGTGGTTTGGGCCAACCACTTAGTCCATTGATCAAGTATTAATACCATTATCGCCAACAAATACCAGATAAAAGCGCGACTGCCATTGGCAACCATTTTTGGCATTTTGTCCAACTTATCTTTAGGTGTTATTAAGTTGCCTGAAGTCACGTACATAGCTTTAGGCGTATGATTTATGGTTTTAGAGTCAATCGATTGATGAGTACTACTCACAGCTATAGGTACCTTCTTGTCAGCAATATTAGTACTAGCCGATTCAACGCTATTCAATTTAGTACTATCTAATCTGTCGGTAGATTCAGTCATAGTTGTTTCCTTTATCTATGTTTATACAATGAACAATGTTAAACGTATATGTTTTTGGTATACGATTATTAATCGCGCCACTTTCATAAACGGCTCCACTTACCGCTCTGGTATTATGAAAGGGGCTGTCCTAGATAAGTAAAATTATTTAGGACAGCCCCTACTTTTAACGCTAACACTATAATCAAAGTATTCTTAACTGCTAACACACTATAATTGCTGCTCTACCGATTCAATATCAGCATAAACTTGGGTTGTCCCGTCTTTATTGAGCTGCATAACCTGATAGGGCATGAATTTATTTTGATACTCCATACCTGGGCTACCAATAGGCATGCCAGGTACGGCAAGACCCATAGCTTGTACTGGCGGATTTTCTAAAAACTGCGCCATATATTTAGCGGGTACATGACCTTCAAAGACGTAACCATCCGTAGTGACTACAGTATGGCAAGAACGCATTTCATTTGGAACGCTGTAGCGCTCTTTAAATACGGCTAAGTCCGCAACATCTTGCGCGGTTGCACTTAGACCATTATCTTCTGCATGACTTATCCATTCTTTACAGCAGCCGCAATTGGCATCTTTATAGACAGTGGCTGATACGTTTTTTAGTAAGTCTGGTTTACTTACTGATGTCATCATAGAATTATTTATAACGTTTGGTTCAGCTGTCTTTGGAACAGCCAAAACATCTTCAGTTGATGCCGATGTTGTGCTTGCATCAGATACGCCACTACTCGGTTGGCTACAAGCAAATAGTGATGAGGCAGCCAGTAATAATAACGTACTACGCAACCCCTTAGACAGATAACGATTGCATATAAGACTGGATTTTATTTTTAAGGGGGGCATAGTGCTTTCTCATGTACTGTAGATATTGTGAGCTATAGAAGATCAAGTAACACTTCATATCGTTTGGTAATGTAGCATAATAACCCATTAAACGGAGTACGTAAATTCATCCATTGAGCAGTGCAGGCTGGTATCATAAGCAGTTTTTATTTTAAAATACTGCCTGTAGTATTAACGGCTCTATCTAAGTTTTGGATTTTGATTAAAAATTCAAGGCTCATAATTTTGGATAATTTGCGATGCGCCTGTCTACTATTAATCTACAAAAGCGTTTGAGTACTCACTTAAATCAATTACCGCTATCGCTTACGCTAGTAGCAGCATGGCTTGCAGGAGCTATTTTTTTATTTTCGCTAGCGCCTTATGGGTTTTGGCCGCTAGCAATAGTATCACCAGCGATTTTATATGCGCTGTTGGTGACAAGTATGAGTGGTCGTCGCGCTTTTATTATCGGTGAAGCTTACGGTATGGGGCTATGGTGCGTCGGCGGCTTTTGGCTCTATACTGCTATCCATGATTATAGCGATACACCAACGTGGCTCGCATTGATTATGATTGCATTGATGGGTCTCGGTATGGGACTATTTCATGGATTGTTAGCACTAGTCTTTAACCGTATGGTAGGCAAACAACCCTTTTCATTTGCTGCTCTTTGGGTGCTACAAGAATGGTTAAAAACTTGGTTATTCACAGGCTTTCCGTGGCTGTTTGTTGGTTATGCATTTACTGAAGAGTATTGGTTATCGTCCTTAGCACCCGTTGCTGGTGTTTTTTCCGTCTCTTTTGTTGCCATACTATTGGCTGCAAGTTTAGTAGAGCTACTGCTTCGGCGCAGTAGTTATGCCATCGTTTCTGTACTGTTATTAGCCATTAGCACATCATTATGGCTGGTCAATCCGCAATGGACAAAACCTAAGGGCACACCTGATCTGTCAGTGTCATTGATTCAAGGTAATATTTCACAAGATATAAAGTGGCTGACTAAGTATCAAGTAGAAACGCTAAAGATTTATGCGAAGTTAACACGCACTGAGTGGGGACGTGATGTTGTGGTGTGGCCTGAATCATCTATTCCTATGTTTCAGGATGAGGCTGCGGGCTTTATTAGTGAAATGATAGAAATGGCTAATGTGACCAATACGACATGGATAACTGGTATCCCTTATAAGGATAAAGCGGCATTCAATGCCAGTACGGATAAGTATCCCCCATTTTACAATAGCGTGATTGCTCGAGGTGTAGAAGCGGAAGGCCTATACAAGAAGCAGCGTCTAGTGCCTTTTGGAGAGTATATTCCATTTGAAGGCGTGCTCGATATTTTCCCAAGTTTGGCCGGTAGTCAGGATATTAAGAGCTATAGTCGTGGTAGTGATCAGCAGTCACCTCTAAAGGTGCGTGGACACAATATAGGGACGGCTATCTGTTATGAGGTAGCTTATCCAGATACCACGCGTAAAAATGCCATCGATACTGAATTTTTGTTGACCGTCTCTAACGATGCCTGGTTTGGCACTTCAGCAGGACCATTGCAACATTTGCAAATGGTACAAATGCGCGCGCTTGAGAACGGGCGCTGGTTTATTCGAGCGACCAATACTGGTGTTACCGCTATCATTAACCATAAAGGTCGTATTGTAAAACGCGCACCGCAGTTTGAGCGTACTGTACTACGTGGTGAGATACAGGCACGGGTTGGTAACACGCCCTTTATGCTTATGGGAAATTATCCTATCTTGATAATAATAACCTTGTTATTACTACTAAGCTATTTTGGCAAAGGTCTAACCACACTTAGAAGACGAGGGTAATAGTAAACTTAATCATAATAATTTAATCAGTGTAAGTTTTTTATTTTTTCTAGGTAACGTCCTAACGCACGTAAATATAAAAGTTTTAAACTATTGACCCCTGCCGTCAAATCCGTATACATAAACTTGGGAGATTTTAATTACGCAGCTTGACGATAATAATCAAACCACACCTGTCTTGGCGATTGATAGCCCAAACCCTTTTGAATCCTCGTCTGATTGTAGTACAGCTCGATATAACTGATAATATCATTGATGGCTGTGAACCTTGTTTTATAGTCTTGATGATATACCAGCTCATTCTTTAATGTGCCCCAGAAGCTTTCTATCGGAGCGTTATCGAAACAGTTGCCTTTGCCGCTCATTGAGCCTATAAATTGATGCTGCTTAATGGTCTTGTGGTAGGCGTGACTGCAATACTGACTGCCTCTGTCTGAATGAACGATTAGCCCTTTGCTTGGACGTTTATTCTTGATGGCCATATTTAGTGCTTTGCAAACTAAATCTGCGGTCATACGCTTGTTAATAGCGTAACCGACAAGCTCTTTGGTGTATAAGTCTTTGACCCCTGCTAAGTACAGCCAACCCTCATTCGTCCAGATATAGGTGATGTCGCTGACCCACGACTCGTTAGGGCGCTTAGCATCAAACTTCTGATCCAGTACGTTTGGATAGACCAGCTTGTTGTGATTGGAGTCGGTGGTGACTTTAAAGCGCTTATGACTACGACATTTAATGCCGTGTTGCTCTTTGATGCTTCTTACCATATACAGGCTAATGTTATGGCCTTGCTCGCTTAGATGAGCATGCAGTCGATCTGCGCCATAACGTTCTTTCGTTTCATTGTGAGCCGCTTTAACCAGTAATTCAGACTGGTTGCGATGTATCTGTTGGTCGCTGAGATCACGACTTAGCCAGTCGTAATAGCTTGATGGCTTAACCCTTAACACTCGGCACATAGTGGTGATGCGAAAGAGGAACTGGTTGTCTTTGATAAAGGCGTACCTGACTAACTGTTTCTCGCGAAGTACGCCGTCGCCAACTCGAGCATAGCTCTCCCCTTGCGTCGGGGCGAAGCAGTGCTTCGCTTTATCCCTCCTCATTTAGTATTTCGCGTTCCTCTTCGGCAACTTTAAGCTGTCGCTTTAGGCGTTTTACCTCTTCAAGCGCACTCATAAGTTCAGGGTCATACTGCTTTGTTCCTACAAGCTTGCCTTGATTAGCTTTGTTCTGCCAGTTGGATAGCGTTTGCATGGCGATGCCAAGTTGCTTTGCGGTCGCTGAAATATTGCCGTTGTTATCCGCTATCTTCTTGACGGCTTCAGCTTTAAATTCGTCACTGTAGGTTCTTACTTTCTTGGTCATGGTAAACTCCTGTCAATACGCTTAGTTTACCAAGTTTATCTCTACGGTTTCTTCAGCATAGCTCACCATGATTTTGTATCCCTTAATAGTATATTGTAGTATGTTGTATATAATATAACCCCAGTTCGGGATAAGGGCTCAAAAAAAAGATAAAAAAAGAAGTCCGAAGTTGCTAAAGTAAGTTTACCAAGACCACTTAAGCAAAAAGGACTTCTTACATGGACAACCTAACCGAACTATACTGCCATATTGACGACTTTTATCAGCAATTCAAACCTGAGTTTGACGCTCATTTAATCGCAACGGGACACCAAAGGTTAAGAGCATGCAAGATAAGTGTATCAGAGATTATGACCATCTTGATACTGTTTCATCAATTACGTTATCGACAGTTTAAGGCGTTTTACTACCATCACATGCTTGGCATGATGAAACGGGCGTTTCCAAATCTGCCGAGCTACTCGCGATTTATAGAGCTTGTGCCGCGCAGTATCATACCACTGTGCAGCTACTTGCAAAGCATGATGGGCGACTGTACAGGTATCAGCTATATTGATTCAACCAAGATAGCAGTTTGTCATAACAAACGTATCTACCGTCATAAAGTCTTTGAAGGACTTGCAACCCGAGGCAAAAGCCGCATGGGCTGGTTCTATGGCTTTAAGCTGCACGCCATTATCAATCATAAGGGCGAGCTTGTATCTGTTAAAGTCACTGCGGGTAATACGGATGACAGAGTGCCTGTTAAGGATATGGCAACACCTGTGTTTGGCAAGGTGTTTGGGGATAGAGGCTATATCAGTAAAGCCCTAAACGAGTGGCTCACAAAACATAGTGATACCACGCTGATCACTAAACTTCGGCGTAATATGAAACCGCAAGTACTCAAGCCGATAGATGAGGCGCTACTCAATCATCGCTCTTTGGTTGAGACGGTGTTTGGGGAGCTGAAAAACTTGTGTCAGATTGAGCATTCACGCCATCGTAGTGTCACGGGTTTTATTACAAACTTGCTGTCAGGTTTGATTGCTTATCGCTGGTTTCCCTATAAACCCACCATCAAAAACATGCCTCAGCAGGGACAGGTAGCCACATTGTAAATAGTATCAATGAGTTACAATGTGGCTTATCCCGAACTGGGGTTGTAAATAGACAAGTCCATACAGACAGTGAATTGGTCAATTCGAATATTGGAAATAATAGGTAGCCCTTCATGTCCCTTAAGAGCGCAGAAAAGTCTCCGTCATTAACGCAAAATAAACCGTCAAAAAAATCTTATCTGTTGGCGTTCGCTTTCAGCGCGGGTTCATTATTGACAGGGCTAGCAGCGACTGGGCTGACGGCCGTGCCAGTGGCATCGCAAGCGGCAGGATTGGGCGATTTATTTAGCAGTGATAAAAGCGCGACCCAACCGAAATTTTTGCCTGTTGATGAAGCGTTTCAGGTCAGTAGCAGTAGTAAACCTGTCAATAATGGCACGCGCTTAGCCATTAACTTTGACATTACGCCTGAGCACTATGTTTATAAAGACCAAATTAAGCTAACGTTGCCTGCTGGCGTGAGCGCTGCACCTTTTACCTTTAGCCAAAAGCCAGTCTCCATTGATGACCCAACCTTTGGGCAAGTATTGGTATTTGACCAAGCCAATATGGTTGCTACTACCATTTTGAGTAGTAGTAATGGCAAGGCGATAAATAATGCCGCCGTGACAATAGGTTGGCAAGGCTGTGCCAAAGCAGGTCTATGCTATCCACCGGAGAAAATAAAAACCACAGTCAATATCGCTGCTGCTTCACAATCGGCAGCCAATAGTTCAAGTAGTACTGCTACAGTTTCTGCGAGCAATAACAGCAATGTAGAAACTGCGCAAGCCTCTACAGATGGGACAGTTACCAATAGTCTTGCTACAGAGCAAACTACGCCAGATGACGAGGTGATTGATTATGAATTGTTAGATGACGAAGCGTTAGATGCAGAGCTTGGTGCAATCAATACCATCTCTGGAGCCGATGAAGAAGTGGTAGGCGATAATGTCACAAGTGAAGCAGCGAACAATGACGCTGTCATAAATAATGCTGCTGCAACAAACAATACCGTTGTCGTTGATAACGCCATTAATAGTGACCCTTTTGGCTTAGCTTCGCATCCGTGGTTGGCATTGGTGTTATTGTTCTTGGCAGGGTTGGTCTTGGCATTGACGCCATGCGTGTTACCGATGCTACCGATTGTTGCCAATATCGTCGCGCGTGAAGACAATCCAACGGTAAAACGCGGTGTTATTTTAACGACCAGCTACGCTATTGGTGTTGCCATCGCTTATGGTATTTTAGGCGCGGTCATTGCGGTGTTTGGTGAGTCGTTAGGCATTATCGGTTGGCTACAAAATCCGATTATACTAATTGCCTTTGCCATCGTTTTTGTCTTATTAGCACTTTATATGTTGGGCGTATTTAGCATTCGTCTGCCGAGATTTATCAGTAGCAAAATGCAAGGTCTAAGCCAAGCAGGCGATAGCAAACTTGGTAGTACGGGTGGCAGTTTAATTGCGGGATTCTTATCGGCGCTCGTGGTATCGCCTTGTGTTTCGGCGCCCTTATTTGGGGCGCTGCTTGCCGTATCAACGATTGGAAGTCCGCTCCTTGGCTTTGCCGCTTTATTTATGCTCGGTTTTGGTTTATCGGCGCCGCTTATCTTAATTGGCGCGACCCAAGGTAAAATCATGCCAAAAGCAGGCGAGTGGATGAATTGGGTCAAGCAGGGCTTTGCTTTGTTGCTTTTTGCCGTGGCATTGTTATTAATTGAACGCGTCTTTATCTCGCCTGTGATGCTGATAGTGTGGGCGCTGTGGTTTATGGTCGTGGCGATGTGGGCGTGGAGCTGGCTAGGCAAAGGTCGGATGCTGACCCAAGCGCTAGGCTTAATCGCTGGTATTTGGGCGACGTGTTTAATCGTCGGCGCCGCATTGGGCAATGACGACAGCTTGCATCCGCTCGCGTCATTGAGCGCTGCGCCGGTGATGCAGACGACTGCTGGTCAACCAGCCATGAGTAATGCAACCGATAAAACTGTTACTACGCTTGCTGAGTTAGATGCCATTGTCGCCGCCAATCCTAAAGTGCTGGTCGATATCACCGCCGAATGGTGTATTGAATGCCGGATTATGGATAAAAACTTATTTCATAATCGTCCTGCGCAAATGCAAGATTGGCAATTGGTCAGACTTGATATCACGGAGACTACGGCTGATTCAAAAGCAATCTTAGCGCGTTATAAATTGTTTGGTCCGCCAGCATTGCTGTATTATCAAGACGGTCAATTGGTCAATCAACAAGTGGGTGAAATCGGGCGCGCAGAGTTTGAGCAAAACTTAACTGCGTTAAACTAATCGTTTAAATGTAGATAAATTCCACGTCATTTCTACAAACGTTTTTTTCTGCTTATCAAACAGGAGATATTGTTGTCAGGTTGGTCAGCTATATTCTATAAATGTTACACGAAATTACATTATAAAATAGGTATTTTTTATCATTTTATAAGCTTAAAAAGAGCTTTTATCAGATTTTTATTAGTGATGACGTGCTTTACAGCCTATGCTAAAGTCCGATTTGTGTTTTGGCTAACAGTTTGACTTCCAATAAATTTATAAGGTTTTAGCGAAATCGTTGATAATGCCGGCCGCCTATGGAATAAGGGTTTGCAGCATAATTATTAGTCACCACAATGTGTATATTCTTGAGTTGTTGAGATTTAATTGACTGCTCTGTTATGGACAACAGACCATTTTGAATTAACCGTAGGTATTAGATTTATGAAACAGGCCTTATTGATTTTGTCAGTACTGGGTATGGGCATGGCTTTTGAAACCATTTTTCTTTATATTGTCACTTAGACAGGCTGGGTATTTGATGTATAGTGTCATTTGCATTTCACTATTTATCAATTTCTCAGCCTGTTTTTTTTCTACTTTTTGAACCACCACCCGGATATAAATGTAGCTATGAATAAAACAACTTTTAAAATATCGAAGATGGACTGCCCTTCGGAGGAAAACCTAATCCGAATGAAATTAGAGGGCCACTCGAATATTGAACATCTTGAGTTCGACATTCCTAACCGTCAATTAACTGTGTTTCATCATGACAATATAGAAGGGATAGAGACTGCTATTCATGACCTAAAATTAGGAGACACCCTACTCTCGACCGAAACCATTGACCCCTCTGATCCCAACAATAATTTTAAAATTGATGCTGACTCTAGTCACAAAAAAGATGCTGAGCAAAGAAAGCTACTATGGATAGTGCTGGTCATTAACTTTGCTTTCTTTATTATTGAAATGAGCACGGGACTGATTTCTCGTTCGATGGGGTTGGTCGCCGACAGCTTAGATATGTTAGCAGATAGCTTCGTGTACGGAATTAGCTTATTTGCGGTCGGTGGAACGGTCATTAAGAAAAAACGGATTGCTAGAATTGCCGGATATTTTCAAATTACGCTAGCGATTCTTGGTTTTTTAGAAGTACTAAGACGTTTCTTTGGCAATGAGCAGTTACCTGACTTTTCTACCATGATAGTCATATCGATTCTTGCGCTAATTGCAAACTTGATTTGCCTCTATTTACTACAAAAATCGAAAAGCAAAGAAGAAGAAGCCCATATGCAAGCCAGTATGATTTTCACTTCAAACGATGTGATTATCAATTTAGGGGTAATTGTTGCAGGGATTTTGGTTAATTGGTTACACTCTAGTACGCCTGATTTGATTATTGGTAGCATCGTATTTGCTTTAGTTATTCAGGGCGCCTTTAGAATATTGAAGTTGAGTAAGTAGCCAAGCCTAATAACTGAAGCAAATAGCTCAAGTAAGTAGCTTAATTAAACCGCTAAGTGTAAAGTAACTGGGTTTGAAGCAAATAAACATCATAAGGATATGAGACCTCAAGCAATGATTGAACAAACTTTAAATCTAGTCACCACCAAAGACCATCAGCAAGTTGCCGTTTGGCGAATAATAGATGATGAAGTCTTTGATAAGAATCTGGGAGACCTTCCTAAATTTTGTGTAAGTATTTAATCTAAACGTCAGTTACACAGAATCTGGGATGGTCTCTTCAAGTCCTCACTAGCGCACCGATCATAGATAGAATATCTATGGTAAGTACATCATGAAGTACACTGTGGCTATCTCAGCAAGTTGAAACCTTAATACCATTAGCTCACAGCCAAAGATTCAAGTCCTCGCTAGGGAGCAAAATCAGTGAGAACGCCTGATCTATTTCACTAGGATTTGAGCAAAGGGCCTTAAGTTGATATCTTTTGCAGATTTTCAGACTTGTTCTTGGTTGGTGGTACTGAGTAGGTTCCCACAACATGGGCAACTAATTCGTCAGATCCATCTGAGTATAAAGAAACCTCGCCTACGACTAGACTCCTTCCCACTTTTAGCAGTTTGCACTCAGCAATAATACGTGATTTTGCAGTGGGCTTACGTAAAAAGTTGATAGTTAAACTTGTGGTGACTGCTAACGGTACTATGCCAATTCTACCTAAGATAGCTACATAAAGAGCCACATCAGCAATTCCCATCATTACAGGCCCCGATATAGTACCTCCAGGTCTCAAATCATCTAAACCAATATCATGGGATAAAATTGACCCACTGCTATTTACTGCCTCAATCCTGTACTTTGCTTGAGGGAACTCAGACTTCATGAACTCAGCTATCTCTTCCTTGGTTGCTGACATAAGGCTTCCTTTAATCTAACTGTTATTGGCACCTCTATTCTATCCTAACTTTCCACCTTATTACGATAAAAAATTATAGAGCCATTTTAGGTCAGAGCACTAGTTTTAAAGTGCTTGACGGTTTTATGAGAGGTATAGTTGTAAATACCCCATTCTTAACACAGCAGATGGGACGCGATCTAGAAATTACGACACAGTTAACCTTGTTAGACTTCAGCTATCCTTTGGCCATACTGACATTATGTCTGTATGACCTTGAGTTATTCATTTTCTGCTAAATACTCTTTTAGATTATCATTCTAAGGATTACCTACTTTATTCTCCCTCTAAATTTCAATTTAATGAATAAATAGTATCCTTATGATTTTATTCTATTTGCATTATTTCAGACGGTCTGCTTATACTATTTAATAATATTTAAAATGACTGAAAACTCCATTTAATTGTAAGCATCCGACCATCCCATCTTTTTTTCTATTAAAAAATGCGAGATAGTGTCCACGAACAAATAATCGTGGACACTAACATGACAACACAACCCCCTAATAAACCCAAACGAAGAACTTACAGCGCTGAGTTTAAAGCGCTTTTAGTAAAAGAAGCGACAGACTCAGGTCGATCAATTGCCAGCATTGCCCGAGAGCATGGCATTAACCAAAACCTTCTACATAACTGGAAACGCCAGTATCAGCGGGCACATGCTCAAGCTGACACATTACCTGGTGCTATAAACAGGTCTCATGATCCAAACCCGCACTTTATCCCAATCCATCTTGAGCCTGAAGGTGCGCATCTACGCTCAGCATCCGTCATAAAGAACATCAAACTGCAAATCACAGCTCGAGCATCTGGGACGATAAACCTCAACATTAGCCAAATAGACACTCAAAGCTTGATTGACCTACTACGAGGGCTGCAATGATACCCATCACTCACATCTGGCTATCCACCACGCCTATGGACATGCGATGTGGTAGTGGCAAACTAATGGCCTACATCCTCACCGAGCACCAAAGCATTCGCCCTCACTGTGCCTACCTGTTTTACAACAAAGCAGGCACACGCCTAAAAGTATTCATTCATGATGGGCTTGGCGTATGGCTTTGTAGCCGTCAGCTCGATGACAATAAATTTCATGGCTTAACCAAGCCGCTCACCACCACTCAGACTGGTATCAGCATCAACCGTGAACAATTTAACGCCTTAATCAGTGGACTGCCTTGGCGTAACATGGGCAAAGATAAATTAACCCCCATCCTATAAATAGCAGATGACAGGCAAATAAAACTCTGGCAACATATCGCCATGACTGTTGCTAACTTATCCGACTTATCAAAAGACCCCATTTACGCCGAGCTTCTGGTGAAAATCCACCTGCTTGAACAGCGTAATGAGCACCTGCAGCAACAGCTTGTTCAAACGAACACAAGTCACGATCAACTACAGCAGCTTTTTAACCAAGTGGTTGAGGAAAACCACAAGCTATATGAACAAGTGCTTGAACTCATCGAAAAACAAAAGCAGCTTATTCACCGGCTCTATGGACAAAAAAGCGAAGGCATCACTGCCAGACAAACCCACTTAAACTATGAGGCCGCGCAAGAGGACTTAGCGCAGCTTGAACAAATCCGAGATGACTACCTTAGCGGCTTAAGCCAAGATGAGCTTGCCAAGCTGCCTGCGATTGATCGTACTGAGGCAGAAACCCTCATTAATGAGGGTGAGCTTAAAGCCGGCAAAGAGAACACAGATGAGCTGCCAGCTTCAGCCACTGATCAGCCTAGAAAAACAAAGCGTGCCAAATACACAGTGATTCCTGACAACCTTGAGGTGAAAACCTGGGTTCATGAACCACTTACCACCGTCTGTGACTGCGGCTGTCAAATGAAGCGAATTGGGGAGGATAAACAAGACAAACTTGGCATTATCCCTAAGCAGTTTTATATTGAGCGTCACATCTACCCTAAATGGGTATGCCGTGAGTGTGACATCATTCATCAAGCGGCTACCCCCAAGCAGATTATTAACAAAAGCATCGCCACCCCAGAGCTGCTTGCACACATCCTTATTAGCAAATATGCAGACCATCAGCCGTTATATCGGCAGAATATTATCTATCAGCGAAGTGGGGTAAATATCCCCGATGCTACTATGGCAGACTGGGTAGGACGCTGCGGCGTTGCCCTTGAGCCTTTAGTCAGTCGCTTGCATGAACTATTACTGTCTGAGCCTATCTTACATGCCGATGAAACCCCGGTATCTATCATGAAGAACCATGTAAAGGTAGGTGGTAAATCATTAAAAAAAGGCTATGTCTGGGCGTATCTTACGCCACAGCACAGCTCCTTAAAAGCGGTGGTCTATGACTTTGCTGAAAGCCGTCGTAATGAGCATCCTAAAGCCTTTTTAGATAAGTGGCGCGGTAAGCTGGTTTGCGATGATTACAGCGGGTATAAGTTCTTATTTCATCAAGGTGTGACAGAAATCGGTTGTCTGGCCCATGCACGGCGTAAGTTTCATGAACTGCATATCACTGGCCAAAGTATCGTGAGCATTGAGGCATTAACGTTATTTAGGCAGTTGTATGCTGTTGAACGTGAGATTGACGAGCGATTTGAAAAAAATACACCCCCAATGCCAAGAGATCCCCAAATAGTTCGGCAAATCAGGCAAGAAAAAGCCAAACCGATTGCCGATAAGCTGCACCAATGGTTACAAGAAAAAAGGCAGTTAACCACTAAAAATGCCAGTATTAGTAAGGCGATGGATTATTGCCTGAAACGTTGGCAGGCGCTGACTCAGTATCTAGATGATGGCAGGCTGCCGATTGATAATAATTGGGCGGAGAATCAGATGCGTCCGTGGGCACTTGGGCGTAAAAACTGGTTGTTTGCCGGTTCGCTGCGAAGTGGGCAGCGGGCTGCGAATATTATGTCAATCATTCAGTCAGCTCGCTTAAATGGTTTGGATGTGTCTGCTTATTTGACAGACGTGCTAAGACGCCTGCCTACTCAAGAGGGTCTGGATGAGTTGTTACCTCATCGCTGGGTGCCACCGCAATAGGGGGTTGGTCGGATGCTTACATTTAATTAATAAGTTAATTAGAGAAACTACAAATATCACAAAGCCAAAATGCACACAAGACAAAAAGCTTAACTTTATAAAAGTTATAGATAACTTATAAAATCTAAAAATTAAAGTAGATTTGATATGAGCCTTGCTAATGAATTCCAGAAAACAGCTATAGAGACAGTTAACGGACCAGTTCTAATTATTGCCGGGCCAGGTTCGGGTAAGACTTTTACCTTAGTAGAGAGGGTAGTTAATCTAATCCAGAATTATAACGTTCAAGTGGATTCAATTTTAATAGTTACGTTTACTGAAAAAGCTGCTAGAGAACTTCGAACTAGGATTTCAAATAGGCTGATTGAGCTAGATATAGCTGTCAACTTAAATGAAATGTATTTAGGTACTTTTCATTCAATATGCTTGCGTTTACTCGAAGAGTATCAGCATTATACAAGGCTTAAGCGCAACTTTACTCTATATGATCAGTTCGATCAGCAGTTCATGTTATATAAAAATTTAAAATCTTTTGCAGAGATTGAAGGGTTTAATGCTTTAATTAAAGAAAATCAATCCAATTGGAATAAAGCAAGTCAGCTACTTTCGTTGATCAACAAAGTTACTGAAGAAGGTCTGTCTGATCAAAAGCTTCAATCAGCAGATGATGAGGAAATTATTGTATTAGGTCATTGCTTAGAAAAATATCATCTGATGCTCGAAGAAGCTAATGCTTTAGATTTCTCTACAATACAATATGAAACTTTTAAGTTGTTGACTGACAATCCTCAGATTCTAGATGAGTTGCATCAAAAATTACGATATTTAATGGTAGATGAATATCAGGATACAAATACTATTCAAGAGAAAATTCTTAAACTACTGATGGGTTGCTCACTGACCCATGCTGTCAAATCCGTAGAACCAAACTTGGGAGATTTTAATTACGCAGCCTGACGATAGTAGTCAAACCACACCTGTCTTGGCGCTCGATAGCCCAAGCCCTTTTGAATCCTAGTCTGATTATAATACAGCTCAATATACCCAATGATATCGCTAGTGGCTGCAAACCTCGTTTTATAATCTTGATGATATACTAGTTCATTCTTCAAGACGCCCCAGAAGCTTTCTATAGGTGCGTTGTCATAGCAATTACCTTTGCCGCTCATTGAGCCTGTAAACTTATGCTGCTCGATAATCTTATGGTACGCATGGCTACAATATTGGCTACCTCTATCTGAATGAACAATCAGTCCTTGAGTAGGTCGTTTGTTCTTGATTGCCATATTGAGTGCACGGCATACTAAATCAGCGGTCATGCGCTTATTGATAGCGTAGCCGACAAGCTCTTTGGTGTATAAATCTTTCACTCCAGCTAAATATAACCAGCCCTCAGCAGTCCAGATATAGGTAATGTCGCTGACCCATGCTTCGTTAGGACGCTTAGCGTCAAACCTCTGATCTAAAACATTGTCATAGACCAGCTTGTTGTGGTTTGAGTCAGTAGTGACTTTAAAGCGCTTATGACGACGGCATTTGATGCCGTGTTCCTCTTTGATGCTTCTTACCATATACAGGCTAATGTTGTGGCCTTGTTTGCTTAGATGAGCATGCAATCGATCTACGCCATAACGTTCTTTCATTTCACTGTGAGCGGCTTTAACTAGTAGCTCGCACTGATTGCGGTGTACCTGCTGTTCGCTGATGTCACGACTTAGCCAATCGTAGTAGCTTGAGGGCTTAACGCTTAATACACGGCACATAGTAGTGGTGCTAAATATCTGACGATTGTCTTTGATAAAAGCGTACTTTACGGGCTGTTTTTCGCGAAGTACGCGGTCGCCTTTTTTAGAATCTCGCGCTCCTCTTCAGCCACTTTGAGCTGACGCTTGAGCTGCTTTATTTCTTGAAGAGCACTCATAAGGTCAGGATCATATTGCTCTGTGCCAACAAGCTTGCCTTGATTGGCTTTGTTATGCCAGTTTGATAGCGTTTGCATAGCAATACCTAACTGCTTTGCAGTAGCTGAGATATTGCCATTATTATCTGCTATCTTCTTGACAGCTTCAGCTTTAAATTCGTTACTGTAGGTTCTTAATTTCTTGGTCATGGTAAACTCCTATAATTGTGCTTAGTTTACCAAGTTTAGTTGTACGGTTTCTTCAGCATAGCTCATATTTCAGAGCGCACAATAAAGCGTTTGCCTTCAGGTATTTCCAGTGAAAAACTCGCACCACGACCATCGACTACATCGATAGTTAAATCAGTATGTTGCCAGAGTTTATACTGGGCTTTACCCATATAAAATGGACAACCAGCAAGCTCACCGACGAGTACGTCTTGACCACCAACTTTGAACTCACCCAGCGGATAACACATCGGTGAGCTGCCATCGCAGCAGCCGCCAGATTGATGGAACATCAGGTCACCGTGTTTGGACTTTAATAGCTCAATTAACGCAACGCAGGCTTCTGTCGCTTCAAGTTTCATAACGTGCTCCTTATTTTTATATTTTACCCAAACTAATCGGTAAAATATAAAAGGTCGTATCATCTTCACTCACATCATTCATAGCATGTGGCTGAAAACGATACGACCTAGCGTTAGTGATTAAGTGATGTTTTGTGACTAAACGTACCAATCACTGAGACAGTTGCAATGTCTACATAGCGTAGTCAATCACGATACGTCCCTCAATCTTGCCATCACGCATACGATCAAGAATATCATTGATATTCTCAAGCGGCTCAGCGGCAACGGTCGCTTTTACTTTACCTTCCGCTGCCATATCTAGCGACTCTTGTAGGTCTAGACGTGTACCAACGATTGAGCCACGAATGGTAATACCATTTAGTACCGTATCAAAGATAGAAACAGGGAAGTCGCCTGTTGGTAGACCATTACAGACCAAAGTACCACCGCGGCGCAGCACGGTCAGCGCTTGATCAAAGGCCTTAGAGGAGACGGCTGTCACTAGCACACCATGAGCACCGCCGATCTCTTCTTGCAGATACTCACCAGGATCGGTGTTTTTGGCATTGACGGTGACTTTTGCCCCCAGTTTTTTGGCAAAATCGAGCTTTTCATCGTCAATATCGACGGCAGCAACGTTCAGTCCCATGGCAATGGCGTACTGTACCGCCATGTGACCAAGTCCACCGATACCTGAAATGACGACCCAATCACCTGGTTTGGTGTCTGTCATTTTCAGACCTTTATATACCGTCACACCCGCACATAGAACTGGTGCAATCTCAACAGAGTCAACGCTCTCAGGAATAATGCCAACATAGTCAGCATCTGCCAATACGTATTCTGCAAAGCTACCATTCACTGAATAACCAGAGTTCTCTTGACTTAGGCACAGGGTTTCCCAGCCACCTAGACAGTGCGTACAGTGACCACAGGCAGAGTAGAGCCAAGGCACACCGACACGGTCGCCTTCTTTAACATGCTTAACACCTTCACCCACAGCAGTGATCAGGCCGACACCTTCATGACCAGGGATAAACGGGGGGCTTGGTTTGACTGGCCAATCGCCTTCGACAGCGTGCAGGTCGGTATGACAGACACCTGATGCCTGCATTTTTACTACAATTTGACCAGGACCTGGGGTAGGGATATCAACTTCTTCAATCTGCAGAGGTTGGTTGAACTCATGCAGAACCGCAGCTTTCATTTTATTAGCCATGTTACTTTCTCCTTATTACTAGCAGTCACTAATGCTCGACTTAGTCTTTTAAACTGCCAATTATTTTACATGTAGATGCTTAGTAAGCATCGAGTTTGCACCTTACGCTTCCTTGTAAGGTGCTTTAGCAAATAGTGTTTAAAAGAACCCCATCGCTTTTGGACTATACGATACCAGCATGTTTTTGGTTTGCTGATAATGATCAAGCATCATTAGATGGTTTTCGCGGCCGATACCCGATTGCTTGTAGCCACCAAATGCAGAATGCGAAGGATAGATGTGGTAGCAGTTGGTCCACACGCGACCTGCTTGGATGCCACGTCCGAAGCGATAGGCTTTGTGTACACTGCGTGTCCAGACTCCAGCACCAAGACCATATAAGGTATCATTGGCAATGCTCATGGCCTCTTCGTCGTCTTTAAATTTCGTGACGGCAAGTACTGGTCCAAAGATTTCTTCTTGGAACACGCGCATATCATTGGTGCCTTCAAAGATGGTCGGTTTCACATAATAACCGTCGCCAAGCTCGCCATCGTGTTTGGCTTGCTCGCCGCCAACCAAGACTTTTGCGCCTTCTTTTTTACCGATATCCAGATAAGATAAGATTTTTTCTAACTGGTCTGAGCTGGCTTGTGCACCAATCATGGTGTCAGTGTCTAGTGGATTGCCCATTTTGATGGCTTCAACACGCTCGACACAGCGTTTGATAAATTCATCATAAATACTCTCATGTACCAGCGCACGCGACGGACAGGTACAAACCTCACCTTGGTTTAAGGCAAACATGACCAAACCTTCAACGGCTTTATCCAAGAAATCATCGTCTTCGTCCATGACATCAGCAAAGAAGATATTTGGACTCTTACCACCCAGCTCCAGGGTAACTGGAATGATGTTTTCACTGGCGTACTGCATGATTAGGCGACCAGTAGTCGTCTCACCAGTAAAGGCAACTTTATTGATACGTGGATTGGAGGCAAGCGGCTTACCAGCTTCAACTCCGAAACCGTTGACCACGTTGAGGACACCTTTTGGTAAGATATCAGCAATCCCGATCGTCTCTAGCATAAATAGGATAGAGGCAGGCGTTTGCTCTGCAGGCTTGAGTACTATACAGTTACCAGCAGCAAGCGCAGGGGCTAGCTTCCATACTGCCATGAGGATCGGAAAGTTCCATGGGATAATTTGGCCGACGACACCAAGTGGCTCATGGAAGTGATAAGCAACCGTGTCATCATCAATTTGACTGATGCCGCCTTCTTGTGCACGAATGGCACTGGCAAAATAGCGAAAGTGATCGACAGCTAATGGAATGTCTGCTGCTAGGGTTTCACGTACAGGCTTGCCGTTTTCATACGTTTCGGCAATGGCGATGGCTTCTAAATTGGCTTCCATCTTATCTGCAATTTTGAGCAGTAGATTGGCACGTTCAGCGACACTGGTTTTGCCCCAAGCGTCTTTGGCAGCATGAGCAGCGTCTAAGGCTTTTTCAATATCCGCTTCTTTTGAACGGGCGACTTGGCAGATGACTTTACCGTCAATGGGGCTGGTGTTGTCAAAGTATTCTCCATCGGCTGGTGCGACCCACTCACCATTGATAAAGTTGTCATATTTTTCGCGGAATTGGACGGGGCTGTTTTCTGTATTGGGATAGGCGTGTAGCATTAACGACTCCTTGTTGTATTAATTTATAAAGCAAATAAACGTTCAAGCCTTTGATATATGATCTTTTGAGGTCATATCTATAAAGTCACTTGCACGGTTTTGCTGGATCTTCCTGATCAGGTTGTCAGTCTATCCTACTGAACTTTTATACATAAAGATACCCCACTCTCAACTTATTTTTCTAAGGTATTGGTTTACAATCGAAAAGGTTGCAGGCAATCAAAACGAGAGTATTTCTAAGATAGAAGATTTAAATATTGGTCAACTAACTGATAAAAAGTACTTATTAGTAGAAATGATATACACACCTGAAAATAAATCTAAGATAATTAAAGATAGTTTGTATAGCGATCTAAATAACTCACTGATAAAAATAATTGAGTCTACTCGTCCACCTAGCATAAGTGAAAGTGAGAGCACCCAAGTTGTCATGCCAGAGATAGAAAAAAATGTACCTTCTACAACTAGTATTACCTTGAACCGTAATCAGGTAGATTTTATATATGGAGGTCAAGAGACGGAAATTAAATTTTTAGAGTTAATTAATACTGCTCAAAATTATCTAATTATTCATTCAACTTTTATCGGCTCTTGGTGTATCAAGAGAAAAAATAGTGAAGATGAACAATATTCCGAATATTTTGAGGCTATAAGAGAAGCATTAAAAAGAGAGGTAGCAGTATATATTTTATGGGGAAAAACTAGTCTTGATAGCGATGATGACGACTATGAAAAATCTCATGCGGAAGACAATAAGGTGAAAAATCTTTTAAGTGAATTTAATGATAGTTGTAGACGTGAGGGTATAATGGGCATCGTCGATTACAATCAATTCAGAAGAACAGAATCTCACGCAAAGTTTATCATAGCTGACTCAGCTAAAAGAGGAGCTTGTGTAATGGTCAGTTCGTGCAATTTTCTGTATTCAAGGTTTAATAGATTTGAGGCGTCTGTAGCTATTTACGATGATAAGTTGGTAAGGTCATATTTAAGGATAGCAGCGAATATATCTATGGGTAATAACTATGTAAATAGTTCTACAAAAAAAGAAATTAATAGTTATGCAAATCAGTATAAATGCTTTACAAAAAGAAATTCACCTCAAGAGGTTAGAAATCTTCAAGAAGATAAGTTTACTGTTAGTTTGGTTCTCAAAAACCAACACTACTATTATATTGATGTCGCTTGTAATGAAGCTACTAAGATAATTTATATTACAAGCGATTTTATAAATAGTACGCCTGAAAGACCTATCTACGATGCGTTAAGGAACTCCACCGCTAAGAAATTTCTATTTTATTCGAAAAGATCTGACCATATAAGTCATGAGGAAATAAACGAGACTATGAAAAGTCTGGATGGTCTTAGAGAGCCCATTAAGCTTAGACAGTCACCTCACAAGCCGAAGCACCATGCTAAGGTACTAGCTTGGGATGATAATGACATACTTATAACTAGTTTAAACTGGCTTTCTTCTAATGCATCTGAAAACCAAGATGATAAATACCATGAGATAGGTGTACATATAAATGGCCCCAATGTAGTGGCAGAATTTATAAATAAATTTAAACCTTAAAACCCCCAGTTTAACCAATTCACCTAACAAACCCCAAACCCCAAGTTTGAGCCTGCTACCTAAGAATATTTATAATAGTAAAAAACCGCTTAACTCTTGTTGATACAAGAGTTGAACGGTTTTTTTATAATTTCTATTTTTTTGTAACACTTGTGTATAGTCTAAATAGTAAGCATCCGACCATCCCATCTTTTTTTCTATTAAAAAATGCGAGATAGTGTCCATGAACAAATAATCGTGGACACTAACATGACAACACAATACCCTAACACACCCAAACGCAGAACTTACAGCGCTGAGTTTAAAGCGCTTTTAGTAAAAGAAGCGACAGACTCAGGTCGATCAATTGCCAGTATCGCTCGAGAGCATGGCATTAACCAAAACCTTCTACATAACTGGAAACGCCAGTATCAGCGGGCACATGCTCAAGCTGACACATTACCTGGCGCTATAAGCAGACCAGATGATCCAACAAACCCGCACTTTATTCCAATTCATCTTGAGCCTGAAGGTGCGCATCTAGGCTCAGCCTCCGTCATAAAGAACATCAAACTGCAAACCACAGCTCGAGCATCTGGGACGATAAACCTCAACATTGCCCAAATAGACACTCAAAGCTTGATTGACCTACTACGAGGACTGCAATGATACCCATCACTCACATCTGGCTATCCACCACGCCCATGGACATGCGATGTGGTAGTGGCAAACTACTGGCCCACATCCTCACCGAGCATCAAAGCATTCGCCCTCACTGTGCCTACCTGTTTTACAACAAAGCAGGCACACGCCTAAAAGTATTCATTCATGATGGGCTTGGGGTATGGCTTTGTAGCCGTCAGCTTGATGACAATAAATTTCATGGCTTAACCAAGCCGCTCACCACCACTCAAACTGGCATCAGCATCAAACCCCGATAATAATCAATCCACCTAACAATTTAAAAAACCATTAGAAATAGTTAAGATCTATATCATACAGGGATTTCGGAATTCTGAAGTCATAGAACTAGAGATAATAAAAACCTTGAAGTGTATTCTTCTGAACAGAATAATACTATTAGTTTTACTGGTTTTTATACCTGAGATTTTATGAAAGCATAGTTTATTCAACCATTTAATCTACAGTAATTTTTCAATAACATCCTTCTGACTCAGGTTGATACGTTTGCAGTATAAGGCCTCTATTTCATTTAAAGCATCTCGAAGCTGGCGCTGTGATACTTGAATGTATTGTAATGTCACATCATCGCTAGACTTTGCTTCACGATGGTTTAATAGTCTTTTTAGTACAGGGTAGTTAACGTTTAAACTATTAGCCACTGTGCCAAATGTGCGGCGTAAATCATGAGGTGTAATATACAAGCCAGCCTTTTGAGAGATAGTCTTGTAACTACCGCTTAAGTCTTTGACATGATCATTACTTCTTTTCAAGTCACTTGGGAACACCCATTCTTCACCACTACTAAGTCTTTTACGCTCTTTTAGAATAGCCTGTAGGATGTCACCTGTAGGCATGTGATAATCAGAACCATTTTTTGTGGCCTTAAATACAATACGGCCTGCATCAAGATCAACATCCTCCCATCTTAATGTTTGGGCTTCATTTAAACGAACACCAGTAAACATAAACAGTAATAATATGTCACGGGCATTATTACTATAAGGGGCCTGCTTGAAAGAGCCACCATCTCTATGTTCAATTAGAGTGTGGAAGTATGTACCGAGGTATTCTTCTTCGACATGTCGAGTTCTAGGTTTTATTTTATTCCAGTCTTTTTTTGCATTCAGAATACGTATAGGCTGATCTTTGATGATGTATTCTTCATTTTCATCTAAAAAACTATCCTGACAATAGTTCCAAACTGAGCGAAGAGCCCTCATAGTAGCATTAGCTTGCGCTTTACTACGCTTACTAATTTCCTTATGTTTTCCACTAACCATAGTTTTGGTAATATCGTTTAGGGGCAGCTCGAGCCAATCACTAAGCCGACCAAGTATTTGCTGATCATATGTTTCGATAGTACGACTAGCAAGATTTGGCTTCATAGTTTTAAAGTACTCATACGCCTCTCTTAATGTAGGAACGTCAGCGTTTGAAGCAGGTTGGTTAACTTGACCAGCTTTATAGCCATCATAAACATGTAAACCTTTCTTGATATTAACCATCATGGTACTGGCTTTTTCACGAGCTTCAGTCAAAGTGATTAAATGTGTCTCTTCTACTTCATCTCTATAAAGCTTACCGTTGATCCGCTTATGTATAGTCATAGCCCCATAAATAAGATACACTGATAAGATGGCATATTCAAAAGACTACAGACAAATGATATTAGACAAGCTTGACGAAGGTTACAGTTATCGAGAGCTTGCCGAAGAATATCAAATCAGTACAACGACAATTCAGCGTTGGAAAAAGAACATTGAGCGTAAAGCTTACGTCTATACTGTTTACAAGGTGGATAGCGATAGTCTTAAAGCAGATGTTGAGCTTTATCCAGATGCTTATCAAATAGAACGAGCAAGACGTCTTAACTGTAGCCAAAGAAGCATCAGTCGTGCACTGAAGCGACTTGGTATTACTCAAAAAAAAGACACTGCATCATCCTAAATCAGATGAAGAAAAACGTCAGTTATTCGCTGAGCAGTTAGCCTGGTATGAAAAAGATAACCGTCCTGTCGTTTACTTAGATGAAAGTGGCTTCAAGGCACATGATTACAGACCTTACGGCTATGCCAAAAAAGGTGAGAAGTGCTTTGGCGAGCATAACTGGCAACTAAAAAACCAAACCAATGCTATAGGTGCTATTTACAATAATCAGTTATTCGCAGTAGGTCTTTACGACTGTAGTGTTAATAGTGATGTATTCCATAGCTGGGCTCAGCAACTGTTATTACCACAACTTCCCCTTAATAGTGTGATCGTTATGGATAATGCAACTTTCCATAAGGGCCTTGATATTCAAAAAACCATTGAAGATTCAGGACACACTATTCTATGGTTACCGCCTTATAGTCCTGACTTAAACCCTATTGAGCAAACTTGGGCTTGGGTTAAGAAAAAGCGTCAAGATTGGGGAATAGATTGTATCGATACGTTATTCTTCTATTTTCTTTGGCTGTGTGACTGTTTTTAAGGGCTATGACTATAGAGTGTATTTTTTAGATTGCTTGCCTACTCTTAATGCAAAACCTGTCAATACTTCATCCATATAAATATCGGTACCATTTGTTGCATACTCAACAGAGTCTACAAATCGCTTAGTGAGTTTAACTTTCATAATGGCCTCTTAACAGATCTTCTAATAGAACTATCATACGGTAATAGCCAGGTGAGTTGAAGTATCAAGATAGTATCAAGACTATTTTGTTACAGGTTTTGATACTGTGTGGATGACATAATTTATAGACAAGAAAAAACCCTTATAAGCTATAGCCTATAAGGGTTTTTAGTATTGGTACCGGTGGTCGGACTTGAACCGACACGCTTTTAAAGGCAACGGATTTTGAATCCGTCGTGTCTACCAATTCCACCACACCGGCATGTAGGGTTAGCTTAATCTTCTTTAATCACCAACAATATACAATAAAGGCAATTAATAAGATAGGTAGTCAAGCTAGGTGGCGTATTATAACAAACTCTCAAATATCGTCAAGAAATTTTATTATTTATTTACGCCAATAATTAATTTATATTTCTCTGAGCAGTTAATTAACCTACGAAAGCACGCTCAACCACATAATCAGCAGGCACGCCCATACGTGGAGAAACGGTCAAACCAGCGGCATCCAAAATCTCAGAGATATCAGCGTTAAAAGGCATACTACCGCAAATCATCACACGGTCATCTTCTTTATTGATAGGTGGCAAACCGATGTCTTCATATAATTTGCCTGACTTCATAAGGTCAGTAATGCGGCCGGTATTGCGGAAGTCCTCACGAGTAACCGTCGGATAGTAGATAAACTTTTCGCGGTACCACTCACCAAATAATTCATCATTAGGTAGCGTTTCTTCAAACATTTCGCGGTAAGCCAAATCTTCAACTTTACGTACGCCATGGCAAAGAATGATTTTATCAAACTTCTCATATACTTCAGGGTCACGAGATAAAGATAAGAAAGGCGCTAGACCGGTACCTGTTGATAGCATATAAAGATTTTTGCCCGGTAATAGGTCATCAAGGACCAATGTGCCCGTCGGTTTTTTACTAATAATAAGCTCATCGCCTACTTTAATATGCTGTAAACGTGAGGTTAGAGGGCCGTCTTGCACTTTGATAGAAAAGAATTCCAAATGCTCTTCGTAGTTTGGACTAGCGATAGAGTAAGCACGCATTAAAGGCTTACCATCCACTATAATACCAATCATAGCAAATTCACCATTACGGAAGCGTAAACCGGCATCGCGTGTGGTCTTAATAGTAAATAAAGAGTCATTCCAGTGGTGTACATAAGTCACTGTTTCAGTGTGAAATTTTGACATAAAGGCCCCAATTAATAATGATGGCAAAGCGAGTTATAAATCGTGTTTATAAAGATTGGTTTTGGACTTATATTCAATAAGGCAGCTATAAATCCTAGTATAGTATTTGATCAATAGGATTGAAAATCACCTATTATATAAAGTATCCGTCGGTTTAGTAAGGTATCACTTACCTAAGGGATAATTTAAAAGATGCATATGATAACAAATTATTGCTTATCATAACGGCAATAAGGGCAAAATGGCACAAAAGCATCATTATAAAATGGAATAACAGCTGTTAAAAAAAATATAAGCGAGACGATTTAGTGCACTCTTTTAGCCGGTACGCCCCATTGATTAGTTTCAGGGGAAGTCTCTTGGCAGTTCCAGAATAGTAAGATTAAGCTACCTATCAATGGAATAGCAGAGATAAGATACCACCAACCCGATTTTCCAATATCATGTAGGCGTCTAATCGTTACTGCAAGGGAAGGAAAAAATAAGATAAAACCTGCTAAACCACTGAGCGTATCTGGAGTATCGAGTATACCATCGAGTGTGAAACCAATTAAAATGATAATTGATGCTACTAAGATGTAGTACCAGTACTCTTTTCGGCGCGCACGGCCTTTATAATTAAACGTATTTTTAATTACTTTTTTAAACCAATCAAAAGCAGTATAGTTTTCTTCTACCTGCCACAGCACCTCATTGCTACGGTTAAGTGTGGGGTCGTTGGGACTAAAAGACTGGGTCATTGGCTTCTCCTTAAGAGTTTTAATTGAGTATTGATTCGACAGTATAAGTAGAGTTTGAAGCTAAGTAGGGCGTAAGTAGTTCACAATTTTGATAAGTTAATTATTGTCTTGTCATAGTGTTAAAATAAAATAGTCTAACGCTAAAATAGCCATTGACTAATTTTTCAGTGAAAATCATTATAAAATAGTCGCTAGGGTAGAAGTGTTATAAGCCTGTGTCTGTGCTTTGAGTTTGGTAACCTGTATCGTCGCCAATCATCGATATTTCTAAGCACTGATGTTTGCAATAACTGGAAAATTCCTCTTCAACACTGTCCATCGTATAATCCGATGCTTAACGTATCAAAATGTTCAATCGTCTCTAAATGACTGTTTAAGCAATCTTCTAAAAATATAAATAACTCACCAAGCAACTCTTTTAACAGCTTTTTAAAGAATTCTCTAAATAAATACGGTGTATCACGCTTAATGAATCAACCCAGTTTATCTGTGCCTGTTATTGGCTATCATCGATCCGCTTTATCGCAAAAATTTGGTATTCCGCGTCAGCCTAATTTGGTTGAATTACCTAGCGTGATTGAGATGCTTGCTCCCTATAATACGGCGGATGCTTTCGAAGGTATCGAAGCGTTTAGTCATCTTTGGATTACTTGGCATACCCATCATAATTACCTAAGTAAAACTCAACAGTCGGACAATCACGATAATCCTCAAACGGCACAATCGTTAGAGGAGGTTGCAGTATTTAAGCCCAAAGTACGCCCCCCAAGACTGGGCGGTAATACCAAGCTTGGGGTATTTGCCACACGCAGCACTTATCGTCCGTCACAATTGGGATTGTCAGTGGTAAAGTTGATTAAAGTCGAGTGGGCAGAAACGTCTATTAGACTGCATATCTCTGGGGCGGATATGGTAGATGGGACGCCTATTATCGATATTAAGCCCTATATTGCTTATAGCGATGCTATCCCTGAGGCGGTCAGCGGCTTTGCACCTGATAAGCCACTGCTTAAGTCTGTTGAAATAAGTGATACGGCCCATCAACAATTAGACCGTGTATTGGCTCAATCACAACTGGAATCGTCACAACATCAGCCCATAAAAGGACAGCCAGCTACGTTATTAACCCCTGAGGATGTCGATATCATTTATCAATTGATTGCTCAAGACCCGAGACCTGCTTATCGCCAACAACAGTCTGATCGGGTTTTTTATATGCGTTATAAAAATTACGATATCGGCTTTCAGACCCAAAATAGCCCTGATCAAGCAAGCGGTCATAACCCTGACAAGCAGAGTAGTGATACGGACGCTATATTGCCCTCAATGATGCAACAACAGCAGCAGCAACAACAGAAGTTAGTAATCGTATCAATAACCGCCGTTAATTAATGTTTTAGGAACTTGTTGTTATTAAAACTGAGTGAGCTTGATTAAAACTGACTAATCTTGCTAGGCATTAGTAGGCCATAATACTTATGTGTCTTAATAAAACATTGTCAGTCCTTACCGAGGCTAACTTGAATTTAGTTCACTAATAACGATAATAGTCACAGTTCATCTAACAAGTCTTTTGCTATTATTTGGTAGGCACTGTTTAGTAAGCCTTGTTTAGATAATTATTTAAATATGAGACGTAAAGAGTCATAATTTTTTAAATCCAACAATAAATTCAATTCGCTAAAAATTCAATTCGATAAAAAAAGAGTCATTATGTATACAGACAGTCATTGTCACCTAAACCGTTTAGATTTAACCGCTCATGACGGTAAGCTTGATGGCGTTATTGACGCCATGAAACAGGCCAACGTAAGCCGAGCCATGGCCATCATGTGCGACTTTGCAGAATATGATGAGATTTATGATATTATCACCAAATTTGGCGATGAAACGCTGAATCTTGGCATGAGTGTTGGGATTCACCCTTGTGAAGATTTGCAAGTTCTAAAGTCTGCCACAGTTGAACGTCTAGTAGAAATGGCGGCAGCGGATCATGTTTGGGCCATTGGAGAGACTGGTTTAGATTACTACTGGAGCGATGAAAACAAACAGGAGCAACAAGCCAGTCTAGCGCGTCATATCCATGCCAGCCAACAGTTGAAAAAACCTCTCGTGGTGCATACCCGTGAGGCCAAGCACGATACGATAGATATTTTAAAGGCTGAAAAAGCAGAGCATGGTATTATTCACTGTTTCACTGAAGATTGGGAGACGGCGAAGCAGGCGTTGGATTTGGGTTTTTATATCTCATTTTCAGGGATTGTCAGCTTTAAAAATGCACAAAGCTTACGCGATGCTGCCCTAAAAGTTCCTAGAGATCGTTTGCTTATTGAAACAGACAGTCCTTATTTGGCCCCCGTACCTAAGCGCGGCAAGTCAAACGAACCGGCTTATGTGCCTTATGTAGCAACCTGCCTTGGAGATCTATTTGGGATAAGTAGTGAAGAGGTAGGAAGGCTTACCACAAAAAATTTCGAGGATTTACTGGCACAAGCTCAATAAAATGAGTATGCTATATAGGGCATGACTAATCAGTCATTAACTTCTTGAGTTTTGGAGTCGTTAATAAGTCTCTATTAAAAGTAGATATTATTCATCAAAGATTATACAAGGTTGGGCGTTTGCATGAGTAGGCAGCAACAATTTAAAAACCGTGAAGAAAAAATATTAGCCACCGCTGAGCAACTCTTACTTGAAGCAGGAAGTGGAGACATAACTTTAGACAGTTTAGCCGATCAACTGGACTTGGCTAAAGGTACTTTGTATAAGCACTTTTCTAGCAAAGATGAATTATATTTGCGGATTATCATCCGTTATGAAGAGCAGTTATTCAATATCAATAAAATTGATGACAGTGTCTCAGCTGGCGTGTCACGTATGATTCTTCAGCAGTTAATGAGTCCACAAAAAGCGCTTTTATTCAATCAAATTGAAGAACGCTTGGCTGCTTCTGCCCAAGGCTTAAATAGAATGTTTGGTGAGTTATACGAAATCAGACGAGCCCGTATGAAGCGTTTAATTGACTTGACCAGCGGATATTTACAAAGTCAAAATAGTGGATTAAGTACCCGTGATTACTTATCTACCATTTGGGCCATTGGGCAAGGCGGTGCCAGCTTATTGAACTCGAGCTTTTATCAGCGCTATTTAGGTCGGCGTGATACGCTAAGAGTGGCACTGGTTCAGCAGATGCTCGATTTACCAAAACAGTATCCTAGTCTGGATGAAGAAGACGATGATATGGTGGATCTTGTAAATCAGATTGATTCTGAGAGTGAGGCGCACATTCAATCACAAGACACTTCTTCTTAACTCAATGGCTAAGGGGGTTTATTAGTAGATTTGAGTTTATCAGTAGACTAGAGTAAAAAAGACCTCTTCAATCAATTGATTAAAGAGGTCTTTTTTGTTTGTCTTAAAATGCTATCTGGCTTAAACGTGACTGTAAATTGGTCATGACAATAGTTGGTTATGCTAATAGTTAGTTATGACAATGATTGGTCACGACAATGTCAGTTACAATTACTCATCTGCCAGCAGCGTCTGTTCATTGGAACGCCAATTTTCTGCGCCATAAAATAGCATTTGTGCTTGACGGGTACATTGTCTGAGCATTTGCTGTTTCTTCTGTTCTGGACACTCGATGTCACCTTCTTCATCATGAGCCTCAGAGTAGGTCAAATCTAACCAATCAATAATCCATGTCAAAAATAGGTTCAATCCTGCTTCTGCTAATAGGCGTCTGTCCTCTGAGTTGATATGCTGAAAAGCCGGCTGGATGCCTAAGTCTTTTCCCATTATCTTGGCAAACAACTTGATTTGAGCATCAATGGCGTTACGAACTGATTCAGAGCCACCAAAACGTTCACTTACTAAGAACTGCCAATAGCGGGGGTGCTCATCAATAGAAGCAAAAAACAATTGGATACTTTTAGCGATTTGACGATCGTAACTGCGTTTACGACCCATTTGTAAACCACTGCGTAGCGTAGACAGCGCTTCTCCCAACTCTTCTTCGACCAAACAACGGCCTAAAGATTCCATATCATCAAAATGGCGATAGAAAGCCGTCGGTACCACGCCCACTTCACGGGTAACTTGACGTAAGCTGATCGAAGCAAAGGATTGCCCCATCATACATAGGTCAAGGACCGCATTAAAAAAGGCTTGACGGGTTTGCATCTTTTTTTGTTCGCGGCTATTTAAATTGAGGTTACTGTTGCTAGTGCCGGTCATGATAAACAATCTCAGTCGATAATAAACATTAATGTAGGTCACAAGGTGCTTGCAACCTGCATAGCTTACTGATGTCAGTTATAAGGTTGATGTCACTATAAAAAGCAATGTATTGCGATTTAATCATACCTCGTTTTTATTTGAAAAACGAGTTAAACACCGTGACAACCTTGTCGTGTAATTTCAAGCTTACCATACTTTATCACCAATACCATTTAAATCCTGTGCCAGTCGGTAAGCCTCATGGTCGTTCATACCCGTTAAATAATCCAAGATATTTAACGCATTTTCGTAAACATCTCGGCCCAGTTGACGATACAAAGTATGTAAATGCTGATTCAATAATTGAAGCAAATGCTTTTGTTCAAAATGAGGGCGTTGCTCAGTAATCGGCAATAAAGCTAAGGGCATAAAAGCGTCTAATAAAGTTTGCAAACAGCGGTTGGCCATTAACTCCATGCGCACTTTACTAGGATGAGAGAATATTTGGTTAGACGCTAGGTTTTTGGCTCTATTTATCCCTTCACTGACACTGGGCTCACAGTGGTCAAATAAACTACCTTCCATTTCACCGGCCAACATTTCATCAGCATGGATAACAAAGGCTTCAGTCACCTTATCTACCAAGCGCATCATGGCACGACCCCGCAAAGCCGCTAACTTTTGGACAATGGGGGCATTGTTGGTAACCTCTGGCGGCGCCCCACGCGACCCAATTAATCCCATCATTAATGGCTCAACCTCTTGATAGCTGATCATGCCTAAATGTATCCCATCTTCCAAGTCAATCAGTGCATAGCAGATGTCGTCTGCCGCTTCTAACAGATACGCCAAAGGATGGCGAGCATAGCCTTGTTGATTGGGGGCGTAAGGCAGTCGTAATTGCCCAGCAAGCTTATCCAGTAGATTGGCGTCATTATTAAAGCAGCCATACTTTTTGATATCCAAGGCACGAATAGGAGCAGAGCTGTTACTTAAATTGGTAGTATCGCATTCAGTCTGATTACTGTGTTTGGCAAGCCAAGGGTATTTCATAAACGCGCCTAAAGTAGCACAGGTTAAGCGCATACCGCCGCGATCAGGGTGATGCTCATTACGAGTAAGCAATCTAAATCCTTGTGCATTACCCTCATAGCCTTGTAAGTCTAGACGTTGAGCAGGCGTCAAATGGCTCAAAAATGGCTGTTGACCCGGCTGATTGAACCAGTCTCTAATGGCGTACTCACCCGCATGACCAAAAGGAGGGTTGCCAATATCATGGGCAAGACAAGCGGCTTGAACAATAACGCCGACATCACCGACACTGACACCTCTTGGCAAACCCTCAGCTAGGGTATTTTGTAGTTTTTCAGCTGCCATCATACCTAAGGAGCGGCCAATACAAGACACTTCCAATGAGTGTGTAAGCCGCGTATGAATGCCCATTTGATTGGTCAAAGGGTGGACTTGAGTTTTCTGGTTAAGCTGCCGAAAAGACTGAGAGAAAATAAGTCGATCATAATCTTTGTGAAAGGGTGTCCTAGATTTTTCTTGCGATAGGTCTTTCCTAATACTACCAAGACGGCGATCGGTGAATAAATAGGACCAACGCTTATAGGCCGACATTTCTTTTAAGCTTGAGTTATTCAAGTGGTTGTTTAAATTAAGATTAGACTGAGCCATAAATCACCAAATCAACAAAGAGGGGCAAGTAGCGATTAGCATAACAGAAAAAGCCGATAAGTTAACTTATCGGCTTTTCCAGAAGGAATGTTTTACAAGCGAAGCGGGTCAATTACAGTCATTGACCGCTTCGGCGTTGAATTACACGTTGAATCTAAAGTGCATTACATCGCCATCTTGAACGATATAAGTTTTGCCCTCTAAGCGTGATTTACCGGCAGCAGCAGCGCCTTTCTCACCACCATATTCGATAAAGTCTTCATAAGCGATGACTTCAGCACGAATAAAGCCGCGCTCAAAATCAGTGTGAATCACACCGGCTGCTTCAGGTGCTGTAACACCTACTTTAACGGTCCAAGCACGTACTTCTTTCACGCCAGCGGTGAAGTAAGTCTGCATGTCTAGTAGCTTATAACCCAAACGGATAACTTGGTCTAAACCAGCCTCTTCCATGCCCATACCTTCTAAGAAGTCGGCTTTATCTGCTTCATCTAATTGCGAGATTTCTGCTTCAATTTGGTTGCACAGTGGCAATACGATAGCGTCTTCTTTGGCAGCGTACTCACGTACTGCATCTAGGTAAGGGTTGTTCTCAAAACCATCTTCACTAACGTTAGCAATGTACATAGTAGGCTTTAAGGTAATCAGGCCATAGCTTTTGATTAGTTTTTTCTCATCATCGTCTAAGTTTGCACCACGGGCAGCTTTACCTTCCGCTACCAACGGTTCAATTTTTTTGAACACGTCCAAAGTGGCTTGGGCATCTTTATCATTGCCTTTGGCTTTTTTGGTTAAGTTAACAATAGCGCGTTCAACCGCTTCTAAGTCAGCCAGTGCCAATTCAGTATTGATGGTCTCGATGTCATCGATAGGACTTACGCGGCCATCAACGTGGATCACATTGTCGTCATCAAAGCAGCGTACCACGTGAGCAATGGCATCAGTCTCACGAATGTTGGCTAGGAACTGGTTGCCCATACCTTCACCTTTTGATGCACCGGCGACTAGACCAGCAATATCCACAAACTCCATAGTGGTCGGCAAGACACGCTCTGGATTTACGATAGCGGCTAGCTTCTGTAAACGTGGATCTGGCACAGGAACAATACCAACGTTAGGATCTTTGGTACAAAAAGGGAAGTTTTCGGCCGCAATACCTGCTTTGGTCAAGGCATTGAATAAAGTTGATTTTCCAACGTTTGGTAAGCCCACGATGCCACAATTAAAGCCCATGTTCTGTCTCTCTTAATCTGATTTGATAAATAAAATAAATGAAAAGGGTCACACTACTAAAAAGGATAATACTAATAAAACGGTTTTGGCGATCAATCCAACTCTGACTATGAAACTAACACTTAAGTCTAAGCATGACTGCTAAATACGCGACTGTTAAATAGAGGGTATGAGAAGAATAAAAAAATGACACTAGACACTACTAATTACACTATGAGTTAAGCCGCCTATCTGTAAAGAAAATAGCGGCTTAAATAAATTAGCGCATATTGTAGCAAAAATTGCCAGATAGGGGGTAAGCTATTGTTGACAATACTTGCCTCTCTGACCAAGTTGTCATCAGCGCTTAAGACAAGTTATTTATTTGGGTCATGGTCTTCAATTAAGCCCACCATAACCCCCATATTTTTATTGTCTTTGTGCTCAATATCGGGCGCATATAAAGCAGAAGCTACTCCGCCATCCAAAAACAACGCATTGGCACAGTGTAAGTCTTCTTTAAATAGATGAGCAAACTGATAAAAAGTCACCGGTTCATTGCTGGTGACGAATTTAATATTGCCATCTTCACAAATACCTACGCCATTACGAATTTTCTTTGAGGTACTGCTGGGATTGAATTTATGATGAATCTTGCCGTCTATGACCAACATTGGACCAGATTGGGTGGCATACCAAGGTTGAGCATCGCCACTTTTTAATAGGGCATCCAATTGATGACTTTCGGTGATGTGAACCTGATTGGCTTTGTCCCACCACAAGACACCATTTGGCATCATATGAAAATTACCCGCACCTTCCTTTAAGTTGAGCGATAAAATCTGTCTGCCCTGAATAACGGTAAAACCAATCGGACCAAACTCACCGTTATACATCCCAGCATTGGTGGCAAACTTAAGCTCACTGCTTTTTGGTAAATCGGCTAATAGAGCATCAAATTTGTATAATGGTTTAATCGATTGGTCTTGGTCGATTATGGCAGCAGTGTTGTCTTTTTGCGATGCTTGCCATTGACCTGATTTCCAAAATAAATGCAAAGACAAAGACGTGTTTGCTTTAAGTAGGGCGTCTTGGGAGACCTGACATAAAGCATGGGTAAAGGGGGCTTTTTGGACCTGACAAAATGACTGTTCGTCTGCCGTAGCGCCTTTTACCGAAGCGATTAATGCGTCAAAGTCTCCATTTTTACAGCCTGACAATATTAAGGTTGATACTAAAGTTAATACTAAAGTGGCCCCTAAGGTTATCGCTGCTACAGGTGAGCCAGCTTTTGAGATAGAACCAAGTGAATTTCGAATCATATAGGGGCCTTAAAGCATTATATCTCTAACGGGAATTGCAAATGTTCTGGCTGTGGATCCGTCATTCTACGGGTGTCCCGTGAGTCTTCGTTATAGGCGATATAGGCTTCATTATCTGCCTTGAAGCTGTCAGGATCTGCCATAACCCACATTTGGTTATAGATTTCTGAGCGTGCACTCATGGTTAGTAGAGCGCCTTCATCTATAAAGTAAAAGCATCTTGAAAGCAGTTTAATAGAGCCATCATTCATACGTCTTGCCACGTGATAAGGGTGTAAGTCATACGGGTGTGATAGGCCGACAGCCCCCACAAAGTTTGCCAACGATTTTATGGTGTTTTTGTGGAAACTGGCCACACGTTCTGCCTTACTCGGCACATCCAATGCTTTTTCACGGTAAGGATCTTGAGTCGCCACACCGGTTGGACAAGTATTGGTATGACAAGAGCGAGATTGGATACAGCCCACTGCGAACATAAATCCACGAGCGGAGTTACACCAGTCCGCACCCAGTGCTAACATCTTAGCAATGTCAAAAGCGGAGACAATTTTACCACTCACACCGATTTTAATTTTATCACGAATACCAGAGCCGACTAGGGTATTGTGTACAAATAAAAACCCATCAATTAACGGCATACCAAAGCTGTCCATAAATTCAACAGGAGCCGCACCTGTACCCCCTTCAGCACCATCTACCACGATAAAATCAGGGTAGTTGTCTTCTTCGATCATGGCTTTTACAATCGCCATGAACTGCCAAGGTTGACCAATACATAGCTTAATACCCACTGGTTTGCCACCTGATAGGTCACGCAGTTTTTGCCAGAAGTGTACCAGCTCACGAGGGGTGTTAAAAGCAGAGTGAGTCGAAGGCGAGATACAGTCTTCCGTCATAGGGATTCTACGGGTCAAGGCAATTTCTTTGGTAATTTTTTCTGCCGGTAATACCCCGCCTTTACCTGGCTTTGCGCCTTGAGACAGTTTAATCTCAATCATTTTTACTTGATCGTCAGTGGCATTTTGTTCAAACAATTCGGGGTCAAAATTACCATGCTCATCACGACAGCCAAAGTAGCCGGTCCCTAACTGCCAAATCAAGTCGCCGCCATATTTACGGTGATAAGGACTGATGGCACCCTCGCCAGTATCATGGGCAAAACCACCCATCTTCGCGCCTTGGTTCAGGGCCATAATGGCGCGCCCTGATAAACTACCAAAACTCATCGCTGAGATATTAAACACAGACATAGAGTAAGGATGTTGACAGCGCTCATTACCCACCATGATGCGAAAATCGTCAACATCTAAAGGATGACTGGTCTGAGACTGTAAAAACCATTCTTTATCTTTGGCATAAAGGTCATCAAGCGTACCAAAAGCATTGGTATCACTTACATTCTTAGCACGTTGATAAACCAAGGCGCGTTGTTGACGTGAAAAAGGTACTTCTTCTTTATCGTTTTCGATAAAGTATTGGCGAATTTCAGGACGATAGCTTTCTAGAAAGTAGCGGATATGACCAGCAATAGGATAGTTATATAGCACCGAGTGCTTAGACTGCATCAAATCGTAAATACCGACTAATACCAATATCCCTGCCACTAAGGCCAGCCACCAGATAGACAGTAACAGCGAAATAATGGTGATAAGTGCTACGGTGATAAGTAAACCATAACGTTTTACGACCCCAACTTGGTATTGACGTTCGTTACGCTCTGTACTTTCTGCTTTAGCAGGAATAGCGGTTGGTGATTTTGACATGAAATATCCTTCGTCATTTTTTTCAATTAAATACTACAAATGTTAAAGACTAAAATGTTAAATACGAAATTTTTGAAAACGTGTGTTAAAGCTAATGTGTTAAAAACCAAAGTGTAAGAAATCAAAAAACTTAAAAAAAAGCGACTAAAAACTAAAAATATCCAAAGATTACCCTTTAGAAACGATGAGCCAAGCTTTTGCTCAATGTTTTAACGGTTATAAACTTTTGTGCGACTATACTATTAATCTAATCATTCTCTATTAGAGAGCGATTTAACTAGAGTACAACTACAAGCTTATTTAATGTATTGCCTAGTCTGTAAATAAAACAGACTGACAAATAAAACCAGATTACAAATAAAAATAGTCCCCAATGCAAACAGACGTTATCTGCGTGCTTAAGATTTTTTAAATTCAAAGGGGGAGTGGGTCACCTTAACTAAAGCATGAACGCTGGAAAATCAGCGTGGGTTTTGGACGGCTAAGCGCCAATGGCTTCAAAAATAAAAACGGCTACTAAGGGAATTTAGCAACCGCTTGAAGACTGGCATTTAAAGTTAATCTGTATTTTCTAAACTATTTTATCTAAAAACGCTATCTAGAATATCGTTAATATTAAGGCGTATTATTATAGCCAATATTTACTCTAAAACCTAATATTAGCCTCATATATAACCAACGAGATAACAGATATATAACACTTAGCGATTAACGAGACAGATAGTCACTAAATATTGGCGTAGACCTCTGATCATTATGATTGTCATTATCCTGTAGTACCGCTTAGCAAACCAAGGTATCCACCGGCTCAATGCTTAATAATTGGTATCAGAATGTTGCTATTTTGCGATTGGTTATGTTTTTTTCTGTCATTTAAGCGATGAGTCGTTATAATAAGCGCAGTTTGAAGTCAGAATAGGTGTAATTCACCATACTGTCATTCATGAACTATTAAAATACAGTGGTTTTATATAACTTTATTAACTTTGAGGAGCTTAACATGGCTATCGAACGTACTTTATCAATCATTAAACCAGACGCAGTAGGCGGCAATCACATTGGCGCAATTTACAGCCGTTTTGAAGAAGCCGGTCTTAAAATTGTTGGCGCTAAAATGCTACATCTTGATAATGAGAAAGCAGGCGGTTTCTACGCTGAGCATAAAGAGCGTCCATTCTACAATGACCTAGTTTCTTTCATGACGTCAGGTCCAGTAGTGGTATCAGTATTAGAAGGCGAAAACGCGATTGCTAAGCATCGTGAAATCATGGGTGCGACTAACCCAGCAGAAGCTGCGGAAGGCACTATCCGTAAAGACTTCGCTTCTAGCATCGATGAAAACGCAGTACACGGTTCTGATTCAGCAGAGTCAGCGAAACGTGAAATCGCTTACTTCTTCAGCGAAAACGAAGTATTAGACCGCACTCGTTAATTTTATCTATTGGTTCATAAGTGAACATCAGAGCCAATAACACAAAGCGAGTCTGTTTTTTCAAACTTCGAAAAAACAAAGTAGAAACGGCTAGGCCTTGGGCTTGGCCGTTTTTCATTACTGTTTTATATGCCAATGTTTTATGTACCAAACGGCTTTATGGACTAAGCCTTTTAGATTAAATTACTTGATAAGCTAATAATTATTTTAAAAATTGAAAGTTACTTAATTAAAAGTTACTTTGAGGTTTAATAATCAGCTTAAGGCTCCATAATTATTTCACAGTCACGCGGTCTGCACCTTGGTAAGATGTAGACACAGACAAAAACCATGTAAAGTAGAAATTTAAGTTATAATAAGCCCCTTATTATGTTGTTGTTCCCAAAAACGGGGCATATACCATATTTTATAAGCTTTAATTATTTGCTCTAGCTTGTAAGCCATTAGCTAGGACATACAGATATATATAAAGCCTCTTCACGATCCAATGAGATCGTATCTAAAAAACCCACATATCCTATTAGGTTAGTTAAGTCATCATGACCAAAATTCCAATGCAACCTGCTGACAGTGCGCCAGCCACATTCAATCCTAACGATACTATGCCCGCTAAGACTAATATCCTTGGTATGAGTCAAGAGCAGTTAGGTGACTACTTCAAACAGATTGGTGAAAAGCCTTTTCGTGCCACTCAGGTGATGAAATGGATTTACCAGCATGGGGTAACTGACTTCGCGCAAATGACTAATCTGTCAAAAGGGTTGCGTGAGAAACTAAGCGAAAAAGCATGTGTCGAAACTCCAGAGGTAGTGCATAAAGAATTTAGTGAAGATGGCACTCGTAAGTGGGTGTTTAAAGTTGCTGGTGGCTCATTGGTAGAAACGGTGCTGATTCCAGCGGATGACAGTAAAGTGAATGGTCGCAAGACCCTATGTATCTCATCACAAGTGGGCTGTGCTTTAGACTGTAGCTTCTGTAGTACCGGCAAACAAGGATTTGAACGTGATTTAACCGCGGCTGAGATTATTGGTCAGCTTTGGGTGGCTAACGCCTCTTATATGGAAGGCGTTGACAGCTCTGAATGGCAAAATAATGTAACCAACGTGGTTATGATGGGAATGGGGGAGCCACTGCTTAATTATAAGCCCGTTGTCTCGTCAATGAGTTTGATGTTGTCTGATCATGCCTATGGATTGTCAAAGCGTCGTGTGACGTTATCAACCTCTGGTGTGGTACCGAAGATGTATGACCTTTATAAGGACATCGATGTGGCGTTGGCCATTTCATTACATGCGCCAAATGATGAGCTGCGTAATGAGTTGGTGCCTATCAACAAAAAATATCCATTAAGTGAGTTGATTGCTGCCGCTAAAGCATATGTTCATGATAATAATCCTCGACACAAAAAGCATGTTACTATCGAGTACGTAATGCTGGCGGGTGTTAATGACAGTGATGAGCATGCTCACCAATTGGTGGCATTGTTAGAGGGATTACCGAGTAAGATTAATTTAATCCCGTTCAACCCATTCCCTCATGCGCCTTATGATCGTTCGAGTAACAATCGCATTCATGCGTTTAGTAATATTCTAAACAATGCCGGCTTTGTTTGTACCATTCGACAGACAAGAGGCGATGATATTGATGCCGCTTGTGGTCAATTGGTCGGTCAAGTGGCAGACAGAACCCGCCGCTCAGCCAAATGGCAAGAAAGCATTAAGTCTCGCCAAGCGGAACAATCAGTAAATTAATAGAACTGAGCTTACTTTTGTTGAGTTTTTATACCATAATTTCTCATTAATTGGTCGCTTGCTTGATATTTTATTCTATGATAAAAAAATTAGAGGTTTTAGGTGCAGAAAAGGGCCTAGGCCGTTACAATACGATTCGTGTAGTGTAATATTTAGTAAATGATGACTCATTAGGGACAACCATGACTTGCCTTGCTCAGACCTTTTTAACCGCTGAGCATGTGCATCGGCCAAGATTGCATTCAAAATCTGACTTTGTCGCAGTGAGACATCCAATTTTTGGTGTGGTGGTTGCAATCTCGATGATGGGGTGTCAATCAACCTCCTATCAGGACGCGACACAACGCTCGTATCACACTGAGCAGGCTAATGAGATAGCGTTTATTAGAACCCAAATGGCCGCTCAGTATTTGACATTGAATGAGCTTGATAATGCCAAACGTCAATTAGAAAAAGCATTGTCAGCCAATAAACGTTATGCCCCTGCCTATGATATGATGGGGGTTTTGTTACAAGCGGAAGGCAGTCGGCTAAATATTATTGAAGCCGAATCGTACTTTCGCCAAGCCTTAGTATTACAGCCACAGTTGATGAAAGCACGTAATAATTATGGTGTTTACTTGTCACAACTGGGCCGATACGATGAAGCCATGCATCAGTTTGAAATAGCGGGTGCTGCCCTAGGTTATGAAGGTCGAATTAAGGCCTTAGAGAACTTAGGACTGACTGCACTCAAGAGGGGCGATTATGCTCTAGCCACTGAAACCTTCGTTAGAATTTTAGAGCGTGACCGTAATAATTTAGTGGCTCATTTGGAGCTGATTGATCTATTAATTAGTAACAATCAATTGGTACAGGCAGAGAACTTGTATAAAGAGATGCTGACGCTATTAGAAGAAAGTGCGGTGACCGCCCCTCGAATAATTCGGCAAAGGGCAAAGTTGCGCCTTTAGCGTGACCCGATATAATAAAGTGGTTATAGAGATACTATAATTAAGTATAAAGTAAGTGATCAAGTCAAAAAATATTTTTCGCGACAGCTTTAGCTACCTTACCGCACAGTGAAGAAGCCAAAAAGCTAAAAGTTTGGATTCGTAACCCAGAGGCATCATGGAAATAGATAGAAAAGACCCGTTAACACCTACCATAGATACATCAAATCAAAATGTCGGCTCGTTTGGTAATCGACTTAAGCAAGCACGCATAAATCAAAATCTAACTTTGGATGATGTGGCGGCTGAATTATTTATTTTAACGCGTCATCTCGAAGCGATTGAAGCAGAAGACTTTAAGTCTTTGCCGCAAGCCGCTTTTGCTCGAGGATTCGTGATTAACTATGCTAAGTATCTTGGCCTAGATCCAGACCAAATCGTAGACAGTTTTAACCGTAACTATCCTGATGAGTTAAAAAAGAAGAGTGTCGATGATATCGAGTCTCCTCTCAAGCCGATGGGTACTTTACAGCGTGAAGGAAGACGATCTATTCGTATCAATCCGCTATTGGTATTGGGCGTAATTGGTTTGATTGTTTTGGCTGTATTTCTACTTCGTACCATTTCAAATGCGAAAGATGCCAGTACCGATGAGCAAGATACCAATACCAATGCGGTAGTGGATAACTTGTCAGAAAGCGAACAGTCAGCAGGCGCGGCTGTGAATACTACAGTGGTAAATAGTGGGAATGCTTTAGACAGCTCAGGTTCAGCGTTGGGTTCAGATTCTACTGCTGTGGTCAGTGCGGATAGTGCGACCTTGGATTTCCAATTAAAAGACAATACCCAGCTAACCATTGTTGATGCCACTGGCAAAACCTTATTGACCGGTGAGCAGGCGCGAGGCGGGTATAAGTTGTCAGGCAAACCGCCATTTAAAGTTCAAATTGGCAACGTTTCTAATGTAACTTTAATGCTCAATGGTGAGACGATTAAGTTAAATGACTTTGCCACTAATAACCAAGCTAATTTTAGTTTGGCGCCTTAATTCAATACTATAAAAGTGGCAGTTCAAAGTATTTGTCTTGGTAGACGCTAAACTTTGACTGTCGCTTCGCAGTGCAATATTTTGTTCACCAAATTTCCAGTCAACTGAGAAGTCTTATGTCTACTCCCTCTCCAATTAAACGTCGTGAAACCAAAAAAATCTATGTCGGTGATGTGGCAGTCGGTGGTGATGCCCCTATCAGTGTCCAAAGTATGACCAATACTGACACTTGTGATGTAGAAGCCACAGTAGCACAAATACAGCGTTGTGTTGATGCTGGCGCTGATATGATGCGAGTATCAACCCCTACCATGGATACGGTGGCTGCTTTTGCAGAGATTAAAAAACGAGTGGATATTCCGCTAATTGCAGACGTTCATTTTGACTATAAAATCGCACTTGCAGTGGCTGCTGCAGGGGCAGATTGCCTACGTATCAACCCAGGTAATATCGGCAATGATGCCAAAGTTCGTGAGGTAGTTGCTTGTGCCCGTGATTACAATATTCCTATTCGTATCGGGGTGAATGCCGGTTCTTTAGAAAAAGAGATTCAGCGCAAATATACAGAGCCCACTGGTGAGGCGATGGTTGAATCAGCGATGCGCCATATTGATATCTTAGAGCGTTTAAACTTTGATCAGTATAAAGTGTCAGTAAAGGCCAGTAATGTGTTCCTGACCTTGGATGCTTACCGTCTATTGTCACAGCAAATCGACAACCCTCTACATTTAGGGGTAACAGAAGCGGGTATTTATCGCACAGGTACCGTTAAATCTGCGATTGCGCTAGGTGGCTTATTGCTAGATGGTATTGGCGATACTATTCGTATTTCATTAGCTGCCGAACCAGAAGATGAGATTAAAGTTGGTTTCGATATTCTAAAATCTCTAAATATTCGTGCCAATGGGATTAACTTTATTGCTTGCCCTAGTTGTTCACGTCAAGAGTTTGATGTGATTCGAGTCATGAATGAGCTCGAAGCCCGTTTGGAAGATGTGCGTGTGCCAATGGATGTGTCAGTTATTGGCTGTAAGGTCAATGGACCTGGTGAAGCCAAAGAAGCAGATATTGGGGTAGTGGGTGCTTCTCCCAACTCGCTGGTATATTTGCAAGGTGAAAAGAGCCATCTAATTGATACCACTACGTTAGTAGACAACATTGAAAAAATGGTCAGAGAACGCGTGGCGATTGCTGAACAAAAAGCGGCCAATGAGATATTGCGAGTAGACGGTAGCAATTAAGCGGCAAGCCTTGCCAAATTAAGACCAGTAAAATAAAAACAATTGTTTCATTTACGCTGGGTTATCAGCGGAATAAAAAATTATTTGGGCAAATAATATGATTAAGTCAATCAAAGGGTTTAACGACATTCTGCATGTGGCAACCTCTAGCAGTCAGCCAAGCAGCCAATGGCGACGTTTAGAGAACATGTTAAAGGAGGTTCTTGATCAATTTGGGTATGAGGAAATACGTCTTCCTATCGTTGAAGAAACACAGTTATTTGCCCGAGCCATTGGTGATGCGACCGATATCGTCGAAAAAGAGATGTTCAGCTTTACGGATAAGTCTGATCCACCAACGCCATTGACGCTTCGTCCTGAAGGCACTGCAGGGGCGGTTCGTGCTGTCATTGAACATAACTTATTGCGCGGCGATAGTCCTAAGTTTTGGTACATGGGCCCTATGTTCCGTTACGAACAGCCCCAGAAGGGACGTTATCGTCAATTCCATCAGTTGGGGGTAGAAGCTTTCGGCAGTGAGTTGGTTGATGTCGAAGCTGAGCTAATTGCGATGACCCATATGATGTGGAAGCGCTTAGGCATTGATCATGAGCTTACCTTAGAGATTAACAGCTTAGGTGAGTTGGATGAGCGTTTGGCTTATAGAGCCGCCTTGGTTGAGTTTTTGCACAATAAAAAAGACCTATTGGACGAAGACAGTAAGCGCCGATTAACCACCAATCCGCTACGTATCTTAGACAGTAAAGACCAAAACACCCAAGCTATTTTAGAAAATGCGCCTCGATTGGCGGACTTCTTAGGCGAAGAAAGCAAAGCTCATTTCAGTCAATTAAAAACGTACTTAAAAGCATTAGATATTGAGTATGTGGTCAACCCAAATTTAGTGCGCGGTCTAGACTACTACAATAAGACCGTATTTGAATGGGTAACTGACAAGCTAGGCTCACAGGCGACAGTCTGTGCTGGCGGCCGCTATGATGGTTTAATTGGCCAGCTAAAATCTATTGGTAAATCAGCAGATAAAGCAAAAACAGTAAAATCAGATCCAGCAGTAGGTTTTGCTATGGGTCTAGAGAGATTGCTACTGTTAGTACAAGCTATTAATCCAATGCCAGAAACGACCTCTTGTGACATCTTTGTGGTGGTTCATCCTGAGCTTTATGACCAAGGACTGCTCTATGCACAGTCTTTACGAGAAGCACGCTCAGACTTACGTATTAAAATGTCTAGTGCCAATAGCCTAAAGGCACAAATGAAAAAAGCCGATAAGTCAGGGGCTAAATTGACCGTAATTTTAGGGCAAGATGAAATTGAGAATGGCACCATTAGTATTAAAACGATGGAAACAGGCGAACAGGTCAGCCAAGACAAACTATGGCTACACAGCACTGAGAACTTTAGTTTATAATTCGGAACTTATATTAGAGTAAACGGCTAGCAATACCGCTTTTCTTTGAATATTTGGTAATTAACTTATTAGGTAGATTTATGGCCAAACATCCCATTTCCAATTCACCAGACTTGAATAATTCAAACGGTGATCCGCAGTCAATGGAGAAGCTAAAGCAGGCTGCCGGTTATATTATTGGCGCTATATTGTTGGCCTTGGCAGGTTATTTTGGCTGGACCTATTTCCAAAATTCAGGCATGAAAGAAGATACGGTTGCTGCAGATAAGTATGCGGCCATTGAAAAAACCAACGATGAATTAATGGGTCAGCCAGAAGGCAATGCTGATGTGAGTAAAAAGCTAAATGCTGATATTGATAAGCTAGTGGCCGAACACGGCAATACAGTTTATGCTTGGCAAGCTTTAATGATTAAATCACGTAATGCGGTTGATGCCAATGACATGAAGAATGCGACAGAGGCATTGAAAAAAGCACTAGAGATTGATCTAAAAGATCCAGGTTTACACTCTATAACTCAGCTTCGCTATGCCACGGTATTATTGGCTGATGGTAATGTGGATGAGGCACTTACTCAAGCTTCAAAAGATGTACCAGTAGCCTTTGAAGCCAGTCAGCAAGAACTTTTGGGTGATATCTATTCGGCGAAAAAAGACAAAGAAAAAGCCCTACGTGCTTATCAAAATGCGTGGAGCTTATTGTCTAAGCGTCATGAAGAGCGTCCTTTCTTACGCTTGAAGTTAGAAAACTTAGGTATCAACCCAGAGCCTATTGAGCCTGCTGATCAGATTGTTGACGTAGCGGCATTGCAACAAAGCCAGGATGCTGCTCAAGCCCAAAGTAATGCCGAGCTTGAAGCTGTAGCTGCTGAACTAGCCGGTGGTTCCTCTGAAGGCACTGCTCAGTAAGCCTGTAGTAAGAAGCCCGTTACAATAGGCTCGTTACAATAAGTTAGTACAATAAATTGCCTTTTGACTTTTTGTTTATAACCGAATTTGTTATAACATACACAACCATAAGATTAGTACCAAAGATGCCCTACCGGCTTTTTAGGCGCTATGACTTTTAACCTGATTGAGCTGATTCAACTATGTATAACAATAAACCCCAATCTACAGCAGCAAGCGTTATAGCCCAAGCCTCTAAAATTACTATTTTGTGTGCTTCAATTGCTTTGGTTGCGGCATGTGGAAAAACCATTAAGCCCGAAGAGCATAAGCCTACTAAATTGGTTCAACTTGAGCAGTCTGTCAAGGTAGTTGATCCCGTATTTCAAACCTCATTAAGTGACAGATCTAAACTGGCTGACGTGAACCGTTTTGAAGTAGGTTTTGATGGCAAGCAAGTAGTTGTGGCCTCAGGCTCAGGCAAAGTAGCGAGCTATGATCTAAATGGTCAGGCACTGTGGAGTACTGATTTAAAAGAAGATATCTTAGGCGGTGTGGCATTTGACGGCAACAGTCAAACGGCGGTCGTAACCACTAAGTCTGCCCGTGTTGTGGCTTTTGATACCAGTAATGGTAACGTTAAGTGGGAAAATAAAATCAAAGGTACTGTGTTAGCACCGGCCTTAATTCATAACAATCGTGTGGTGCTATCGGCCAATGACGGCGTAATGCATGGCTTGTCTTTACAGACAGGTGAATCTATCTGGCAGTTTACCACGCAGACGCCTAGCATTAGCGTACGTGGTAGTGCTAAGCCTACCTTGCTGGATAACCAGACAGCTTTGTTAGGTGGTGCAGATGGCCGTTTGCATGCTGTAGATATTGAATCAGGTGTGCCAAAGTGGAACCGCCGAGTGGGTATTCCCTCAGGTGCCAGTGAAATTCAGCGCATGACGGATGTAGATGGTACGCCAACAGTGAACCAAGGTCAGCTACTGGCTGTAAGCTATAGTGGTCAGCTATTATCTGCCGACTTGGCCAGTGGACAGGTCACTTTCTTACAAGAAGCGGCCAGTAAAAATAGTTTGGCGGTAACCAATCAAGCAGTTATTACCACCACACTAGATGGGACAGTGAAAGCATTCGATCGTCAAACAGGTGAGCCCTTATGGGAAAATAAAGATTTGGCTTATCGTCAATTGAGTAACCCAGAGCTTATTGGTAATTACATTGCAATTGGCGACTTAGACGGTGTGATTCACTTCTTATCCCCAGAAGATGGTCGTATCATTAGCCGTACCCAGAGCAAGGGTCCTGTGACTAAGTTAACCTCTCAAGGTGGCTATTTATTAACCCAAACCAAATCGGGTCAAGTAAGTGTGTGGCGTTTGGCGCGTTAAGTGCCATATTAGCTGGCCTGATTACAAAAAAGGAAGCCTCAGTTAATGAGGCTTCCTTTTTTATAAACTGTTCGAAGATAATTGAAATTAAAGTTATGTAGTGCGAACCAGCACCACAGGATTGCCTTTATTAAGATAAAGATTGGTATCTATGTCTTCTAATTCCAGCGGTACGTAAGGCCACTGTGATAGTCGGTGACGGCGACGACGTAGCTCCTCCTTATTCAACCTAGGATCTAAGTTTGTGACCATATTCTGTCTCAGAAATTCAGCATCATAAAAAGGACGGTGGGTTAACCATTCAATATAATGAGCGGGGCGAAGTTCAGGCATATCTAATGCTTCAAAGTCACTACGCTTATTAATAGGGTACCATAGATGCGTGGGAAACTCGTCATTGAGCCACTCAGGATTAGGGGCAATGCTGTCAGCTTCCTTAAAGAAGCGACCCTTCATGACTACATAACGTTTATCAATTTTTATCTTTTCATAAAAGTCTAAATCTATCCAGACACTGCGAAAAGGCTTGGTCTGCATATGAATTAATTTACGTTGCAACGTGTCACGGGCATTAATGCCTACCCAGTTGGCAAAATTATCATAAGGTGCTGAGCCCAAGTAAAATTTTATCGCTAACTCCCAATGTTCAACCTCATTAGTATCATGATTTCTTAGAATAAAGTCGAGTTCACCCGTGGTTTGCATACCATTGTATAGCTGAACGTTATGAGCAATAACTTCATAAGGATGTAGTCCTAGCTGAAACCCATCTTCCAACCAAAAGTGAATCAGTCCTTCAAAGTGAAAGCCTAAACGGTAAGGGCTAGGACGCGACATTAGATATCGGGTTAAATGTTGATACTCATTACTACGGTCTAATTGCTGCAAACGATCAGCATAATTTTGGTAATGAGTGAGCCAAAATTCAGGTTTATGTACTGATATTTGTGCGGAAACTAGGTTTGGATCAGCAGAAATCCAGTGCTTTAGCACATCGGGACAGGCAAGAGCAAAAGCTAGGTCTTTTACAAACGGGCGTTTGTAATGATGCCAAGACTGTAACTTATCGGTAGAGATAGGATATGTGGTCATAGACGGACAACAGTTATAAATAGACAGTAAGGAGTAATAGTCAGTAGTTAGATAATAGTCGCTAAAAAAATAATGAGATAAATAAAGAATTAAATAATTAGATAAATAAAATGACGAGCGTCTCAGTATAACAAGAGTCTCAATGGGAAAGTGGTAATTGAAACTTAAAAACAACCTGATTTAAACGCTTATCGGACAGCGGTGTAATTATGGCTTGGTATACTTATTTCGGGTTATATTTACTATATGTTTTTAATAACCCTATATATTTAAATGACACCATATATTTAAATGACACCATATATTTAAATAGCACCATATATTTAAATAACATTAAGTATTTAATTTTGCTGGTATAACCGGCATATATTAGATGCCCTACCTATTAGGATGAATTTATAGCCTCTATGCCACAAGACCCTATTATGCCAACTGCGTTAGTTATAGACACAGAGACCGACCAAGGACGTGATCCTAGACCGATACAAGTAGCCACTATCGAGGCAAGCACTGGGCACGAGTGGATGTCATACTTTAATAGTGGACGGCCGATTTCTGCCATCGTGACCAAAATTCATGGGATTACCGATGCTGATGTGGCAGGGCTGGCGTCTTTTGATTTAGATAACTTTCAGGTATCTGATTATTTAATAGGTCACAATGTTCGTTTTGATTGGGGTGTTATTGGCCGGCCGAAAGTAAAGCTAATTTGTACGGTTAGATTGGCCCGAGTGGCCTTCCCTGAATGGCACAAATACTCTCAATCGAAATGTATTGAGCAGCTGCTTGGTGAAGAAGAGGCCGCTGAGATGACTGCAGCGGCGCATGATGCATTGGGTGATGCCAGAATGTGTTATCTGTTATACAAAGCATGTTGTGAACGTTTGAATTTTGATCCGAACGATTTTGCCACTGCACATCAAATATCCAACAATGCCAAACCCATTGCTAGAATGCCTTTTGGTAAATACAAAGGTCATAAGATTGACCAAGTACCGCTCAGCTACATTAAATGGATGTTGGGCAACATTCCCAATCTCACCCCTTCGTTATATTCCGCATTACAAAAACGTATCGCAGATGAATTGGCTGCATCAAAATAGGCTTTAAAGTCTCCTTTTTAAAAGGCTAATTAGGCAGAATGCTGTTCAATCCAATCAGTGACCATTTTCCATAACTGAGGCGCTTTCTCATAAGTTTTGGCACTGAAGAACTTCATATGACCAATCTTAGTGAGTCCAAACTGTTGTGGTTCCAACATCTCTCTTTCTACTGGCATAGCACTAAATACTACCAGCATATCTTCAACATTTTTGGCGTTGGCAATATCATCATCGCTAAAGTTTAGCCATAAAGCGGGGGTATTCAGTTGGTCATAGTAATGGGTAAATATCGTCTCGCCGAAAGCAGTCTTGATATAACCTTTGCCATTACACCAATCTCGCCATTGTTTGGCCACACCGCGAGGTAGCGGCTCTCCCATATTGAATTTATCTGAGGGCGTATATCCTAGCAGTAAATTGCCCAAGGTTATCGCACCGTTCATGAATAACATAGCATTGGCTTTAAAAGGCATTTCCATATTTTTAATACGGCCTGATGAGCACGCAATATTGACCACTGAAGATAACACCTGGTAATTGGGCATGAGACCGATTAACTGCCCACCAGCACTGTGGCCTATCAAATGATATTTGGCGTTTGGAAATTCATATTGTAAGGCTTCTAGTACTGCAGTAGCATCATGGCGCCCCCAGCTTATCAACGAGGCATCACATTTCGATAGCGGACAGGTTAATGAATCGCCAATACCTTCATTATCATAAGTAATTACCCCGAACCCTTGGTTGACAAGGTAAGTTGCAAAACGATGATAAAAACTGCGTTTAATGCCCGTTGCAGGAGCAATCATAAGCGCATTTTTAATGGCTTCGTTTTCAGTGTTTTCCGGCACATATACGCTAGCCGTCAGGGGTTGGTTGCGTTCAGTAACGACAGTTAAGGTACTAGAAGGCGAGGAGGGCTGATGACCTTTGTTGGCAAGATTATTCATGTGATGGGTTACTCATGTGGCTTCCATATAGGCTTGAAATCCGTTAGCTTTAAAGTGTCAGAGCTTTAAAGTCGGATAATTTTGAACCCAGACAGTTTTAAAGCTAAGTGGGATTAGACAAGGGGGTTATGGGCGGCTGTTTATCATCATAGAATATTTGATGACTATTTTGTGGTTTAAAGTAGTTGATGTGGTATTAATATACGCTAAGGTCAAGTACAACAGGTAAACTAAATCGAACATAGTGAAAAATTAAGGGACAGATGACTATGTTATTATGGCTCCCTATCTAGTGATAGCTCATTTATCATTCCTATTTAATAGGCATATTTATTATTCATACTTTATTCATAACTTTTTAATCAATCAAGGTGGCAGTTATTTATGACCCAAAAGTTGAAAGCAGAAGCGGGCTCAGCAAACAACCCAATTTATAAAACCATTACCAGTAAAGATGTTGATCATGTGGGTGAATTGATCGACAAATCATCTATCAAACAGCGTTTGGTGGCGGTGTATTGTGGTTCACGCATGGGCAATAATCCTGTTTATGAAGCCGCCGCTCGAGAGTTAGGCGCTGCTTTGGCAAAGAATGACATGGGCCTAGTCTATGGCGGTGCCAGTATTGGACTTATGGGCGCAGTAGCCGATACCGTTATTTCTGGTGGAGCACATGCAGTGGGGGTCATTCCTACCTTTATGTTGGACCATGAAATTGCTCATGAAGGGTTAACCCGATTACACCTGACGGATACTATGCATACCCGTAAAGCAATTATGGCCGAATATGCAGATGCCTTTATTACCCTACCTGGCGGCTTAGGCACGCTAGAGGAAATTATGGAAATCGCCACTTGGCGTCAGCTTTATCAGCATGAAAAACCAATGATTATTTTAAATATTAACGGTTTCTATGATCCGCTGGTAGCACACCTGGAGCACACCGCTGCTGAAGGATTTATGAAGCAACAAGATCTTGAAAGATTGGTGGTGTGTAATGATATTGAGTCTGCCATGACCTTATTAAATGAATATGTGCATATTGATGATCCGATTGCCACCCATAAGATTTAGTAGAATATTTTAGTTTGGTCGTAAAAAAGGCTGCCTTATAAGGGCAGCCTTTTTTTTGGTTTTTGATACAAATAAATTAAAAGACAACAGTGATAACCACTGAATCGATTTGGATTAAGGACCAACGATCGGTGTTACCACCCCTGACATGGGAGAGGGGAAAGCACGTTGATTGGCAAATTTTCTAGCCAACTCATCGATGTCTGGTTTGCCGCTTTGACGCAAGTAAGCCCAGTCATGATGCAGACGTGCATCGTTCTGTTGCTCGGTAGATTGAAGGAAGTGCTGAGACTCAAGCAAAGCCACAATATCATCAGAAGCGGCTAAGGCAGAAGAGGCTTTCACATTTTCTGCACGGGCGTAATGTAGCTCAGGATATAGGCTAACATCTGCCACACGCAAGGTATCATTGTCTCCTGGTATTTGCTGTCCCCCATACAAGGCATTGCCAGTAGGCTTGGCGGTAGCAAAACGTGGTACAAACTCACTGACTTCGTCAATAGCACGCTGACTGCGCTGCTGTAAGGTCTCTGGATTCCAACCTTCTTCAATACAGTCTATATATTTTGCCTTTAATTCAGGCTGCGCATCGTCCGCTTTGGTGGCTACCAGTCCATCCTGAAACAGCGTTACCGCTTTATTCATGCTATGAATTTGATAATAGCCTTCCGGATAGGGGGTAAGCTGTACCATACCTTGAGGCGTACCGCGTTTGCCATGAATAATAATCTCAGGCAATCTTAGACCAGAGTTAAGCGAATCTGTCTCTGAGCCGTTTAAAGCGGGATCATTATTGGTATTATTATTAGCATCATTATTTCTCTCATTGTCACTGCCCCAATGAGTAACGTAGGAAGCTTTAAATTCAACCATACGCTGTGCAGGCACGCCCACCATATTATCTATAATGCCAGTTTTGAAGCCACAGGCATTGATTAAGTAATCGACGCTTACGGTATCTGTCTCCGAAATAGCATCATTTAATGACTGATCATTGGTTAACTGCTTATAATGGATTTGCCATTGATGTCCAGACCCACTGTCACTCGATAAAGTATCAGCTTTAGTCACATCAGTAACCTGAGTATTAAGCAACAATTTAGCGTTAGGATAGTAGCTAAGGGCAATCTCAGCGGAGGCTGCTAAGCGGAAAATATTCCATCCATATTCTTGGACCGCAACGATGGGATATTTTAGTTTATCCAAGTCTAATTGTTTGGCAGCATTAGCCACCCACTGATCCATCTCTTTGGGTAATTCATCTGGCGCCAAACTATCAGAGCCAATTAAGTCCTCTAATGTTTGTCTGTCATATAAACGATAATAATTCTCTGCTTCTCCCAGCACTTTATTGGCAGGATCAGCTTTAATCAGGGCATTATACTCACGAGTAAGTAACTCTAGACGAGGCAATAAGTCATCAGGATTGCCATCATCACGCTTAGGAATGGCCACCACCGTCGGTCTGACATCGATGCTATGCGGATACATACGCAGCATATCAATTGACTGTTTTAATAACTCGACACAATCCTCATCAGGTATCTCTCGGTACAAGTTACCACCAGCGTGAAGGTGACACATGGGAGGACCATCGATTAAGCTTTGCTTGGATTCAAATAGATAAGTTTCTACCCCCAGCGCTGCTAAACGAATGGCAATAGTTGACCCTGCAACTCCGCCTCCTATTATACCTACCTTCAAGTGCTCTCCTTTAGGCTTATTATGAACAGCCAGTGATGGGGTTTTAATGTCATTGATGTTGTTTTCAGCTTTAATATTAGATTTGTTATATGCTTTTTTATTAATATTTTTAGTCATTATATTGAAGTCAGTAGTTATACTTAGTCTAGATTTATGGTAAGTTGATTTGCAATTAGAGTAGCAAATTTCAGTACTTATCACTGTTGCTTCACAGTTGTTACCTCGTAAAGTTAAAGTAGCCTATATGGTATTAATGGTGATGACTGGCTGCTTATACAAGCGTTTAAAGCGTAAATTTAGAGGGTATAAATTTAGAGCATAAAACAAACTTAGCATTTTAGTCACCACAGAGATTATGATGAAAAAAAGCCCGGTTAGAAGAGCCTCAAAGCATATTGACTTTCAACAAAAGCAAAAACAGCAACTGTTAATGGGCATCGGCTTTTATGCTGTCTTGCTGTTTATTGCCGCAATGGGGAAAATCAGTTGGGCAGTGGTGGGATGGTATGTATTAATAGGAGCAGTCACTTATTTAGTTTATGCCAAAGACAAACGTGCAGCACAGCAAGGTAAATGGCGTACGCCGGAGATCACCTTACATTTCTTAAGTGCAGTAGGAGGCTGGGTAGGAGCGATGCTGGCTCAAAACTATTTACGCCATAAAACCCAAAAGCCTGATTTTAGATTGACCTATTATGTCACTGTCATAATCAACTTAGCAGCGCTGCTGTATCTAATTTCAGGTGGTGATATTTCACAGTTTTAGTGGTTCAGTGTGAGTCATTAAGATCAATTTCTTAGCGTGAATTTTTCATCATGAAAAACATTTATAGTATTCTAGTTCCATAAAAAAGGCCCCTCAAAGTGAAGGGCCTTTTTTATCAGCTATAAATCATAATGACTTAAGCTTGAAACTTAGCATTGCGTTTGCTTTCAAAAAATAGCATATCGATAACCACGATGGCCACCCCAATACAGATGGCAATATCGGCAATGTTAAAAATAGGATAATGCCACACATCGGCATAGTGTACATGAATAAAGTCAATGACCTTACCGATGCGTACCCGATCAATTAAGTTACCGATAGCCCCGCCTAAAATAAGTGCCAAACCCACATTCAACAGTTTTGCCTGACGCGGTGCTCGGGTCAAGTAAATAACCAAGAAAATAGACATCGCCAGTGACAGTCCAGCAAAAAACCATTTTTGCCAGCCGCCTTGATCCGCTAAGAAGCTAAAGGCAGCCCCATAGTTATAGGCCAAGGTCCAATTTAAAATAGGCTCAATGACCGGGATAGGCTCATGAAAATTAAGCTTCAATTCAGCCAACCATTTGGTCCATTGATCCAAGCCGATTACCAGCAGTGACAGCAAGTACCATAAGAGGGCTCGCCCTTTATTAGGTACCAGCTTAGGACGCTTAGTCAGACTAGGCGTCGCTGTGGCATAGGCCGGTGTTGGTGTGTCACTTGAATGGCCTGAGTTATTAGGCATAGTATCGGACCTCGCCTGTACCTTCGATATTGCTCACACAGCGTGTGCAAAGTAGCGGATGGGTAGCATTAGAGCCCACATCGTCACGAACGTGCCAGCAGCGAATACACTTGGTGCCTTCAGCAGGCGTAACTTCCACGCGAAGGTTGTCCAGTTCTGTGGCATCGCCTAATTGTTCATCGCTTAGTTTATTTAAGCTGGCCGAGCTGGTAATCAATACGAAACGTAGCTCGTCTTCAAGCTTAGCCAGACTGTCGTAAATCTCGCCATCAGCATAAATTGCCACAGCGGCTGAAAGGTTGGCATTGATGCGTTTTTGTTCACGAGCATGCTCGATAACTTTGTTGATGGCGTCTTTGGCTTCCAAAATAACCGCCCAATCCGCTTCGCTAATTTTGTCCATGCTAAAGTCAGGTAATTGATACCAGTCTTGGGTGAAGACATAAGCATTGGCACCGGTAGCGGATTCTTTCAGCAATGCCTCCCAAGCTTCTTGAGCCGTAAAGCTTAAGATAGGGGCAATCCAGCGTAGTAGCGCATGAGCAATGTGGTACATCGCTGTCTGTGCCGAACGACGAGGTTTGCCATCCGCCATGGTGGTATATTGACGGTCTTTGATAATATCTAGATAGAAGCCGCCTAAGTCTTGTGAACAAAAAGCAGTCACTTGCTGAGTCACTTGGTGGAAATCCATGGCATCATAAGCAGCCACAATAGCTTGCTGCACTTTCTGAGCACGTAGCATGATGTATTTATCCAAGCTTACCAGCTCATCCATCGCCAAGCTATCAGTCTCTGGATTGAAATCATCAGTGTTGGCCAACAAGAAACGTACCGTATTACGAATACGGCGGTACATGTCTGTGGCACCTTTGAAAGCTTGCTTACCAGCGTTCATTTCATAACGGTAGTCGCTTGATGCGATCCACATACGCAGCATGTCTGCACCGGTTTTATTGATTTCATCTTGTGGGTTAATGATGTTACCCAAAGACTTACTCATTTTACGGCCGTTTTCATCTACCACGAAGCCGTGAGTCAGTACTTGTTTATACGGTGCTCTGCCATACATTGCCTCTGATGTTAATAGCGAAGTTTGGAACCAACCGCGATGTTGGTCTGAGCCTTCTAAATACATATCGGCAGGGTTGGTCTGGTTTTCATCTTGCTCAAGGACAGCAAAGTGAGTCGTTCCCGAGTCAAACCACACATCTAGGGTGTCAGTAGATTTGACATAATCTTTGGCATCTTCACCAATGAAGTCTTCAGCTGCCGCATCAAACCAAGCCTCTACGCCGCCTTTTTCGATGACTTGAGCGATTTTTTCCATAAGCTCTAGAGTATTCGGATGCAGCTCATCGGTGTCTTTATGGGTAAAGAAAGGAATCGGCACGCCCCAAGTACGCTGGCGAGAGATACACCAGTCAGGACGACCGGCTACCATAGCTTCAATACGATTTTGACCCCAGGCTGGCGTCCAAATGACATTCGGAATGTCATGTAACGTCTGCTGTCTTAAAGTATTGCCTTTTTCAGTGACCTTATGATCCATGCGGATAAACCACTGCGGTGTAGCACGGAAGATAATAGGGGTCTTATGGCGCCAGCAATGAGGGTAGCTGTGCTCCATTTTGTAATGCTTTAATAAGTGACCGCTATTACTTAATGCTTCGATAATTTTGGGTTGGGCTTTATAGATGTGCTCACCAATAAACACTTCTGCGGTGTCCAGATAAACCCCATTACCCCCAACAGGATTGGTCACAGGTAAGTCATAGCGTAAGCTTACGATGTAGTCGTCTGCACCATGAGCTGGAGCGGTGTGTACTAGGCCAGTACCGCTTTCAGTAGTAACATGCTCACCTAAAATGATAGGCACTTGGCGTGATTCGATTAACGGATGCTGAGCTTTGACTAGCTCAAGCTTATCGCCCATTAAAGTAGTAATCACCCCTTCATTTTCTAGACCAAGCGCTTGTAAAGCATTGTCTACTAAGTCAGTGGCCAACACTAAGTTGCCTTTGCTGGTTTTCACCACGCTGTATTCAAAGTCAGCACTTACGGCAATGGCTTGGTTAGCAGGCAAAGTCCAAGGCGTTGTGGTCCAGATTACTGCGGCTGTTTTGTCGTTATTGCCTTCAGGCAAAACTTGTGAAGGATCAACAAGGTCAAAAGCCACATAAATGGCATCGGAGGTTTTATCCTCATACTCAACCTCAGCTTCCGCCAAAGAAGAGCCACAATCCAGACACCAGTTAACAGGCTTCATACCCCGGGTTACATAGCCATTGGCGTAGATTTTACCTAAAGCACGGACAATATTCGCTTCTTGGTGGAAGTTCATGGTCAGATAAGGATTTTCCCAATCGCCAAATACACCCAGGCGCTTAAAGTCAGCCATTTGTAAATCAACTTGGCTACGGGCATATTCACGGCACAGACCACGAAACTCAGTGGCAGTCACTTTTTGACCTACTTTACCAACTTTAGCTTCTACTTTTTGCTCGATAGGCAGACCATGGCAATCCCAACCAGGGACATACGGTGCATCATAACCTGACAATGTTTTTGACTTAACGATAATGTCTTTTAAGACTTTGTTTACGGCATGGCCTAAGTGAATTTGACCGTTAGCATAAGGAGGACCATCATGCAAAATATACTTTTCACGTCCCGCTTTCGCTTCACGGATTTTGCCATACACATCATCTGCTTCCCAAGCTTTTAACCAATCTGGTTCACGCTGGGCTAGGTTGCCTCGCATTGGAAACGCTGTGTCGGCAAGGTTTAACGTATCTTTGTAATCTGGAGTGGAGGTAGTCGAATCAGTCATAGAAGCCGTCTTATATGTTAGTTTAAAACAAAAAATTTGGATGATAAGTAAATAATAAGGGTTTTACTTTCAGAAGCGCCTTATTTAAAGCTAAAAGATGCCAAAGTTTACTTAAAAAGTATTTAGAAATAGAAATAATCGAAAAGTGACAATATAGCAGAATCAATAGGTCAGGTATAAACCATAGCATTAAATTTATAGCCGCTTATCGGTTTATACCTTTTTACTCATTTCTAAAAACAAGGATAAGTTTAAAAGCAACGTTAAAAAAAGGCTTAAAAGTCATTAAGACTTACAAAAAATCGCTGTAAAGTAAAGCACAATACCCTCATTATAAAATAAAACCTAAGTCAAGGGTAATGACTGCTGAACCCACAGCTTACTCAGGTGTTGGTTGTCCATCAATTCTTAACCAGCGGCCCATCACTTCGGCCAACTCATCAATCCCTTCTTTTTTTAATGAAGAGAACAATTGGATAGAAAAAGGCAGATCAAGTTTTTCTAATTCACGCTTGGTTTGTAGCAAAATATTTTTGGCAGGACCATATTTAAATTTATCGGCTTTGGTCAATAGGACGTGCACGGGCAGCTCACCATCTTTGGCCCAATGCAACATCTGCTCATCAAAGAATTTTAGGGGATGACGACTGTCCATCAATAGCACAAGTCCGGCCAAACTTTCACGCGATACCAGATATTCCTCTAGTTCAGTTTGCCAGACCAACTTCATCTTTTCAGGGACCGCAGCATAGCCGTAGCCGGGCAAATCAACTAAGCGAGCCTCTTCATTACCGATAGAGAAGAAGTTAATCATTTGGGTACGCCCAGGGGTCTTAGAAGAACGGGCCAACTGTCTTTGGTTGGTTAATACGTTAATAGCTGAAGATTTACCAGCGTTAGAGCGTCCTGCAAAAGCTACCTCGTAACCGGTATCTGCTGGGCATAATTTGAAAGTCGGAGCAGACATTAAAAATTCAGTTTGCTCTAAGCGTTTACGAGGCGATAAATGAGATAAGTCTGCTGCAGATTCTGGAGCAACATATTGTGGGGCTTTGGTCTTTTTGGTCTTTGGTGCATTGGCCATAAGGTGTCTCAAGTTTGAACGGTATAAAATAAATTTGATGGCTATTTAATAGGCAATAGAGTTAAGCGTTAAAACGTTTTATAAGAGTGACTGCAAAGATGTACTTTAACAATGTACTTCAATACGGTACTTCAATAAGAGGAGCTATAGTTTGTACCATTATAACCAGTCTTGCGTCTTAAAGATAATAACCTGAATAAAGGTTTGTATCATAGTTTTAAATATCCAACACTTTAATCAGAAGAATTGACCAAGTTTGATCGATTAATTTTATATTTGACGGATGAGTTTTAGATTAAACAGGCTGATTCTAGTAAAATCTATTAAAAACAAAAGCTTAATCTTGTTCTATTAACAAAGTACAGTTAACAATAAAGTATAGTTTTATTATTGAATTTTAAAGAAAAGCCTTCATAATATAAGTTAAGTGAATAGGTGTTTACTGAGTTTTATATTTTTTAAGCACCTTACAGTATTTACTATCTTATCGTTTTAATTGTATCTTCGAGTTGTCTATTCTTATTTATTTGGCTTTATGTATTTACAGTTAGCCGAGTGAATAAGCACAAAAAGTAATACAAACAAAGTATTGATTCTAAAGCCTGTAAGTCACAAGTTATTTAACCAATTGCATGATACCTCGTTAAGCAAAGCAGTAAATACGGCACTAATAGGGAGTTATTAACCCCTAAATATTGACTTGCCATACTGACTTATATTTGGCCAATTTCGACTTAAATTATCGATTTAAATGGGCGACGAAGGTAAGGAGAATATTAATGAAATTTAATAAAGTAATAGCACCATTGTTTGCTACCCTTATATTAAGCAGCGTTCCCGTATTGGGCAATGCAGATGTTGCCACGCGTTATGAAGCCAGCTGTGCGACTTGTCATTCAAGTGGAGCATTTAATGCCCCTCAAAAAGGCGACACTCAATATTGGCAAAAACTAAAAGCTCAAAAAGGTATGCCTGCGTTGGTAGAATCGGTTAGAGCAGGCGGTAAGCAAATGCCAGCAGGGGGGTTATGCGGTGACTGTAAAACCAGCAAAGATTACGCGGATCTGATTGAATATATGTCTAAATAACCCCGTAATTAAGCTATCTTTTAATAGGTGGCCCTCTATTTTTTGATAGCTATTTGGCTGTTTTTTGACACGCATTTATTGGTGTCCAAACCACAAAAGCCCTGATAAAATCAGGGCTTTTTGTACCTGTGAGTTATTTTAAGTCCAAATTATTACGGCATACTGACTAATATGTCACGGATAGGTAGCTATTTTTACAAAACTATTGATATAATAATGGCATTAATTATTCTCTGTGAGTAGTTATAACTTAACCATACGCTGATAGTTCCTCCCGGCATTTGGAGTAGAGGGTTGTTTATTATCAACGTTTCAGCGCCAAAGTTATAGTTGCTTAGCTACCGCCTGAAAGACTTAGTAGGATTAGACTACAATGAAAAAATTGCTCGTTGCCACCAGCCTATGTGTTGCCAGTATCGGCGCCAGTGCAGCTGTCACTGTTCCTAAGTATGATGCTGCAGCCGGACAAAAAATCGTTGAAAACAACTGTGCTGCCTGTCACGGCATGATGGGTATCAGTGTTGTACCCACTCAGCCCAATCTTGCAGGTCAGAATGTTCGTTATCTTTTTAAACAATTAAGAGATTTCAAAACCGGTTATCGTATTAACGGTATTATGCAAGGTCAGATTGCGGGTTTAAGTGAGCAAGACCTAGCAAATGTTGCGGGTTACTTCTCGGAACAAAAACCATGGGGTGCGTTCGCAGGTAACCCTGCTACTGCTCAAGAAGCGGGTAAAATCTTCTTAGGTGGTGACAAGAAGCGCGGTGTTATTGCTTGTGCAGGCTGTCATGATCCTAAAGGCCTAGGTAATGCCTATGCAGCTTTCCCACGTATTGGTGGTCAGCATGCTGAATATCTTGGCCTACAATTGAAAATGTTCCGTGCTGCTGGTCGTGAAGACGATGTGGCTCGTGATCAAAAACGTATCAACGATGGAGCGAAAGAAGGCGACAAAGGCATGATGCAAATAGTTGCCTCTAAGCTTAGTGATCGTGATATCAAAATCTTATCTCAATTTGTTAGTGCGGTTCACTAAACAGATTGTGTGGGTGGCTTAGTCAGTTATTGTTTGACGATGATATTATTTTTAGATAGTATTTTTTGTCGATAGCATTTTTTTCGATAATAGATTATTTGTCAATACGTTTATCAATAACAGATAAGTTGCTCATTCTAAAGCCCACTATGCTTAAAATATAAAGTAGCGAAAGAGATTTAATAAACAAAAACCCCGTTCTTCGGGGTTTTTGTTTATTAGCGCCTTTATGATTATCTGATTTAAAATAAATCATCCGTATTTAAAATCAAAATTTTAGCCCAATATCTGAGCTTAGCGTTTCTATTACTGTAATAGCTCTAAGCTTGTTTTTCTGTTATAGAACTATTAAGTTGTGAAGCTGCCAAGTTATATAGCTATCGGCTTATCAAGCGGTGAAGCAGTATTTGATTGTATGATGTAGAGCTTACGAATAAATTATACAGAGCTTAAGGATGGGCTTTTATTAATCCTATTACGCAGTCTTATGTTATTAGATACGCGAATACATTTGATTTGGCTGTTCAAAATCAGTTAGATTGTCATTAACTTAAAATTTAACCCATGGATATCAGCATGCAAAATCGTTTTGCCTCCTTGTTTATCGCTGCACTATTGCCTTTACTATTATTTAAATGGTTCGTTCCTACGCCTATAGGTCAAATAGATTTTTGGCTTATGTGGTTGGCGGCGATGGTGGTGGTAGGGTTGCCACTATTATATGCAGAGATTGGTTTGGCGCATCGCAGTCAAAAGATACCTGCGCAAGGCATTCAAGAGCTTACCAGACAAGCAGATACCAGTACTATTTGGCGCAGCTTTGTATGGCTAACAGTACTACTCTCATTAGTAATCACTGGATTAAGCATTGATGCGGTCAGTGCTAATTTACTAGACGCTATTCAAAAATTAGGGATGTCAGTTAACGTACCCGATTATGCCCTAGGTATTATTATGGTGGTTATCGCTGGGATGTTAAGTCTATTGGGTGGCAGCACTTTGGTAGTGTCTTTAGTGTTAATTGCCATCGCTTTTGTGATGGCTGCTGTGAATAATGTGTCTTCACTGGCGCTTATCATGACTGAGACTAGCCTTGGTGAGTGGGCAAGAGCGGTTACCTTAGCGTTGGTCAGTGTCGGTGTGGGCACTGGTTTATTCTGGTTCAATAGCCCACTGGTTAGCCGTGACCCAAATCACAGTGCTGAAATTGGCAAAAATACCCGTGAAATAGCCACTAAAACGGTGTTACCTATTTGGTTAACCCAATTGGTCATTGGTAGCGTGGCATTAATATTCACCACAGGCAATTTCGCCCCAGCTACAACGATTGTTTATGCCTTTGGGGTGTTAGCCGCTGCAGCATTTTTTATGCATTATGCCAGTACTCAGATTGCTACGGTATTTCAGCGCTTTGGCATTTGGATAGCCACTGCCGTTAGTATTTTAATAACTATATTGTTGGTTGCGCTGGCAACACCTCAAGTATTGTCTGGTGTGTTGGTAGTGGTCAGTATTATCAGTGCATTAATTCTGGCGGTATTCTCTGGTTGGCAGATGAAAATCAGTCACATGCGTAAGTCGTTAAACTTCAAATCAGAGGGTATCTATAATATCTGGCGTGTGGCCATTCGTATTTTAGTGCCATTGTTAATTGTTGTCGCTATAGCAGGCTGGTTAATGTCATGATAAGCCGCTCCCAAGACATTCAGGTCAATACGCCTAAACAATTACCTATCAGCTTGGCTTATGCGCCTTCAGCGACTGACAGCGACTATCTGGAGATTGAAGTTGTTGAGGGTACGACGCTATTACAAGCATTGCAGCAAGCAGGTTGGCTGCAAAAATACCCGCTGCTTAAACAGTGGTGCCACGAACATGCTGAAGCTGAGCAGATTAATAATAAGAGCTGGTATGTGGGTGTGTTTTCACAGAAGAAGCTATTGAGCTATGTGTTAAAAGCACATGATAGGATTGAGATTTATCGGCCATTGACCATTGATCCAATGCGCAAACGTAAGAAGCGAGCAGTGAGTCAATAGAAGTTAGAAGAGATAGGCAACACGATAGGCAGTAAAAAATAAGAACCGTAAAAGCTAAAAACGCTATTACCCTTTTCCATTATGGATCAGATAATAGCGTTAATCGCCTTCAAACAAGAAGGGTGCCCTCAGATGAAAAGGGCATCAGACGGTTTATTGCTTGGTTGCCGGAAGGCTTTCGATGCCTTCTACTTTAACCACAGTATCAGACTCATCAAAATAAATGATAAGATGCTGACTGGCGTTGCTGATAACTTTTTTGCCTTCGCGTTCACCATAAGTGCCTGGTGTATAATCGTAGATATAGTCCCAACGATTAGGCGCAAGCGTGTCACGCAAAGCAGGGCTACCAATTAAATAAAGCACTTGGTTTTTGTTCATCCCTGGTTGAATTTGCTGTGCTTGAGTTTGGGTAATGGGTGTCCCTTGAGGTAAATCGATTTTATAGACACCAAAAATAGAACATGCCGACAGCGACAGTGTGGCAGTGATGGCGATAGGGTACAGTAATTTTTTTAATATATTCATAAGTTCACGTTTTAGAATTACCTAATGTAATCGCTACCGTAAGGTCATAACGATTCAAGACAGTGATGAGAATTACCAAAGTTCTGGCAATTATAAACTGATAATAAAATTTTAGTAAGATAGACCATCTAAACTAAATGGCTATTAAACTAATTGAGTCTAAGCTAACGCTAAGTTTTAATAAATGATACGTCAATTACTTGCAATTGCCTACCACTTACGAGACTATTTAACTAATTTTTGCATTATTTAATAGTTTAATACCAGTTACAGTCATAAATTATAAGGTTATAAGGATCGCAATGAAAACTACCAATCAAGAGTTACGTAAAGCAGGACTGAAGATCACTTTACCTCGTATCAAAATTCTTGAGCTATTAGAAAGCTCTGAACATCATCATATGAGTGCTGAAGAGGTGTATAAAGCCTTAATAGAGCAAGGCGAAGATGTGGGTTTAGCGACTGTCTATAGAGTGTTAACTCAATTTGAGCAGGCAGGTATTGTTGAGCGTCACAACTTTGAAAATAACTTATCTGTTTTTGAGATTACCCAAGACGAGCACCACGATCATTTGGTCTGTGATGTATGCGGTAAAATTATTGAATTCCATAACGAGGTCATTGAGGAAGAGCAATTGAAAGTGGCTGCAGAGCACGGCTTTAGATTGTCTGGACACTCATTAGTACTATATGGTTTATGTGACAATGAAAAGTGCCAAGATTCAGCGAAAAAGCATTAATTTGAACCCTTTGACTGCTGAATAGAATTTTATTCTTCGATTTTATCTTTTGAATAAGACCCGTTATAAACGGGTCTTTTTTTAAATCGCATTTTTAACCCTTGTAAGGTTAGATGACTCAGGGTCATAGGCGACTAAATACTAAATAGGGTACAAGGCAACCCAATTCCGAATGCTAGTACTACTCTATAAGTACACGGTAATAGGCCTGCTGATATCAACGCCATAATCTTTTTTATATGCCTATAAATTTATATAACTATAGCGTTTGTGGCTCAATAAGATTGCGGTCTATTAATTCATTTAATGAGTGTTCAAGGGTGCGCATACCCAAGCTACTGCCAGTCTGAATGACAGAATACATTTGCGCTAATTTATTTTGACGGATGAGATTGCGAATGGCGGGCGTGGCTATCATGATTTCATAGGCCGCCAAGCGACCCCCTTGTTTACGTTTTACCAAGACTTGTGAAATGACCGCCTTTAGAGATTCTGAAAGCATGGCTCTGACCATGTCCTTTTCGGCAGCAGGAAACACATCGACAATCCTATCTATAGTTTTGGTTGCTGAATTGGTATGCAAAGTGGCAAAAACCAAGTGTCCTGTTTCAGCTGCTGTTAATGCCAAACGGATACTGGTTAAATCTCTTAATTCACCAATAACGATAACATCGGGGTCTTCTCTTAAAGCCGAGCGTAACGCAGTGTCAAAATTTAAGGTATGTTGAGCCACTTCACGTTGATTGACAAGGCTTAGCTTTGAGTGATGCACAAATTCAATGGGATCTTCTATGGTGAGAATATGGGCTGGTCTAGTGCTATTAATAAAGTCAATCAACGCAGCAACGGTGGTGGATTTACCTGACCCAGTGGGACCGGTGACCAACACCAATCCTTGCTTAAAATTGGCGATGGTTTCAAAAGTAGAATGTAAGCTAGGCGAGGTGTTTTCTTTATTATCGAAGGTAGCCTCACCAGAATTTGTTCCCCCTAACTCAAGCTGTTGTAAACTCGGTATAGAACAAGGAATGGCCCTAAACACCGCAGCTGTTCCTCGGCTTTGGGTATAGGCATTGACTCTAAACCTCCCAATATCGGGCATCGAAACCGCATAATCTATTTTTAAGTGTTTTTGAAACTCATCGCACTGAGCGCGGTTCATAGTGCTGGCAATATAACGGTTAACGGCGGCATGCTCCATCACAGGCATGTCAATCTTAATAATATCGCCATCAATGCGTAATAAAGCAGGCATACCGGAGGACAGATGTAAGTCTGAGGCATTTTGCTGGTTGGCGTAAGTGAGTAAAGCGTGAATACTGTCAAAGCGGTCTGTTTCCGTATCTGGCACTTAGGTCATCCTTTTTGGTTAAGCGACTGTTTTGTTAAACTGTTTACTACCTCTAAGCAAATCCCTCGAACACCTTTGTTGATTATAGTGGTTAAGCAAACCTTTGGTTTAAACTTTTGGTTCAGATTTTATGAAGCGGATAAAAATAAGAAACTGATAAAAGCCTCAGTTCGACAAAAGCACGAAGCCATACAGCCTCCAGACAGATAAAAAACAGTAAGGTAAAAGATTGCTAATAGAGAAGCAGGTCTAACAAGTGGTACCATTAGAGTATAACTAAAAAACTAGGCAACAAATCAATTAAAAGCAAAGAGGGCAAATCAATGGAATCGACACTGCTACAACGCTGGCAAGAAGTGACGCAACAAATTCAAAAAGCATGTACTGATTCAGAACGAGATTCGGTAACTTTATTGGCGGTATCTAAAACCAAACCGGCAGAGATGATTACTGAGTTAGCGCAAGCTGGCCAAGTGCATTTTGGTGAAAACTACCTACAAGAAGCCATGGAAAAAATGGCAGAAATTAAAGAGCTAGTGGCAAGCATACCTGCTACAAAAGACATTGTTTGGCACTATATTGGCCACATTCAGCGTAATAAGACCCGGGATATTGCGGAGAATTTTGATTGGGTGCATACCGTGGAGCGCGATATTATTGCCAAGCGTCTCAACGAGCAGCGTCCACAAGCGTTAGGCAAATTAAACGTATTGGTTCAGGTCAATATCGACAATGAAGACAGTAAATCAGGCTGCCTACCTAGCGAGTTAGAATCTCTAATAACGACTATCAAAAGCTACGATAATCTCAATCTACGGGGACTAATGATTATCCCATCTAAAGAGGGCTCAGATGCCTTTGAGCGCACTAAAAAGCTGTTCGATGAGATACAGCAAGCGCATCCTGAGTTAACTCAGTGGGATACACTAAGCATGGGTATGAGCGGTGATATGCAGCAAGCCATTGCCCACGGCTCAACGATGGTCCGCGTCGGCAGTGCGATATTTGGGGCAAGAGATTGATATTTGCAACTTGGAAGCAGTATCGCAGCTGATAAGGTAAATTATTAATTGAGTAATAATTGCCCATAAAAAAGGAGCATCTATTATAGACGCTCCTTTTTTAATGCTATTTAAGTTTAAACTCTAACAAGTTAAAGGGGTTAAGGAGTTACTTGCTTTCAATGCTCCAACCGTTCACTAGAGGATAGCGGCGTTCACGGCCAAAGGCTTTATGGCTTATCTTAGTGCCAATAGCGGCTTGACGGCGTTTGTATTCGCTTCTGTCGACCATGCGGATGGTCTGACGTACCGTATCAGGGTCAAAACCTTTAGCAACGATTTCATTAAAGCCTAGGTCATTATCGATATAGTCTTTTAAGATAGCATCTAAAATATCGTAATCTGGTAAGCTATCTTGGTCTTTTTGATCTGGACGTAACTCTGCCGACGGTGGACGAGTAATCACCCGTTCTGGAATAACATCAGTATCTTCTAAACGGTTACGATAATTGGCTAAGGCATAAACTTGAGTCTTATAGACATCTTTTAACACATCAAACCCACCGGCCATATCACCGTATAAAGTAGAGTAACCGACAGCCATTTCAGACTTATTACCTGTGGTGATAACCAGATGACCGAACTTATTAGACAATGCCATTAACACCATACCGCGGGCACGTGCTTGGATATTCTCTTCCGTGGTATCCGCTTTGGCCTTGCTAAATAAAGGCGCTAAAGTATGGCGCATACCATCGACAGCGTCATGAATTGGACAGACAGTATAAGAGACATTCAATCTGCGCGCCTGAGCTTGCGCATCTTCTAAGCTGATTTGTGAGGTATATTCATAAGGCATCATTACCGCATATACCTTATCTGAACCCAGTGCATCTACAGCGATACATAGGGTCAACGCCGAATCGATACCGCCTGATAGACCAACGATTACCCCTTCAAAGCCTGAATGGTTAACATAGTCGCGTAAGCCCACTACTAAAGCTTGATAGGTTTCAGATTCAGCACTTAACTGTAAAGGTGCTTTGGTTTGGGTGTCAAACTGACCACTCTCGACATTAAAGTTAGCATACAGCATGTGCTCTAAGAAGCGAGGGGCTTCATGAGCTACTTTACCATTGGCCTGTACGGCCATAGAGCCACCGTCGAAGACTAAATCATCTTGGCCACCTACCGCGTTAACATAGACAATAGGTAAGTTGTTATCAGTGGCTCGCTTGCTTAGCAAAGCTTGACGGGTATGCTGTTTGCCTGCTTCAAAAGGAGAGGCGTTAATGGTTACCACTAAGTCAGCACCTTGGTCTTTTAGCGCTTTGATAGGCTCGTCCTGCCACAGGTCTTCGCAGATAAGCAGACCAATAGTAATACCTTGATAATCAAATAGAACTTGGTTGCGACCTTTGTCAAAGTAACGGCGCTCATCAAACACACCGTAGTTTGGTAGGTACTGTTTGTGATAAAAGCCTTTTTGCTGGCCGTTTTGGATAATGGCTGCTGAGTTGAAAGTGCCATGATAATCAACATGCGGATAGCCAATAATCATCACAATGTCATTGATATCATTCAATGAGCTAAGCGCTGCTTTTACTCTGTCTGAAAGACTGGGACGCAGTAATAAATCTTCGGGGGGATAGCCTAGCAATGCCAATTCAGGGAAGATAATGATATTAGCGCCATTATCACGTGCTTCAATGGCCAAACTACGCATTTTTTCAATATTGGTCTGAATATCGCCTACCATGAAATGAGATTGGGCTAGGGCAAATTTCAGCGACTTTCCTGTTGCATTGTTACTTATATGGTTACTGTTTTTTTCGTTAGACATTATTAAGTCCTATTCATTATGGGTATTAGCGCCAAGCGTATCGCCTCAAAAGCAACTTATTAAATTTTGTTGGTGTTGGCAATGTACAGGGTTACGTTTAGCGTTTAAGGGTTATTAATTTATGGGTTTTATCATCGCAACAGTGATAGGAGTTTTGGCTTATAATCTTTCTCATCTAAACTACCAAACGCCAATTTAGCTTGGCAAATATAACAAATCACATGAGCGATATAAAAAATCTTTCAAGGATATACTCTATCAAATACAGTATCGCCTATAATTTTTTGTTGTTTCTATTGTTAACGATTTTTGTAGTCGAAACACGATACAATTACCGTTAGTATAACACCAAATTTTTATGTTATATCCAAGCCATAGCTATTTAGCAGGCAAAACTAGGAAATTTTTCATGTTAGCATTTATAATTACCCTTATCCTAATCTGGCTTGCTATGTGGGCCTTCTTTAAATTTATGTACCCCAAACCACCAAAAGAGTTCATGCCCAAAAAAGGGGATGTTATTACGCCAAGAGAATGTGACTTTTGTGGCTATCCTTTGGCTGAATATCGAGGGGTAATGGAGGCGAAACCCGAAACCTTGCTAATGGCGACTGACCAACAGCGAAAAAACGAACTAACGTCTGAGATAGCAGCGTTAGAGCAACAGATAGCAACTTACGAAAAACAAGCGTCAGATAAAGCGTACCAAAAACAGTTAACCCGTCAACAAAAGAAACAAGCCCAATCAGCTTATGATGACCATCAAAAGCAGCTGTTTGAAAAGAAACAAGCATTGAAAAAAGTCACCACTTGGTTCTTCTGTAACTATGAGCATCAAGCGGATTTTCACGCAAGAAATGCAGAGCAGATTACGCCAACCATAGTTAAATAGAGCATTGCCATTAAATAAAGCACTGTTACTAAATAAGACGCCAATTAAATTAAAGCGTCAATTAAACAAAATGATAGGCAAATAAAAGGCTGCACAATCATTAGGCAGCCTTATAAGTGTCTATCGTCAACTAGTATTTTAGTTATTGTTGCACCAATTGCATGTCTTCAATCATTCTTGCGATAAGTTGATTGGCTTGGTCCATACCTTTCTCTACTTCAGCCGCCGCGTTTTTAGATTGTTGCAGTTTTTCATAAAGATTCAGACAGCAAAGCACTAGCAGGTTTTCATGAGGAAGATGAGGGGCTTGTGAGCGCAGGTCTTCGATAAAATTATTGATAAAGTCACTGGCTTCAAACAGTTCGTATTCTTCGCCGACTGGGCAATTAATAGTATAGTCTTTGCTTAAGATACTGATATTGACCGTGGCAAACTCAGGCTCTTGTTGTGTTTCAAGCTCTGACGTCTCATTTTCAATAAGATCTTGGTCTTCAGCAAAGTCTGCAGGAGTAATAATCTCTACTTGATTAGAGTGTTGATCGTTCGCTTCGTAGCTTTCCAAGTGATGGGCTTCAGAGTCATGGCTACTGGTCATCTTATTTTCATCATTGACGTTTTCTTCATTAAAACTGTTTTCAGCAAACTCTTTAGTGTCAGATTCAGTAAAGATACCGTCTTCATTAAAGTTTACCTCAGAATTCTGTGGTTCATGATCATTAGGATAATCAGTTGACATATTTTTCTCTTAAATAATTAAAATAAAGTAATTTATAAATAACCAAAATTTTAAAGCACCAAACAGAGATGCCTCCATGCAGCGATAAACCAATTATATGCTACCGGTATTCCCTGTTAATATGTCTCCAATTTACATGCTGATTCTAATTCATCGTATGACACCTAATTAATGGTGTTATCGACAAGCAAATTAAGGAGACTCTGACACCGTTAATATTTGAGACCATCAATATAGGTCAAATTAACAGGGGGAAAGAGGGGACTAATCTGCAGGTTGGTCAATGAGAGTGAGTCGCTGCATAACCACTTTGGTATGCTCTTTTGCCAAGCGATTCTTCTCTAATAGAGCTTGATTAACCTGTTCTAAAGCTTCGCATTTTCTTAATAGTTCACTGTATTCATCATTTAATGTGTGATGTGATTCAGTTAAGGTCTGATACTCTTCATTGAGCTCGCTTAATTGTTGTTGCAAATTTTGTTGCTCGGTGACACCTTGTTCATAAGTGCTAGTTAAGGTGTGGTGTGCTTCAGCTAAGGTCTCATACTCTTTATTGAGGTCGCTTAATTGTTGTTGCAAATTTTGTTGCTCTGTAACGCCTTGCTCATAAGCACTGTGCATGTCATTGAGTTGCTGCTGTAGCTCTTCAATTTGCTGTGTGTCTATTTTAGGGTTAGATTTTAAAGCCACTAGCTCATTTTGAGAGGCATCATAACGGTGCCGAATATCGTGCAATATAGAATCTAAATGTTGCAGTTTTTCAATTAAAGGCTGAGTCATGTGAAATCACTTGTAATAAAGTCAGATAAAATTTAAATGCCAGGTTAGGTATATAATACCTTTAATAATGCCACAGATGCCCACATTATATCTAGCAGTAGGTTGTTAACGAATGTGTTTAAAATGGCTCAAAATTTAATATTGTGTCGTAAGTTAGACTGACAGAAAGTGTCAGACATACCATAGAAAGTTAATCGAAATTAAACCTAAAGAAAGACTGCTAAAGATAGAATAGTAGTAACTTAATAAAAATTCACTGTTGATAAAAAAGGTAATTGTAATGAATGACGATATTTCAGGCTGGAACGATTGGTCGAAAGCGTTTGCAGATTGGACAGATGTGACCATTAGTGAGCTGCATGGCTTGATGACAGGGCTAATGACAGTATGTCATGCCCCAGCAAAAATTGAAGACTGGGAGCAGCTGTTAACTGAACTGAGTTTCTCCCTTCCTAATGAAGCGGCGTTGACTCTGCTAGCTGAAGAAGCAGAAGACACCTCTTTTCAATTAAAAGATAAAGATGATGCCTATCAATACTCCCCGTTAGTGCCTGATGATGAGCACGATTTGTATGAACGTGTTATGGCGCTTAAAGAATGGGCCAATGGATTTATGACCGGCTTTGGCGTCACTGACTGTACCTTAACGGCTGAAGAAAATGTTATGTTTTCAGATTTGGCAAAAATAGGCAGTATTCGTATTGAGCCAGATGACGAGTTTGAAGGCGGAGAAGAGTCTTATCTTTACTTATATGAGTTTGTACGTATGGTGCCTGTAAGTTTGGCAATTAGACCGCGTAAATCCTTAATGTCGTTGCCACTCATTGCTGGATTGTCAGTCAATGCTAAGACAGCAAAAGAATTGGAGCAAGAAGGGGTTAAGCCTAAGCCGATCCCTCCAGTAATCGATATTATGAATCAAAATAATCCTTCTTAAGCTGAAGAATTGTTAAACTTTCATACCGATAATCAATGATAAGGACGAGCCTATTATGATAACTGGCACCGATAAAATTCATTTACAACGTTGTGTGGCATTAGCGGCGGAAGCAGTCGAGGCAGGTGATTCGCCCTTTGGTAGTGTGTTGGTATCAGGCAGTGGTGAGGTTTTAAGAGAAGACCGTAACCGTGTTAATAGTGTCGAGCCCACTTATCACCCTGAGCTAGCACTGGCTCAGTGGGCAGCAGAAAATATGACTCAAGCGCAGCGAAGTGAGGCGGTGGTTTATACCTCAGGTGAGCATTGCGCCATGTGTTCAGCGGCGCACGCCTGGGCAGGCTTGGGACGTATTGTCTATATCAGCTCATCGCAACAATTGCAGCAGTGGCAACAAGAGCAAGGTATACAAGCTGATTCTCCAATCAATAGCCTAAGTATAAATGAAGTCGCTCCTGATATTAAGGCGGAAGGCCCAGTAGCAGGGTTTGATGAGCAAGTAAAAGCTTTACATCAACGTGTGTGGCAACAGCGCACCTCTAAAGTTTAAGCGTTAGGCTGGCTTTATAAGTCTGGGGCTATTGTCTTTATTATTGCTATTCTGACTGTTAATACGAGTATCAGTCATATTTGCCTTAGCCCATTTTGTGTTGTGTTAACTAATTTTGCCAATGAAATAAGCATGGTCCCCTTGCTGTATTCCCTTTAAGGAAGTTCTATGAGTATCTCAGAACAGAGCACTACGTATCCCAGTCAAAGTGTAGAGTGGTTAAAAAGGTTGATAGCCTTTGATACCGTGAGTCGCCACTCTAACTTGGCACTGATTGAAGAGGTACAGGCGTATTGTATTAGCTTGGGGCTTGAGCCGGTGCTGACCTTTAATGACACTACAGATAGGGAGCATTCTTCCAATAAGGCTAACCAAAGTAAAGCCAACTTATTTGTCAGCGTGCCAGCCGGTGGCGGATTAGCAGATACTGCCTCAGCCACTATTAAAGGAGGTATCGTACTTTCAGGGCATACTGATGTGGTGCCTGTTGATGGTCAAGACTGGCTTTCAGATCCTTTTAAAGCTGAGATTCGCGGTGATAAGCTGTATGGTCGCGGTGCGTGCGATATGAAAGGGTTTATTGCCTGTGCCTTAAACTTGCTGCCCCAAGCAGTAGCATTGTCTCAACAAGGTCAATTGAGAAAACCACTTCATTTGGCGTTGTCATTTGATGAAGAGGTGGGTTGTCTTGGCGCACCGCTGATGCTTGAGGAATTAAGTCAGCGTGGAATAAATCCAGATTACTGTATTGTTGGTGAGCCTTCTTCCATGAAAATGGTAGTAGCACATAAGGGCATTTCCGTGTTCCGTTGCTCAGTGCATGGCAAATCAGCACATTCATCGTTGACGCATCAAGGAATCAACGCTATAAGCTATGCGGCGAAACTAATTGGATTTATTGATGAGCTTGCGAGTCAATTGGCTCAGTCCGATCAAGTGGATCCTATGTTTGATGTACCTTACTCGACGCTATCTATCGGCACAATTGAAGGTGGTACCGCGACTAATATTGTGCCCAATCTGTGTGAGTTTACCTTTGATTATCGTAACCTGCCGAGTATGGGCACCCAAGATATTTTACCGGTGATTAAACAAAGAATAACCGAGCTTAATCAGCAAATGCAGCAAGTAGATAGCCAAACAGGCATTAAGATTGAGCAGTTAGAAAGTGTGCCGGCCATGACCGATACTGAAAGTGAAGCATTGCAACAGCTTATTGCAGGTTTGGTACAGTCCTCAGTAAGGCATAAAGTGGCTTATGCTACTGAAGGTGGACAGTTTACCAATGCAGGTATTGCCACTGTCATCTGTGGCCCAGGTAGCATAGAACAGGCCCACAAGGCCGATGAATATGTTGAGCTGGCTCAATTGGCCGAGTGCGATGACTTTTTGCAAAAATTACTACAGTCGCTACAAAGCTAGTTGTCATAAGGTGAGCTTTAAGACCTTCAGATTTAAGGGTCTATATTTTTTAGTAAACTCCCAGACTAGATAAGCAATTTATTCAAAGGTGTTCTGCTTAGAGACGCTTTGTTTAAAAACAGTTTGTTTGTAAACACCGGCTAGCGTTTAAGGTTATCGTTGATGAGTGGCTCGACTTTTTTATTGTTCTTTTTTAGTACTTTTTTACTTTCAGCCACACCCGGCCCTAATATGTTATTGGCTTTCCAGTATGGTCTAAATCATGGGGTACGCCAAACGTTTTGGGTATTATTAGGCTTAAGCTTTGGCCTATTGATATTACTGGTCTCGGCACTGCTTGGTATTGATATTATCAGTCGTCAAATGCCTTGGTTACTGACCATGCTAAAGGTAGTGGGTGCATTGTATCTACTGTATCTTGGCATACAGACTTGGCGAAATGCTGGGGACAATGATAGTTTTGCTGTTGATGCGGCTATCATTGATAGCGATGCTACAAATAGCGATACCAATACCATCAATACCGTTACTCGCAAGCTATCACCACGAAATAAACCGCCTTCAATGATAAAAACCCCTTGGCAACGGTTCCGCCAAGGTATGTGGGTCTCGTTATCAAATCCCAAAGCTATTTTATTCTTTGCCGCTTTTTTTCCAAAGTTCATCAACTTTAATGCGGTGCTATGGCCTCAGTATGTAATATTAACCCTAGGATTCTTTACCAGCGAGATAACTTGGCAGATAATCTATACTTTAGGCGGCACCAAGCTCGCAGGATGGCTTGGTAGTGGGTCACGACTGCTATGGCTTAATAGACTGTGTGGTTTGATATTTATGCTGATTGCTTTGGCCCTAGCATGGGAAGTAATGTTACAGTCATAAGGGCGTGCTAGCATTTCGACCAAGGGTAGATTGTTGATCATTACTGGTCATCTAACTAATTGTTAAGCCATAAAAAAGTACGGTGTCTATGAATAGTCACCGTACTTTTTTTGGTTTTATTTAAAGGTAAAACGTTTTGTTGGGAGGCTTTTAACTCCGTAGAGTTACCAATTATATTAGCCTAAAACTTCTACTAGCTCACCACGCACCATATGCGGGCTAACGTAGTCGTTAATTTTTACAGTGACAAATTTACCCATCAGCTCTTTTTTCTGCTCCTCAGTGGCTGTGAATAATACTGAGCGAGTGTTGTCTGCTGTTCCTAATAATTGGTCAGGATAACGGTCTGCAATCTCTTCAACCATAACGCGTAAAGTCTTGCCCACCATTTCTTGGGTTTTCTTCAACGTAGAGTCAACGATGACCTTTTGGAAGATGGCCAGACGCTCTTTTTTGGTGGCTAAACTCACATCATCTGGTAGCTCGGCAGCTGGTGTTCCAGGACGTTTTGAATAAATAAAGCTGTAAGAATGGTCGAAATCTAGTTCTTTGGCCAAATTCAAAGTTTCTAAGAAGTCCTCTTCCGTTTCGCCAGGGAAACCAATAATAAAGTCACTTGATAAGTGCATATCAGGGCGAACCGCCATCAGTTTTCTGATCTGATTGATATAAACGTCAATGGTATGGTTACGCTTCATAGCCGCTAAAATTTTATTAGAGCCACTTTGAACCGGTAGATGTAAATGAGACACCAACTGTGGTAACTTCTCATAAGCTTCTATGATGTCATCAGTGAACTCTAAAGGATGGCTGGTGGTATAGCGAATGCGCTCAATGCCGTCCACGTGAGCCACATAATGTAAAAGCTCTGCAAATCGGCAGATACTGCCATCATCTTTTTGACCACGATAGCCGTTTACGTTTTGACCCAATAGGGTAATTTCACGAACCCCTTGTTCTGCTAGGCTGTCAATTTCTGCCAATACGTCATCTAGTGGGCGTGATAATTCCTCGCCGCGGGTATAAGGCACCACGCAGAATGAACAATATTTAGAGCAACCTTCCATAATTGAAACAAACGCTCTATAACCCTCAACCTTTGGTTCAGGTAAGAAGTCGAATTTTTCAATGCTTGGGAAGGACACATCGACTGTACCGATACGGTCTTTGGGTTTAACATCTTTTTGACGGGTAGATTGGTCATAAAGCTCTGGCAAGCGGTGTAAGGTCTGAGGACCAAATACCATATCCACGTAAGGGGCGCGTTTTTGAATGTTATCGCCTTCTTGTGAGGCGACGCAGCCACCCACACCAATAACCAAATCTGGATTGTCTTCTTTTAATTTACGCCAACGGCCCAACTCTGAGAATACTTTTTCTTGAGCTTTTTCACGGATAGAGCAAGTATTCATCAATAGAACATCGGCTTCTTCAATGTTATTGGTCACTATCATGTCATGTGAGTCGCCCAGAACGTTGCCCATTTTTTCTGAGTCATACACGTTCATCTGACAGCCTTGGGTGGCAATATAAACTTTCTTTTTCGGCTTTTGTGCAAGATCGGCTTGGGCTAAGCTATCCACCGCGAGGGTCCCAGCTGAATGTGAAGTATCGGCTGTTTGTTGACGTATAGTTTTGGGGTCAAATAAGGTAGCACTCATATTAAGCAGTCCAAGATGATAGTCGTTAAAAGTTATTAAATATAGATAATAAAGAGGGTATAAGACGGATACGGCGATAAATATATCGGTAAGGGATGTCATTTTAAAAGATAATAATAGGGCGTTATTATAACATAAGCTGAGTAAGGTTGAGTGTTAAAGCTGAGTACAGCAGTCAGTTAACAGTAAGCGATAGCAAGTAGTAGGTCCTCTAAATAGGTCATTCAAATAAGTCATCTAGAAGCTAACCATACCAGACGTTAATTAAAAAGCGGTCTAAACAAGGGGTCTAAAAACCAAATCTAAAAAGAGGCGTCTAAAAAATTCAATGTGAACAGAGTACAAAAGTACATGAGTTTTAGATTGGGGGATGTAAACAAAAGAAACTTTGTAAGCCACACTGCAACATCGGCTTACATAAAGCATTTTGGCTCTCCGCATTTGTTGCCTATAATCTAGACGAAGGCGTGCTTTAATTTTAATAGCTTAATAAAGTTAAACTGAGTTTACTCTGTCGAAACTTTTATATTTTAGCTAATGGGGCACAATAAGCTAAGCTGACTTTTTAGATAGGTTCTTTAAGCGACCTATTAAATTAAAAGTACTATCAAAGAAATTGTTAAAACAGCTATCAACGGAATGAAAATAAAATTGCTTACGACCACTAGCCAAATAATTTTTTAATATTTTAACTTTGAATAATAAGACCGTATTTATGCTAAAAGACACCTTTATCGATCATTTAACTGACGCTACGTTTAATAAATTAACCAAAAATACCTGTAACCCATCTAAAGATATCAAGACTATGACCAAAGCACGTGCATTAATAGGGACCAAAGCCCCTATCGTTGTTTCTTCATTAGCCCTAATGGGCATGACCCAGATTGCTTGTGCTCAGTTAGCATGGCCTGGGAGTACGCCAGATTATAAGAATGATACCAGTATCAACTACTTTAATGAGGCCTTGGCAGCGGGCGAGCGTCGAGATTCTGGTGCTTTGTATCAGTATGAGCAAATGATGGGTAATGGTTTATTTGCTATGTACCCTGCTTATTGGCGACTCAATAATGACCTATCTACCTTAAATCCTGGTGTTGTGACACAGTTTGCTAGTCAGTATAGTGGTAGTGTTATGGCCGAAAAGCTAGCGGCAGACTATGCAGAAACCAAAGCACAGGCAGGGGATTATAATGCAGTGCGTCAAGTCGCTAACTACGTACATAATGCGGATGATAGTGAAAGATGTGCGGTAGCGCTAGGCTTTAATAATGGTGGTGATGCCATGCGAGCCATTTCACTAAAGCCAGATGTGTGGTTGACCACTAAAAAGCAGCCTGCATTGTGTAGCCAACTGGCTACTGAAATGAATGGTAACCCGATGATTAACAATACCGACCGTAAGCAGCGCTTACTGCGCATGCTAAGGGTAGGTAATACCGGCGATATTATGGCATTGTCACAGTCGCTAGGGACGCCTATTGCGTATAGTGAGCTAAGTGAAATTCAGTTGAATCCTTCAGCGTTCTTAACTCGTTTTGGTAGTCAGCCCAATAGCGTAAAAAATCAATATTTATATCTTTATGCTATCGGCCGTATGGCGGATAAATCTTATCGCGAGGCGGCAATTCAAGTAGATTATGATATTAATCAAGACAATAGCCGTGCTCAGAAGCTAATTAATGAAGAGACCCGTCGTTACGCTTATCGCATCTTAGGTGTGAAACGTATGTATTATAACACTGACGATGGCTTTAATGATGAAGCGATAACTTGGTTCCGCAAGAGCTTAGGTGAACCATTTAACTACGAAGAAGCAGAAGATTATGCCACGGCTGCCATTCGCTTTAGTCAATGGGACGACTTGGTTAATGCCATTGGTAGTATGGACAATGCGGCTCAAAAACAGAATATCTGGCAGTATTGGTTGGCCCGTGCCTATGAGCAATCTAGAGATAGCAGTAAAAAAGGCTTATCGCGCCAAATCTACCAACGCTTAGCCAATAATAGTGATTATTATGGCTTCTTGGCAAAAGACAAAATTGGTCAGCGCTTCAGTGCAGGCAGTACTTCAGTGCCAAATGTTCCAAGTAGCGATACCAATCGTATGCTTAATGACCCTCATTTTGCCCGTGCTTTTGCCTTGTATAACTCTAGTGCCAATCGCACTTATGCTAACCGTGAATGGAACTGGGCGGTTAAAAAAGCACGTGATAACAATGATAATAAAATGATCGTGGCGGCGTCTAAATATGCGCACGATTTAGGCTGGCTAGACCGTTCTATTTATGCCATTGATAGTACTGAAGGCCTAGATGCCTTTAGTTTGTCGCATCCTATGCCGCACCAGAACGAAGTGGTGACTTATAGTCGTCAAGCGGGTATTGATCCAGCTTGGGCGTATGGTATTATGCGTCAAGAAAGCCGTTTTGTGAGTAGTGCTCGCTCGGGTGTTGGTGCTAGTGGCCTAATGCAAATCATGCCTGATACCGCAAAATATATTGCGCGTAATTTAGGTGAGACCTATAGTGCCAGCCGCGCTAACAGTGGTGATACCAATATTCGCTATGGCACTTGGTATATGAGCGACATTATGGGCAAACTTTATAATCAGCCTGTACTGGCCACAGCAGGTTATAACGCCGGTCCTAACAAAGCCAAACGTTGGCAACCGGTGTATGGCTCATTGGCTGCCGACCAGTATGTAGAAAGTATTGCTTATCCTGAAACCCGTAACTATGTTAAGCGAGTGATGGAAAACGCCACTATCTATAGCAGTCTGCTCGGGGCAAATATGCCGATTACCCAACGTATGGGTACCATTCCTGCAGGCTACTAAGTAATAAAATAGGGGATAGCGAAGGTTAACTTTGTTATCCCTTATTTATTATTAAGATAGGTATAAATAGGTTTGAGCAAAATTTTGAAAGGTGCTACACTTTTACCGCGATAAAAACGTATACGGCTTTATAAACTAGGGACTATTTTAAGCTCGAGACTTGGTCTCGGCTAACTGATGAACCTGAATCGGTTGAAAGCACAGTGCCTGGTCAATAAATCTGTCATGCTAATGATAGAAAAGAACTATTTCTACCAATCATAGGCACTGTCAGCCCGCTACGATTTTTTCAATTGAATACTTATTGGGCAGTAATCAATAGTAAGTAATCAGTTCAAAGGGTCTTATATTGGGGTGACACTCTGGTAGTGTTAACGTGCCTAGGAGAGGATTAAACGGATGTTTAATCACTCATTTTACATTTGGGCAAATGCACCGTCACTTATTAATGGTTGCCTATTTATGACAATTTCTGTCATAACCCAATTGAAAACAACCTCACTAAATCTCTAGGAGAATTAAATGAAACAACCTGTTCGCGTTGCCGTTACTGGTGCTGCTGGTAATATTAGTTATGCTATGCTGTTTCGTATTGCTTCAGGCGAAATGCTAGGTAAAGACCAGCCTGTTATTTTACAGCTTTTAGAAATCACACCAGCACTTGACGCCCTAAAAGGGGTTGTTATGGAGCTTGAAGATTGTGCATTCCCATTGTTAGCAGGCGTTGTACAAACTGATGATGCCAAAGTAGCATTCAAAGACGTAGACTATGCCCTATTAGTAGGTGCTCGTCCTCGTGGTCCAGGTATGGAGCGTAAAGACTTACTTGAAGCTAACGCTGCTATCTTCTCAGCTCAAGGTAAAGCTTTAAATGAAGTGGCTAGCCGTGATGTTAAAGTATTGGTTGTGGGTAACCCAGCTAACACTAACGCTTTGATCGCTCAGCGCAATGCACCAGACTTAGACCCACGTAACTTCACAGCGATGACTCGTTTAGACCACAACCGTGGTTTGGCTCAGTTAGCTGAAGAAACTAACAGCACCGTTAATGACATCAAAAAAATGATCATTTGGGGTAACCACTCATCAACTCAGTACCCAGATCTAACTGAGTGTACGGTTAATGGTAAGCCAGCTCTAGATCAAGTTGATCGTGATTGGTACGAAAACAGCTACATCCCAAGCGTACAAAAACGCGGTGCAGCAATCATTGAAGCACGTGGTGCGTCATCTGCCGCTTCAGCAGCCAACGCTGCTATCGCTCACATGCGTACTTGGGCACTTGGTTCTGATGAAAATGATTGGGTTTCTATGGGCGTTTACTCACAAGGTGAGTATGGTATCGCTAAAGGCTTAATCTACTCGTACCCATGTACTTGCAGCAATGGCGATTGGAAAATCGTTGAAGGCTTAGACACTTCATCAGCATTCTCTCAAGAGAAGATGAAAGCCACTGAGCAAGAGCTTAGCGAAGAACGTGATGCGGTAGAACATTTACTTCCATAAGTAAGTAAATTATTCTAAGCGAAACTGTTACGCTAAAAAAAAGCCTGCATTTTGCAGGCTTTTTTGTGGTTAACATTACTAGAATTTGATAATTAAAATATGATGCCCTAAAAATGCAAAACGCTACTTTATTAACACAATAGTAAAGCTTCTATATACTTTTAGCACAGTAAACTTTGAACTATTTGCTACAATCAAATTATAGGCGGTAAAGATTTAAAGAGACTAAAGAGATTAGAACGGACGATAGATTAGAACGGACTAATTAAACTAAATAAGAAAAAACCAATTAAATCAGTCATTACTTAAATTAAAAGAGGAAGCATTATGTTAGGTGAACCAGAATATACGTTAAACGAGCTGTTTGCACAATTGGGTCTTGATAGCTCTGATGAAGCAATTGATAAATTTATCAGTGAGCATAAGTTAAACAAAGACCAGTCTTTAATTGATGCTGATTTTTGGACCGATTCACAACGTGCTTTCTTGAAAGAAGAGTGGAAACGTGATGCTGATTGGGTAGAAATTATTGATGACCTAAACGTGCGTCTGCATCCGACGGCATAAGTTTTTATTTAAATTTAAAATGTTGTTGAAGACTTATCAGTTAAAAACTTAACATTTAAAAATGAATAAATTAGATAATAAAAAAGGCCTTCTATTTATAGAGGGCCTTTTTTATCGACTTAAAACTTAATAATTATTCAGAGCGGTTGCTACTGAGAATAAGTATTGCTAGTAGTAGCAAAAGATGTAGAACTTACCGAGTAATTTTCAGGTTGGTAAAGTGCTTCTGAAGTAGGGGTAGCCGCTTTACCGAATAGAGAGCTGTTGTTCTTATATAATGAATTATAACGGCTCAATACTCTTTGTACGTAGTTACGGGTTTCTCTGAAAGGCGGTACACCACCATATTTATCGACATTTCCTTCACCAGCATTATAACCGGCCAATATATGCTCAATTTTGCCATTAAAGCGTCGGCTTAACCATGCCACATATTTTGCAGCCCCTTCAATATTCTCTGAAGGGTTCCAAGCATTACGTACTGAAAAGCGGCGAGCTGTTGCCGGCATAAGCTGCATCAAACCTTGCGCACCCACTGGTGAGCGAGCATTAGGATTGAATGAAGATTCGGTATGCATGATTGCTTTCAATAGACCAGGATCGATACCATTGCGTTTCGCAGAATCAATGATGTAGTAATCATATGCGTTATTACCTGAGCCTATGCTAGCACTATAACTAGAGCTACTACTTGGCATATCACTGTAACTTCTTGATTCTAACGTACTAAAGTAACTCGGCTCTTTAATAGTCAAAGTATTATTAGAAACTATTTCACTTCCCGAATCAGGGAAATAAGTCACCTGTACTTTTTTGGAATGCTTGTTGAAATTGTTAGAAGGTTGAACATTGGTTAAGAGCACTTGACCAGAGGCATCTTTATAAATGTACATGTTTCCGCCAGCATTTGCTGACAAGATGGTCGATGAAATTAGAACAGAACCGGCAACCAAACTGGCTGAACGAGCTAATACTTTATTCAACAATTCAGTCATATTTATTTTTCACTTATTTAAGACTATATTATATAGATATCAGGCGGTATAAGGTTATTAAGGCTTATAACGTTATTAAAGTTTATAATTAAATCCTATAAATAGGCTTTATTTATAAGCTTACTTTAAATATCACTACTACGATAAGACAACGTAATATAGCATTATTATACATTTATATCTAACAGATAATCCCTTCTGTATCTTATAAACAGCAGTTCAGAAAGAATGAGAAATATTGTTACTGAACGTAATTTATGGCTAAATTCTAGTCATTAATTATGAAGAAATTAAGTATTTACCTCTCTTAAATTCTAATAATTGTATTAAAATTATAGGACAGCTGCCAAGAATATGGGCACCCATACCGCAGTCACCAGACCATTTACAGCAAGACCAAAAGCAGCATATCTACCAGCCGTGTGACTAATTTGCCACGCCTCTACAGTACCAAAAGCATGAGCCGCCAACCCCAAGGCTAAGCCTTTGGCTCGGTCATCACTTATGTTACGGAACATTGGTTTTGCCACTGCGCCCCCGAGTAGCCCGGATACGATAATGATTAGATTGGCTAATGCTAAAGGAGCTTTAATAATCTCAGCCACGCTTAAGCCAATTGGCGTAGTCACAGAACGAGTGGCAAAGGCTAAAATAGTGTCATAGCTTAAAGACAAAGCATACGCTAAGCCCATGGGTAATAGAGCGCCTACCAAGCTGGCTATTATTACGATAATAGATAGCTTTTTGATAGGCAGGCCCTTTAGATTCATCGTAGCCAAAGGAATCGCCAACAGTACAGTCACATACCCCAGTAAGTGGTCAAAGACTGGCTTGGCAACCGCATAGTAATGGTCGTAATCCCAGTCAAAAATAAATAAAAACAGCAAAACCAAGACCAAGGCGGTAATGACCATGGGTAAGCCAGAAATTCTTTTTGATAAAATACGAGCCAAAGTGTGAGCGACTAAGGTCAGCAGAAAAGCGGCGAAGACCGTAAACAGAGTAGTGCCTTCAGGCATGAGTTTAAATAAGTCCATAACTTGCCGCCTTACTTCTTAGAATGGTTAGAGGGATTTGCATCGGTGGTCGTACTTTTGGTGGCACTTGATGACTCTACATTCATAGAGACATTGTCCTCTTTTGAATGCTTAAGCCATAAATTTGATAGCTTCGCCAAGCCCCATAAAGGTATCAAGGTACTCACTACTATCGTCAACACCACGCCCCACAGCTCATCTCCTAGCCCGAATATTAACAGACCGGCACCCGCTGATACTGGCAAAAAGGCAAAACCACTGTCTACCAAAAGCGTGTTACTGGCATTGCTAATCCATTCAGGTATACCTACCGTAAAACGACATACCATCAGTAAAACAAACAAGGTAATCATACCTACAATATTGGCCGCACTGGGGAAACCTAGCGCTTGGCACAATACTAATGCACCCTCACGAATCACCACCACCACTGCCAATGTCAGTACGATGGCCACAGGCAAAGACAATCCTGAGTTTGGCGTAGGCGCTTGATTACCGGAGGGATTGTTAGATTGGTTAGTAGTACTGAAAGACTCCTCCGATGACTGCTGGGCAGTATTATTTACGGAGTGATGGACAGGAGTTGAGGTTGGGGCAGTAGGCATGAATCATCCTTAATAATAAAGACAAGCAATAACAACGAGTAACAATAAGCCATTAAAATTAGATTCTACCAAATCAATACCTGTAACGGGCATTGATATTGAATTTTAAACAAAAAAAAGAGCCTGTGGGCTCTTTTTAATAAAAAACGGTTCATGCTATTGTGAAAAAATGCTAACTATTTAATGGTTATACTTAGACAGTATACGGTTAGCATTAGTTTAGCATCGTTATTCGACGCTTAGTTCAAGTCTGACTGCTGTTCAATAATAGGCATACTATCATCGTCTATATCCATATCTTCGTCTAGCAAATTATCCTGTAAAAGATCATCCTCTAGTAGCTCATCCTCTGCTAGCAACGCTTGAGCAGAGTCCTGTTTTAACTCTTTTTCAAAAGGCTCAAGTTTAGGAATTAACAGCTCAGCTTGATCAGCAGGTAACACCTCAAAAGGATTAATGTCAGACTGTCCTAATAGCTGTTGTAGCTTATCAGCGGGCAAGCGTAAGGTAAGAATCTCATGACCTGACTCAGCATAGCCTTCTTGTTCTACCACATCCAAACGATACAGCTCATTTTTGAGATTACCAGCATTAAACGGCAAGGTTAGCTCAAAAGTATTAAGCTTCCCAGTCAATAGCTGTTGCACCGCTGTGGTCAACATACTCATGCCTAAATCTGCCTTAGCAGAAACATACACGCGGCTTGGTACGCCAGGCTCACTATAATTGATTTGTGCGGGTTCGCCGGTCAAGTCAATTTTGTTATAAACGTTAAGCACAGGAACATCGTTATTAATCTCTGCCAGTACTGACTTAACCGCTTTAATCTGCTCATGCATATCGGCACTCGCTGAATCAATAACGTGTAGCAGCAAATCAGCTTCTAAAGTCTCTTCTAGCGTCGCATGGAAAGATTCTACCAATTCGTGAGGTAAGTGACGGACAAAACCCACCGTATCTACCAACACTACACGGCCCACACCTTGCCAATCTAAACGTCTTAGAGTGGGGTCAAGCGTCGCAAACAGTTGGTCAGCAGCATAAATGTTTTCATTGACCAAACGGTTAAATAAAGAAGATTTCCCAGCGTTGGTATAGCCGACTAAAGAAATAGTTAACACGTCTGATTTTTGGCGTTTCGCACGACCTTGAGCACGGGTTTGCTTAACTTTATCTAGGCGAGCTTTTAATTGAGAGACGCGGATTTGAAGCAAACGTCTATCTGTCTCTAGCTGAGTTTCACCAGGACCACGTAGACCAATCCCACCTTTTTGACGCTCTAAGTGAGTCCAACCTCTTACTAGGCGAGTGGCCAAGTGATTTAGCTGCGCCAACTCTACCTGAAGTTTACCTTCATACGTACGGGCACGCTGAGCGAAAATATCTAAAATAAGTCCGGTACGGTCTAATACACGGCACTGTAATAAGGTTTCTAAGTTACGTTCTTGAGAAGGGGTCAAGCTATGGTTAAAAATAACAATATCAGCCTCTAAAGCCTGCACTTGCTCTGCAATCTCTAGCGCCTTACCACTACCAATAAAGTATTTGGCATCGGGTTTTTGTCTAGAACCAGTGATTATAGCCAATTGCTGAGCACCGGCTGAGTCAACCAAAAGTTTAAACTCTTCTAAATCATCAGGGTCTGAAATTTGTCGAATGTCTAGATGTACTAAGATGGCGCGTTCACCACCTTCATGTCTACCAAAATAATCCAAAAATATTCACCTATTTTTTCCAATTCAAAGGACACAACCTTCAATATTGAGATTGAGGTCGTCATTTATTATTTATGATGCTATTAGTATCAAATTAAAAGGGGAAAGTCATAAAATAGTACAAATATAAGACATTGTGTTTAAAAAACTCAAATTGGGCAATAAATCAGTGAACAGTTGATTACTGAAATTAATTTATTTGATATACTCTATTACTTGATGTTTGGGGTGCTTAATATTTGGATTGTATGAACGACATGCTATTAAACAATCATTTTTAAAAATTTAGCCCTAAAACAAGTACCGGCATAGACCTAATAGTAATAGGCAATTCTTATATTAATAAATTGAGTATAGGACTCACTATGAGTTTGAAATCTAAAATTGAAGACACTTTGAAATTTAACGCCAAAAACGGTATCAAGCGCAGTAAAACCGTTGTGGGTCTGGTTGATACAGTTATCGGAGGCTATAGAGCCGCTACCAAAATTGATGCTTGGCGAGAGCCACCCAGAGAAATTCTACCCAAATATATTCAAACATTTTGCCGCAAGTCAGCAAGGGCGTTTGGGGTAGAGGTGGTTGAAGTAGAACCGGTACCTAAAACTCATGCTTTGTGGGCCTCAAATCACATTTCTTGGATGGATATCCCTGTGGTGGGGAGCGTAAGCCCTGCTTTTTTCTTATCGAAAGCAGAAGTGGCCGAAATGCCAATTATGGGCCCTTTGGCAAAAGTGGCGGGTACTTTGTTTATTAAGCGGGGCTCAGGGGACGCCGGTTCAGTGGCTTCGCAGATGGCTACTTTCTTAAAGCAGGGCTATTCGATCGTGTTCTTCCCTGAAGCAACCACTACTGATGGGCATAAGATAAAGAAACTACATGGTAAGTTAATTCAGGCAGCGATGGATGCCAATAAGCCGATTCAGCCTATCGTCATATGTTATGTAAATGAAAAAGGTGAGCTTGACGATGTTGTGCCTTATTATGGCGGTATTAAACTGAAGGACAGTCTGTTTAATGTGATTGATGGGAGTCAGGTTACTGCCTACGTACTGCCTTTACAGCCATTATATCCTGAGGATAAGAGTCGTGATCAGCTTACTACAGAGCTACAGCAACGTATGCAAGCAGGTTTAGAAGAGTTGCACAGTCGTGTGGTTAGTAGCAAGCAGTAATTATCAGGAAATATGGTGCCAAAAGTAGCAATAATAAGTTATATAAATCACCCGCTACGTTGATTGGAAACATAAATCTAATCGAAATAGGGGAAAATTATTACACATTAATTGAGAGTAGAAGTTATAGTGGCAAATTATTTAAATAGCATGATCCATTATTTTTATTTAAATTTAAAACTTTTATTGAAAGTTAACACTTGCCCCTACTTTAAGCATTCAATTGCGCCTCATTTAATCACGGATAATTTATGACTACCTACACTTCGAATACCGAGACTCATCAAAGTAAGCAAGATACTGCTAGAAGACAAGATAAGCAAAGTACGACCCATAAAAAGACCAAAGTAGGTCAGTTACTGAATAAACAGTTAAAGCGGGCAAAAGTGCTGAAAGGTATGACAGAGACCATGGTAGGCGGATATCGTGCCATTACTAAAGTAGACAGTTGGGGTCCGGTACCAAAACGTGATGAGTTACCCCGCTATAACCAAATCTTTTGTCGTAATATGGCTGCCGCCTTCAATGTCACTGTTGTTGCGGTTGAGCCAGTCCCTGATACGCATGGATTGTGGGCAGCCAACCACGTGTCGTGGATGGATATTCCGGTCATGGGTAGTGTAATGCCTGGTTTTTTCTTATCCAAAGCAGAGGTAGAGGCCATGCCAGTTTTTGGCCGTTTGGCACGTGCTTGTGGTTCACTGTTTATTAAACGCGGTTCAGGTGATTCAGGCAAAGTGGCAGGTCAAATAGCCGACTTCTTAACCAAAGGCTATTCGATTCTGTTTTATCCTGAAGGCACTACCACCGACGGTACTCATATCAAAAAAATCTATGGCAAACTATTACAAGGCGCCATGGATGCGGATAAGCCTATTCAACCTATCGTGGTCTGCTATGTCAATGCCAAGGGTGAATTAGATCATACTGTACCTTTTGTGGGCGATGTCTCTTTTGCTCAGAGCTTCTTAAGGGTTATGGACAGCGATCCAGTAACTGCCTATGTTCTACCACTCGCCGTCATACCGACCACGGGCAAAACCCGTGATGAGCTAACTGAAGATCTGTACCAGAGTATGCAGACGGGTTTAGAAGAATTGCACAATCGAGTTATTAAAAAAAATTCTGAGCACACAGCTTCTAACTCTGATAACGCAGCACTCGAAACGAAGTCAATTGCTTAAAGCTTACAATTTTTTTTGGCAACTATAATTGCATAGCTTTATAACAGCAAAGCTAAAAGTAAACATAAAAAAACCACTGATTACTTTAAGTAGCCAGTGGTTTTTGGTTTATAGAATTAAATTTATCATATCAGCAGTCGTTTAAACACAGCACGTCAACTCTAATATTAGCTTTAATAAAATATAAGAATGTGCCTATTATGAATGAGCCTATGGTGATGGGTTCGGCTGTTTGGTATGGACCGCTTCAATCGCTTGTAACACCTCACTAGTTAGCTCAAGATTCACGCTATCGATGTTGGATTTTAGCTGCTCAATTGAAGTGGCGCCAATAATGTTACTGGTCACAAAATGACGGCTATTCACAAATGCCAAAGCCATTTGAGCCATATCCAATCCGGCCTCTTCAGCAATTTTTGCATATTGTGCAGTGGCCGATTTTGCTTCCTCATTAATATAACGTTGGAAGCGGTCATACATTGTTAAACGTGCCCCTTCAGGCTGTTTACCATTTAAGTATTTACCTGATAATACCCCGAAACCCAAAGGTGAATAGGCCAGTAGACCGACATTTTCACGATGAGAAACTTCAGCCAAGCCGATTTCATACAAACGGTTTAATAGGCTGTATGGATTTTGAATGGTAATCGGACCCTCAAGGCCATTCTTTTCGGCTTCCCAAAGATAGCGCATTAAGCCCCAAGCAGTCTCATTAGAGAGACCGAATGCTCTAATACGACCTTTTTTAATCTCATCGTTTAAAGCTTCTAGGGTTTCTAAAAAGGGCGTTAAGCCAGAAAGATCTTGAACGGCCATTTCTTCAGTATAACCACGAGTACTAAAGAAATTACTCTGACGTTCAGGCCAATGTAGCTGGTAAACATCAATATGATCGGTTTGCAGGCGTTTTAGATTGCCATCGAGTGCTTCTGCAATATGTTTGGCATTAAATCGGGTGTTCCCATCACGTAAAAAATCCATGGGCGAAATTTTACTGGCCAATACCACCTCATTACGTTTTTTGGTTTTGGCAAACCAAGTACCCATGAAGCGCTCGGTATCGCCTTGTTTTTCTTTAGCCGGTGGTGAGGGGTACATCTCGGCTGTATCCCAAAAGTTGACCCCCTCTGATAAAGCGAAATCCATTTGCTCATGCGCTTCAGCTTCTGAATTTTGTTGGCCCCAAGTCATAGTCCCTAGACATATCTTAGAGACTTTATCACCAAGCTTGGGTAGGGTAGTGTATTTCATAACCGGATCCTTTTTATTTTATTGAATTTTTATTTTATGGGGGTGTGTACCGCACTTAACTTACTTATATCACTCATATTTGATTGGCTGACCTAGCTATTGATCAACTACATCAGTTGTACACCGGTTTGACCTGGCGGGGTGACTTTAAAAATTTGAACTTTAAATAATACTGACTGACCCGCTAAAGGGTGATTGAAATCTACTTCGACTTCATCTTCGGTGACTTTGCTAATTACCCCTGGTAAGGTATTTTTACCTTTGTCTTCAAATTCCATCATCATGCCCACTTGTGGATTGGGTTCTGATAACGCGAATTGAGCCGCACTAAAGCGTTGGACATTGTCCTCGTTCCATTCACCAAACGCCTGTTCTGGCTCTAAATGTGCAGTACGAGTGTCACCGGCACGCAAGTTATTGAGCACATTTTCAAATCCGGGTAATAAACTTTCATCACCGATGGTTAGCTTTACTGGCTCTGATCGGTTAAAAGTAGAATCAATAACAGTGCCATTTTCTAAAGAAACTTCGAAATGAAGTTGTACTTGGCTACCCTGAGTGATGCGGGTATCTTGATTGGGGTTAATAAAGTTAGCTGAGTCTATAGAATTGCTCATAGTTAAATCACTTATAGTCTGGTCGTTATGAGATGGGAAGAGGTTATTAAAAATTATATGAGGTATCAAATGGCGATTTTATCTTTTGATTGCTGTTTTAATGACATTTTTAATTATAGGTTTTAATGACCTTATTTTAACAAGCCATTTTAACAAGACAAAAAGCCGCTATTGATAGGTTATTGTAGTTTAACATAAAGCAAATGATTACTGGTTTAGCCACTTTCAAAAATGACTAGCTAAGTAATATTAAACAGATTATATTAAATAATGTCCCTTGAAAGTTGATAGTAATGACCTAAAATAGGGAGACTCAAAGCGATTTATTGTTTATTTTCAAAGTCAACCGGCTATTGAGTATTGAATAATAAGTCTATATAATATAGTGTCCGAAAAATGGGTAAGCTGTCGTAGCACTCTAAGCTTATTATGGCAATAAGATTTTTCTTAAAGTCAAAAAAGCTGAAACAGCAAATGACAGCTTAGTAACCCATTTTTTTGTATTTAATAAACGGGAGAAGGATGCCTTATGGCAACAACTAACCAATTGATTCGTAAGGGTCGTAAAGTATTAAAGGAAAAGTCTGGCGTTCCTGCTTTACAATCATGCCCACAACGTCGCGGTGTATGTACTCGTGTATATACTACCACTCCAAAGAAACCAAACTCAGCCATGCGTAAAGTATGTCGTGTACGTTTAACTTCAGGTTATGAAGTATCTAGCTACATCGGTGGTGAAGGTCATAACTTGCAAGAGCACAGTGTTGTACTAATCCGTGGTGGTCGTGTTAAAGACTTACCAGGTGTGCGTTATCACACTGTTCGCGGCGCACTTGACTGTGCAGGCGTTAAAGACCGTAAGCAAGGTCGTTCTAAATATGGTGCTAAGAAGCCTAAGGCTTAATGAGCAAACAACTAAATAACATGCATGGGTTAGGTGTTCTGCTAATTAGCAAACATACCACCATGCAGTAAGGCTGGCTGGTAACCACTATTTCAACCTATATTCGTATATGGTTATGAATGCCAGACACCCCTGAAGACAAGGAAATTTATTATGCCAAGACGTCGCGTCGTCGCTACTCGTGAGATCCTACCGGATCCAAAATTTGGTAGCCAAACTATCGCTAAATTCATCAACCACGTAATGGTTGATGGTAAAAAATCTACTGCAGAACGTATTGTTTACGGTGCATTAGAGCAAGTTGCAGAAAAACGTAACATCGAAGATCCAGTTGCGTTTTTTGAAGAAGTACTTGAAAACGTTCGCCCAATGGTTGAAGTTAAAGCTCGCCGTGTTGGTGGTGCTACGTATCAAGTTCCTATGGAAGTACGCCCCTCCCGTCGTACAGCTTTAGCGATGCGTTGGTTAGCCGATGCTGCTTCTAAGCGTTCTGAAAAATCAATGGCACACCGTTTAGCTGGTGAGTTAGGTGATGCTTCAGAAGGTAAAGGTAATGCTGTTAAAAAGCGTGACGAAGTTCACCGCATGGCAGACGCCAACAAAGCATTCTCTCATTACCGCTTCTAATATAGCGATTACTGTGTTTCAAACTTACTTAGTTAAATTCATTTACTATTGATGATTTTATTAAGTAAGCCAAGAATTAAGTAAGCGTAGTGATTAATCATTTCGATCTAAGGCTATTAGGGATTTCGATTCATAATAGCCTCTTACGATAAAAGTTACATAATATATGGTTTGCTTGACTGCCTAATTTGGTAAATTAGAGTGAACGATATGAAAGTAATAGCGTTAAGTTTTTGATAAGTAATGGTGAGTTGGGACAACTGCCTAAAATACAGACAGTGCTATTCTAGCTAACCGATGACTCGTCAATGGATACTAAGATTGAGACTCTGTCGACAATGAATCCGCTTAAGTATCATATAAATGTCATCTTTTGAAGCTACTCTAGCTTCCTGCCTATCTCAAACTACTAAAACGAAATAAATTATAAAGACATTCCATTAGGAAAAAATTATGGCACGTGCAACCCCCCTAAACCGATATCGCAATATTGGTATTTCAGCACACATTGATGCTGGTAAAACAACCACGACTGAACGCATCTTATTCTATACTGGTGTTAACCATAAGATTGGTGAGACTCACGATGGTGGCGCCACTATGGACTGGATGGAACAAGAGCAAGAGCGTGGTATTACTATTACCTCAGCTGCGACTACTTGTTTCTGGTCTGGTATGGCTCATCAATTCCCAGAGCACCGTATCAACATCATTGACACCCCAGGCCACGTTGACTTCACGATTGAAGTAGAACGTTCAATGCGTGTACTTGATGGCGCATGTATGGTTTATTGTGCGGTTGGTGGTGTACAGCCTCAGTCTGAGACTGTATGGCGTCAAGCTAACAAATATCATGTACCTCGCTTAGCGTTCGTTAACAAAATGGACCGTGTTGGTGCTGATTTCTACCGTGTTAAAGAACAAGTTAAAACTCGCCTAGGTGGTAACCCAGTAGCTATGGTTATCCCAATTGGTAAAGAAGATGACTTCGAAGGCGTTATTGACTTAATCACGATGAAAGCTATTTACTGGGATACTGAATCTCTAGGTATGAAGTTTGAAGAGCGTGAAATTCCAGCTGAGCTTCAAGACAAAGCTGAAGAATATCGCAGTGAGCTACTTGAAGTAGCTGCTGAAGCTAATGAAGAGTTAATGAATAAATATTTAGAAGGCGAAGAGCTAACTGATAAAGAAATTCATGCAGCTATCCGTCAGCGTACTATCAATAACGAAATTATCCCAATGTACTGTGGTACTGCCTTCAAAAACAAAGGCGTACAAAAGATGTTGGATGCGGTAATTGAGTATATGCCAGCGCCACAAGATGTACCTGCTATTAAAGGTATTCTTGATGACAAAGACGAAACTGAAGGTACTCGCGAAGCGTCTGATGAAGCACCATTTGCGGCACTAGCGTTCAAAATCATGAACGATAAATTCGTTGGTAACTTAACCTTCGTACGTGTTTATTCAGGTGTTATCAAACAAGGCGAAAGCGTTTATAACCCAGTTAAAATGAAGCGTGAGCGTATCGGTCGTATCGTACAGATGCATGCTGATTCACAGCAAGAGCTTGAAGAAATTCGTGCTGGTGATATCGCTGCTCTAGTGGGTATGAAAGACGTAGGTACTGGTGATACTTTATGTGATGAAAAAGAAGTTATCACTCTAGAGCGTATGGAATTCCCAGAGCCAGTAATTAGCTTAGCAGTTGAGCCTAAGACCAAAGCTGACCAAGAAAAAATGTCAATTGCTCTAGGTCGTTTGGCTAAAGAAGATCCATCATTCCGTGTACATACTGACGAAGAATCAGGTCAGACCATCATCAGTGGTATGGGTGAGCTTCACTTAGAAATTCTTGTTGATCGTATGAAGCGTGAATTTAAAGTAGAAGCAAACATCGGTGCTCCACAGGTTGCTTACCGTGAAACTATCCGTGGCACAGTTGAACAAGAAGGTAAATTTGTTCGTCAGACTGGTGGTCGTGGTAAGTTCGGTCACGTTTGGTTGAAACTTGAGCCTATTGATTTAGACTCTGGTGTTGATTACCAATTCGAAGAGCAAATCGTTGGTGGTGTTGTACCAAAAGAATACCATAGTGCGGTTGATAAAGGTATTCAGGAACGTATGAAGAACGGTATCCTTGCAGGTTACCCAATCGTTGGTGTTAAAGCGATTTTATACGATGGTTCTTACCATGATGTTGACTCTGATGAATTATCATTCAAAATGGCAGGTTCTATCGCATTCAAGAAAGGTTTCATGAATGCTAACCCAGTATTGCTTGAGCCATTGATGAAAGTTGAAGTTGAAACACCAGAAGAATACATGGGTGATATCATGGGTGACTTAAACCGTCGTCGTGGTATGGTTCAAGGTATGGATGATCTACCTGGCGGCACTAAGCAGATCCGTGCTGAAGTACCATTAGCTGAGATGTTTGGTTACGCAACTAACTTACGTTCACAGTCGCAAGGTCGTGCAACATACTCTATGGAATTCCAAAAGTATGCTGAAACACCTAAATCTGTTGCCGAAGAGATCATGAAGAAATTCTCTGGCAAAGATGACGACGAAGAGTAGTATCGAGTTATAAAGTTTAAATGGGATAAGTGAGAAGGGTATCTAAAAATTAGACGCCCTTTGAAGACACAGTAAAAGACAAGTTTAGGTTATTCCTATAAGGAATAGATTGTAAGTAGTTGATGAATTTCTAACCAATTACGTATCAAAGGCTTGTCATTTACTGCTGTTTTCTTATATCATTTGCGACTGACTTGATCATCATTTTCAAGAATCATTATTTTTAAGAATATTGTTATCAGATGGACTAAAGATTAATAAGTGTTGGTTATAACTGTTATCTATTGTCTGTCTTAATTGAATTTAGAATTAATAAGAGGATACACTCATGGCAAAGGCCAAGTTTGAACGCAACAAGCCACACGTTAACGTTGGTACAATCGGTCACGTTGACCACGGTAAAACTACTCTAACAGCTGCTATCGCAACTGTTGCTGCAAAAACTTTTGGTGGCGAAGCCAAAGACTATGCTGCAATTGACTCAGCACCTGAAGAAAAAGCACGTGGTATTACTATTAACACTTCACACATTGAGTATGACACTGAAGCACGTCACTACGCACACGTAGACTGCCCAGGTCACGCTGACTATGTTAAAAACATGATCACTGGTGCGGCACAGATGGACGGCGCTATCCTAGTAGTATCAGCTACTGACGGCCCAATGCCACAAACTCGTGAGCACATCTTGTTATCACGTCAGGTTGGTGTACCATACATCATGGTATTCATGAACAAATGTGACATGGTAGATGACGAAGAGTTACTAGAATTAGTAGAAATGGAAGTACGTGAATTACTTTCAGACTACGACTTCCCAGGTGATGACACACCAATCATCAAAGGTTCAGCACTAGAAGCGCTAAACGGTAAAGATGGTAAATACGGTGAGCCAGCAGTAATCGAATTACTACAAACTCTAGACACGTACATTCCAGAGCCAGAGCGTGACATCGATAAGCCATTCCTAATGCCTATCGAAGACGTATTCTCAATCTCAGGTCGTGGTACTGTAGTAACTGGCCGTGTTGAGTCTGGTATCGTTAAAGTTGGTGACGAGATCGAAATCGTTGGTATCAAAGACACCGTTAAAACAACTTGTACTGGTATCGAGATGTTCCGTAAGTTACTAGACGAAGGTCGTGCTGGTGAGAACTGTGGTGTACTACTACGTGGTACTAAACGTGAAGACGTACAACGTGGCCAAGTACTAGCTAAGCCAGGTTCAATCACTCCTCACACTAAATTTGACGCCGAAGTATACGTACTGTCAAAAGAAGAGGGTGGTCGTCACACGCCATTCCTAAACGGCTATCGTCCACAGTTCTACTTCCGTACTACTGACGTAACTGGTGCAATCCAATTACAAGACGGTACTGAAATGGTAATGCCAGGCGATAACGTTGAGATGAGCGTAGAGCTAATCCACCCAATCGCTATGGACAAAGGTTTACGTTTCGCGATTCGCGAAGGTGGCCGTACTGTAGGTGCTGGTGTTGTTGCTAACGTTAAAGACTAATAACTCATATTAGTTAAAACGTAGTAAAGCAGTATGCTAAAAAGACCGTCTCGAAAGAGACGGTCTTTTTTTATGAGCTTGTTTGTTTCTAAAAAATATAAGCAATTATATTTAATAACCAAAAATAAAAAATCAATAAAAAAGGGAGATCTACTTATTAGACCTCCCTTTTTACAAAGATAAGAGACGGTGATTAATTAGTTAGCATAATCTCTTTGGCGTAGTGTCTCATACATGCATAAAGCGCCAGCAATGGCCACATTTAAGCTTTCTTGGCCATTAGGCTGTGGCAGCGCCACTGGGGTAGCCTCTTTCATGATCGCTTCGCACACGCCCTGTCCTTCGTGACCCATTACCCAAGCAACTGGACGATTTAAATTTTGTTTGTAAATGATATTATCAGTATGTGAGCTAGTAGCGTAAACAGGTAGTCTTAGGTAGCTAAGTACTTCATCCGCCTCAATGCCTTCATAAATAGTTAGCCCGAATTGAGCCCCCATACCAGCACGCATGGTCTTTGGTGACCAAGCCTGAGCGCTGCCTTTAGTGCAGATAATGTTCTTAATACCCACTGCGGCCGCAGTTCTCAGTAAAGTACCCACATTTCCATTGTCTTGTACATCATTTAAGATTAAGCAGTCAGTGGTAATCGGTGACTTTAGAGTATGAAGATTGTGCTGTGGCACATTAACGATGGCCATAATTTCAACACCATTACCTAACGTAGTAATGCTCTGATAAACACTGTCACTCACTACGGTAAGCTTATTGTCTAAGTTATAACCGCTCAATGATGCTAGAAGTTGTTGCACGTCAGGGTGTGACAAACCGCTATAAGAAATAATGATTTGCTCTGGTATGTGATTGGCTTGTAGGGCAGCTTCAATCAGATGCACGCCTTCAAGAACGGTCTGACCCGCCTTTTTACGTTGACGTGATTGAGTCAGTAACGCTTTTGCCAGCTTAGCGGTCGGGTTTTTATCCGAGGTAATTACTGGGTTATTTGAGTATTTATTGGTAATAATGTCGGTCATTGATGGCTCTTTAAAATTAAATGGAAAGCAGACACCTTACTTATTTATTACTGTCACAGTATCAGCAAATGCTTGAAGCAAAAATACTTGCTTAAACAAGCATAGAAATTTAAGAACTAATAGAGATTATAGGAAAGTAAAGGCAATAGTAAGGGCTATGCTGAGTAGGGTATCACACCCTTGCTAAAATTGAATTGTTAAATATGAAAAAGGCCTTACTGAATAGTAAGGCCTTATTTCGTGACGTTCTATTTTGATTAACTCGCTACGTCGATATTTATTGCTTGTGCAATTGTTGAACCTGTAATACTTCGTTTTTAGCCCCTAATACCACCGCAACACGTTGGTGAATGTCAGTAGGCTCATAGTCCATAATGCGATTTACTGCATCTGTTGAAGCACCACCCGCACGCTCAATAAGCAGACTCATAGGGTTGGCTTCATACATCAGGCGCAGTTTACCGGCTTTACTAGGATCTTTGGTGTCTTTTGGATAAATAAAGATACCACCGCGGCATAAAATACGATGCACATCACCCACCATGGCTGCTACCCAGCGAGTATTAAAGTTTTTACCGCGAGAACCGGTAGTGCCAGCTAATAATTCGTCAATGTACTGCTGCATAGGGGGTAGCCAGTGACGATAATTTGACGCATTAATTGCATATTCTTTGGTATCTTCATCAATGGCAATGTTCTTTTTAACCAACTCAAATTCGCCACTCGTTGGGTTTAAGCTGAACATTACCACGCCATCATTGTCACTGTCTAAAGCGTCAGAGAAAGTAAAAGCCAACATAGCAGAAGAGCCATATAACAGATAACCTGCTGCCAATTGCTCAGTGCCTTTTTGTAGGAAATCTGAGTTTTGTACAGTTTGACCTTTGTTGTTATAAGGCAAGATCGAGAAAATAGTACCGGTTGGCATATTAATATCAATGTTCGATGAGCCATCTAAGGGGTCAAATAATACCAAAAGCTCGCCTGCTTCATTAGCGGCAGTAGCATCATCAAGCTCTTCACTAGCCACACCGGCACAATGTTTGTTGGTGGTTAGAGCATTCAATAATAAGTCATTAGCGATAACGTCAAGCTTCTTCTGTTGCTCGCCCTGTACGTTTTCAGCCCCTGCTTCCCCATGAATATCTGCCAATGCCCCTTTACGAAGAAGCTCTGTAATCTCTTTCCCAACCGTGGTAATTGTATTGATAACATCGATGACGGCTGATTTTTGACTGTGGTTGTCAGTAGATGCCGTATTTAGGTGGCTTTGAAAATAGTCATTAAGCGTGGTCATTTCGGATTCCTTTAATAAACTTTAATAAATAGGTCAGGTAATAACGTATTGTGTATCAAATAACTAAGGTGTTTATATAAATTTAGTACGAGAATGTTTATACGGTTACTTTTTGAAAGACGGCAAATCAGCTAAACTATACGAAATTTTATTGCTACCTACCGCTATTGAACCTTTTAAAGTGATTTTAATTCTCTTTTATAGTGTTGACTGACTATAGAGGTGAATTTATCTGCGCAAAGTGTAGCAAAAACCATGCAATATTTCTTGTGTAAGTTAACTATAATAGCCCACATATTTAACATTAAAACGTTATAAGCTATATAAGTTATATAAGCTACATAAAGTACTAAATATCAAAGACAGTTGCTGCTAAAGGCACCAGTAGTTAAGGGTACCATTGACTACTGGCCACATATTAAACAAAGCGATTACATTGATATCGACTCAACCCATCACACACCTGCTCATAAAGGATACTGGTAACTGCCATGACTGACTCAACACAGAACCCTGAGACTGTAGCCCAAGAACAGTCAGCCCAATCTGATATTTTTGACTCAACCACGGCAAGACTTAATGCCTCATTGAGTAAACCCCAGTTAAATGAAGACGGTCACATTCGTCATTTTTTGGGTATTGAAGGTTTAAGCCGTGAGCAATTAAAAGCCATCATCGCCAAAGCAGAAAGCTTTTTTGATGCCAATGGGCAGCTGATTAATAGCCCTGAGCTTGAAGGCTGTACGGTAATGAACTTATTCTTTGAGCCGTCTACCCGTACTCGTACCACCTTTGAGGTGGCAGAAAAACGTTTGGGTGCCAACGTGTTAAATATCGATATTGCTCGTTCTAGTACCCAAAAGGGTGAGAGTCTGCGCGATACCTTATGGAATCTACAAGCCATGACGGCGGATATTTTCGTCGTCCGTCATTCAGCATCGGGTGCGGCACATTTTATGGCCACCGAAGTGACGCCTGAAATTGCCATTATTAATGGTGGTGATGGTTGGCATGCTCATCCTACTCAGGGTATGTTAGATATGCTCACCATCCATCGTGAAGCCCCACGTCCTTTTGAAGAATTAACTGTGGCTATCATTGGTGACATTAAGCACTCTCGTGTGGCGCGCTCTGATATTGCAGCTTTGAAAATCTTGGGGGTGAAGGAAATACGGGTAATTGCACCTCGTACCTTATTACCTAAGGGTATTGAGCGTTATGGCGTTGAGGTATATGAGAATATTGATGAAGGCGTGGTGGACTGTGATGTCTTGATGGGGCTGCGTATTCAAAATGAACGTATAGGCTCTCCGTTAATGGCCGCTTCAGGTGAGTATTTTAAGAAGTATGGTATTACCCCAGAGCGTGTCGCCAAAGCGAAACCTGACGCGATAGTAATGCATCCAGGGCCGATGAACCGCGGCGTAGAGATTGCTTCAAGCGTGGCTGATGGTCCGCAATCAGTGATTTTAAAGCAGGTCAATAATGGCATTGCGATTCGTATGGCGGTGTTGTCTATGGCGATGCAGGGACAGCGTGAGTATCAAGCCTTACATGGTCTTCTGTAATTAGAGACCGCTGCTTACTTTGTTTATCGCTAATAGACTGACTTTTATCTCTTATACTCTAAAAAATTAACTGGATTTGTCATGCTTAACCTTCTACCTAAAGATTTTACTCAGCCCCATATCGAACCCAAAAAAGACCATTGGTTACTTCCACCTTTGGTCGATTTATGTGCCCGATTACGCGAGCCTGGCCTACAACAACACGGAACCTTACAGTCGGAAGGTCATGCGGCGCGCGCCAATGGCTTTTTGCATGTGGTGACCCCGCCTGATACCAACCCAATTTTAGAAAATGGTTCTTTATTAAAAGGTCTGCGTGAGCGAGCCAAACAGGATGGCGGTATCTATTTACATATCCTAGGGGCATTAACCGCTGAGCTAAAGGGCGAACGTCCTGCTAACGTTGCAGGCCTTAAAAAAGGCGGCTGTATTGCAGTGACCAATGCGGGTCGTCCTTTTGCAAACGACCTAGTCTTGTTACGTACCTTAGAATACGCCGCTACCTTTGGCTTAAAAGTATTTTTCTATCCTAATGAGCCTAGTTTATCAGCAGGTGGGGTAGCTCACGAGGGTTACATTGCCTCATTTCATGGCTTACAAGGCATCCCTTGGTTAGCGGAAACTGTAGCGCTGTCTACTCAATTATTGATGGTAGAAGAAACAGGAATTGCTGCCCATTTTAGCCAACTCACTTGTAAGTCTTCTATTGGACTAATGCGCTGGGCGAAGTCGCAAGGCCTGCCTGTTACCTGTGATGTGGCTATGCATCAGTTGCACCTGACCGATGACAACTTAGAGGGCTTTAATGCCCAAGCTTATGTGATTCCACCACTGCGCAGTAATACCGATCAAAAAGCACTGATTAAAGGTCTAAAAGATGGGACGATTGATGCTATTTGTAGTCATCATGAGCCTTTAAATGATACCGCTAAGCAAGCACCTTTTGCGGAGTCCACCCCAGGCATTTCAAACTTCGATACCTTTATGGCACTCGCTTGTAAGCTGGTACGTGATGACGTATTAACCCCAGAGGAGTTGGTTGAGAAAATATGCTTAGCCCCAGCGCGTATTGCGGGAATTGAAACCCAATACAAGCAGATCGGCGGTGCGGTATTGGTAGATCCAAATCAGCAGTGGCAGGTGACAAGAGACACGATGCTTTCGAAAGGTAAAAACACACCTTTCTTAAACCATACGTTGCAAGGTAAAGTGGTGGAGACTTATTTTGACTGAACCCTATCAAATTAGTGGTTCAATTAAAGCAGTTACTTTATACGAAGTAATTAAAGGGGTTGGGGCAGTGATAACTGCCCTTGCTTTATGGGCCTGGCACAAAGAAGTACCGCTGTTAATACAGTCGGCAAATAGCGCATGGATAAAGCATTTTGGTGAATTATTCAGTGTCCAAGTCGGTGCACTGACTCGATCAGCACTGCAAGCTTCACAGAACTGGCCTTTGTTCACCTTATTAATTTTGGGCTATGCGGCGTTAAGATTTCTTGAAGCGTATGGATTGTCAAAGGATAAAACTTGGGCCTATTGGTACAGTGTACTTGGCTATGGGATTTTTGTTCCACTTGAGCTGTATTACCTGATTGTGCGTCCCTTTGACTGGATCAAGCTTGGGGTATTAATCCTAAATATTATTGTGATTATTGTGGTATATCGACAAATGCGCCGCAAAGGTCTGCTCTAGTACATTAATGGTTAATGATTTGATACTCAGTAATGACCGTAATCTAACTTTAGCGTTACGGGCATTACTGACGTGCAGAGTTACTTTTCTTTTTAGCTCTAGGTCTGTTCGAACTAGCCCTAGACTAACTCACTAATGGTTTTCGCCAGATGTGCTGCCCAAAATGAGTAGGTAACAGCACTGGGATGAAAGCCGTCTTCAGCAAACAACTGCGTGGCGCTTAAGCCAGTTTCCCTAAAATCGATTGGCACTGCTAAAACGTCATCATATTGCTCGCAAACTTCTAGTAACTTATCATTCATAACCTGTGTTTTTTGTCCCATTAGTTTATTTAACGGTCGGGGTATAGCCGGCATGTTTTGCATGGGCGGTAAGCAGGGGAAAAGAATATATTTGGCACCAAACTTACGTCTACTTAGATTAATGATTTCACATAACTGTGCTTGCCATTTTGCAGGTGAGACATTGGTGGTTGTGTCATTGACACCGAGCATGACAATCATCACATCTACCGGATTTTGAGGCTTTGCGATAACGTACAATCGACGTAACGTATCGAAGCTGGTATGCCCTGATGTGGCATGTAACGACCAATTTAATTCAGAAAAGTCTTGTTGTATTTTGGGCAGAAGCTGTAGCTGCTCAATTAATTGGCCGGCGAGTGCTTGATGCTGTGAGCTAACCCCCACACCGGCAGCTGAAGAGTCACCAACCAGCATTAAGTTTAGAATTTCTTTGTTTTTTTCTTTGGTCTCATTATTATTATTTATAAGCTGTATATGACCACTGCGTTCACCTTGCGCTTCAGGCAGTCTTAGAGCGGTTTTTTTTAATTTTAAACCTTGATAGATATAAACGGGGACGAGAGCTAGGTGCTTTGGTTGTAAAGGAATCATGGCTAATCTGCTTGTCTTTTTGTGCGTATGAGTGTGGGTTTTCCAAAAGCTCTATTTTTAATAACGCTTTCTCTGCACACGACAAAAAAATCATCCCCACCGGATTTTCATAGGTTTAGGGGTTAAAAAGCTAACTAACTGTCGAAAGACAGTCTTATCATTGTTAAAAAACACCAAACGAAGACCTTCAATCAATAAATCCAGACCAAGCGCAAACAAACTGGCTTGAGGTCGAGCGTTTGACTTCAACTTGCGTTTTAACGGCTTATCTTTGTCTTTATAAATACCGACATGATAAGCCCAACAAAATGCTAAGGCGTTCACTGCGACTAATTTACTGACCCGATCAAGATGGGTTAAGTGGGTATCTTCAAGATTAAAGCCACTCCCCTTTAGACAAGCAAATAAAGTCTCAATTTCCCAACGCTTGCCATAGCTTATCATCGCATCCACTGTTTCTAGTTGATTGGTTGCCACAATCACTAAACCGTAGTCTTTATCACGCTTGGCAAATACTCGAACCAAACAACCATCGACAGTCAGTATTCGCCCATGTCGATATGTTTCTTGATGGCCAACATGGCGAAATAACTCTTTAATCTGTACCAACTTGCCATGATGATTCTTAACTTTACTGTTCTTCTTAATCCGTATGGCAAAGGGTATGTGATTATTGGTGAGCCAGTTAAACCATTTTTCGCCAACAAACTCTCTGTCTGCTACTATCATCTCAAGGTTATCTTTGCCAAATTGTTTGATAAACCGCTCAATAAGTTCACAGCGTTCAAGATGGTTTGTATTACCTCGCTTATCTAGCATTTGCCAGTATAAGGGGATGGCTATCCCTTTATATACCACCCCTAGCATAAAGATGTTGAGGTTACTTTTACCCCATTTCCAGTTGGTGCGGTCAATGGTTAAGGTGACTTTGCCTAGCCCAAACAGTCGATATATCATTAAAGCTAATTGATCATAGTCTATCCTCGCTTCGGCAAAAAATCGCTGTAGTCTGCGATAGTGACTGTCGGTCTTGCCACCCTTAGGAATGTGTCTTGCTATTTTTTTTAAGATTACTGCTTTGAGCAGTAATCAGGGCTATTATCATTAAGCTCAAACATGTGATTCTTGCCTTGTTCATACTCAGGTTTTGGGTTAAAGTTTCACTAAGTCTGTTAAAGTTTGGCATGGTCTGATTCGTCTTAAAAATTACTATTATGCCTTTGCTTTAACAGACTTTTTTGTTTTTTTTGTCGTGTGCAGAGTAACGCTTTATATAAAATCTTTAGGCATAAAATCTAATGCCTTATAAATCTAATGCCTTATAAATCTAATGCCTTATCAAGAGTGTAATGCATTTGAAAATAACAGGCTACAGGAATCAGAGGTTATTAATGACCAGTAGATGACCATTAACAGTCGTCGGAGTAACAGACGGATTGAAAATGGATGATTTTTAAACCCTTATCATCAAAGAAGCGTCGTCATGGTTAATGACGACGCTTCTTTATTGAAACAGATAGAATATGAGGTATGGTCTGCTTTACGTAAAACAGGGTGAACTAAAACAGACCTCTATTAAAGATTAACCCCAGCTTACCAGCTGCCGGTATGCTGACGAATCGTGGTTAAAGTATCTTCTATCAATAGTTTGCCATCAACAAAAACATCACGCAGTAAGTTATCTGTGCTGTCCTTCAAGGTCTCTTCTTTGACAGTGTTGATTTCCCCCTTGTCATTCTTGACTAAGGCCAGACGGCCTTTTTTAGAACGTTTAGAACGGCTAGTAATAGGGTCTTTAAAGATGTCTTTCCATTGACCGTCAATTTGAATGGCACTGGCCTTCATCGCCCAGCTCATGGTATCGCGAGTGACTTGTTGCAGTAAGCCGCCTCCCATACCAAACGTAACGTTATCAGCACTAAATCCAGCCTGCATAACTGTATCTAAGATATTGCCCAAGCTTTGAGGGCTGATACCATCGCCTTGGATGAGACGCACATAGTCTGGTAGGATTTTATAGCCCTTGCTGTTTACAGTGTAGCCAAATTTGACAGACAGACGCTCTAAAGCTTCACGCACTACTTTAGCAGGATCGCCACTATCAGGACGTACTACCAACGTACCTCCCATAGTTTCCACCTGATGTTTTAACTCATCGCCCCAAATATTATCAATGGCATTCCATAGGTCATAGCTGTCAGAGACAACTGCTACTGTATGACCCTCGCCACCGAACTGTTAAAGCATATTGGCATAGGCTTGGCTCTCACGCTCACGACCCCAAGCAGTCATAGTACTGTGCTCAGCAGCAGGAATTGAGAAAGCGGGCATCTCATCGGTCATACCATACCAACGGCTGGCAGAGAGCAGGGCACTCATGCTATCGGTTCCTGAGAAGTTCACCAAATGGGCCAAACTACCTAACGCCACTGACTCTAAGCTAGAAGCGCCACGGGCACCGAAATCGTGCAATTTAAACGGCAGCCCAGCACTGCTGTCGGCTGACTTCTCTAGTCCCGCTTTGATTACTGTTTTGCAATAATGAGACAAGCTCGCTACGGTAGAAGGATACCAAATGGCACGAAGTAGCGAGGTTTCCAGATAGCTTGGTAGCCAATAAAACTCTGGGTCAGTATTAATAATCTGACACACCACATTAGAGACCGGTACGATACTGCCTTCAGCGACGGCTTGAATTCTAATCGGTAAATAGCCGCCATGTTTTTCTACCAAACGCTCCCATCCTGAGCGGTTAAAGGGTAAGCCATGCGCTTTAATAACCAGTTCAGCCTCATCGATATCAGAGGTAGTAATGGGGGTACTAAGATATTCTTTAATATAGGCTTGTAGGCCGAAGAAGACCACATCATAATCGCCTTTTCGAGCTTCTACATAACTCGACATATACTCACTACCTGGCGGATATTGTAGCCAGTGCGACGTTTTATAGCTGTCTGAGTTAAGAATTAAGTTGCTCAAATTGCTGGTGTACATCACAGAACTCCTTTTGTGGATAAAACGACGCTGACACAAGATATAAATTACCGAAAGCTAAAATAAGCAAGCTAAGGGCAATGGGTAAGCGTCGTAAAGCCTTTGCCTTCTCTGGGCGTGACTATAAATTTAAAATTTGGGCGATTATAGTCCGACCATTTTAGTGATAATGGCGTAATGGTCTTCAAATATCTTTTTAGGATCAAGCTCTGCCAGAGGTAACCAGAAAGCTTTAACAGCATCGTCGCTGCCTTTGACCTTCGGCAGACCTTCAGTATGATTTTTTAGTTTAAAATAGAAAGCTTGGGTAATGGTACGACCACGCGCTGAACGATAAGGGTCATCAAAGGTATGCTGACTGTGCATAGAGCCGTATAGTACAGTGGCAGCAACATTTAGCTTTGTTTCCTCTAACAATTCACGAATACAAGCGTCCAGTAAGGTCTCTTTTTGATCAACAAAACCACCTGGCAGCGCCCATAAGCCGCGACCCGGCATTCCGCCACGCTCGACCAATAAGATATGGCCTGACTGAACCACCACCGCATCAGCGGTCATAAAGGTAGGTGGATAGGGAGTATCACGCCATTGTTTTTTATAATCATCGACAAACCAAGCTTCTTCATGCAGGTTTTGATAATCCTCAGTCTTTTTGAAGGCTTCCATAACCTCACGCGTCGAGGCAGGCGTGCGGTCACCAATGGGCGTAGCTCCCATTAGATAGCCTTCACGAATAGGTGTGGCTGACAAGTTTTTGTAATTAGGAACTGAAATAGATTCCCAAGTAGGGAATAACGATAGGTAATAAGAGGAGCTGTCTTTTGAATGACCGATTAGGGCAATGTCTTCGGTTAAGCTTTGAGTTACGGTTTTGATAGAGGATTGCACATATTCCAACCAGCGGGTGTCGTTATAGAGGGCATCATCTAGTCCTACACAGTGAATTCTATCTGCGTCTTGCTTGGGATAAGCCCCTTTAATCATTTGAGCACGATCTTCAACAGTAAATGGATTGCGAAGGCTTCGTGGCATATTGGCTGAGCCAATGAGCATAATAACGTTTTCTGCTCTTTTTAACGCCTCATCCACCACAGCTTTGTGACCCATATGAAAAGGTTGAAAGCGACCAATAAACACTAAGTATTTGTAACAGCGACTGTCTTTTGAATTTGGCAAATTATCAGAATTTTGTTCTGATTGGATAGGGCTTTGTTCAGGTAACACACTCATTGTAGAAGCTCCCGCAATAGCAATATTCAACTCTATAGTTGAACCCGTAAGTGGTGATTATTTTTTAATATCATTTTTTTAATATCATGTTTTTTAGTATCAACAGATATCAGCTCAATATCAGGTATTTTTAATATAAAGGTCCATATAGTGACATACTAGACTTCACAATAACAATCATTAATCAGTGGTAAAACGTATAAAAGCCGTTAAAAAATAAATCGTAAACAACGTGACTTTGAGACATATAAAAAAGACCTCTAGCTGAGTCAGTAGAGGTCTAAGTTTGTATTGGCAGATAGATTTATATAGTAAACGATACGCTATAAGCCTGAATCAATATGCCATAAGCAGTTAACCAGCTCTCTATCAGATGTGCGCAATGCGATTAAAGCAATACCAGTAAAGCAATACGATTAAAAATAAGACAGTTAGCTGACGCGGGCCCCTTTCATCCACGGCTTTTTGTTTCTTCTATTGGCCCGTATTTGGCGGATACCATGCGCGATAAGAAACATAATTCCTATCCATATCAGACCGTAGCTGTATAGCATTCCTGGCTCAAAGCTATCGCCAAGCACAGTAATGGCCAAGAAAAATAAGAATACCGGCTCAAGATAGCTAAGCATACCAAATACGTTGACTGGCAATATCTGACTGGCATCAATATTGGTCTTTAACGCCACCACACTCAAAATACCGAGGCTGGCCACCAGTAGCATATATAATCCTGAGCCGGAAACGAATGCTAGATTTTCAGGTGCGATAAATAATAGATAAGCTAACGCAATGGGTAAAAATAAAGTTAAGTCTACCAACATGCCCGTCATGGCAGTAATGCCTTGAAGGCGGCGCATAATATAATAAATAGGATAAGTACCACAGACCCATAAAGTTGCCCAAGAAACACTCTGAGTGCGCGCAATCTCCATACCAATGCCGATCATGGCAAAGCCCACCGCCAACCACTGTAGTTTGCTTAATCGCTCGCCGAAGAACAAATAACCAAATAACACCATCATCAGCGGAAACAAGAAATAGCCCATGGCCACTTGTACGCCTTGTCCATTTACTGGGGCCCACATAAACAACCACAGCTGGCTAAAAAATATGGGTGTGGGCAAAAGTAGCCAAGCCCATTGTTTGGGAGTTTTTAACTGACCTATAATATTCAAATGGTAGCCCAGTCGTCCACGGATCACTAAGAAACCAATCAAGGCCACCCACATCGACAACATGCGCCAAATAAATACTTGAGTTCCTGTTAAAGGTTGTAGCAAATTACTGTAAAAATAAAGCGCACCAAACAAGAAATTGGAAATGACAGCCAATAACACACCGAGTATCATAGTGCGCTGCTGGTCATCACTGGCCGTCCAGAAGGAAGCAACAGAAGAATTAGCTTTGGTTTCTGGGATTTGTTTAGACATACAAAGCACCTTAGAAATAGACATACCAATAGCTAAAGCCTTTTATAAAATGGCCTTTAAAATAAAAAAAGCCCACCCGCTCTAAGCCTAAGTGACTCAAAGCAGAGAAGGGTAGACTTGCTATAAAAAGCAAGACAGTCTATTGGTATAAAATGACGGTTTAAAACGGTTAAATCTGTAGAGGTAACTACAGGGGGTACTACTTGGCTGACAGAAGGTACTACTTGGTTTAAAGGTTTATTGGCAATAAGTGACTATTAACCATGAGACCATTAGCTATAAGAGATTATCGCCCATCAGGGATACGCTATGCAGTTGATACTATTAGTTCCGTCTAGCCACGTCAATATCACTTAGCCAAGAAATATCACTTTGCTGATATTCTTTGACTGAGATATTAGGTTTGAGGCGGTAATTCTTCAATGACTTTAGTTACTAGTAACTGATTCACCTTAAGGTTTTCAGTATCTAGAATTTCGAATTTAAAGCCTGCATGTTCGATAGAGTCGGTCTTTTTGGGTATTTTGCGCAAACTATACATCATGAACCCACTTATGGTTTCATAGTTCTCCGAGTTTGGCAAATTAATGATACCTAATGTGCGAATCACATCTTCAATAGGGGTCATGCCATCTACCAACCATGAGTTTTCGGTACGCTGTACGATAGGCTGTTCATCAACTGTTACCAACTCGCCCATGACGATACTCATCACATCTTTTAAGGTAATGACACCCACCACTAAGGCATACTCATTGACGATAACCGCGAAGTCAGCTCCCGTGGTTTTGAAAGTTTCTAACACATCAAATAATGAGAGCGTGTCAGGGATAAATAAGACCGTTTGCAAGATACTAGGGTCTGTTAACTGCACTTGTTCTTTTTGAAGCACTAGTGCTAAAAAGGCGCGAGACTCAACATAGCCTATGGTCTGCTCTAAATCATCGTCTAAACAGACTAAAAATTTGTGATGCGGTTCACGAATCATGGTTTCAACGATGACATCATGATTTTCTTTGGAATCAAAATAGACAATGTACTCACGGGTGGTCATCACCGAGGTCACCGTACGCTCTTGCATCTCAAAGATATTGGCAATTAAATGATGCTCTTGATGTTTTAATACGCCTGCTTCCGCACCCGCATCCATTACCGCATAAATATCTTCTGAGGTTAGGTCGTCACGGCGTACGGTATCAATTCCCAATAACTTAAATAACATATCCGCTGCGCCATCAAATACCCAAATAATGGGTTTGAAAGCGAAGATTAGCATCATCATCGGACGAACCAATCGAATGGCAATGGGCTCTGCATAGGTCATAGCAAAGCGTTTGGGCATCAGATCTGCAAACAGCACAAAAACACTGGTAACGATGATAAAAGACAATACTGACGCCAAAGTCTCATTGCCTAGTAAGGCAACTAAATAGGGACTAATGGCGGACTCACCAATCACACCGGCTAAAATAGCGACGGCATTTAATAAAATTTGTACCACGGTAATAAAGCTACCGGGATTGTCTTGCATGGCTAAGACGTCAAGGGCTCGTACCTCACCGTCTTTGGCTAAAATTTGTAATTTGATTTTTCGGGCTGAAGCTAAGGCAAGCTCAGAACTTGATACGATAGCGCTTATCGCTATCAGTAAAAAAATAGAGATTACCGCACTGATTAAGGTCATGATAGTCAACTCTCAACTTTTTATACTCAAAAACTAGGCAACAGAAGCCAGAAATAATGAAGGCATAAAAAGCCGGATAGGGGCAAGAAAATGTTTTTGAGTAGCCGGCCAAAGGCAATCAGCACGGCAATAGGAAGTAATGATTTTTATTAGGCAGTATTATAGGTCATATCATAAAATTTAGCTTGTATATAAGCTGCTTTTGTTGGCAGTAAATGTGGGTTGTTAATTTGTCAGTAATGAATTGCCATTTTCCTTGATTAATTTTCAATCGACACCATAATAGAAGCATTAAAGACTCATATTCAGCTTTAAAACAATTAAATTCTTAATACTAAAAGAGGTCATCCTATGACTGATAATGCTCCAGTCTCTGCTATTGATATCGAACAATCTGACATTAAAAGCAATATTACTATTACCCCTTCAGCGCAAGACTATTTAACTGAGCTATTGGCGAAGCAAGAAACGCCAGGTATCGGGGTACGCATTTTTGTTGAGCATCCGGGAACCCCTCGAGCTGAATGCTGTATGGCTTATAACCAGCCAGGCGAAGAAGATGAAGCTGATTTGCAGCTGCCTTTTGAAGCCTTTACTGCTTATATCGAAGCCTCTTCAGTGCCTTACTTAGAAGATGCAGTAATTGACTATAACAAAGACCGTTTTGGTGGACAATTGACGTTCCGTGCGCCTAACTCAAAAGTGCCTAAAGTCGGCGCTGATGCAAGTGTTGAAGAGCGTATCAACTATGTTCTTCAATCTGAGATTAACCCAAGCTTAGCGGCTCATGGTGGCGACGTACAATTGTTAGAGTTGATCGAAGAAGAGGGTGTTGGCCTAACCGCAGTGTTAAAATTCGGTGGTGGTTGCCAAGGCTGTTCTGCAGTAGATATGACCCTGCGTCAAGGCGTAGAGGTTCAGTTAAAACAGCAAATTCCTGAGTTAACTCAAGTGGTTGATGATACGGATCACACCCGTACCGAAAATGCTTATTATAAATAGACTCTCTGCACACGACAAAAAAACAAAAAAGTCTGTTAAAGCAAAGGCATAATAGTAATTTTCAAGACGAATCAGACCATGCCAAACTTTAACAGACTTAGTGAAACTTTAACCCAAAACCTGAGTATGAACAAGGCAAGAATCACATGTTTGAGCCTAATGATAATAGCCCTGATTACTGCTCAAAGCAGTAATCTTAAAAAAATAGCAAGACACCTTCCTAAGGGTGGTAAAACCGACAGTCACTATCGCAGACTACAGCGATTTTTTGCCGAAGCGAGGACAGACTACGATCAACTGGCTTTAATGATATATCGACTATTTAGGCTAGGCAAAGTCACCTTAACCATTGACCGTACCAACTGGAAATGGGGTAAAAGTAACCTCAACATCTTTATGCTAGGGGTGGTATATAAAGGGATAGCCATCCCCTTATACTGGCAAATGCTAGATAAGCGAGGTAATACAAACCATCTTGAACGCTGTGAACTTATTGAGCGGTTTATCAAACAATTTGGCAAAGATAACCTTGAGATGATAGTAGCGGACAGAGAGTTTGTTGGCGAAAAATGGTTTAACTGGCTCACCAATAATCACATACCCTTTGCCATACGGATTAAGAAGAACAGTAAAGTTAAGAATCATCATGGCAAGTTGGTACAGATTAAAGAATTATTTCGCCATGTTAGCCATCAAGAAACATATCGACATGGGCGAATACTGACTGTCGATGGTTGTTTGGTTCGAGTATTTGCCAAGCGTGATAAAGACTATGATTTAGTGATTGTGGCAACCAATCAACTAGAAACAGTGGATGCGATGACAAGCTATGCTAAGCGTTGGGAAATTGAGACTTTATTTGCTTGTCTAAAGGGGCGTGGCTTTAATCTTGAAGATACCCACTTAACCCATCTTGATCGGGTCAGTAAATTAGTCGCAGTGAACGCCTTAGCATTTTGTTGGGCTTATCATGTCGGTATTTATAAAGACAAAGATAAGCCGTTAAAACGCAAGTTAAAGTCAAACGCTCGACCTCAAGCCAGTTTGTTTGCGCTTGGCCTGGATTTATTGATCGAAGGTCTTCGCTTGGTGTTTTTTAACAATGATAAGACTGTATTTCGACAGTTAGTTAGCTTTTTAACCCCTAAACCTATGAAAATCGGGTGGGGATGATTTTTTTGTCGTGTGCAGAGAAATAGACTATAAGTACCTTATAAATCGACCTCGCTAATATGAGGTTCGGTAATAAGTATAATAATAATTAGTCATTATATTTATAAATTAGCTGGGTTATCATTGGATAATCCAGCTTTTTTATGACTTTTTGATTTTGCCATTGGGGTGACTTTTGTCTTATAGTAGCCCTTAGGATTTCATCTCACTAATTTATACCAATACGTTAAGGAAGCGATATGAGTAATACTGACAATGCCGTTGATAATCAGCGTTTAGAAACTTTGGCCATTCATGCCGGTTATACGGTAGAGCCGACGACTAAAGCAGTTGCTGTGCCTATTTATCACACCAGTTCTTATGCGTTTGATGACACTCAGCATGGGGCTGATCTATTTGATTTAAAAGTAGCCGGTAATATTTATACCCGTATTATGAACCCCACAAACGCGGTATTAGAAGAGCGTGTGGCAGCACTTGAAGGCGGTATCGGCGCTTTGGCAGTCGCTTCTGGTATGGCGGCAATTACCTATGCGGTGCAAACCATTTGTGAAGTGGGTGATAATATTATTGCTGCCTCAACACTTTATGGTGGTACTTATAACTTCTTTGCGCATACCTTACCGCGTCAAGGTATTGAAGTGCGCTTCTTTGACCACAAAAACCCAGCCGCTATCCATGACTTGGTGGATGAAAAGACTAAAATGGTCTTTGCTGAAAGTATCGGCAACCCACTAGGTAATATTATCGATATCGAAGCGCTGGCTGAAGCCGCTCATCAGCATGGCGTACCGGTGGTGATTGATAATACGGTGGCTACGCCTGCTTTGTGCCGTCCCTTTGAGTTCGGTGCAGACATCGTGGTGCATTCCTTAACCAAATATATGAGTGGCACTGGTACCTCTATTGGGGGCGCGATTGTAGATAGTGGCAACTTTAATTGGGGCGATTATCCGGAGCGTTTCCCTATATTGAATCAGCCTGATGTGAGCTATCATGGGGTAAACTTCGTTAAAGACGTTGGTGCTGCTGCTTATATTGCTCGTGCTCGCGTCGCCCCATTACGTAATACAGGAGCAGCCTTAAGCCCGTTAAATGCTTTTAGTATTCTGCAAGGCATTCAAACCCTAAGCTTACGCATGGAGCGTCATGTACAAAACGCTCAAGCCGTGGCTGAGTATCTAAAGGGTCATGATAAAGTGGCTTGGGTTAAATATGCGGGCTTATCAGACCATCCTGACCATCAATTGGCACAAAAATATATGAAGGGTACGCCTTCTGCGATTTTAACCTTTGGGGTAAAAGGGGGCCGCGAAGCAGGGGCTAAATTTATCGATGCTTTAAATTTAATCACTCGTCTGGTAAACATTGGGGACGCCAAATCATTGGCCAGTCATCCAGCGACCACCACACACCGTCAGTTGAATGAAGAAGAATTAGCGAAGGCTGGCGTGAGTGAAGATATGATTCGTCTGTCTATTGGTATTGAACATATTGAAGATATTAAAGCGGACTTAGAGCAAGCCTTGGCCAAAGCATAACAGATTATATTATGGCCAATATGGTTCAGGGTTGCGTTAGATCATGAGCTAATAGTGATAAGAACTAAATAGCTTAGGGTCCTTTGACTCCACTAAAAATCCCAGACTACTTGTAGTCTGGGATTTTTTATAGGGTAGAGGTTAGGTGCTTTCAAATTCGATAGGCTAAAAGATAGCCTCGTTATCGTAGGTTTATCTACTCTTAAATTAAGCCGATAGAATATTCTGAGCAAGGTGCTGATATTGTGCCACTGACAGACGAGGTCCAAACTGTTGTACCACTTGGCTAGCCACAGTACCTGCCAGTTGTCCACACTGAGCTAAAGAATGGTTTTGCGATAAGGCATATAAAAATGCGCCAGAATAGTTGTCGCCAGCCCCATTGGTATCAATGACTTTATCGACGTTAGGCGTAGGAACGTCAAGTAAAGTGATTGAGCCATCTTCTGCTTTTTCGCAAATGATAGTGTCATCAGCACTGTTGGTCACTACCGCCAAATGGCAGTATTGAGTTAAGGCTTGAGCGGCTTCAGTAATGTTATCGGTTTCGGTAAATAGTTGGGCTTCTTCGGCATTACAAAAGATAGTATCTACCCCATCACCCAAGACCTCTAATAAGCCCTCTTTGGCAAAGTTAACCACTGCTGGATCGGCGAAACTTACGGCGATTTTGGTATTGTTGGCTTTGGCCTGTTGGCGTAGCTTCTGCAGGGCAGGTCGCAAGCTTTCTGACATGGCCAGATAGCCTTCAAAGTATAACCAGCTGCTTTGAGTTAGGGCATCAAAATCGATATTTCCTTCATTGATATCGCTTGAAGTGCCTAAGAAAGTCTGCATGGTACGCTCACCATCCGGGGTAATGGCCACGACACATGAACCAGTGACACCGCCTGCTGATACAGACTTTTCAAAAGTAGTGGCGACCCCAGCTTGATTTAAATCGGCCAAATAAAACTCACCAGCTTTGTCATCACCCACACGGCAACCATAAAAAGACTTCCCGCCTAAGCTGGCAAAAGCAAACATAGCATTGGCCGCTGAACCGCCACCCGTTTGTTTTGAGGGCTGTAATTGCTGAGCTTCAAATTCTTTTAACAGCTGAGCTTGTTCTTCTAGGCTGGCTAAAGTCATACTGCCTTTGGCTAAGCTAGTCTGGGTAAGTTGTTCATCGTTCAATAGATATTCGTGATCTACCAAAGCATTTCCTACAGCCATTACATCGTACATAATATTTCCAATTTTTAGTATTTAAGGGGGTATTAATAGTATTTAAGGGGTAGTGATTTTTAGTGTGGCTATCATACTGTAATTTAGATTAATTGTGGAGGTTACTATAATCTCATAAAAATAGCCGTTAAATCGTGGAACATAGCTTAGAATTTCGACCAATTAAAAAATAAAATAAAAAAATAAAAATGAAAGTAATAGCGTATTTAAGCTATTGATTTTATTAATTAAATTTATTGTACAAAAAGTAAACAATTTAAGCCTAAGCCTTAGGAATTCAGTGCTGTTTGCTGTCAAGTTTTGAGTTATACACAGACTTATCCACAGGCGCTGGGGGTAACTGTGCAACCATTAGATTTCATAAGGCTTACGTCAGTGCTTAGCAAATGCTTCTCTTAGCTAAAAATAAAAAGTTTCATCAAGAATCTAAATACTGACTAAGTAGTTTCTGCATGTTCCACGCTAATAAAGCGATGGGATGTAGTGGATTTATTTTAGTCACTCTATTTTTATTTTAATTACTTTATATTGATAAACAGTATTAATAAACAATGATATTACGACGTCTGCTAAGCTAAAAATAGAATATAGACAATATAAAAACTGTCTACCGTAAAATAAGTTTGAATTCTGTAACGGTACGAGTAGAGTTAACGCGCATTACGCCAATGGTCTAATAGTCAAGTTAGGACAGCGCCAAGACAAGGCAGTAATGTCTCTATTATTCTCAGTAAGGGCTTAGCATGAAAAAAATATATCTGGTACGGCATGGTCAAAGCACTGCCAATGCTGGCGGAGTGGCTCAACGTAATGCAGACATTGAGTTGACTGAATTGGGCCGGAGACAAGCTTATGACGTAGCAGAATGGGTGTTACAAACCTTGGGACAAGACCTTAAATCAGTCAGTGTCTCAAGCTATATCAGAACCCAGCAAACAGCGCAGCCTCTACTCGACAAACTCAATATACAGCCCAAGATAATTGAAGGGCTACAGGAGTTTGATTTATTAGGCTTCAGTCGTCTAAAAGGCGCATCATTCGAACAACGTATGGCCATGACCGATGCTTACTGGCAAGGCTCACCTCCTAACATCCCTCATGCTCCCGATGCTGAAAGCTTTCAAGACTTCTATCAGCGTATTCCAAAAGTACTGGCACAATTTGAGCAATTCGAACCGGGCAATCATGTGGTCTATACCCATGGCTATTGGATAAGCATGCTAATTTGGTATTTATTGGGTTTACCCGCTGATCAGCCAGAGCATGTTGCTAAATTTCGTCAATTTGAACTATCAATCCGAGCACAGAATGGGAAGGTGTTTTGCTTAACCCTACCTGAGGCGGCGCTAAAAAATAAATATGCACCCAGTATTATTAAGGTACGTACTTGCGTGGGCCAAAACTCTGACCTATCGGCTTCATAAGTTTCAGTCTTAGTGACACAGTCTGATGTGGCAGGTTATAAACACGCTCTATAGGGTAACAGCGTATAAGTAGCAATTAATGCTTTGAGATTCCTCTTTTGTTCAAAGTATCGTGCTTTTTTAAGACAGGGTATTTATTTGAATTAAAGTTAAACTTGTTACGTTGGCTTTAAAAAACCATAAAAGACTCCATTAACTAATATCAGCATTTTTAAATGAAGCCACCCAAATAGGGATAGGGGCTTGGTTAGCTAAACAGCAGTTTTATGGCCAATAAAAATACGATAAATAATATGAGCGAAAATATGAAACAAGATAACGTAGCACCAGACCTGACTTTACATCCTAGTTTTGAATTAATCCAACAGCGCAAAATTGAAGCGTTGTCTTTAGATGTGATTATCTCTAAGCATAAACAAACCGGAGCCATGCATTATCACTTGGCACATCCTAGCGATGAAAATGCATTCTTAGTTGGTTTTCGTACTCAGCCTATGGACTCAAAAGGCGAGGCTCATATTCTTGAGCATACTGCCCTTTGTGGTTCTGCCAAATATCCGGTACGCGACCCTTTCTTCTCAATGATCAAACGCTCATTGAATACCTTTATGAATGCCATGACCGCTGCCGATTGGACCGCTTATCCCTTTGCTACCCAAAATAAAAACGACTACTTTAACCTGTTGTCGATATATTTAGACGCGTCTTTCTTCCCGAATTTACACCCACTAGATTTTGCTCAAGAAGGCATTCGTGTCGAACTTGATGAGCAAGATAAGCCGCAATTCAAAGGCATTGTGTTTAATGAGATGAAAGGGGCAATGAGTGGTGAGATAGACCAGCTGTATCACAGTGTGGCCCATCACTTATTCCCAACCACCACTTATCATTATAATTCTGGAGGGGATCCTGCAGATATTCCAGACTTGACCCATGCAGAATTGGTTGAGTTTCATCAAAGCCATTACCATCCTTCAAACAGTGTGATTATGAGCTTTGGTAATATTCCAGTACAGCAAACTCAGGCCAAACTACATGAAGATGCTTTGGCACAATTTAGCCTCGGCAAAAAGCATGAGTCTCGTCCTGAAGTTCGTCTAGAAGCGCCGATACAAGTTACTGAGACTTACACGGTTGATGAGATTGATAAAGCGCAGACTCACCATGCTATGGCGTGGTTATTGCCAGAGATTACTGATCCTAAACAGCGTTTGGCCTTGCGTCTGTTAGAAGGGGTGTTGATCGAACATGCAGGCTCTCCGCTGCGCGCTTATTTAGATAGTCATCCGTTGGCTACCGGTCCAAGTCCATTATTAGGCCTAGACGACAGTCATTTTGAGATGGTGTTCTACGCCGGTATACGTGGCTCAGAGCCTGAGCATGCCGATGCCATTGAACAAGGTATCTTAGAGTTATTGCAGCAAGTGGCTGATAATGAGATTGACCCTGAAGCCATCGAAACCATATTGCATCAAATTGAAATTGATCAACGTCATATTGGCGGTGACAGTATCCCTTATGGTCTAAACCTGATGTTAGAAGGGTTTAGTACAGCCATTCATGATGGTAACCCGATTGATATATGGGAAGTTGATGAGCATTTACAGTGGCTACGTGAGCAAGTCAAAGATCCTGCTTGGTTGCCTGGGTTATTGCAGCAGCATTTGATTGACAACCCACATCGTGTGCGTGTCACTCTAGTACCGGATGCCACCAAATCTGCCAAACTGGTTGAAGCAGAGCAAGCGCGTTTAGACGCTCTTGAAGCCCGTTTAACTGAAGAAGATAAGCAAAAGCTTAAGGAGCAAGCGGCACAGTTAGCGGCACGTCAAGCAGCGCCTGATGATTTAAGTTTATTGCCTAAAGTGGGTTTAGAGGATGTGCCTGAGTCAATCAGCTTTACTCATGGTAAGCAGGTGCCTATTAAGCTGGCAGGTGATGACAGTGTGCTACATCAATATGAAGCAGGCACCAATGGCTTATATTATTATCAATTGATTATGCCTCTAGTGGGTCAAGATGAGTTGATTAACCACCCACTGTTGCCAATTTATCTAGGTCTATTGTCTGATTTGGGAACTGATACCTTGTCAGCGCGAGATTTTCAAGCGTTACAAGCGGCTCATTCTTCAGGGGTTACTGCCCGGGTTAGTCAGCGTACTGCCATCGATGATCCTAATGGCCTAACCAGTTACTTTGTGGTAGCGACCCGAGCATTAAACCGTAAGCCTGAAGCGATTGACTTGGTAAAACAAGTCCTTGAACACAGTATCTTTACCGAGCATGACCGCATCAAAGAGTTACTACAGCAAAGACGAGCAGGGTGGCAGTCACGTCTTGCCAGCTCAGGACATGCTTATGCAATGCAGACGGCAAGCCGTGGCATGAGTCGCCAAGCAGAACTTGAATATGTGCGTAGTGGTTTGCCGGCGTTAAATGCGCTAAAAGAGTTTTTAGGCAATGCGGCCGAAGATGATGCTAAATGGGATCAGTTAAGCCAAGCGCTTATGGTGCTACACAAGCGCCTAGCCAGCCTACCTAAACAGGCGCTGATTGTCTGTGAGCCTGAGCAAACAGCGCACTTTAAAGACCTTATTGAGAAAAGTTGGGAAGAGTCGCTATATACCAATAAAGTTGCGCAAGACACTCAGGCTCTAGCGGCCACTATTCCTAGTGAGTATACTCAGTTGCAGCTTAGCTTAGGGGCCGCAAGTGCCGAAACTAAGTTAGCGCCAGTAGAGAGACAAGCCGAAGACATGGCGTGGTTGGTAGCGACCAACGTCTATCACAATGCGGCCGCTTATCCTGTGGTACCTGCAGATCATCCAGACACGGCAGCGCTAATGGTATTAGCACCTTACTTACGCAACGGCTATTTGCACAGTGCTATTCGTGAGCGTGGTGGAGCATACGGTGGCGGTGCCGGCTATGATGCCAATGCCTGTGCTTTCAAGTTCTTTAGCTACCGTGACCCCCATTGTGCCGAAACTTTTGAGCACTTTGAGCAAAGTGTCAATTGGTTGCTTAATGAGCCTCAAAAGCCTGAGCAATTGGAAGAGGCTATCTTAGGGATTGTTTCAGGTATGGACAAGCCAGGCTCACCTGCTGGAGAAGCAGTGAAGTCTTGTTTCTCTGACTTACATAACCGCGGTGAGGCATGGCAACAAAAAATGCGTGGCAATATTCTGGCAGTGACCTTAGAAGATTTGCAGCGCGTGGCAACCACTTATCTAAAAGACAAGCCAAGCAGTAAAGCGGTATTGGCCCCTTATGATAAAGAAGAGGTGGTGCAACAGCTTGGCTTCAAAGTGGCCAAAGTGGCAAGCTAAGACTGGTATAGGCTGTGGTATAAAGCCATTAAGAAAAGAGGTGAGCTCAATGCTCACCTCTTTTTTTGCCCAAAACAGCAATTGTCTATAAATCAAAGCAATAAACCATAATTTGTGTTTAGATAGCAGCCTATATGCCTACTTTCAAAAAATAGCTTATGTTTTGGAAGCCAGCCCTATATTTAACGATCCTATTTTGACAACCCTACGAGAAAGCAATGTTTAGTGAGCAAGATGAGTACCATAACCCCAGTAAAAACCATCATGGCCCAGACCCTGGGAAAATGACTAAGACCGACCACACCAAAAGTTACCGCTATTTATTGCGTTTTGCACTGCCTTACACCTTGCTTTATGTGTTTGTGCCCTCTTTGCTAAACGAAGTGGGCTTGCCGCTCTCAGGAATTGTCCTATCGGTTTTGGTGATTTTGCTGTTGAATATAGCGGTTGTTGCTCTGTTTAATCGGTTTGAAGCCCGAGCTTTAGAGAGAATAGAGTGTCATCGTATTGGCCTATTGACCTCGCTATTGACCTTGATTGCCACCTCATTATTGATGATTTATTCTTTGTATGATTTATCCGCTGGAGAGCTAAGTGTCACTGCATTAAAAGAAAATGGGGTGATACCGATGTTGGTCATAAGCGGCGCAATCGGCTTTGCCATTAACTATGTGGTCGTGGTTTATGGCTTATGGCTATTACAAAAGATATGGCCAAGGTCTCACTAATCAACGAGCGTCATAAACATTGTCAGTTAGCTAATAAGGATTAGCTAATGATTTAGTTCAGTCAGTTCAGGCAATGCTTCGAGCTTTGTTAGTTCTGCTTCTATTAAATCTGGTAGTTGTTCAAGATTTGGCAACGTCCGCGAACAACCAATAATTCCGAAATGCATTTTATCAAGATAGCTGGTCAAAGTAATGTTTAACGCTTGACCATTGAAAATGACTGAAGCGGGATATAGCGCAGTCAATGCTGCCCCATTCCAGTACAACGTCTCTTTGGGTCCTGGTACATTGGAGATGAGTATATTAAAGGCCTGTTTTTTGGGATAAGCATTGGTCAATAAGTTAACGCCTTCCCAAGCATAACTAATGGCACTGTAATTAATAACTTGTGCCTGTGCCATACGTCCAAATTTATCTTTACCTATGGTCATGCTGGCATGAATGGTATTCATTCTCTCTTTAAGATCGGTAATATCGGTTGCTAAATTGCATAATACCAACGAGGTTTGGTTGCCAGACACACTGTCATCCTTACGCAGTGAAACAGGAACGAAAGCGATTAAAGACTCTTTTGGCAGCTGTTGTAATTGCAATAAATAGCTGCGTAATGCGCCTGAGCAAATAGCCAGTGCCACATCATTGGTGGTAACTTGTAACCTTTCCGCGATTTTTTGGAATCTAGATAAGGCATAGGTATTGGCTAAGAAAGTTCTGGTGTTTGAGATACGCTGATTTAATAGGCTGGCTGGTGCCTGTAAGGTTGACACATAGCCAACCTCATCGCGCTCTTTAATGTCATTTTTGAGTTCACCAAATACGGGCTTAATGCTCCCGATTTGCTCTTTGACGATGCCGCCAAAAGTACGTTTGGGAGGGACGATTTTTTCTAAGTTGCTCTCATCACGTCTTAGCAATGCCCAAGGGGGCAAGGTCATAACCTCAGTGGGTGAGGATGAAAGCGAGCGCTCAACAAGACGCATCGCTGCCACACCATCCACTAACGAATGGTGAATCTTAAAATATAAAGCAAAATATTTAGCGTCCGGTTTATCGTCAGTGGCCAGCCCCTCTATGCCTTCGATAATATGACATTCCCATAAAGGGTAGTCCTTATCTAGCATATTTGCATGTACATCTGACACATAAGAAAGCAAAGCTTTACTTGAATAGGGCTTTGGCAAGGCCGTATGATGAAAGTGATAATGAATATCAAAGTTATTGGTGGTTTTCCAAAATGTTAAATTGTGAAGCACCTGATTAAAAGGAAAAGTAGGCGGCGTGTTACCCTTACGCATTTGACGTACTAAGTCACTCACAAAGTCAGGCTTTGCAGATGCCGGAATATCAAACAAAAACAGCCCACCAACATGCATGGGCTGTTTTTGTTTTTCAATTAAAAAAAACAATTGTTCTACTAACGAAACTAAGCGCATACGACCTCTTGCGACTTTGACCTTCTGGTCAGCATTATTCACGGATACCCAACTTTCTTTCGTTGCAAATAAGCTCTAAATAGGCCAATTCATTTTCAAGTAGCTTCAATAGACTTTGGGTCTTCGGTAAGGTTTTACTACAAGCGATAATACCAAACTCAATTTTATCCAAATAACTGGCCAAGGTAATATTCATGGCTTGACCGTTGAATAGAATAGAGGCGGGATATAGTGCCCTTAATTCAGCCCCATTCCAGAAGAGCTTTTTCTGTGACCCTGGAACGTTGGATATAATTAGATTGAACGCCTGCTTTTTGGGATAAGCACTGGTCAGGATGTTAACAAGCTCCCAACTATAAGAAACCAAGCTGTAGTTAATTACTTCAGACTGATTCATACGACCAAAGCGTTGTTTGCCATCATTCATACTACTGTGCACTAGCTTTAAGCGGCTCAGTGGGTTTTCTAAATGAGTGCCCAAGTTGCATAAGATAAAGGCAAATTGGTTGCCCGAAGCACTGCCATCCTTACGCATTGAATAAGGTACCCAAGCAATTAAAGGCTCGTCTGGTAGCTCATTAAGCGCCAATAAATAGTTACGTAGCGCGCCAGAGCAGATGGTTAGCACCACATCGTTAAGACTTACGCCTAAGTTACTGGCCACATTTTTGAACCTATTGATGTCATAGGATTCAGCGATGAATCGTCTTGAGCTTGAAATACTTTGATTCAAAATAGAGGCAGGCGCCTGAGTGGTCCTAACAAAGTTTGAATCTTTGCTTTGTCCCACAGTACGAGCAAGTTCACTAAACACAGGCTTGGCAGTCTTAAATTGATCTTTAATAATACTAAGCGCAGAGCTTTTTTTGTCTGGTAAGATGCTTTCAATCTCATAACGGTGACGCATCATTAATGACCATAGCGGTAAGGTCATGGTCTCATTCGGTGACTGTGATAAAGATTTTTGCACCAAGCGCATAGCGGCAACACCATCTACCAATGAGTGGTGTATCTTAAAATAAAGACCAAAGCGTTTGGGGCGACCCGGTGCTTCAGGTTCAATACCTTCAATAATATGACATTCCCATAAAGGACGGGCTCGGTCTAATAGACGGCCATGCTCTTTTGAGATATAGGACAACAGCTCCCGTATCCGCGCAGGCTTAGGCAGGGCAATATGACGGAAATGATGTTCAACATCAAACTCTTCATCCTTAGTCCAGTAAGTCAAGTTATGTAGCACTTGGTTAAAGGGGAAGGTAGGCGGTACTTTGGAGTTTTGCATTTGTTGTACCAATGAAAGTACAAAATCTTCATCGGCTTCTACAGGCACTTCAAATAAAAACAATCCACCAACATGCATGGGTTGTTTTCGTTTCTCTACCATTAAAAAGAGTAAGTCTAGTATCGATAATAAACGCATAGCATTCCTTTGCTTAAATAAAGTGACCGCATAAAAGAAGTCGCAATTGTAGAGAAAAACTTATTGTCATAGCTATTTGAACACTCATAACGTAATCATATTAATGCAAAACCTATTGCAATAAAATAGGCAATGTGGCGGACGTCTTTATTTAAAAACGTCCCTGAAAAACAGTCGTTAACTAGAAGGTTAAACCACTGAACGGTTTACTGAAAAAAGTACCCAGTTTGTGGTGAACTTGGTACGGCCATCTTGCGTTTGGGCATGCGAACGGCTAGATAAGAGGCTCGTCCAGCCCAAATGGCATGTTTCATAGCGTGAGCCATTAATACAGGATTGCTGGCGTGCGCAATGGCTGAGTTCATTAGTACCCCGTCACAGCCAAGCTCCATAGCAATGGCGGCATCAGATGCGGCACCGACACCAGCATCTACCAAGACAGGAATGTTTTGGGCTTTGGTATTTTCGATAATCAGGCTTAAATTATGCGGATTTAATAACCCCAAACCTGAACCAATCAAGCTGCCCAATGGCATAATCGCTACGCAGCCCATGCTGGCAAGCTCTTTGGCCACAATGGGATCATCTGAGGTATACACCATAACCTCAAAACCATCGTCAATTAACTTTTGCGCTGCAATAAGGGTCTGCGTAACATTAGGATATAAGGTTTCTTGATCACCCAATACCTCTAATTTAACCAAGTTATGTCCATCTAATAGCTCGCGGGCTAACTGACAGGTACGTATGGCAGTATCCGCATCAAAACATCCGGCAGTATTAGGTAGAATGGTATATTTTTCAGGAGAGATAACGTCTAGTAAATTTGGCTGATCGCTATGCTGACCAATATTGGTGCGGCGAATCGCCACGGTAACGATTTCAGCCCCAGACGCTTCAATAGCCTCGCCAGTTTGCTGCAAATCTTTGTATTTACCCGTACCCACTAAGAGTCTAGATGAAAATGTCCGGCTACCAATTTGGAAAGTATCGTTTTTTAGTGGTTCAATAGAGGAGAGAGAGTGGTTTTCTTCTGTCACGGTTTGCATAGTCATTCCAGTTACCTTGAGGTGAGAGGAAAAGGTGCATTCAATGATTGACTTATCATAACCACCCATCCTCGGGAGATGTCTCGGCATTATAACAAATTAGCAGAGGAATCAGGTCCTAATATCAAACCTATAGTCTATTTCTCCTCATTGATAGCCAAGTTATTGATGTTTTTGACTATTCGTCCTATTGGGCTATGGTATAAGTGCTGTGTTTAATGCTTAGGCAGCTATTAAGGCACTTGATAGCAGACATAACTTGAGTAATCCTTTATAATCCTTAAATAATATTGGTTAACAGTCGTTTTTTGAAACGACCTGTTTAAGCATGAGATTTGACAAGGGTTGGAATATGGATTCATCACGACAATTGCTATTGGGTACAGGCGTATTTATTGGTGGCGGCATATTGCTGTTGTCCATGGTGAAACAAATGGACGCTCCCAAAGATACCGCTGCAGATAATGCCATAAAAGTAGAACAAGTCAGCAGTGCTGTAAAGTCTGATCAAGACCCGTTGACCGCTGATCTTGAGACAGAAGAGCGCTTATTGGCGCAGAAACGTCTTGAGCGTGAAAAGAAAATGGCGCAATTGGATCAGAAGACACGTGAGTTTTTGACCGAGCAGGAAAGGGCAGAAGCCTTAGCCATGCAAAAAGCACGTCTTGAGAATGAACAGTATCGCAGTGGCGCCGCTGAGCCTGTTGTTGATGAAGTCCCAAAAGATCAAGTGACTTCTAAGGTGGCGGTTCCAGTGACCAAACCTGTGGTAACGGCAAGACCAGTAGAGCAGGTAGCGACACCTGTGACAGGGACTCAAGTACAAGCTCGAACTGAGGCTCAACCTGCTAAAGAGGCTGTCAAAGCAAAGCCTGAGCCGAAGCCGCAAGCTGAAACGGCTTCAAAGGCATCTAGCAGCACCCAAAAGCATACTGTAAGAAGTGGTGAAGGGTTAATTAAGTTATCGCGTCAGTATAATGTACCTGTTGAAGCCATTGTCCAGGCCAATAAACTGTCGAAAGGCGCTCACATTCGAGTGGGGCAAGAACTTACTATTCCCTCACGTAGTCAAGTAGATCGTTTGGTACGTGATTATAATGCGAGTAGTGGTAATCAGCAGAAAGCACAACAGACCCAAGCTGCTGCCTCTAAACCTGCAGCCGCAGCCAGTAAAGCCCCCACTAGCCAACAGGGACACCAAGTCAAATCTGGCGACGGCCTAATCAAACTGGCCCGCCAATATAATGTGCCAGTAGAAGCCTTGGCTCAGGCTAATAATATGAGTACCAACTCTTCTCTAAGAGTCGGACAAAATATTACCATTCCGTCACGTAAGCAAGTCGAAAGATTGCAACGAGAAGCGGAGCAAAAGAAAGCGGCTGTTGCCAAAAAACAAGACGCTCAGAAGCGTTTGGCTGAAGCACGTCGTAAAGCGGCTAATGGCGAAGCCAAAGGCACTTTCGGGGTACAAGTAGCGTTGGCTGATAGTCAGCAAAAAGCCGATGCGATTGTGAAGGAGCTTAGAGCGGCCGGCTATCCTGCGACCACTAGCAATACCAGCAAAGGGGTGCGAGTGGTAGTGGGTCCAGAAAAGGGTAAAGAAGCGGCTTTGGCTCTAAAAGATAAAATCAATGCCGATCCAAACGCAGACGTAAACAATGCTTGGGTACTTTATTGGCGTTAAGGTTTCAGTTATTGACTGATGATTTTAGCCTTGGAAATAGTAATGTGGAGCTAGGTGGAAAACTGGTTTCAATTAACGTGACCTAGACCACAAAACAGTAAGCCTTATTTATTTTAATAACACGACATTAGATGTCGTGTTTTTTTATCGACCTTCATAAAGCGGATGGCTGTTTGGATAATAAGTGCGATAATAAGCATATAAATAAGAGCCTATAAATGCTACAAACGTTTGTTTTTAAAACGTATTTAAATACAGCAACAGCATTCTCGATTTTGCGAAATTTAGCAGTAGAAAGGAGTTATAGGTAAGTCCTTTTTATTTTATAAAGTAAGAACTTTTCAATTAAGGCGGTAAGTGTTAGTGGATTTTATGATGTTAGGTGTCATGGTGTTGGTCGCACTCATAGTTATGATGAGTATTATCGGTCAGCGCCGTCATGACAATAAAAAAGTCAAACCGGTAAAGGGAGATGATCTTCCTATTTGGCCTTTTGAGCCAATGCCGATTATGACCGATACAGAAGTATTGTTTTTTGCCAAGCTACAAAAGGCAGTACCGGAGTATTACATTTTTAGTCAGGTACAACTTTCGCGCATCATTCAACCCAATGATGATGCAGGGACCAATAAAAACTTCTGGTTCAACCGTATTTGTCGTCAAAGCGTGGATTATGTGTTGGTAGATAGAGATGCGCAAACCACATTACTGGCCATTGAGCTTGATGACTGGACGCATGATAGTGCGGCGAGAGTTAAGGCCGATGAAAAGAAAGATAAGGCGTTGGCCAGCGCCGGCATACCTATTTTAAGATTTCATGCTGAACGTATGCCCAGTGTCAATGTCCTGCGACATGATATTGAAATGGTGATAGATAAGTATTTCCGCAATTAATAAAACAGTAGCGTATTTTTAAGGAGGTTGTTGAGTCAATTAGCTTACTTGATTTAAAGATAGCTTAATTTAAAAGTAGCTCGGCCTAAATCTAATAGCATGTCGTCAAAAGGTTTTAGGTTGCTAAATTTCAGAGTTTTAAGTTTCAGAATATTAAGTTTTAAGCTGTTAAGTGCTAGGAAGCTAAAATATTTTAATTCTCTGGAAATATAAGTCCAATATGAGAGACTTATTATTATTAAGGTTAAGATTAGCTTAAGCAAAATATGAGTGAGTGCAATCCCATTCTATTAACGATGATTATACATATCTAACTAAATCTAAACAGGTATTTCTATCGATTTAGGTAATATAGCAAGTAGATAGTTTTTCGGATTATCAAGTAGATAGATTTTCGGATTATAAAGTCAAGTTGTAATGTACAGTTCGGTATAGCTAGGCCGTATTGTTAAGCCAGGTCAAGTTAGCCAGATTTAGTTAACGATGTCTTCTGGCTTGAATGATATAAAAATAACTCACCCAGCAAGGAATAATAATGAAAGATAATATTGACCATAATGACCCCGCTAAAAATATGAATCCGCAAACTGGTAATGGTGGAGAGCCACAGTTTCAAGCCGGTGATGATGTACCTAATTTAACCACCCAACAAGGTGTGGTTATCTCTGATAACCAAAACTCTTTAAAAGCAGGCCCACGTGGTCCAGCTCTATTAGAAGACTTTGTATTACGTGAGAAAATTACTCATTTTGACCATGAGCGTATCCCTGAGCGTATTGTTCACGCCCGTGGTACTGGTGCCCATGGTTATTTTGAACTTACCGAATCTTTAGAAAAATATACCACTGCTAAGATTTTGACTGAAACTGGTAAACAAACACCTTTATTTACGCGTTTTTCAACCGTAGCCGGTAACAAAGGCTCAAAGGATACCCCACGTGATGTGCGCGGTTTCGCGGTTAAGATTTATACTAGCGAAGGTAACTGGGATATCGTCGGCAATAATATGCCTATCTTCTTTATCCAGGATGCTATGAAATTCCCAGACTTTGTTCATGCTGTTAAGCCTGAGCCAGATCGCGGTTTCCCGCAAGCAGCTTCAGCTCATGATACTTTTTGGGATTTCGTGTCATTGACACCTGAAACTATGCATAACCTAATTTGGTTGATGAGTGACCGTGCTATTCCACGTAGCTTACGTATGATGGAAGGCTTTGGTATTCACTCTTACCGTTTAATTAATGCTGAAGGTAAGAGCACCTTCGTTCGTTTCCATTGGAAACCAAAATTAGGCGTTCAGTCATTAACTTGGGATGAAGCGGTTAAGATTTCAGGTGCAGACCCTGACTATAACCGTCGTGACTTATTTGAATCTATTCAAATGGGCGATTTCCCAGAGTGGGAATTTGGCGTTCAGTTGTTTACCGAAGAAGAAGCAGCAGAATTCCCATTTGACCATTTAGATGCGACTAAACTGATTCCAGAAGAATTAGTGCCTGTGAAGATTGTGGGTAAAATGGTATTGAACCGTTATCCAGATAACTTCTTTGCGGAAACTGAACAGGTGGCCTTCTGTCCATCACATTTACCACCAGGTATCGACTTCAGTAATGACCCCTTATTACAAGGTCGTTTGTTCAGCTACTTAGACACTCAGTTATCACGTCTAGGTTCGCCAAACTTCGCGCAAATTCCAATTAATGCGCCAAAATGCCCATTTGCAAATAATCAGCAAGATGGTCATATGCAAATGCATGTACCTAAAGGTCGTACCTTGTATGAACCACAGAGTTTAGAGCCTAATAAGCCACGTGCTAACAATAAGCAAGGCTTTAAGTCTTTCAATGAGCAATTAGATGATGGCGTTAAAGGTCGCATACGTGCTGAAAGCTTCGCTGATCATTATAGTCAGCCTCGTATGTTCTACCGTAGTCAAACGCCAGCGGAACAAGCGCATATCGCAACAGCATTTGCTTTTGAACTAGGTAAAGTTGAAACTCCACATGTGCGTACAAGAACTTTAAGTCATCTTGTAAATATTGATGGAGACTTAGCAATTCGTGTTGCCAATGCGTTAGGTATGGATTTACCTGAAGCCGCTAAGGCGCAAGGTCCTATCGTTGATATGCCTGAGTCTCCAGCGGTTCAAACCATTGGTTTAAGTCCTAAAACTTTAAAAGGCCGTCAAGTCGGTATCTTAGTAGGTGCAGGTTCTAAGAAAGCTTCTATTGAGAAATTTGAAAACGCCGTTAAAGCTGAGGGTGGTAGCGTTAAGATTGTAGCCCCAAGCATCGAAGTTAAATTAGATGACGGCACAATCATCCAAGCTGACGAACGAGTTGCTGGTGCACCATCTGTGTTGTTTGATGCAGTAGTAAGTATCATCATGCCAGATGTGGCTAAGAAATTGGCCAAAGATAGCTCAACGCTAGACTGGTTCAATGATGCATTCAACCATTGTAAAGCCATTGCTTATTGTGGTGCTACTGATGAATTTATCCTAAGTAAACTACCTGTAGAAAAAGATGAGTTCGTAACGCCATTAGATGAGTTAGATGCCTTTATCGAAAATGCTAAAACCCGTCTATGGGAACGTGAACCTAAGGTTCGTGATTTAGCTTAATTTTTAGCTATTTTATACCCGTAAAACAAGAAAACCAGTCATAGAAATATGGCTGGTTTTTTTGTTTATACCGTATTTACTATGCTAATTAAGATTAATCCCATAACTTTATTATAGTAGATTAACTGTGTAGGATGGTTTCAACTATAAATTTCATAACTCTAAGATACCTACCATGCTAAATCAAATAACCAATAACAAAAATCATAGTGCGATTAATGGCCGAACTTTCGCCATCGGCGACATTCACGGTCATCACCTTGAATTACTTAACCTAATACATGCCATAGCACCTAAGCAGAAAGATACCTTAATCTTTTTAGGGGATTATATAGACAGAGGCCCCTACAGTAGGGCAGTGATTGATGAAATAATAGCGCTACAAGGTGTTTGTCAGGTCATTATGCTAAAAGGCAACCATGAAGTGTTTATGGTCGATGCCTTCACAACCGAGAATCTTAAAAGTAGACATAACTCAACAAATAGTTGGATGCAATATGGTGGTATTGAAACGTTGCAGTCTTATGGTTTAGTACCCTATGAGTTTTTAGCACAACAACTACTGTCTGACAAACCTACTGCTAAATTAGATATACCTAACGCCATTAGAGAACATGTTGGCCTGATTCAAACGTTACCGATATATCATATTACTGATACTCATATTTTTGTACACGCTAGCCCGAAGTTAGACATAGATATTGAAGATCAGGATGAAGAGTATTTGTTATGGCGAAAAATAAGTAAAAGAGATGCGGCGCTAAATTATGTTCATAAAAGTGGGAAGACTATAATATGTGGACATACTGATCAGGAAGACGGTATGCCCAAAAAGCTATCTAATAAAAATATTGTTATTGATAGCGGCTGCTATAAGACAGGTTGGCTAACGGCAATTGATGTGGATTCTGGGCAGTTTATTCAAGCCAGTAGAGATTCTTATAGATGGCTAGATGTATAAATTCAGGTTAAGCATATTGATACATCCTTTAGAAGTGGTAAGTTATATTTTTAAAAGATAAACTATAACCAATATTTTGTTTACGACAAAACGGTGTCTCACAACGTGATTTGTGACTACACAATTACTTATTAAGCTTTTGATAGATAAAGGATTCTCACATGGAAAGTGTCCCAAGCAATAAAACTAAAGATAATAAGACCAATACAGACCAACCTACCAATACTTCAGTAGCCTCAGAACATATGGACAGCGTTCGCTATGGGCAGCTTTTGAATGAGTCGCCAACCACTTACAACTTATTTAAAAAAGGGCATGATATTAATCCTGATGCGCCTGCTTTAAGCTTTTTCTTACAAGGCACCGCTTATAAGGAAAATGAAACTTTTAGCTATGCAGAGATGCTGACTGAGATACATCAAGTGGGCAACTTTATGGATACTTTAGGACTAGAGGACGATGCGGTGGTTGCCATGCTACTTCCCAATCTCCCTGAGTGCTATAGCGTCATAATAGGGGTGCAAACTCGCCACATTATTATGCCCATTAACCCTTTACTTGAGCCTGAGGTCATTAGCGAGCTTTTGGCAACGGCTAAGGCTCGAGTACTGGTTACCCTTGCGCCTTTTCCCAATACTGAAATATGGTCAAAAGCTAAGTATATCGCACAGCATGTTCAAAGCTTAGCACACGTTGTTAGCATAAATATGGCCGATCATGTGCTCGGCAAAAAGTCCTTGCCTGCTAAAGTGTTACAAAAACGTCAAGACATCATAGAAAACGATGTGACAGCTCTGCTTTTTGGTAGTAAGGCTGGACTACCTAACCATATCAATTGGCATAATTGGAAAACTGCCATAGCAAAGCAGCCAGGCGATCGTTTAACCTTTGAGAACAATAAATCGAAACGTCGTAATAGCTTAGATTATTCTTCGTTCTTTTGTACGGGCGGTACCACAGGGCGACCCAAGATTGCTAAGCGAATACATAAAAATGAAGTATCTAACGTATTACAGGTGAGAGCTGCTTTGGGTGATGACTTCGTTGGCAATGGCAAAAATTTGTTATGCGGTTTACCCCTATTTCATACCAATGCCGTCATGGTAACAGGGATGCTACCTTTCTCCTTGGGCAGTCATGTGGTATTGGCTACGCCACAAGGTTACCGAGGTGAGGGCGTCGTTGCTAATTTTTGGGATATTATTGAGCAGTACCAAATCAACTTCTTTAGCGGCGTACCGACATTGTTCAGCTCTTTATTAAATATTCCGATTAAAACGCAGGATGTTAGCAGTTTGCAGTATTGCTTAAGCGGGGCGGCACCAATGCCTATTGAAGTCTTCAACCAGTTTGAAGCACAAACAGGCATGACCATATTAGAGGCTTATGGGCTGACAGAGGCTAATTGTGGTAGCTCGGTGAATCCTCGTGAGGGTGAACGCAAAATTGGTTCGATTGGTCAAAGTTTTCCACATCAAGAAATGATTGTGGCTATCCTAGAGGAGGATGGATTATTCCGCCCTGCAAAAGTAGGTGAGGTCGGCAATGTTATTATACGTGGTGACAATGTATTTGCAGGATATTATATAGACAGCCAAAATAAGGATATTTGGCTTTACGATACGGTTGAAGATAAGCAAAAAGCGGACAATAAGCAACTGGACCCCGCTAAAAGATGGGTTAATTCGGGAGATTTGGGCTATCAAGACAGCGATGGATTTTTCTTTTTAACAGGTCGTAAAAAAGAGCTTATTATTCGGGGTGGTCATAATATTGATCCAAAATTAATTGAAGAGCCTGTCTATAAGTTTGGGGATATCGAAATCTGCGCTGCTATTGGTAAACCTGATGTGTATGCAGGCGAGATTCCCATTTTATACGTGCAGCCTAAGACAGGCGCAAGTATAGACAAACAAGCCCTTGAGGCGTATTGCCAAGACCATATTGGTGAGCGTGCCGCAATACCAAAAGAGATTCACATTATTGATGAAATACCTCTGACCCCGGTGGGTAAGGTATTCAAGCCTGCTTTAAAACGATTGGCAAATGTGGAGGCAGTGGCTACCTTACTTAATGAGCACAATATTGCCGCAGACGTTACTACCCAAGAAGATGCCACTTACGGATTTATCACTTGTGTCAAGGTTACTGACCCCAATCAGCTAGAGACAGCGAAGCATTTGGCCGGTCAATTTGCTATTGCTTTAGATATTCGTTAGTTTTTTAGCTTATACAACGGGTTTAATGACGGTAAGATCAAAGCAAAAGAAGCCCCTTATATTGGTCCAGTCAGCGCTTTAGATCCATAAAAAAACCAGCCACCAAATGGCTGGTTTTTTATTTTGTTTATAACGCGTTTATTCTCTTAATTGAGAATGGGCGTTGGTTCTTTAGTCATCCCATTCAGGCGTATAGTCGGGATGTTCAATCATACGACCGTTTGAGCGTGCCAAATTATTAATGGCTTCAATATCTTCCTTATCCAGCTGTACCTTTAACGCATCAAGGTTACTTTGTAGGTGAGATGGGGTACTGGTTTTTGGAATGGCAATACGGTTTTTGTCAGATAAAATCCAAGCCAACGATACCTGTGCTGGATTAATATTATGTTTGTCAGCAATAGCTTTAATAGTATCATTATCAAAGACATCACCACGTGCTAACGGTGAGTAGGCAGTTAGCGGAATATGATGGTTGTATAAGAACGTTTGCAGAGTCTGTTGACGAATAAAGGGGTGAAATTCGACTTGGTTCGCTGCAATAGGCACATCACTGTATTTTTGCGCCTCTAACAGTAGATTAATATTGAAGTTAGAGACCCCAATGTTTCTAGTCAATCCTTGATGCTGCATCTCTGCCAAAGCAGGCATAGTCTCTGATAGTGGGACACGTGCATCTGGCCAGTGCAGTAATAATAAATCTACATACTCAACGTCTAATTTATCTAATGACTCATGCACCGACTTCACTAAATTATCAGGCTCAAAGCGCATATCATCTGGGAAAATCTTGGTAGTTAAGAAAAAGCGGTCACGAGCTACGCCCGACTTTTTAATGCCTGCTCCAACTTGAGCCTCATTATGATAGGCTTGGGCCGTATCAATATGCTCATAGCCCATTTGTAGGGCTTGGCTAACCACCTCAATACAGTCATCGTCTGTTGATTGCCAAGTTCCCAATCCTAAAGCAGGTATTTGTGCTTGTCCAACGGTACGGGTGTGATAATTTTTATTATGCATTCTACTTATCCTTATTATTTTGACGCCTTTAGCCTTGAATCGGCTTAATAAACGACGCCTATATCGTTTGCAGTAAATTTAAGGGCAATTCAGTCAATTTTAGTTTCAAATATGAGTTCCCTTAATACTAGTACTTTTCAATACTGCTACCCTTTATGCGAGTAACTATTATTAGTATAACGACCAAGCCGATAGGGTTTGTAGTTAAGCTATATGAAAACGTAAGTGAGCGTAAAGCTATAGACTAATAGTGCTATATATTTATGATATTTTTAATCAGATAAGTAAGAGATAGATAAAAAAGAGGTAACAGACAAATAAAAGCAGGATAAAAAAATAAGAGGCCTCTGAATCACAAGTATCTTGGTGTAAAACTTATCGGTCAACATGGAGGCTTAAATAAAGTGCTGTCTAGGTTTACTATGATTCGATTGTTTTTTGAGCAGGAAGTAGGACATTTATGAGTTTAGTAGAAATAGTTAGTATAGAAGGCTACATTCAGACCACTTATCTTGCAGTATATCCTGACAAGTTAATGTTAATAGACTCGGGTTGCCGTGGTGACGTAGAGCCTATTTTAAACTACATCACAGATACCCTACAGCGTCCTCTTAATCAGTTAAAGACAGTGGTGGTCAGTCATATGCATCCTGACCATGCTGGGGGTGCAGCGCTACTTCGTAAAAAGACTGGCTGTCAGATTGTGGCAGGCGCTGAAGCTGACGTGTGGTATAAGGGCTTATCAGGACGCAGGCAACACGTATGGGACTTGATATTGACTCACTATGTTGCCAATCGTCAAAGAAAACCAAAGACCTATCAATGGTACGCACCCTCTCTAAAGCCAGATGTCATAGTAAAGGATGGGGACACAGTGCCCAACTTTGAAGAGTGGGTCATACTAGAGACGCCAGGGCACACAAATTGTGATCTGTCGTTATGGCATACGCCTAGCAACCAAGTGTATACCGCTGATTTGATTCTAAAAATTAAAAATAAGTTTGTATCACCTTATTTGATTACTTATCCCAATAAATACAAAGCTTCTTTAAATAAGATCAAAGCACTTGATCCCTCACAGTTGCTACTGGCACACGGCAGAAAAACAGAAATTAGTGCTGAAGATTTTGACAGCTTGATTGAAAAAGCACCTAATGAACCTCGTAAAATGGACTTTATGGAGGCAATAGGTTTTAAATAACACATTATGACTTTGTGCGTAGCTTTTATTAAGACCTTGTATTAACAGATAAGACCTACTGTTAATACAAGGTCTTTAGCCATTAGGAAATAGCTGAATAGCTTTTAGCCAAATAGAGTAGACGAAAAAAACCCCGATTAAACATTGTTTAATCGGGGTTTTTAGATATATGGTGGGCCGACCGCGACTCGAACGCGGGACCAATTGATTAAAAGTCAACTGCTCTACCAACTGAGCTATCGGCCCTAAACTTGAAGAGATTTTATAATCTGTCTCTTTGTTAGGAGAGGCATATTATACTTATCAAATTTAAGATTGCAACCTAAAATTTAAAATAATTGCAATTTTATGACATCCACTAGGTGTCTTATGGTTAAGGTAAATTCTAAGTAGAATCTATTCTAACAAGACAAACTAGGGGAAAGAAAAACCCCGACTAAATTAATCGGGGTTTTTAAATATTTGGTGGGCCGACCGCGACTCGAACGCGGGACCAATTGATTAAAAGTCAACTGCTCTACCAACTGAGCTATCGGCCCTGAGAAGCGTATAAAAAAAGCACTGCTTTTTTAGCTTCGCAAGAGAAAATTGCTTAAAGGCAAGTTTCTAAACAGTTAAAGGGTTGCTGTATCCCCTTAACGTGAGAGCACATTATACGCTTCAAAAATGAGAATGCAACCCTAAATTTAATTTTTTTCGACATTCCTTTATTTTTTCTGCGCTAAGCTTGTATTTCTAATGATTAGTCTCTTGATAAGGCTTCTACTGGGTTTAATTTAGCAGCGTTACGGGCTGGTAAAAATCCGAATACCACCCCAATTAACGTAGAACAAGCAAAAGCGGCGATAATTGAGGTAGGGGAGTAAATAACACTAAAGCTATCTGAGCCTATGCTATTGATACCTTCACCAATTAAGAATGCCAACAATACGCCCAGTCCACCGCCTAATATACAGACCAGTACCGCTTCTATCAAAAACTGCTGCATAATATCACTTTGGCGAGCGCCGACTGCCATACGCACCCCAATTTCATTGGTACGCTCTGTCACCGATACCAACATAATATTCATTACCCCAATACCGCCCACGACTAAAGAGATAATCGCAATAGAGGAGATGAGTAGCGTCATGGTATTGGTAGTAGACTCAATGGTTTGACGAATAGAGTCAGAGTTTTGGGTTCTAAAGTCATCAGCCCCGTGTCGCCCTTCAATTAGCTCTGAAATCGCGGATTCTGCAGCACTGGTTGAGATTTGATTGTCGATGAGCACAACAAAACGATCAATGTTTTCTCCGCCCACAATACGTGACATCATAGTGGTGTAGGGCATATAGATAGTAGGGCTGTCACTAGAACGACTGAATGCATTATCCTTGGGCTCTAAAACGCCAATCACACGTCCTGGGACATTGCCAATCAGTAGAACCTCACCAATTGGATTCTCTAAATCTGGAAAAAAGGTACCTTTGGCATTGTCATCAATGATGACGTCTTGCATACGCAAGGAGATACTTTGCTCATCAAACCCTTGACCGAGTGCCAGTTTTTCTCCAGTGACTTCTAGATAACCTGAGCCCACACCACTGATACTGGCAGATTCTTGTACATTTCGATAGCGGACACTAGCGCTGGTATCAAGCTGCGGACTAACACTGACCACGTAAGGTTGGTCAGCCACTGCTTTGGCATCATCCGGCGTCAGATTGTCATCGTTATAGCGTCGTCTCGGATCACCATAGGGATAGCCGTCAATAACGGTAATGGTGTTAGTACCTAATGAGCTAATATTTGACAAGATTTGTTGTTGTGAGCCTTGACCTAGACCCACCACAGAGACAACCGAAGCAATACCAATGATAATACCCAGCATGGTCAGTAAGGTACGCATTTTATGCGCGCGCATGGCCAAGATTGACATTCTAAACGCTTCGGATAAACGGTCAATTAGTGAGCCAAAACGACTTTTTTGTTTTTTTTGCAAGGCGCTAGAAGGACTAGATAACGCCTCAGTTGCTGTCACATGAGCCGATGTAGCTGTATTAGGCGTATCAACATCAGCTACTTCTATTTCAGAGCTGTTTGAACGCTTAAAGTGCTCGTTGCGATAGTCAGCTATAACGTGACCGTCTTTTAATTCAATAACGCGCTCGGCTTGCTCAGCGATACTAGGATCGTGAGTGACCATAATCACCGTATGTCCCTGCGCATTTAGGTTGTTCAAAATTTGTAGAACATCTTTCCCTGACTTACTGTCTAAGGCACCTGTGGGTTCATCGGCTAAGATGACATCACCACCGTTCATTAAGGCGCGTGCCACTGATACGCGCTGCTGTTGTCCCCCTGACAGTTGGCTTGGACGGTTATGTACTTTATCACCAAGGCCTAGGTCCGTCAGTAATTGTTCAGCCCGTTGGGCCCGTACCTTATTATCCATGCCAGCATACACGGCAGGGACTGCCACGTTGTCTCGAGCATCAATATCGCCCAATAAATGATAGCGTTGGAAGATAAAGCCAAAATGTTCTCGGCGTAGTTTGGCCAATTCATCGGCATCAAGCTGCTTAACTGATTTACCAAAAATCAGATATTCACCGGCAGTGGCCTTGTCCAAGCATCCTAAAATATTCATCAAGGTGGACTTACCTGATCCCGACTGACCGATAATAGCCACCATTTCACCTTGGTAGATGGTCAAGTCAATACCATGCAGGATACGAATGGTTTGTTCACCGGCAGCAAATTCGCGGATGATACCATTGAGCTCCATAATAGGTTTGGCCCCTGGTTTCGGCGACGAAGGTATCCTTTCAGGGCTTGAGTCGGTAGGGGAAGTGTGGCCTATAGGCTGCTGGGGTATGGTCATAGCAAAGTCTTCAGTTCAGGCAAGATAACCTAAGTTAAATGTAAAGTTAGTGGATAAGACAAAGTGTTATGTCTGCTTAGCTTATCCATAACTGGAGTTTAAGAATAATAACGTCTGGCTAAGGCTACATGCCAGGTGGACGACGACGGCCACTTCCGCCACTACCAGTTTTTCCTGAATTTTCACCAATTATTATCGTTTCACCGGCTTTAAGTCCACTCAGGATTTGGGCATCCACTCTATTATCGATACCCACTTTAACAGGTCTATTCTCAACACTACCGTCGGCTTTTAAGACCCTAACATAGGTGCCTTTAACGGGAGGTGCAGCTACTCCCCCTTTTTTGTTGCCTGATTTTTCATTGTCTTTACCTCTATTTGAACCGCCGCCTTTTTTGATGGCTGCTGATGGTACTAATAACGCATTGGCTGCTTTATCAACCACCACATAAACTTGAGCGGTCATGTCGATACGAAAGCGGCGCTCGGGGTTAGGTACTTCAACATAACCGATATAATAAATAGCAGAATCGGTAGAGCTGGTGTTGCTGATTTCTTCAGGTGCTGGTTCAATAGCGGTCAATACAGCATCGTATTTAGTATCTGGATCGCCAATAGTATTAAAATACACTGGCATGCCTGCTTTAACATTGATGACATCGGCTTCAGAGATTTGAGCATTAATTCGGACTGTAGAGAGGTCTGCTAAAGTGACAATAGTCGGCGCCGCTTGATTGGCGTTAACCGTCGTTCCTTGCTCAGTGACAACAGCAACAACCGTCCCATCAATAGGAGCACGAATGGTGGTATACCCCAAATCTGTGTTGGCGGTACTTAAATTGGTTTGGGCTTTACGAATGTCTGCCTCATTACTGGCAATATTAGACTGAGCAGTGACTAACGCCGCTTGAGCAGTTTTGATAGCGGCTCTTGCAGCAGCGACACTGGCTTGTGCTTTTTCAACGTTGGTTTGAGCAGTTTGAACTTCTTGTTGGCTAATCGCATCTTGTGCCAACAGAGGGCGCAATCGATCATAATCAGATATTGCTTGCTTCAGATCAGCTTCACGACTGGCCAAATCAGCTTGAGCACTTTCAAGACCTGCTTTACGACTGTAATATTCGGCTTGAGCACTCTGCAAACCTGCGCGGCCTTGTTCCAACGTTGCTTGTTGATTTGATAGATTGTTCTTCTGAGTTATTTGGTCAATCTGGGCGATTAAATCGCCTTTTTTTACCTGATCACCCACTTTGACATAAAGCTTAGTGACCTCACCAGAGACCTGAGCACCCACGTCAACTGTATTTAGGGCTTTCACTTTCCCTGATGCCATCACGTTACGTTCAATATCTCCAGTTTGTGCCATGGTAGTAATAAAGTCTGGAGTTTCTTGTTTTGGCTTAAATTTATTATATAAAAGAAGCGCCAGCGCAAGAATAATAAGTCCTATAATTGTCCATTTTATCAAAGACTTACGGGTTTTTTGATTCGAGATAAAAGCCATATCACAGTCCGAAACCTAATTTTAAATAAACTTATGATAACCCACCCCTATAAAAAGACCATGGTATTAAGTTTAAGAAAGGTTACAAACCATAGTCATCGTCCATAAAAGACAGTATAAGCCGGATTACACATTAGGACGAACAAGGATAAAGACTCGAACAAAATGTAGGTCAGGGCAATAGTAGAGGCGAGCCGATATACAGCATCAGCCGGCAAATGTCAGGCAAATATGAGTAGAACCTAGATAAAGGATAATGGAGCGTCAGACAGTTACTGTGCTAATAAAACAGTCGGTGACCAGTCACTCGAAGAGCAGCTTGTAGCATCAACTCCCAAGCGGGCTGACGAACGATGCCTTTTACCGCTTTATCACATTGATACAAAATGTCAGGCCAATCTGCAATACTTTGCGAGGTTTGACGACGACACGCACTTTGATATAAAGATTGTTTACTGCTCCAAATACCTAAGCTTTGTGGGTTTTCACCTGCCATAAGCTGCATAATGAGACGCATGTCTTTGCTGATGGCCCAAAGTATTAAAGGCGTGGGTTCTTCTGTGGTTTTTAATTGCTCAATAATCTTAATGACTTGAGCAGCGTTACCGGCCAACATGGTATCTGATAAATCAAAAACAGTGTATTGCGCGTCGCTGACCAATGCGCTCTGTAAGCTATCAACATCAATAGTAACAGGCGTCATAGGGGACAGATTCGTGCTCTGTATGTCCGTATTAGTAGTGATTAGGTTGTCTGAACTCAACGCGTTTGGGGGAGGGGCTGAGTCAGTAGCGGTAACTATTTGAGGTGAAAACAGATACGATAAGCGCCATAGAGTTTGATACGCACTAAGTAAATGATGCTCAGTTTGCAACATCAAAAATTGCCACGCTTCGGGTAATAGATTCAGACCAAAGCGATGCGCCTGAAAGGATAAAATCTGTTGGCGCTGGTTTTCATTATAGAGATTACAGTCAATCACATGACCCAACTGCGCAAACGGTAGATACCATTTACTGCTCTTTGAGCGACTGTCCACTTTGCCAGTCAACCACAAAACACAGTTTTGATTGCTGCCGCTATTGGCTTCTATAGCGAAGTTATGCAGTTCTTGTTGTACTGCTTTATCGGGTTTATGATTGCCGGTAATAATGACAGCAGTGGCGTCATCAAATAAAGACAAACTATTGAGCTCACCCAGTACATCTTGCCAAGTCTTGCTTGAGACCAACTCTATACGCTTGATGGCGAGATTCTGTGCTTGCCAAGCACTGCGCATGGCATCAACGAGCCACTGCTGTAGCAACGGCTCATCGCTATGTGCTAACCACAAGCCTGTCAAATTAAACGATTGTCCAGCATCAGCTACGCTAAGTTTTGGATAAACATTTAAAAAAGTATCTTCCATAACTTATTGGTTAGACTCAGGTGAGGTTTGGTCGGTATCATTAGGTACCAAGACTGCTATCTTAGCATCTGTAGGTTGAGCTTCAGGCGCCACTCGAGGTAAGTTCAGAGCCACATATTGAGCGGCAATACGCTGAGCTAAGTTCTGATACAGCCAATCTTGAACTTGCTTACCTTGCTTGTCTTCAATACTTACCGACGCTTCATCAAACTGATAAGTACGCTCAACTTGTACCTTATTTCTCACTGTCATAGGCTCATTGGTTTTGCCTTCAGTGTTATTCAGCGTCTCATAAAATACGTCAGCCGACAGCACTAAGCGAACTTCAGTCAATACCCCGACCAGCTCATAGCGTCTAAGCTGTACATTTTCTACGCGAATGCTTGAGGTGTATTGTTTCTCGCTGCTATTAATTTGGCGGCCAATATCATCAACTACGTTAACCCCAACGGCATTCAAACGCTGCTTTAATGGCAGCTTTAAACGAAAGCTCACAGGGTCATCATCATTGATAGTTAGAGCGGTACTTTGTACCGCATAAGTCATGGGGCTGTCATAGCCACGTAAATGAAAACCACAACTGCTCAAAATAAGGGGTGATCCCAGTAGGGCCACACTAACCAAGACAGTGCATAAGGCACCACGCTTGGTTTTAGAGGTGTTGTGAGTTTCAGTCTTGGCTGCCAGGTTTTTCATGATTTATCCCACCACTACAATATTAACCAACTTGTTAGGCACAACGATTTCTTTTTTGATATCGCCAGTTAGGTACTTCGCCACCGTGTCTAGCTCTTTGGCTTGCGCTTTAAGTAACTCAGGGTCACTATTAGGCGCCACTTCCATTTTGCCACGTACTTTGCCATTCACTTGGACCACCATGGTGATGGTGTCTTGAACCAAAGCGGACTCATCGGCTTTAGGATAGACTAAGGCCGTAGTGTCTACACCCAACTCTTCAAGTAAGTGCTCGGCAATGTGCGGTGCGTAGACCGATAAGATAGTCAGTAGAGTGGTGATAGCTTCTTGTTGTACCGCTAACGTCGTGCTATTAATGTTTTTATTCTTAGAGATAAACGTGCCAATCTCATTGGCCAGCTCCATCAAGCTTGAGACTGGCGTATTTAACGATAAGCGGTCACCTAAGTCATTGTCAATCTTGGCGATAACTTCATGAGTTTTGCGGCGTAAGCCCTTGGCTAGGCTGTCAAGCTCATTGCTGTCAATACTAGAAATAGCAGGTAGTTCTGTGGCCGCAATACCTTGCTGCTGTAACGCTTCGATATGTGAATGCACTTCACGCCAAACTTTCTTCAAGAAGTTGTATGGCCCTTTTAGAGAGTCATCTGACCACTCTAAAGTTTGGTCAGCAGGCGCCGCAAATAGGGTATATAGGCGTACTGTGTCTGCACCATACTGGTCAATGGTAGTTTGTGGATCGACGCCGTTATTCTTCGACTTCGACATCTTCTCGATTTTACCAATGGTCACCGGTTGGCCATCTGCTTTCAAAATAGCATTAATAGGCTGGCCGCGGTCGTCATAATTAATGTCGACATCTTCAGCGAAGTAATAGGTTTTGCTGCCATCTTCATTGCTGCGATACAACGTACCTGCCAATACCATACCTTGAGTCAGTAGGTTTTTGAAAGGCTCATCCCCTGACACCAAACCTTCATCACGCATCAATTTATGATAGAAACGGGCATACAATAGATGCATCACGGCATGTTCAACACCGCCCACATATTGATCAACGGGAAGCCAAGTATCAGCGGCAGATTTGTCTACCATTTGAGTGTCGTCATTTGGGCTAGCGAAGCGGGCATAGTACCAGCTTGACTCCATAAAGGTATCAAAGGTATCGGTTTCACGTTCTGCAGGGCCACCACACTTAGGACAGGTAGTGTTCACAAATTCAGGGATGTTTTTAAGCGGGTTACCACGGCCATCAGGCACCACGTCAGTCGGTAGCTTAATTGGTAAATCGGCCTCATCCACAGGAACGTTGCCACAGTATTCACAGTTAATCATTGGGATTGGACAGCCCCAATAACGTTGACGAGACACACCCCAATCGCGCAGACGATATTGAATCTTACGTGAGGCTAAGTTTTGAGGCTCTAGTTTGGCCAACATCGCTTCAAATGAACCGTCGAAATCTAAGCCATCAAATTCACCAGAGTTCACTAGCGTACCACGCTCAGTGTATGCTCCTTCATGACCTTCTGGGGTTTCAATAACGGTATTAATAGGTAAGTTGTATTTGGTGGCAAATTCAAAGTCACGTTCGTCGTGTGCAGGAACTGCCATTACGGCCCCTGAGCCATAGCTCATTAATACATAGTTTGCCACCCAAACAGGCACTTCTTCACCAGTTAGAGGATGGGTAACGGTTAAACCGGTATCCATACCAATTTTTTCCGCTTTTGCTAAATCAGCTTCAGCGACAGAACCTTTGCGGCAAAGCTCACAGAATTCAGCAATTTTTGGATTTTGTTCAGCGGCCAATTTCGCCAAACGGTGCTCTGCAGCAACCGCCACATAAGTGACGCCCATTAAGGTGTCAGGACGGGTAGTGAACACATCTAGCGTGCTGATATCATCGCTATTTTTGTAAGGGAAATGAACTTCCATACCTTGGCTACGACCAATCCAATTGCGCTGCATGGTGATAACATCGCTTGGCCATTGTCCCTCTAACTGGTCTAAATCATCCAACAACTCATCGGCATAGTCAGTGATTTTGAAGTAGTACATTGGGATATCACGCTTCTCAACAGGTGCGCCGCTACGCCAACCTTTACCATCTACCACTTGCTCGTTGGCCAATACAGTATTGTCGACAGGGTCCCAGTTTACGGTGGCCAGCTTTTTATAAACCAAGCCTTTTTTGTAAAGCTGTAAGAAGAACCACTGTTCCCAGCGATAATACTCAGGAGTACAGGTCGCAAATTCACGAGACCAGTCCACTGAAAGGCCCAATGTCTTTAATTGAGCACGCATGTTGTCAATATTAGAGAAGGTCCATTTGGCAGGGGCAACCTGATTGGCAATGGCCGCGTTTTCTGCTGGCATACCAAACGCATCCCAGCCCATTGGCTGTAAAACTTTGTCGCCTTTTAAGCGATAATAGCGGCTAAGCACATCAGTGATGGTGTAGTTACGAACGTGTCCCATATGCAGCTTACCACTAGGATAGGGGAACATTGACAGCATATAACGGGTGTTTTCATCTTTGCTGATGTCATTGCTTATTTCAAAGCGCTTATCCGCTTCCCATTTTGCTTGCTGTTTAGCTTCGATCTGCTGTGGGTGGTAATGATTAGGATTTGTCTGTTCGTTTGCTGTGGTGCTCATAATAGGCTCTAAGTTAGATGTTTTTATAAAGGTTTGGATAAAAAGACAGTAATAAATAATAGGAAAAATCCGATACGATAGGATAGCGTAAATTGACTAAAATTGCGATGGTAAGCACTAATTTTAACCTGATATTGGCTTTACCAGTCGTTAACTATTAAGCTTGTAAAAGTTTATTGATATAACCGTTATAAGAATAACGGACACAAAAAAAGGAGAAATGACCAATGTCGATAACCGTCTATGGTATTAAAGCATGCAGCACAATGAAAAAAGCATTTACTAAGTTGGATGAAATGGGAGTGAGTTACCAGTTCCATGACTACAAAAAACAAGGGGTTGATAAGCAAAGCGTACAGCGCTGGGTCGACGAGTTGGGTATTGAAAAAGTGCTTAACAAGCGGGGGACGACTTGGCGTAAATTGACTGATGAACAAAAAGCGGCTGCAGATGCCAATGTCGATACAGCCATTGATCTATTGGTTGAAAATACCAGTATGATCAAACGCCCTATCGTAGAAGGTGAAGCACACAGCAAGCAAGTTCTCTTATGCGGCTTCAATGAGCAGGAATTTGAAGACGTGTTCAACGCTTAAAATTTTTTAAATATCTGCCCAAATATAAGAGCAGAGGTATGACACTTTTAGCAAAAAGGGCACCATTACGGGTACCCTTTTTTAGACGCCATTTTTAGACGTTATGTTCTAGAATACAGAAAACCTAACTTAAAGCCGACTCTAAGTCACGGCTAATTAACGTACCCACACCTTCATTGGTAAAGATTTCTAATAGGGTAGCATTAGGCACACGGCCATCAACGATAACTGCACTTTTTACGCCGCCACGTACTGCATCTAAGGCACATTGAATTTTCGGAATCATACCGCCCGAAATGGTGCCATCTTCAATCATCTCATCCACTTTTTGCGGGGTAAGACCTGTCACCACTTTACCTTCCTTGTTCATGACCCCTTTAATATTGGTCAACAACATCAGCTTCTCTGCTTGTAGAAATTCAGCCACTCTACCCGCCACTAAGTCAGCGTTGATGTTATAGCTGTTCCCGTCATTATCGACACCAATAGGGGCAATAACCGGGATAAAGTTTGACCCAATAAGCATCATGATAACGTCTTTATTGACGCTGACTACTTCTCCAACGAAGCCTAAGTCGATTTCACTTTGATTGCCGTGCTCATCAACTTTGCTCATCAACAATTTTTTAGCACGAATCAAGTTTGCATCTTTACCGGTCAGACCAATGGCGCGGCCTCCATGTTTATTGATTAAGCTGACGATAGACTTATTTACGCTACCGCCAAGTACCATTTCTACCACGTCCATAGTCGATTTTGTGGTAACTCGCATACCATCAATACGATCAGACTGACGCCCAAGCTCTTTTAATAAATTATCAACCTGAGGACCGCCGCCATGTACCACGACAGGGTGTAGGCCTACGGTCTTTAACAGCACGATATCGCGGGCAAAAGAGCTTTCAAGCTCTGGATCAGTCATGGCATTGCCGCCATATTTGACCACAATGATTTTATCTTCAAAGCGCTGAATATAAGGAAGGGCAGTGGTTAATACTTGAGCGGTGGTTTGGGCTTGGGCAAGATTTAAGGACATGAGCGGCTCGTTTTTGTTGTCGGTAATATAATCGTAGGAACAGTCGACGCTGTCATCAGTAGGGTAACTGAGGCGTTGACTATGTCTATTATTCTACTGCTTTACCCGAATGTTGGCTACCTGACGGGCCAAATCTTGACTAATAGACTGACAAAGGTTAACGAAACAGCCTTGAATGTTTTCTAAATCAGATAAAGAGTCACCGGCAAAACGTACGGTTAAGCTATTGCTAGTATTGGAGGAGCGAATAATGCCAAAGCCATGGGTAAAGTCCAAGCGTAACCCATCAATACACGTTAATCTCGCATCTGCAGGCAATGAGACTACTAAGTTGTTTGTGCCGCTTTGTAACTCATCACACAGAGCAGAAAGTTTCTTTAATATAGGCTGAGCCGTTTCATCACTGCTAGGAATGGCTGCATTGTGTGACACACTATAAGAATAATCAGAGAGCGGTAAATACACATCTGGAGTACTCACGGCTTCGGGTAAGGTCTTAATGATTTCAGCCAGACTAAAGGGCTGATAGTGTAGCCAGTTTAACAAACGTAATCCGGCATACATCGCATCATCATGCAATAAAAAATAACCATCATTAAAAATAAAGTGCCCAGATAATTCGCCTGCAAATAATACATGAGGCTCAGTACCATTCTTCTTGGCTTGCAGGGCACGGCGCAAAATACTACTGCCCGTTTTGCTCATCTGACCTTGGGCGCCCACTTGCTTAATAAGCAGGGGTAAATGATGCGAGCACTTTACATCAAAGATAACGGTCGGGGTACACGAGCTAGCGTAGGCACAAGTTCCTTGAGTACGATGGTCTTCTATGGCCACTCGCGCCAACAGAAATAGTAAGTGATCGGCGACCAATACCTCACCCTGGTTGTCCACCACCATTAAGCGATCGCCATCACCGTCAAAACTTAGACCAAGGTCAGCGTTATAACCTATAACCGCCTCACTCAACTCTTGTAGACGGCCATTTTCCATAGGATCTGGATTGCCTTTGGGGAAATTACCATTCGGAGTGGCATTGAGCACAATAACTTGTGAACACAGGGTAGGGTGACTACGGAAAAACTCCTCAGCAAAAAGCCCAGTGGACCCATTTAAACAATCAATAACGATTTTTAATGGTGAAGCAGTTCGGCCAGAGACAGGCCATGATAAAGAGGGGGCATCTAAAGCGTTGATGACTAATTTTGGCGCTTTCGACTGAGAATTGTTAATAGTTTCAATCGCAGAAATGGCCTTATCTATATAGCTTTCAACGATAATATTTCGTGGTAGCTTAATAAGCTTTGCCAGTGGTTGTTGGGCATTAGCTTGGTTGCTTATACTAAAACAGTCTGGCTCAGTATGGCTAACTAAGTGTTGGTAAATATATTGAATTTGTTCACTGCTAGGAGACTGCCCGTTTATTAGCCATTTTATGCCATTAATATGGGCTTCGGAATGACTGGCCGTAGCGATAAGGCCATGACCTTGATATTGATTGGCCCAAAAAGCCATAATTGGGGTGGTTACTAATCCTAGCCATATGACCTCAATGCCAAACATACGGAAGCAAATAGCCAGTTGCTGAGCAATGGTTTTACTGCCATGACGTGCATCAAATCCTATCACTATTTGGCGTGCTGCTGCCTGATGTACATAATAGTGAGCGAGCACACGGCTTAAAGCCTCGATAAATTCCGGAGTAAACAAAGAGTGCTCACCACGAATATCATAGGCTTTAAACAGGGTACGCTGGTCGCTGAAGGAAGGCTGTGACAAGGCAAAGTTCCAAATTTTAAGAGACCAATATTATAACTTTATAAATTTATAATAATAGTACTTTTAAGCTATTGCATTGTAAACATGGTATTTGAGGTAATTCGCTCTTAAGGCCTACAGTATAAGACCTAGCGCTAGTTTAGGCGTTAATAGCGATAATACCATAAGTAAACATAAATCAATGTTTGCCGCTATTAATACTATTGGCGACCTGAATGGCCAAAACCACCTGCGCCGCGTGCACTTAGCTCATTAAATTCTTCAACAATCTCGAACTCAGGACGCATTACAGGTACTACCATGTATTGAGCCATTCGCTCTGCAGGATTTAGCACAAAGTCGCTGTCACTACGGTTCCAAATGCTCACCATTAGTTCGCCTTGATAATCGGCATCAATAAGACCCACTAAGTTACCCAGTACAATCCCATGCTTATGGCCTAAGCCTGAGCGAGGCAAAATAATCCCAGCATAATTAGGATCAGCAATATAAATGGCCATACCAGTACCGATTAGCTGAGTTTCACCCGCCTTAATGGTGATAGGCGCATCAATACAGGCCCGTAAATCAATGCCAGCAGAGCCATCAGTAGCGCGGGTAGGCATTGGGAAGTTTTCATCATTGCCAATTTTAGGGTTTAATATTTTGACTTGTACAGAGTTCATATTACATCCATTCACTGTCTGATTAGAGTTTCACTTAATTTTAGCGGCCATGATAGCAGAAGCAGAGGCTTGAATTAATATCGGATGAGCATTTTACCCAACAATACGCTCAATAATTTGTCCAATAACACCTTTAATCATTTAACTAAGGTATTTAGCAAGTCAGAGAGCTAAAAAATTACAGAATGCGAAGTTGCAAAGTTAAAAGATTGAAGGCTTAAAGAATAAGCAGGCTGGCAAGCCCCAAAAAGGACATAAAGCCGACAATATCAGTAACTGTGGTCAGGATGACCGATGCTGAAAGTGCAGGATCAATATCTAAGCGTTTTAGAAATAGAGGTATGCCAATACCAGCCACATTAGCAGCGGTCATATTGATGGCAATGGCACAGCCAATAACTAAGCTGATTTTGGGATCATGGAACCAAATTTGAGTGATTGCCGCCATAATAAGGGCCCAAATTATACCGTTGATGGCGCCCACCCACAGTTCTTTATTCATTAGCCACAGACGGTTTGAGCCCCCGATTTGACCCATTGCCAACCCTCGAATAACTACTGTAAGCGTTTGGCTACCCGAGATACCGCCCATACTGGCTACCACAGGCATTAAAACGGCTAAAGCCACCACATGAGCCAACACTTCTTCAAACTGTCCAATGACCGAGGCGGCAAGCAGTGCGGTTAATAAGTTAATACCTAGCCAAACACTACGGCTTTTGGCACTACGTAAAATAGGCGCAAACAGTTCTTCATCATCACTCACACCGGCTAAGTGCTTCATAGTACTGTCAACATCATCTTGGATAATTTCCATGATGTCTTCAGCATTGAGCTGGCCCACCAGCTCGCCAAAGCTATTTACTACTGGTGCATAGCGAATGTCAGAGGAGCGAAACACTGCCGCTGCATCTTGAATATCCATGCGATCATTGATGGTGATGGCAGGGTCTATCCACTGTTCTACTAAAGAGTTCTGCGGGTATTTAATCAGATCGACCAAACTGAGTAGGCCTAAGAGTTGATGACTGCTGTCGACGACAATAAGCTCTTGAGTTTGATCGTCTAATAAATCTTCATCTTGACGCAACCAATGCTGTACCTGTTGTAGCGTAATATTACCTTGAATCTGAATGGTATCAGGGTCCATATAGTCCCCAACCTCATACTCTTCATAGGTATTCAGTTGACTAACTTGTTGCCTAATGTCCTCATCAAGATTGGACATCACTTCAGATCGAACTTTGTCATCTACCGTATCTAGAATTTCAGCGATGTCTTGGGCGTCCAAATCTTCTGCTAAGGTTTCAATCTCATCAGCCTGCATGTTCTCCATTAAGGAGGGGCGGATGTCATCTACCACTTCGGCCAATACTTGACCTTTAAGCTCTACCGGAACAGATTCCCAGATGAGTTGACGGGCATCGTGAGGGAAAGATTCTAATAAGCTAGCAATCTCATAATCTGACTGCTCTGCTAAGAACTCTGCCATCGTAGCAATGTCTCTATCGGACACCAATCGCTGCAGATAAATAAGCTTGTCTTCAGCACGATCATAGCTTTCTGCGAGGGAGTCTGGTTTTACTTTTTGCTCAGTTTGAGTCGACATAGGCGCCCTTAGATTGCTTGATGAGAGAGAGGTTGAGGAGGAAAAGGTGTAAAACAAAACTCTTAAAAACAAAAATGACAGGCATGCCTCCTGTCATTTTTGTTTATTTTACAATATTTTCACGGTTTTGCATGACCAATCTGTAAGTTTGCTTGAGCTCTTATTTAAACCCCTTGAAGTTGACCTCAATCACAGTCCACTTATTTATTTAACCTAAGCCTATTGATTAATCTAAGCTTACTTATTTTTCTGTTTCAGAAGGGCTTTGATGTTAGACATATACTCATTGGCAACCACAGTTGGATCTCGTTCAGCCTTTTTCTTTTTGGCATTGGCTGGCCAATCTAAATGCTCCTCTGGCAGCTCTTCTAAAAAACGACTTTGAGTGGTGGTTCGCATCTGCCCGCCACCACGGCGCTGAGCGGCCAAGGTTAGAGTCAGCTCACGACGGGCACGGGTGATGCCCACATACATTAAGCGGCGCTCTTCCTCAATAGTCTCAGCAATAATAGAGTTTCTATGCGGCAGCAGCTCTTCTTCAAGCCCCATGATATAGACAAAATCAAACTCAAGACCTTTAGCAGCATGTAAGGTCATCAGGTTAACCTTGTTGGTATTTTCCTCTTCTTGTTGCTGCTCCAACATGTCGAGTAATACCAACTTACGGATTACAGCATCGATAGTTTTGTCATCATCATCTTCTGCACGATTGATTAACGCTTGAATACTGGTGTATAGCACCTCAATGTTATCCAAACGGTTTTTTTCTTGTTGCGGTGTCTTTGAGTCACTGCGTACGAAATCAATATAGCCAGTCTCATCAATCATCTGACGGACTAAAGGCACAGGGTCTGGATGTTGATCGAGCTCACGGGTATAGTGTTCGATAAAATCGCCGAACTCTTTTAAAGTGCTATAAGCCTTGATCGGCAATACATGAGACAGGCCGCCATGAGTACAAGAGGCGAGTAGTGAAATGCTGTGCTCTTGGGAAAACAGACCAAGCTTCTCTAACGTCGCCGGACCCAATCCACGTTTAGGCGTATTGACGATACGTAAAAACGCACTGTCATCTTCAGGGTTAAGGATTAGACGCAAGTAACCCATTACATCTTTGATTTCACTGCGTGCAAAGAAAGACTGACCCCCTGATAGCTTATAAGGGATTTGTAGTTGGCGCAGCTGTGCTTCAAGCATGCGTGCTTGGAAGTTACTACGGTATAGCACCGCATACTGTTCCCATTCATTACCATGACGCAGTTTGTGAGTAATAATTTCCTTCGCCACGCGCTCCGACTCATCATCATCGTTACGACAGTTAATGATGCGAATCTTTTCACCTTGGCCTTTGTCTGACCATAATGCTTTTTCAAATAAATGCTCATTATTCATAATAACCGTGTTAGCAGCATTAAGAATACGGTTGGTTGAGCGGTAGTTTTGTTCAAGTTTAATGACTTTTAATTTGGGGAAATCTTCTTTCAGTAGTGCCATGTTTTCTGGACGTGCGCCGCGCCATGCATAAATTGACTGGTCGTCATCGCCTACTACGGTAAACTTACCTGTCGGGCCAACGATTAGCTTAATCAGCTCATACTGAGCAGTGTTGGTATCTTGATACTCATCGACTAATAGATAGCGAATGCGATTTTGCCATTTGTCTCGCAGCTGAGCATTTTCACGTAAGATTTTGGCAGGTAGCACAATCAAGTCGTCAAAGTCCACCGCATTATAAGCCCGTAAGTTACGCTCGTATAAGGCATAAAGCGTGGCAAAAATCATGTCCTCTGGATCGTCTAGCGTTTCCATCGCTTTTTCAGGTTCGATTAAGTCGTTTTTCCAATCCGAGATAAACTTAATGGCTTTGCCCACCAATTCGCGGCTCTCTGCACCTGATAAGTTGTCACGCATCATCAGCTCCATCAGCAGACGCTTACTGTCGTCAGCATCCATGATAGAGAAATTGCCCTTTAAAGGAGTGTGCAATAGCTCATAACGTAAAAACTGTAGGCCGAATTGGTGGAAAGTCGAAACCGTCAATCCACGGGTCTTTTCTTTTGGCATTAATGAGCTAACCCGCGCTTTCATTTCACGGGCTGCTTTGTTGGTAAAAGTTACTGCGGTAATACGCTCAGCAGGCACATTGCACTGCTCAATCAGATAGGCGATTTTCTGGGTAATCACCGAGGTTTTACCTGAGCCTGCACCCGCTAAAACGAGGAGGGGGCCGGACACATAAGTCATGGCCTCTTGTTGTTTGGGGTTAAGCTTACTCATGGCACACCTTTATATTGCTTTGGAGAAGAGATAAATCTTTAGAAGATTGGATTCGATAATCAATTTTCGTTATCAAAATTTGGATAATAAGATTTTGATAACGAAAATTGATAATTTGAAAGGGTCAGTTCATGGTGACACTTCAATAGGATTCTCAAAATTACCGAGTGGTTATTATAGGGGTTCAGTATGAAATCACAACTGAGTTAATTGAGATTTAAGATGAGATATTTAAATTAATAAATCAAAAACACAGAAATTGATTTAATCATAGAGATAACAGCTCTAGTGAGCATCCATTCATCAAGTTGAACCTGTAAACTCTCAAGCGATTAAGCTACTTCGATACGACAGACTGATAAAGGGCCTCTAAATCTTGCGCAGTTTTCTTAGAATTAAATAATGGAGTTGTGTTTCTAACGTTGCGAAGGTGTTGACTCAAATCAGCTAGCTTTTGGGGGTCAGTCATTAACGCATTGATTTTTTGCTCATAATCATTTTGTGAGTATGTAATTAGCTCAGATAGCCCTACTGTATCTAGCAAACTCGCCCCAACTCGAGAGGCAAAGCTAGGGCCTGCTAAAGTCACCATAGGTAGACCAATCCATAAGGCATCACTACCTGTAGTATGTGCATTATAAGCGAAAGTATCCACAAACAAATCCGCTAATAAATAACGGCTCAAGTAAGTTTTTTGATCAGTTCGAGGGGCAAAATGAATACGTTTTTCATCTATGCCATATGATTTGGCATATTGTTTTAAATTAATTTCAGTCAAAGGTTTGTCTGCTAATAGCCAAAGCACACTATTAGGATGTTTATCGAGTAGGCGCATCCATATTTTGAAAACATTAGGGTGCAGCTTATAAGTATTGTTAAAGCAGCATAATACCAAAGCCTCTTGTGGTAAGCCTTCAACGACTCGCTGTTGTTTTCGCCACGCTAGAAATTCGGGATCATTAGAATTTTGTAATGATTGAGGCGGTAAATAACGCTGTTTATCATTAGGCTGATAACAATTAGGTAGTTGTAGTATAGCCTCGCTAAACTGATTCTTAGCGCTTAAAGGTGTTACCCATTTATCGCCTATAATGTAATCCATGAAGTTACTACCCGTACTTCCAGGAAAGCCGATATAAGTTATTTGCACAGGCGCACAACCGCGAGCAAATATTCCCAAACGTTGATTACCAGTATGACCTTTTAAATCTACCGCAATATCTATCTGCTGTTCACGCATCCATAGAGAGACTTGCTCGTCTGTCCAAGAGTTTACATCGATAAAGTGGTCAAAAGCCTTTGTGACTCTTTGTCGCATCGCACTATTATCATCTAAACTATGTGAGATTGCATACCATTCAAACAATTGCTTGTCATGATTTTCAAATAACTGCGCCATTAATCGAGTTGTTGCATGATCATAAAAATCTGCTGAAACATAGGCAACTTTGATTTTACGATTATTACGATTATAGGCAGATATTGGCTGTCTGCTTAAGTGTCCAAAATTTTGATTGGAAAACTTCTTTAATGCTTTAAATTGCTGCTCACCATTTAAAGCTTGATTGTTTAAATGAGCCAATGCCCATTTAGCGTCGATTTTGTCACGATCTATTAAGTCAGCGGCTTTCTGTTCTAATTCTTCAATACCTTCCCAATTACAAACTTGCTTTTTTATATCTATAAATGGGCTAGGGTCGACAGCTTTTATCTCATTAGGAAACTGAATGAAAAGTTTGTTTATGGCTTCAATCGCTTCTTTATTGCGTTTCAATTTATTCAAGATAAGAATATGATTAAAGTTAGCATTATAGTGATTGGGATCTAACCTTAAAGCTTGATTAATGGCTTCAAAGGCTTTGTCATACTGACCAGTACTCAAATAGATATTCGCAAGATTGTTATAAGCCGAAGTGTGCTTTTTATTTAATTGTACCACCATTTCGAAATCTTCGATGGCACTTTGAATATTTCCCAAACGTGCATTAATTATGCCTCTATTACTAAAAGCAGTAGAACAGTCTTTAGTAAACTTGTTCTGCTGCAACTCAATAAATTTATCATAGTACCTTTTCGATTCGTCAAACTTATTATTTAATAAAGCATCAACTGCATGAGCCTCCAAAGCCTTTAACTCTTTAGATAAGCCGCTATTTCTAGAAGCTAATTTTTTGGTTCTAAAGTTATTTTTTTTGGGTCTTAAATCTGCCAAAGAATTGAAGCTTGGTAGTTTTTTTCCAGATACCATAATTAGTTGGCCTTAAGTTAAACTCATAAAAATAGAGTTTTAGGTAATCAGTTGAGTTATTGGTTATTTCTTTGGGTTATATAACGTATATAACATAAATAAGGGGTTATAACTAACTGAGAATTTATCTAAAAATACCAATGATTGTTTTTTGAAATATTTTGAAGCTTACTGATTATTAACTGGTTATCAATATTATAAGCGTTTGTGAGTATATCAAGGACGGGATAGAGTCCTTAATAAGATAGGTCATAAACAACGAAAGCTAAAGCCTATTGTATTTATGTTAGATAAGTCCAAAAGTAGCCTATTTAGTTAAATAGGACAAAACAATACTAAAAATCGACTATGAAGTCGCAAGTTTTCGATAGATAACCTTACTATATTTGTGGTTATATAATATAATACAACCAAGCGGTTAAGAAGCAGAAAGATTCTAACTGTTCTGATGTCATAAATAGGCGTATTTATTACTGTTTATTTACGCTATTACTTGCTACTTAAATAATCGAGGATACTATGATCAAACGTCAAGCATTATTATTAGCCGCTATTGCTGCTGGCTTAAGCATGACTCCAGCTATGGCTGAAACTGCTGGTACATGGACAGTGGGTGTTGGTGCGGGTTATGTAGACCCAGATAGCGACAATGGTACCCTTGCAAATGGTGCGTTTAAGACTGAAGTTGATTCTGATGTACGTCCTATTATCACTGGTGAGTACTTTGTGGCAGACAACGTCGGTATCGAACTATTGGCTGCTCTTCCTTTCCATCATGATATCGATTTAAAAGATGGTAATGGCAATATTCTTAAAGCTAAAACACAACATCTTCCACCAACGTTATCACTACAGTATCATTTTGATAATATCAACTCTAATGTGAAGCCATTTATCGGTGTGGGTGCAAACTACACAACTTTCTTTAAAGAACGTATTTACGACGGAAATGATTCTGACTTAGAAATTGATGATAGCTGGGGCGTAGCCGGTCACGTGGGTCTAGATTTTAAACTCAACCCAACAGATGCGGTTCGTATTGATGCGCGTTATATCGATCTTGAACCAGATGTTAAATTAAACGGTGCAGATATTGGTACTGTTGAAATCAATCCTTGGGTATACGGTATTTCTTACGTAAAACGTTTCTAATAGAGACTTGTTAAATTAAAGTCTGCTTAATTTAATTCAATAAATAAGCGGACTAAAATAAAAACCCCCGTATCTGATTGGATACGGGGGTTTTTTTATACTACGTTAATATCTACTCAGTTAATATTTTTTATACTTAGTTAACATCAGTTACTTTAAAGCATTCAACTGCTTGGCTGCTTCTAATGCGAAGTAAGTTAAGATACCGTCAGCACCAGCACGGCGGAAGCCGATAAGTGATTCAAGGATAACGGCATCGGTTAACCAACCATTTTGAATGGCCGCCATATGCATCGCATATTCACCAGAAACTTGATAGGCAAAAGTCGGTACGCCAAAGGTATTTTTGACTTCGCGGATTAGATCCAAATAAGGTTGACCAGGCTTAATCATCACCATATCAGCGCCTTCATTGATATCCATGGCCACTTCATGTAAAGCTTCCGCACGGTTGCCAAAATCCATCTGATATTGTTTTTTATGACCGCCTTTTAAGTTACCAGCACTGCCAACGGCATCACGGAAAGGACCATAGTAAGCAGAAGCATATTTGGCAGAATAAGCCATAATGCTGGTATTTACAAAGCCTTCTTCTTCAAACGCTTCACGCATTGCTAAGATACGACCGTCCATCATATCACTGGGTGAGATAATATCAGCGCCAGCACGAGCATGAGCTAAGGCTTGTTCAACCAATACATCTACTGTGTCATCATTGACCACATAGCCAGTCTCATCAAGTAAACCATCTTGACCATGTGAAGTATAGGGGTCTAAAGCCACGTCTGTCATGACCACCATTTCAGGCACTTCTTTTTTAAGAGCACGTACCGCTCGGCAAGCTAACCCATCAGGGTCATAAGCGGCTTTGCCATCTTCAGTTTTTAGGCTTGGGTCAATAACAGGGAAGATATCAACAGTGGTGACACCTTCTGCCAATAACTCCTTGGCATATTCAACCAATAAGTCGATAGATAAACGATCTACTCCAGGCATACTGGCAACAGCTTCACGTTGATTTTCGCCCTCTAAAACAAATACAGGGGCGATAAGATGTTTAGGAAGCAATTCAACTTCACGAATCATCGCGCGCACATTGTCATTAACACGAAGGCGACGTAAGCGAGTATGTGGAAAAGTGCGATTAAATGTATAACTCATAATAAGTCCTAATAACAACAAATTAAGGTATGAAAGAGGGTATGGTAACCATAAGTGGCTATCACATAAATTTAGGGATAGCTTGAAGGAAGAATAAGTAGTCTAGGGCTGTTTTTATTATTCTTAGTTAAATATCCCATTACCTATTATAACGCAGTGCTCGGTATGTTTTGGGTTCAAGAAATGATACAAGTTATAACCGAGACGATATAATGAATTTTTCTTCAATTTTAGGGTTAATAACCTATTGAAAATACAGATGATTCTATAAGAAACTTTTTAAACAGCTATGTAAATAGTCATCTAAAAACTCATTTAAATAGTTGTCTAAATAGCCAACTTCTTAATAACTTTAGACTAAGCTTCAGTTGAGTTTATAGACTATCAATTCTTATAGACTAGTAATTATGGCAAGATGTATAAAAAAACCAAGTTAATAAAAATAATAACCCTAATTGGTTTAATGAAAGTCGGTTTAATATTTAATAGAAATCAGTTTGATAGAAATTAGTCTAATAAAAGTCAGTTTGATGAATAAAAGAGGTTGTTATGAGTGAGGCAGAAATCGTAGAGGATTTTAAGAAAAGAGGTTTGAATATTCATAAGGTGCAGCCAACACCGCTAAATCGCAGGCGTTTTTTAGAGCTTACTACATTAGGTATAGGCGGCTTAGGATTACTGTATCAATCAAATAGTGCGTTAGCAGCTCAAGCCTTACCTGAAGAGAGGGCGGATAAAACCGTTCCCGTAATAGATATGAGTCATTGTAAACTGCCGACCATACCCACTCGTATATTTGCCAGCTCCAATACAGGGGTGGATGACAGTCGCAATATATTGGGCTTACAGCGTCTCACCTGTGCTGGATTTGATATTCAAAATCCAGAAGTCACGCGCCGTCAGTATTTACGCTTTGGGGGTACCGACCAACAGCGGGCCAGTGATTTACAAAATATGGCCACTGGAGCAGTAGAGGTCCCTAAGCTATTGCTTGCAGCCCGAGGCGGATATGGTGCTATGCGACTTTTAGAATCTGTTGACTGGAAAAGTCTAGGTAGCCTTATGAAAGATAAGGGTAGTATCTTGGCAGGCTTTAGCGATATCACTGCCATACAGTGTGCGTTACTGGCCAAAGGGAATATGTCCAGTTTGGCTGCTCCTATGCTCTATACAGAATTTGGTAAACCGCAACCGGACATAATCAGTTGCCAAGGTTTCATAGAAGCAATTACCAATCCTAGGCTCAAGATAAGTCTGGCACAGCAAAATACGTTAACCCTATCGACTCCGCTTAGCGGTGTTTTATGGGGAGGTAATTTAAGCGTGGTTTCTGCGCTGGCAGGTAGTGCTTATATGCCTAATCCTAAGGGGGGCATTGTGTTTTTAGAAGAAGTCGGTGAGCAGCCTTACCAAGTAGAGCGTATGCTTTATAGCTTATACCTTTCAGGCGCATTCAAAAATCAACAAGCCATAGTAATTGGTGCATTTAGTGGGGCAGGAGAAGACAGTTATGATGCCCGTTATAATTTGGCTTCGGTCATTGAGCATCTGGGGCAGGTCACAGGATTGCCTATTTATACAGGGCTACCTTTTGGTCATGTTGCCCGTAAGCAAAGCTTCCCACTAGGAGCAATGTGTCACTTAACTCCTACTGCTTCTGGTATTACCCTCGAATTTGAAGGGTATCCGACCATTGATAGCCAACTGATATATCCTGAAGGGTTATGGCACTAGTGTCGCAACAAGAAATCTTAACGTATTGTGCATAATACTTTACATTAAAGTACTAAAGCTGAGAGTGCATTGGGCTATCATTAATCGGACTATTATAAGAGTAAATAATTATTAGAAATTAGGAGAACAAATTATGTCAAACAAAAAAGATGCAGTAGAAGTAGAAGTTGTTAAAGGCGACAAAGTTATTTATGAGAATGGTGACTTCGAAGATTTTAATGCTGAACAAAATCTAGGATCTAATACAGACGACTCTAAAAAAGACGATTCTAAACAAGACGATTCTAAAAAAGATGAATCTAAAAAAGATGAGTCTAAAGAAGATGAGTCTAAAGAAGATGAGTCTAAAGAAGATGAGTCTAAAGAAGATGAGTCTAAAGAAGATGAGTCTAAAGAAGATGAGTCTAAAGAAGATGAGTCTAAAGAAGATGAGTCTAAAGAAGATGAGTCTAAAGAAGATGAGTCTAAAGAAGATGAGTCTAAAGAAGATGAGTCTAAAGAAGATGAGTCTAAAGAAGATGAGTCTAAAGAAGATGAGTCTAAATCTGATAAGCAAGAGTCAAGCAAAGACTTATATAGCGCAGCAATATCAAATATCTATCAATGGGCTGCTAAACTAAAAGAAGAGTTTATCCCTGAGAAAGACAAGAAGTCTGAATCAAATCAAGACTCTGATTCAGAAGAAGGAACAGAAAGCGAAAAAAAATCTGATTCTAAAAAAGAAGAAGGCGCTGAAGAAGACAAGCACAGTGTGTCGATAGCCAATATCTATCAATGGGCGGCTAAGCTAAAAGAAGACTTTGCTTCTGAAGCCTCTAGTATGACTCACGATGTTTCTGAAAAAGCTTTGGGAATTATGCTGACTAAGCTTCTTAATGCGGCAGAGACAGAATTAAAGGCTTTTGATAAGAAAGTAGAAGACTCAGAAGAACCTGTTGATAATGCCGAAGAAGAACGCAATAAAATTAATGCTAAAAAAGAGAAGTATCAGGGCATGATTGATCTGTTGCAAGGTGAATAATACTCTATTTAGTTTAATTGAATAGCGTATAAAATAAAAATATAGACGAGCTCAAGATGATTTTTTTAGGTTGTCTTGGGCTTTTTTATTTAAGATAGCTTACTAATTACTCATTCAGTTGCGCTAGATTTGATCACTATTTGATGATTCATAATTTCTCTATTTCATTATGTAATCAAGGCAGGTAGCAAAGGATATTTAAGATTAAACATTGTTAAGACAAATCCTACGTTGGCTAGAGCCTGCCCATGAAACAAATAATAATAAATTGTTTTAAAAGATGACAACTCTAAAAGAATATGACTTTAAAACTGTATTAGTAGAAGAAGTTTTTTTAGTCGATATCGATATAAAGCATGTTATTCATCATGTATTATTCGCAGTTCCTACCTATTTAAATTATATAAAGCAATACTCCAATAGGCTTATATCCCTTGTTTTATTCGGTATTGACCCAATATATATATTATGGTAGTTGTATAATTATTACTGCTTACTTCGAGTATCGATAAGCTAAATTGAACTAAATCCTAATAATGTTTGGAAAATGTGTTTATTTAAGGGTTTTTAATTTAGCAACACCTAACGTATGAATAATTTTTCTGTTAGTAGAATTTTTTTTCATAGGTTCGTAGTTGATAAACTGAGAATAAGCGAGCATAATTTAATCAAGCCCAGATGAATAGTAGGCTACAGTGGTTTTGTTTTTATTGTGGTTCGGATAAAAATAGCCTAATTTTACATGGAGTTAAACAAAGTTTTTAGTAATTTTTTATACAGTAAGTAATTAATTTTAAATAGTTTTTTAGTTTTAATGAATTTTTTTACTTGTCTAAACATAAGAAATACTAAAATAACTTGCAATTAGTTTCTTTTAGTATATAATACGTCGCTATCAAGGCCATATGTCATTTCTGACTTACGCTATTCTAAATTAGCATTAATTGGTTATGATAGTGATATGGTTAACACAACCTTTCTTTGAACACCTTTTGTCACAACGCTTTCTCAACATTTAATGGAATAAAGAATTAGCTGAATGCATTTATATGTAGGATTTTTTGACCCTATAAGTATCTGTATATAGCTAATTTTGGTGCTTTATGGACATTGGGTAAAGGTAAGCTAGGTTTTTTTAGTCGGAGTGTTAGTTTAAAAAAATCGTTTTATGTTTATTTACCTTAATAAAAGCAAAAACATAAAACAGAAACATTTTTCTTTTAATGGAATCCTTATGAAAAAAATCATTTTAGCTACTTCTGCAATTATCCTAGGTTCAGCTGCTGCACATGCAGCCGACGGTACTGTTACTATCACAGGTAAAATCACTGATAAAACTTGTAGTATAGATGCTAAGTCTAAAGACTTAACGGTAGCACTACCTACGGTGTCTGTTACTTCGTTAGCAGCATCAGGTCAAACTGCAGGTCGTACTCCATTTACTATTAACCTAACCGGCTGTTCAGAAGGTAAAGTAGCTACTTATTTTGAGCCAGGTGATACTGTAGATTTTAGTTCAGGCCGTTTAAACACTACTGGTGGTGCTACAAACGTACAGGTTCAACTACTAGGCGATAACAACCAAGTTATTCCAGTACTTGCAAAAACAGCAGGTACTCAACTTAATTCACAAGAAGTTAGCGTTTCAGCTGGTGGCTCAGCCGCTCTAAATTATTATGCTGAGTACTATGCTAAAGATAAAACAACAGCCGGTGACGTAAAGACTTCTGTTAAGTACACGATTGTTTACCCATAGTCACTACTTTAGTCACTAAAAAGTTAATCATGTTGTAAGACTAAATGAGCTAAGGTAAGTAATTACCTTAGCTTTTATATTTTAAATTACAGAAGGGATACAACATCATGCTATTAAATCGCAAACTATTAAACCGCAAAATGTGTAGAACCGCTCTAATGGCATTAATGTTGCCTTTTACTGCCGCTAATGCCGATGTGGTAATCCATGGTACTCGCATTGTGTACCCTTCTGATGCCCGTGAAATAACCATTAATGTGACTAATGAAGGCACAAGTCCAGCCTTGGTACAAGCTTGGATCGATGAAGGGAATGCTAAAATTACTCCCGACCAATCCAAATCACCATTTGTTATTACCCCTCCTATAACTCGTGTTGAGCCGGGTAAAGGCCAATCATTACGAGTCAGTGCTTTGCCTGGGGTTGATGCGCTTAGCAAAACTCAAGAAAGCTTGTTTTGGTTGAATGTGTTAGATATTCCTCCCAAACCTACTACAAAAAATGCCGATAGTGGCTCAAATAACTTTTTGCAGTTGGCGATCCGATCACGTCTTAAGTTCTTTTATCGTCCAGCGGGTCTTAAAGGGGATAGCTTGTCTGCTTCTAAACAATTACAGTGGTCAGTTCAAGGCAATACCTTGACCATTAAAAACCCGACCCCTTATCATGTTACTATCACCTCTATTGTGCAAAAACCCTTAGGAGCTACAGCCGATAAGGAAGAGGTATTGACCGATGGGATGATGTTATTACCATTTTCTGAGCAAAAAATTAACATTAAAAATCCCAATATTAAAGGCATGACTTTTACCACCATCAATGATTATGGCGGCCGAGTACAGCAGGTAGTTGAATAAAGGGTTGTTTGGCCCCTTTGACTATTTTTAATCATACGTATTTAAATCATACGTGAAGGATGTGGGGTGACTGCAACTATGATGGATAAGGTAACAATAATAAAAACGCCTATAAAACATACGTTTAGCTATTCACTATTATGTGGTGTAGTGACTTTAAGCCTTTCGGGTTTGGCAGTGGCTGATGAGACTGCCGGAAATGAGAGTGCTGGGGTGATATCTGCAGATTTTGATTCAGATTTTTTGATTGGTGATGCCAAAAAAATTGACATCACCAAGTTTGCTAATGGTAATCCTATTTTGCCAGGTGAATATAGTTTGGATGTTTATATTAATGGCGCTTGGTTTGGCAAACAGCGCTTGGTGTTTAAACCCACTCCAGATGACAAAAGCTCATTTACCTGCTTTACGCCCAAACAGCTGCTTGAGTTCGGTATTAAAGCTGAACTGATTAAACAAAAAGCCAAAGACTCTGCCAACAGTTGTTTGCCACTTGGGCAGTGGGTAGACGAGGCATTCTATAATTTCGATATGTCAAGTTTAAAGCTTGAGGTATCTATTCCTCAAGTTGCTATGCAGAATAATGCCCGAGGTTATGTCGATCCTAGTATTTGGGATAGGGGTATTAATGCTGGCTTTGCCTCTTATAACGCCAGTGCCTACAAAACCTTTGATAAAGTTCGCAATCAAGAAGATACTAATGCCTTTGTCTCGCTCAATGCTGGGCTCAACTTGGCGAGTTGGCAGCTGCGTCATAATGGTCAGTGGACATGGTCAGATAATGAAAACAGTAAGTCTGAATACACTGCGGTAAATACCTATTTACAGCGTGCTTTTCCTGAGCAGCGTGGCGTACTCACCTTGGGCGATAGCTTTAGTCAAGGGGATATATTTGATACTTTTGGTTACCGTGGCGTAGCTTTTGCCAGTGATGATCGTATGTTGCCCAGTAGCTTGAGTGGTTATGCGCCACGCATTCGTGGTAATGCGAAGACCAATGCTAAGGTAGAGGTTCGCCAGCAAGGTCAGCTTATCTATCAAACTAACGTATCAGCGGGTAGCTTTGAGATTAATGATTTGTATCCCACAGGCTTTGGTGGACAGCTAGAAGTTTCTGTTATTGAAGCCGATGGTGAAGTACAGAAATTCTCTCTTCCTTACAGCTCAGTGGCTCAAATGCTACGCCCTGGCTTAAGTCGCTATGCGGTGGTAGCGGGTAATTATCGAAATAAAGAAATTGATAAAGATCCTTTAATTTTGCAGGGCCAATATCAGCGCGGTATTAATAATTTTATTACCGCCTATGGAGGTGCACAGGCCTCTGAAGACTATAAATCGGTGACTTTGGGTAGCGCTTTTGCTACTCGATTGGGTGCAGTGGCTATGGATGTAACTCACTCAGATACGGATTTTAAAAACCGGGACTCAGAGACCGGACAAAGTTATCGTATCAGTTATAGCAAGCTTATTAGCCCGACCAATACCAATGTAACTTTGGCCGCTTATCGTTATTCAACACAAGGCTTTTACCGTTTGTCAGATGCTTTTAGAGCACAAAAGCAAGATGAAGAGGGCATTGGCTCATTGTATATTGGCAAGCAGCGTAGTGAGTTTCAGGTGACCTTGAACCAAGGATTACCTAATGATTGGGGTAACTTGTATTTGACCGGTGCTTGGGTAGACTATTGGGATAAGCAAGAAGATACTAAACAGTATCAGTTTGGTTATAACAACACTTACAAAGGTGTAAGCTATGGCTTATCTGCCAATAAACGGGTAGTAGAAAATGCTAACTCAGGCAGAGTTATTGACGATACTGAATATATGTTGACCTTATCACTGCCACTATCGATCAAACGTAAGGCAGTCACTCTCAACACATACGCTACTCAGGACAACATTACAGTCGGCGTTAATGGCTCACTTGGCAACAGAGTTAGCTATGGTGCTACTTTATCTACTGACTATGGCGAAAACCCAAGTTTAAATACCAATGCTCAGTATCGTAGTAACTATACTACTTTAGGTGGCACTTACTCTGTGGCAGATGGCTATCAACAACTGGGTCTGTCTGCTGGAGGTAACATAGTGGTACACCCAAGCGGCGTGGTATTCGGTCCTGATCAGGGGCGCACTATGGTGTTGGTTCATGCCCCAGGTGCTGAAGGTGCTAGAGTTAATAGTATCGATGGGATTACCGTTAATAAATCAGGATATGCAGTCATTCCTTACGTTAGTCCTTATCGCATTAATGATGTATCATTAGATACCGTAGGCATTTCCGATGATGTAGAGCTTGAAGGGGCAAGTCAACGTGTTGTTCCATATGAAGGCTCGGTAACTAAGTTGGATTTTTCAACCAAAGTAGGAAAGGCGATATACATCAATACTGTTGATGACAAAGGTAATACTCTGCCTTTTGGCGCAGACGTTATAGATTCAAATAATGAACGTATTGGTATAGTTGCTCAAGGAAGCTTGGTATACTTACGGACGCCAAAGTTATCCGATACTATCACCGTTAAATGGGGTGATGAACAAAATGAGCAGTGTCAAATGTTATATGATATAACCAATTTAGCCAAAGATAAAACCCAACAAATGATTACCCTAGAAGAAGGGGTCTGTCATGGGCTTTAAGCAATACTTTTTAATGTCTGCTGTGCTTATGGGCTGTAGCCTTGGGGCAACGCAGGCCCAAGCAGGTTGTAGTTTCACTTGGGGCTTCAGTACGGTTAATATTAATATGGCTATTGGTAAAATAGTTGCTAAGCCGACTGACCCAGTGGGTAAGATTTTATATACCAAACGCGTTAATATTCCCGCTAACCCTAACTCAAGAATTTATTGCGATAGAGATACTCCAGTACAGGCTGTGATTCTAAATAATCAGGGGCTTGCAATGCAGGATAGTGTATATAAGACCAACGTACCAGGTATTGGGATTCGCTTATATCGAGAACTAGAAGATGGAGAGAATTTTTCGGGATTTTATCCCTATTCGTCAGTTTTTAAAAGAGGAGTAACATATTCTTTAGGTGCTGGATTTTTTGTTATTGAAATTGTGAAGACAGGCGAAGCCACGGGTACAGGTAGTTTAACACAGGGTCTATATAGCAGTTATTATGTTCAAGGTTATCCTAGCTATTCTATGTTAACTAGTACGGTAACTGGTGATACCATCACTATTACTTCTTCTTCTTGCGAAATAAAAAGCAATGCCAATAAAGTGGTTCAACTACCCACAATGAAAAATACAGACTTTAAAGGCGTAGGCTCTACCCAAGGGGAGCAGGCCTTTGACATCAATATCTTGTGTAATGGGGGTAAAAATATTCAGACCCCTGACAAAATCAGTGTCAGCTTTGACTATGAAACTGCTAATAACGACAATAGAGTTTTAAAAAATATTGCTCCTACCAATACGCAAGCAAAAGGGGTGGGCACGCAATTGGTCTCTAAGTACAATAATAGCAATAAAGTTATTGCCAAGGGTGAGCCGCTAAGCCTTGGTACGCTTAATGCCAGTCAAACACTAAGCTATACATTGCCAATGGTAGCCCGTTACTATCAAACCGATCGCGTAGTGACCGCAGGTGAGGTAAAGTCGATTGCCACAGTGACAATTGAATACGATTAATCTAAATCAAGATTGGCGCTTGTAGTAGCGGTAGATAGCTATTTCGCGATATAAGATAAAAAAGTCCCTATTTTTAAGGTTGCTGTAAATGGCAATTTTTGGAATAGGGGCTTTTTTTAATTTGTGAAAACTTATTTAGAAAGGTGTATTTTCATAAGTAAAATAAACATACCACAAAGAAAAAAGGCTTCCAATTACTTGGAAGCCTTTTTAATATATGGTACCCGGAGCCGGACTTGAACCGGCACGCTATTGCTAGCGAGGGATTTTAAATCCCTTGTGTCTACCAATTTCACCACCCGGGCAAAACTTTTTAAACTAAGCTGCTTAGTGTTGCTAGCAACTCATTTAGTGCGCGTATATTATCATAAAATTAATATTCGTCAACACTTTTTTTCTTTAACTTATTAAAAATTTTAATAAGAAATTTGGAGGCTGAGGTCGGAATCGAACCGGCGTCCACGGATTTGCAATCCGCTGCATAACCACTCTGCCACCCAGCCATTTGAGGTGACCTATAATACCAAAAAAAAATAAAAATACAAGCTGTCTTGGCCGCATTTTGTAAAAATAGTGATTATTGTTCAATATTTTTTTTATTTGACCCAAAAACATGACTTTTAGCCATCAAATAAAAACAATCATCTGTGTTTAGATAAAGACAGGAAATATCTGCTCACTTATATCCAATACCGAAAAATCGGACGAATTAAAGCGGTACTAACTTATTCCTATACACTTATTTCTATATATCATACAGAAGGATAATTTTATCCGGTTTATGGCAAACTGGGCGGATTATTTGGGCTTCATAGGTTACAATATTGCAGGTAAAGTAAGCCTTATACAGGGCTGCTTTTAAAATAATTGATTGTGTCCCTTTAAACTACCTCTTAAATTTTTAGATGATGGAGCCAAAAATGACAGAAGCTACTGCCACCCGCCTTGATGGTAAAGCACTTGCAAAACAAATCGAGCAAGACCTGACTCAGCGAGTTGCTGCTCTAGTCGAAAAAACCGGCCGTACCCCAATTCTAGCGACGATATTAGTGGGTGATGATCCTGCTTCTGCTACTTATGTGCGTATGAAAGGCAATGCTTGTAAGCGCGTGGGTATGGAATCTATCCGAGTTGAGATGCCAGCAAGCACCACAACCGATGAACTATTGGCCAAGATTGACGAATTAAACAACAATCCTGACGTTCATGGCATCTTATTACAGCATCCTGTGCCTGAGCAAATTGATGAGCGAGCTTGTTTTGATGCGATTGATTTGGCAAAAGATGTGGATGGCGTAACCTCCCTTGGCTTTGGTCGTATGAGCATGGGTGAGCCTGCTTATGGGTCATGTACCCCTCAAGGCATTATGTACTTGCTTGAGCAAAATGGCATCGAATTTGCAGGTAAGAATGCAGTAGTCGTGGGTCGCAGTGCTATTTTAGGTAAACCAATGGCGCAAATGCTATTGAATGCCAACTGTACCGTCACTATCTGTCATTCAAAAACTCAAAACTTAGCAGAACATGTCGGACGTGCAGATATCATTGTTGGTGCAGTTGGTGTACCAGAGTTGATTAAGAAGGATTGGATTAAACCAGGTGCTATCGTAGTCGATGCCGGTTTCCATCCTACTGATGATGGCGGAGTAGGTGATATCGAACTAAAAGGTATCGAGTCAATTGCAGCGGCTTATACGCCAGTTCCAGGTGGAGTAGGTCCTATGACGATTAATACTTTGATTCGTCAGACAGTTGAAGCGGCTGAAAAAGCAGCTCAATAGGCTATTAAAGAGCAACATCACCTTAGAATTATAGTAAATCAATTTAAGGAGGTAGGTATGTCAACATCCTGCCTCCACAATCCTCTAGACTTTCTGAATTAACGGAGCATAGCTAATGAGTTCTCATCACCCAAATAATAGCTGGCAAGCAAAAGCACAGGCATTTGGGATGTTTATGATTGATGTCAGTCATTATTTAGCATTGTTAGTGATAGGACTTGTGGTAATTTGGGCAGGGGGTGCGGAGTTCATTAGTATTGCCCAAAGTGGCAAAGCGGAGCTTAAAGACATTCTTATGCTGTTTATTTATCTTGAGCTGTTGGCCATGATAGGTATTTATTTTAAGACCCATAGATTGCCTGTACAGTTTTTGATTTATATTGCCATCACCGCCTTGTCACGACATTTGGTAGTAGATGTACAAGCGGTTTCCGAAGATTTTCACTTATGGTTATTGATAACCACAACGTTTTCTATCTTCATCCTCAGTATCGCCATTTTCATATTAACGTGGACAGCCAGTAAATTTGGGCGTCCTGAAGATAACTTACAGAAGTACCATGCTCAGAAGCACGGTCTTAAGGAAAATGGTTTTCAGGAAAATAGCTCTCAGAAAAACAGCAACGATACTCTCCAAGGTAATAATGGTCAGAAGACCAGCATCGAAACTGGTGCTAACGAAAAGTAGCGACAGCCAGTAATGATTAACAATATCAATTGACAATATCAATCGATAACACTGGAATCATACGCACTCAGAAGTATTTACAACCACCCAGACTTTCTGAATTGACGGTATAGAATAAAACACGTTAAAAATATAGCCCCAAGCACTATAAAGTAAGAATACTGATAGTGCAGTTCTGGCATGAAGTCGAAGTTCATTCCATAAATCCCCGCAACGGCTGTCGGTACAGCTAATATACCAGCCCAAGCAGCCAGTTTGCGTACCACCTCGTTTTGCCCCATATTGACCATCGCCATATAAGTGTCCATTGCCACACTCAACATCTCATTAAGTCCATTGACTGCATCTATCGCACGTAATAGATGGTCATTGACGTCCCTAAAATAGGGCTTGGCAATACTTGGGAACACAGAAACCAGTTCATTTTTTTTATGATTAATGAAGAAGTTACAGATGTCCTGTACCGGCATCATTACCGCGCGCATATGAACCAGTTGCGATTTCAAGGTGTATAAGCTTTGCAGAATCTCTTTACTGAATTTATAAGAAAAAATATTACGTTCTTGCTCTCTTAAGTATTCCCCTAAGCTATCAGTAATAGGTAGGTAGCTGTCGACCACATAATCTAGGACCGCATGAAGCACGAATACCGGACCCATAGACATTTTTTCAGGACGTCGATGGCAATAAGCTCTAACCGGTGCATAAGAGCTTGAGGCGCCGGTGCGAATAGTAATAATGTAATTACTGCCCATGAACATCGAAGTAGTTCCGTAATGGATATTGTTTTGGGCTAAGTAAGCGGTCCTTACAACGACGAATAAGGAATCGTTGCCATAGGTTTCGATTTTAGCGCGCTGATTTTCGTTAAATGCATCCTCTAGCGCTAGTTCGTGAATATCAAAAGCCCTCTGTACTGCTTGGATAGTCTCAATACTGGGGTCATATAAACCAAGCCAGATGAATTGTCCTTTATTGGACAAAGTTCTACTGACCTCATCTAACTCTATCTTTTCAATGAATTCGCCAGTTTTACGCGAATAGACACAGCAATTAACTATCTCATTAATACCCGATCGTTCAAAATCTTCTACCCGCTCTGCATCTGGGTCGTAGACCGGCATAGTAGGTGACATAAAGGACAGAGCTTGTTGCTCTTCTTTATATTTTAGATCGGACATAGTGAATCCTCATGGCTTCTAATAACAAAGCAGGGCAGTTCGAGTATAATTTTAAGTTTATGAGCTATGTTAATCACAGTTAATTAACTACAAGAAGCGCAAAAAATTAGCCTGATTGTTTAAGTTATAACTTCTTATGATCTCTAATTTGAGGCGCATTATAAGGCGTATTTTTTTAAAGTTTCCATATCTACCAATTCTAATAAGCTCTCATGACAGGCCTCAAGCTTAATTTGGGGGGCCATATCGTGGTCTAGTGCATCTAGCCAGCGTAAGGCACAGATGCACCAATAATCGCCAGGCTTTAACCCCGGGAATCCAAACTCAGGCACAGGCGTGATTAAGTCATTACCGGTCTTGGCTGAAAAGTTTAAAAATTCACTGGTCATTTTGGCGCAGACGGTGTGTTGACCGACATCTTGTGGGCCTGTATGACAAAAGCCGTTACGGTAGTAGCCAGTGATGGGATCAAAACAGCAGCTCGCCAAAAAAGTGCCTAAAACGTTTCTTTGATTTAAATTTGGGTCAGGATGATGTGAGGGCATAAATAATTCTCTTTTAATGTCCAATTTATTCAATAAAAATAAGGACCTAAGATTGATAGCACAATGATATGGCCCTATGAGACAGTGACTTAAATTGACCGTAAAGGGTTGGTTTGGAGTAAGTGGGGTCTAAAATTAAACAAAATAGTAACACATCTCACCAATTTATATTTATAGAGACTGGCAAGTTAATGTGGTTTAAAAAGATTATTTTTCAATAAGTTAAATCTACTAATAAATTAAAATGGCCAGTATAATCTGTCATTATTATAGAAAAAAATTACACTATAGAAGGTTATTAGAGCTTATTAGAGCATAGGTGTTTAGAGAAAGGCAAAGTTGAGTTTAGCCACACAATGATTGTAAGGAATTTTTAGTTTTATCTGGGGTTTCTCTAGGCGAAAGCGATGAGCTATGCTAGACTTAAAGTCATAAATTAATCAGCTCATTAAGTAGCGGATTTGGCCATAGCATGATAAAGACATGTTAAAATGACATTGAAGATATGAGTTTAGTGCTTAATGTCGGCCAATGCATCTATTCAAACAGCAGATGATTTAAGCATATTGGCTTGGTAAATTTTTTACCAAGTGGGCTTAGAATGAACTTAATTATTTACAGCAAAACGGTTCATAGCAAAACGGTGTACGCCGTTTAATTGTGTGCTCAGCCGAAATGTACAGAGTGCCAAATGCGTGAATTATTGTGGCTTAGCCCGTACAGAGATTTAATTTTTCAGTATTTTTTATTCTTGAAATAACTGTAGGTTTTCAGAATAACCGTATATTCTCGAAATAATTGTATATTCCCAAAATAATTGTATATTCTCAAAATATCGATTACTTACTAATACACTTTAACTAACGATTTGGTGATGGCGAACCGACTTAAATAATGAGTGTCGCCTCCAAACAAGGATTACTTGTGTCTGACAGTTCTACAACCTCTCGCAAAATTCAAAGCCAGTCTTCAGATAAACTAGCCCATGTCGCAGATATTGATAATATTTGGTTGCTGCCAGATGGTGTCAGTGATTTACTCTCTGAAGAAGCACAAAAACAAGAGTGGCTGCGTTATAAGTTAACTCGTCTGCTTGTGAGCCGCGGCTATGAGTTGATTTGTCCGCCAATGATTGAGTTTACTGAGTCATTGTTAGGCAATGCCTCAGAGGACTTAAAGCGTCAAACCTTTAAAATTATTGACCAGCTGTCAGGTCGTCTAATGGGGGTACGTGCTGATATTACCCCACAAATATTACGTATTGATGCTCACTTAAATAAAATGGGCAAAGCCAACCAAATCGCTCGTTATTGCTATGCCGGTCACGTTATTCGTACCCTACCGGACGGTCTGTTTGGTTCACGTACGCCCTTGCAATTGGGTGCTGAGATATTTGGCAGTGACAGTCTAGACGCGGACATCGAGTTAATTGATGTACTGTATTGTCTCATCGATAACTTGAATCTAAAAAAACATCTACACATAGACATCGGTCATGTGGCTATTTTTGCGCGTTTAAAAGATCTAGCAGGGTTGTCTGACAATGATGCTTCAGTATTGATGAACCTGTATGCCAATAAAGCCTTACCTGAACTAAAGCAGGTCTGTGAAGATTTGCCTATGGGTAATGATTTTTATCAGTTGGCTGTCTATGGTCATGACATGGTTGCTCTAAAGCAAGCCTTATCAGATACAGCGACTAATGATGCGGCTATTGTTAAAGCAGTCGGTGAAGTACAAACCATGGCCCGTCATATCAGAGATACCTATCAGAGCGATGTCAGTGTAGACATTACTGAGCTGGGTTATCACTATCATACGGGTATCGTTTTTAACGCTTACTTTGAAAACGAATCTCAAGCAGTAGTACGCGGTGGTCGTTTTAATGGTGAGAGTTTTGATTCAGCAAACAATGTCCCGACGGCCATTGCAGAAGAGCTACCCTCGCGCAGTGCGACAGGGTTTAGTTTGGAAGTTACCCGTTTACAGCGTTATATGACATTGGCAGAGTCGAAATTGGTTTTAGTGAGTTTTGCGGACATGCAAGGCGTGCGCAGTGACAATAACGCCAAGCTAGAAAAAGATTTGGCCAATAAGATTTCAGAGTTACGAGATTTAGGGCACCGAGTAGTACGCCCGCTGTGTGACAGTGACGCACCTAACAATGTGACACATAAATTAGTTTTAGATGATGGTGAGTGGGTGTTAAGAGCAGTGTAAACTTTGTTTTATACGAAGGTATACGTTGATTTTAAGGCTCAAAATAACTGCGCCACAATGACGCAATTTAATTTTTACAGTTCAATACGAGTGGTTAAGGATTTGTTATGGGAAAGAATGTTGTAGTACTTGGTAGCCAATGGGGCGATGAAGGTAAAGGCAAGATTGTTGACTTGCTAACCGAAAAAGCTTCTGCAGTAGCACGCTTCCAAGGCGGTCACAATGCGGGTCATACGTTAGTAGTAGATGGTAAAAAAACCGTTCTACACTTAATTCCATCAGGTATCTTACGTGATGACGTTACCTGCTTTATCGGTAACGGTGTGGTGTTGTCACCAGAAGCATTATTAATCGAGATGAAAGAGCTTGAAGATAATAATGTTCCCGTTCGTGAGCGTTTAAGAATCTCACCAAACTGTCCGTTAATTCTTCCTTACCATATTGCATTAGACCAAGCGCGTGAAGCAAAACGTGGTACAGGCAAAATTGGTACCACTGGTCGTGGTATTGGCCCAGCTTATGAAGACAAAGTGGCACGTCGTGCTATTAAGCTTGCTGATCTATTCCGCAATGACTTAGAAGAAAAACTGCGTAACTTAATTGAATATCATAACTTCCAGTTAACTCAGTACTATAAAGTTGACGCCATCGACTTTGATGAAACCTATGCTTTATGCCAAGAGTGGCGTGATGAGTTGAAAGGTCTGGTATGTGATGTGACTGAAGAGCTAAACCAATTACGTCTTGCTGGCAAAAACTTAATGTTTGAAGGCGCTCAAGGCACTCTACTAGATATCGACCATGGTACTTATCCTTTCGTTACTAGCTCAAGCGTAACGGCTGGTGGTGTATCAACAGGTACTGGTATTGGCCCATTATACTTAGACTATGTACTAGGTATCACTAAGGCTTATACCACTCGTGTCGGTAGTGGCCCTTTCCCAACTGAATTATTTGATGATGTGGGTGCTCACCTAGCTAAAGTAGGTCATGAATTTGGCGCAACTACCGGTCGTGCCCGTCGTTGTGGTTGGTTTGATGCTGAAGCACTTCGCCGTGCCGTGGTATTAAACTCATTATCAGGTATCTGCTTAACCAAACTTGACGTATTAGATGGCTTAGATGAAATCCGTATTGGGGTAGGCTATGAGCTACCTGAGACAGAATTTGCTGGTGCTCATGATGGCGAGTTCTATGAGTCAGTAACGCCTAAGTATGAGACTTTACCAGGTTGGAAAGGCTCAACAGTGGGTATTACTAGCTATGATGACCTACCTGAAGAAGCCAAGGCTTACATCAAGCGTATCGAGCAGTTAATCGATTGCCCGGTAGATATCATTTCTACAGGTCCTGATCGTGATGAGACTATCGTATTACGTGATCCGTATGATGCATAATCTGTCTAAGCGCATTCGTTAAACGAAGACGGATAGATTATAAAGAGCCCTATGTTATGAAAATAACGTAGGGTTCTTTGTTATATTAAATTGGAAAAAATAAGCCATTTTGCAGTGACTATAACCAATAAAAAGCAAATTAGAAGCAAGCAATAAGCAATAGAGCTTTTAGAATAAATATCAGAATGATAGGTTTAGAGATGCAGCAATTATATTTAGAAGACATAAATGTCGGTGACAAATGGACAAGCCGTACCGAGACAATAAGCCTAGAAAAAATTAAAGAATTTGCGGCAAGTTATGACCCACAGCCTTATCATATGGATGAAACAAGGGCCAAGGAGACCTTTTTCGGTCAATTGGTAGCGAGTGGTTGGCAAACCGCCGGTATTACCATGCGCTTAATGGTAGAGTCTATTCCGATGGCAAGCGGATTAATAGGAGCCAGCGCGCAGCTCAAGTGGCCTAAGCCGACCTATCCTAATGACACATTGCATATTGAGGCCGAAGTCATCGAGGTTAAAGAATCGGAGTCTAAGCCGGACCGCGGTATAGTAACCGTGGAAGTTAAAACCTTTAACCAGGATAATGAAGTGGTACAGTTGTTTATCTGCAACATGCTGACGCTGAGTCGTTCTTCTGGAATACCGCCACTAAATAATGAACGTTTATTAGGCAGCCAAAAATAACCATGTTACATCTTACCTTTTTGGGCACATCAGCTGGCGTACCAACCAAGAAGCGCAATGTCACAGCGTTGGCCATCGAGTGCCTAAACCCTTTTGGTTCTACGGGCAACTCACCGAGTAAGAAAAACAAGCCTTGGGTTTTGGTTGATTGCGGGGAGGCGACCCAACATCAGCTGTTAGAGACCAATATTAGCAGCCATCAGTTGGCTGTGATTTGTATTACCCATGTGCATGGGGATCATTGTTATGGTTTGCCAGGGCTTCTCGCTAGCATGGCCATGTCAGGGCGTAAAGAGTCGTTAACCATTATTGCACCTCAAGCTATCAAGCAGTTTATAGAGGCAGTTAAGGCAACTACTGAGCTGTATTTTCCCTTTGAAATTGAATTTATCACCATTGAAAGCTTATTTGAGTCCACAGAGCCAACACCGTTACATACCGTATCTGTGCCGTTATCGCCCACACATCATCTCGATATTGAGGTTATTAAGCTGTCGCATCGCGTAGAGTCTTACGGCTTTAAAATCACTCAAACTGTGCAGACCATAAAGCTAGATACTGAAAAGCTTAAAGCGGATGGTATTGAGCCTACTGCCGTATGGGGGCGGCTACAGGCAGGGGAGGATGTGACTCTATCAAATGGCAGCCAACTGAAATCAATGGATTATACGCAGCGAGTGTCTCAGGTGCTCAATATTATTGTCGCGGGTGATAATGATAGCCCGCAGCTGCTTAATGAAGCGGCTAAAGGAGCGGATTTATTGGTGCATGAAGCGACCTATACTCAGGCAGTTGCTGATAAAATTATAGTAAAATCACATAAAAAGTACTACACTATAAAAATGGCATACTCACAAGATTATAGACAATTAGCATTACAGAAACTTGAAGAAGGCTACTCCATTAGAGAGACAGCCGAATACTTCGAGATAAGTACACGTACACTCCAAAATTGGAAGAAGTCACTTGAAAGAAAAAGACGTGTTTTCAAGCCTTTGAAAATAGACACTGAGCTTCTTTTAAAAGACATTGAAGACTATCCAGATGCCTACCAATATGAGAGGGCCCAACGTCTTAAATGTAGTACATCGGGTATATGTACTGCTTTAAAACGCTTAGGCATCACTCAAAAAAAAGACACTAAATCATCCGAAAGCTGATAAACAGAAGCGTATTGAATTTCTCGAACAACTCAAGCAGTTTGAAGCGACAGCGAGGCCAATTATTTATATAGACGAAAGTGGTTTTAAGTCTCATGATTACAGACCTTATGGCTACGCTAAAAAAGGGGAAAAGTGTTTTGGTGAGTACAACTGGCAGTTAAAGAATAAAACAAATGCTATTGGCGCTATTCACGATAATGAGCTATTCGCTGTTGGCTTATATGATTGTAGTATTAACAGTGATATTTTCCATAGTTGGGTTGAACAGTTATTACTCGTAGAGATACCAAGTAATAGCGTTATAGTGATGGATAATGCTACTTTTCATAAAAGACAAGAAACTAAAGAGCTTATTGAAGATGCTGGGCATACAATATTGTGGTTGCCACCTTACAGTCCTGATCTGAATCCCATCGAAAAAGCATGGGCTTGGGTTAAACAAAAACGTAAAGAATGGCAACTTGATTGTGTCGATACTTTGTTTTTTTATCTCCTTTGGATTTGTGGTGGTTTTACTATGAATTGACTATATGTCAAGAGAAGATGCCTTTGATCCGATGCACACCACAGCCAAGCGTATTGCGAGCTTTGCACAATCCGCCAAATTAAATAACTTAATACTGACTCATTTTAGTGCCCGTTATCAGCCTTATGATGATCCTGAATCGACTACACCGAATATGGCTGATATTCGTCTAGAAGCCGAGCAGTATTATCAAGGGAATCTATGGCTGGCTCGAGACTTTATGCACTTTGAGGTGAGCCATAAAGCGGTAAGGCAGTTACCCAACTAGCTATCTTGGTTTAATAAATGCTGACCCATCCAGTGTCTGGCAAATTGATAAGCCACACGACCTGAGCGGCCACCACGACTTGAAGACCAAAGTAAGGCCTCATGACGTACCTTATCTGTCCATTCAACACCTTCAGCTTGTAGATAATGGCCAACTATATTCAAATAAGTCTCTTGGTTCATAGGATAGAACGACAGCCAAAGCCCAAAACGATCTGATAATGACACCGTTTCATCAATGGTTTCATAAGGGTTCACCTCATCGGTCTGACCATCATAGATACTGACGTTGTCTTTCATCAGTTGAGGTAATAAATGACGACGGTTACTGGTCGCATAGACCAAAATCTTATCTTGTTCTGAATCCAACGCCCCATCTAATACACTTTTTAGGGTGCGGTAGTTCTCATCTTGGCCATTAAATGCCAAGTCATCACAATAGACGATATAGCGACAAGAAGTGTCTTCAGGCAACTCGTTAATGGCATCTCTAATTTTATCCAGCATTTGTAGATCGTCGCGTGATACCTCAATCATGCGTAGACCCTGGTCCTTAAATTCATTTAATAACGCACGTACGATAGAGGATTTACCAGCACCTCGAGTGCCTGTCATTAACACATGGTTGGCAGGGTAACCGGCTAAAAACTGCTTGGTATTTTGTACTATTTTTTGTTTTTGAGTATCAATACCGATGAGGTCATCTAGTGCCAATGAGGAGCTAACCTTAATCGGCTCAAGTCTGCCTTTGATACCACCTACCCAGCGATAGGCCAGTTGATTGGGATCAATATGCAGAGCAGGGATGATGTTTTGTTTCAAAAACTCAGCCAATAAGTGGCTCAATGTGTCATCGAGAGTGATGCTATTTACAGAATTTGCCATGCTGACTAAGCCCTATACCAGTATGATTATGAATGAAAAGAACAGGATAGCTAAAAATAGTGCCAGTAAAGCCGTTGTAATGCAAGCCACACTTTATGGTACATGCTTGTTAACCCAATCCTCTAATAGCGAACGAATTAGCTTATATTAAAGCTAGAACGATTTAATCCACTATTCTTAGAAGTCAAACTATGCCTTACATTAACGACAGCCAGCGACAAATCCTTATTCAGGCGGTTAATAACCAGCTTACTAAGCAGGACTATCAAATTGTTAAGTTCATTCGGCTAAGTCAGGACTGGCAACCCGTTGGCATAACTGAGTTAACTGAATTAAGCTATCAGGATCAAACAGGCTATCAAGGACTGACTCAGGCTAGGTGTGAACAAAAAGACTATATGGTGAAGTGGCAATTATTACCTATTAAAAGTAAATGTACATCACCCTTAGAGTCTGAAATTGCCAATGTTAGACAGCTAAAGCAACAGGTTACAAATTGGCCGAGCCGTTTATTAAGCTATCAGTTTTTGACATCATCTACGCTTTTAATAAAGTCTCATCAGTGGCGATTTGACGGCTTAGTGATGCCGTTTTTTGAGCTGGGCAGTTTGAAGTGCTATCTGGCAGACACTACGTTGTCGGCTCAAATTAAGCTACAGCTGGCCATTCAGATGGCTGAATCTATTCAGCAGTTACATGACGCTGGCTGGATCCATGGCGACATTAAGCCCAGTAATTTTTTAGTATCAGAAATGCATCGAGTAAACAGTCAGCTTAATGCTAAAAGTAGGGTGGTTGATAACGATAGTACAGAGCCAGTTATTTTTTTGAATGACTTAGCTTATGCCCAGCAGATAGGTTTAACCACTCAATTTGGTAAAATAAGTCAGCTTAATAAAAGTACAAACATTAAAGATACAAACATGGCTAAAATTAGTGGCACACCTGCCTATCTAGCCCCTGAATGTTGGCATGGACAACCGATAAGTATTCAAAGCGACTTATATGCGTTTGGGATAAGTTTATTTGAGCTTTTTGCGGAACAAAAACCTTATTCGTTGGCAAGGGGCGCGGGAGTCTATCAGAGCAGTGAGGAAAATAGTAAGACCGCTATTATTGAAAAAACGTCTATTGAACAAACGTCAGCAAAAGCTTGGGCTAGATTACATTGTCAAAAAGAGATACCCTTATTGCCATATCAATGGGAAAGGTTGCAGCCTATAATCGATAAGCTGTTGGCAAAACGTATAGAGAATCGCTATCAAAGTATTGATGAGATTATCGATGTACTACAAGTACTTAAAAACCCTGTGTAATATCTACTATACTAACAACTGTATAGCTCAAATTTCTAAATGAATTTTCTGTTAAATCAATTTTGACACAACTATTAAAGGTCATAACTATGTTTCTTGTTATCCAAAACGATACCATCAATTTAAGTGATATTAGTAGAATATCTAGAGAGAGTGCAAAAATTAAGGTTTACTTTATAAGTGAAAACCCTGTCGCGGAATATGATTTTGATACTGAAAGTGATGCCACTGAGGTTGAGTACAAGATATTCAAAAATTTAGAAGAGAAAAGACTAATCGTATAAACGAAATGACCTTATAGATTAGGCTAGCTTAGCTTAAATCACGATAACTTAGGTCACGCTATAAGCTGAACCTATAAAAAGGAAGTATGAGTTCAGCTTTAGTAAGGATTAAGCCGTTAATATACCAATGTAACAGACAATAAAAAACCCGCTATAAGCGGGTTTTAATATTTGTTGAGAGTAACTAACCGGATAAAATGGTGGGGCTGGAGAGACTCGAACTCTCACACCTCTCGGCGCCAGAACCTAAATCTGGTGCGTCTACCAATTCCGCCACAGCCCCATTTAAACATTCCGCATCTATTAGATGCTTACTGGGTTAGTGCTTCTCAGTGGTTGGATATTATATAGAAAATACTGAACTTCGCAAGTCCTTTTTTTAGGGTCATCAAAGCTCAGACAATAAAAAACCTGCTACTAAGCAGGTTTTAATATTTGATATGAGAGTAACTAACCGGATAAAATGGTGGGGCTGGAGAGACTCGAACTCTCACACCTCTCGGCGCCAGAACCTAAATCTGGTGCGTCTACCAATTCCGCCACAGCCCCATTTTAAACATTTAGCATTTGTTAGATGCTTACTGGGTTAGTGCTTCTCAGTGGTTGGTTATTATATAGAATTTAAATCAGTTCGCAAGTCTTTTTTGTGATTTTTTTTGCTTTTTTATGAATAATAAGCAAAATAGACCACCATTTACGACAAAAACTTAACTCGGTGCTGTAAACAGCCTGAATAGAGTAGGTGGCTTAAGGCGATAATAGTAACAGTGTTTACTCTCTATTCAACTCGGCTTAACTCTTTACTCATTGTCCTCACCAATACCCAGTAGTTTTATTTTACGGGTCAAAGTGTTACGTCCCCAACCCAGCAGGTCGGCAGCTTCCCCTTTGCGGCCCCGAGTGTGCTCTAATGCCACTGTAATTAACACTGTTTCGAATTCTGGTGTGGCCAACTGCAAAATGTCTGTTTTACCCTGATTCAAAGCGGTGGTGGCCCAAGTTTGCAATTGATTTTGCCAACTGCTTTGTTGGGCAATAGTATGATCATTGGTAGCTGAGACTTGAGAAGCTGAGTTTGCAGCAGACGTAAAGCTGGCGACATTGCCAGTGTTAAAGTTAGGCTCAGTATTAAACTTAGGGTCAGTACTAAAATTGTGCTGAGATACAGTATCTACTCGATCAGTGCTTTGAGTTTGAACTGGTTCCGGAACTATTCTTTCAGTAGTAGAGAAGGCAGGGTGTGACTCAGAAGTAGTCAAACTCAGCGTATTATTGATATCATTGCTATTATCAATGTTGTGGTCATTGGCATCTTTGATGGCAAAGTAATTCTGTGCAAATTCGGTTAGATCAGGCGGTAAATCTTCGATTCCTAATACTTCGCCAGTTGCCATAACGGTAATCCAGCGGCAGGCATTTTCTAATTGACGCACGTTACCCGGCCAGTTAAAGGCTTGCATGACATGTAGTGCATCGGGGGACAGCTGCTTTTTATCAGTTTTCATCTCAGTAGCTGCTTTGCTCATAAAGAACTCAATAAGCTCAGGAATATCATCTGGACGGGCACGCAGTGGGGGCAGTGGTAGTCGAATAACGTTTAAGCGATAGAATAAATCTTCACGAAACTTTCCTTCTTTGACCAGTTGCTCTAGGTTTTGATGGGTGGCAGCAATGATGCGTACATCCACTTTAATAGGCTTCTGTCCGCCCACCCGGAAAAACTCGCCATTGGCTAATACACGTAAAAGACGAGTCTGAGTACTAAAAGGCATATCACCGATTTCATCTAAAAATAACGTACCGCCATCCGCCTGCTCAAAACGACCCTGACGTTGAGTGGTAGCCCCAGTAAACGCCCCTTTTTCATGGCCAAACAGCTCAGATTCTATCAGTTCGTGTGGAATAGCGGCCATGTTTAAAGCAATAAAAGGCTTTTTTTGACGGGGAGAGTTTTGATGTAAAGCTCCGGCCACAAGCTCTTTACCCGTGCCAGACTCGCCAGTAATCAATACCGTAATTGGTGAGGAGGCAAGTCGCCCTATAGCACGAAACACAGTTTGCATTGCAGGGGATTGGCCAATAATGGGACTGGATTGCACCCCTTCTGGTTTGGCAGCTTTTGCGGGAGCTTTTTTTATGGCTTTGGTAGAAGCAGAGCCAGTAGTATTTGCTTCAGTAGTTGTTGACTCATCGACTACAGGCGCAGAGACATTAGCTATTGAGTCGAGTGTTGAGGCTTTAGGATTGGTACTAATGGCTTTTTTGACAACTGTGATGGCGTGATCGAGATCGAAGGGCTTAGGTAAATATTCAAAAGCCCCTGTATCATAGCTGTCCACTGCAGACTTTAAGTCTGAGTGTGCGGTCATAATAATAACCGGTAAGTCTGGAAAGTTTTTGTTCATCCATTGACTAAAAGACAGCCCATCCATCATTGGCATACGGATGTCGGTTAAAATAACATCGGGCAGACTGGCTTGATTTTGATGGTCATTCAATATGTCGTTTAGCTTTGCCCAAGCGCCTTTTGCATTACTAAAAGCTTGTACTTCAAGTCCAGCATCATTAAAAGTATCTTCTAAGATTAATCTTAAGGCAGGATCATCGTCGATTAGCCACAGGCTGTGTTTAATTGTCATGCTATGTATTCCATTTTTTATGAATGTGGTCCAGTTATAGAAGGTGTTTATTTTTAAAAGGAAATTTTTGGCTTTAGGTCACGACTATTATTGGATTGAAGACTGCTTATTTGTAAAGGTAGATAGACATTAAACTGGGTGTCTCCAGACTGGGAGCTGACTTCAATACTGCCTTCATGCCGATGGACAATTTCCTGAACTAATGCCAAGCCTAGACCGGTACCATTGGCTCTGCCTGTGACTAACGGGAAGAAAATACGCTCAATTAAATCATCAGAAATACCGGCTCCATTGTCTTGGATACTCACTCTAATGACTTGGCGGTGGTGTCGCGGGCCAATAGTGTATTGATGTTCAATTCGAGTGATAATCGTTAGTTGAGGTTGGTATTCGGCATCCAATAATGTTGTATCCTGTTCGGATAAAGCTTCACAGGCATTGTTCACCAGGTTTAAAAACACCTGAATAAGTTGGTTTTTGTCCGCTGTAAGCTCCGGCAGCGACAAATCATAATCTCTTTTAATAGTCACCTGTGGGTACTGAGTTTGGGTAAGCAGTAACACATGCTCTAACGGCTCATGAATATTAATGGTTTGCCATTCGGGAAGCTGATTTGATCCCAAAAGCTGCTCAATAAGTTTGGTCAGGCGGTCGGTTTCGCTAATAACAATACCGGCATAGGTGGTGAGCTTTTTGGCATCGACCAACACCGTATCTTCGCTATCCAAACTTTCTTCAGGCGTGTGCTGGGTTTGCTTAATTAACAACTGAGCGGCGCCGCGAATACCTGCCAAGGGATTTTTGACTTCATGTGCAACTGAGCGCAGCATTTCACGAGATACGTCATGTTGCTCTTGTAGCCGCTGTTCTTTATCTAACCGGCTTTGACGGTCTCCTTGCCATATCTCAATCATATAGCAAGACTGCCCATGTTGATTCATAGGCGTGACACTGTAATGAACATATAAAGGATGAGAGACGCCTCTGATATGGCGACTGTATTCAATAAAAGGCTGTAGATAAGCTTTGGCATTATGAAATTGGGTTTCTAGTTTGTCTCTAGCTGCCTCCAAATTCGCCTGACTGTCTGACTCTGATATCTCGTTCTCAGATTTATAGAGCGCTTTAGAAGTCGTGTCTTGTTTTTGACTGCTGCTATCTTTTGGGGATTTGGTGTCGATTATGGTTGGCAATAAGACATCTAAAATATTTAGACCGATTAAACGAGACTTGCTCACCGACAGCAGTTGCTCAGTCTGGTTATTTACCCATTGGATGGTCAAATCCTCTGCGACACAGATGACTCCGGTATACAGATTTTGTAATATAGATAGGGCATTTAACGGCTTCATATAAGGTCTTTTTATAATGTGAGACGGATAAAACAAAAACTGACTATGTTAATAATAAATAAGAGTCTATAACCCTAGGCTTTATTCATACTTATAAAATTAGTAAAGGAACGAATAACCAAGCTTGTAATAGCTATGGTAATAAGGATGCAAGATTAGTACCAAGCCGAGAGCAGCTCACAATGGGCTTATTATGGTTTCAAGGTCACTGCGTCTTCTTATTAACCGATTTCAACTCGCTTTAGAATGTTCAAAATTAGTGCATAAGGAACTTGTATTGATACATTTTAGTGCATCCAAGAAGCATAAACTGGTTTTTTTAGGAATAAGTATGACGGAATAGGGGAAATAGGAATATTTTTGCCATAAAATAAGGATCGAGAACTGTTTAAAACGAGTCCTATTAACCAATATTGTGCAAATATTGAGGAGCAAAAGTACTTAATACTGAAATGAAAAATACATGAATAACGCATTGGTGCTAGTATAGCGGTGCTAAAATTCGTACAATGCACATCAAAATTCTAGTGTTTAAACACTGCCTCTCAAATCATTCAATCTATCCTCTTTCAATTCACTATTCTTAAAAGTATTTGTCTATGCCAAGCAAAAATCCAGCGGACTCCGTTTCTATTTATGTGCCAGGTGCTTCAGCCACCTCAGACACAACTTCTCAAGGTGCTTATCACCACAAAGCCAACCACAATCAAAATCGCAGTGTCGAGCAAAGTGGACAGCAAGCCAATCAGCCAGTGACAGGCTCTTCTGTTGCCCCAAAAGTGGGTTTCGTCTCGTTAGGCTGTCCTAAAGCACTGGTAGATAGTGAGCGTATCATTACTGAATTAACCCGTGATGGTTATCGTGTGGCCTCAGATTATGAGGGTGCAGATTTGGTAGTGGTAAATACTTGCGGCTTTATTGAGTCCGCGGTACAAGAGTCTTTAGATGCTATCGGTGAAGCCATAAGCCAAAACGGCAAAGTGATTGTGACCGGGTGTTTGGGTAAAGATGCCGAGAAAATCCGTGATATGCATCCTGCTGTCCTCGCAGTAACGGGGGCGCATGCTTATGATGAAGTCATTACCGCAGTCTCAAAACATGCGCCAATGCCACAAGCAATTAAAGATAAAAAAGCTTATGACCCCAAGATTGATTTAATTGACTTAGCGGGCGTGAAGTTGACCCCAAGTCATTATGCCTACCTAAAAATATCAGAAGGCTGTAACCATCGTTGTACCTTCTGCATCATTCCAAGCTTACGCGGTGATTTGGTCTCTCGTCCCATTGATGAGGTGATGAATGAAGCTATGGCGCTAAAGAAAGCTGGGGTTAAAGAGCTGTTAATTATTTCTCAGGATACTTCCGCTTATGGCCTAGATTTAAAGTATAAGACCACTTTCTGGAATGGTATGCCGCTCAAATCAAAGTTCTTTGATTTATGTGAGGCACTGGCCAAAGTAGGTATTTGGGTACGTCTACATTATGTGTATCCTTATCCACATGTCGATAAAGTGGTTGAGCTTATGGCGAAGCCAGGCGATCGTGGTGGTTTATTGCCATATTTAGATATCCCGCTACAACATGCTAGCCCAAGTGTCTTAAAAGCCATGAAGCGTCCTGCACACAGTGAAAACACGTTGGCGCGTATTCAAAAGTGGCGTGAAATTAACCCTGACATCGTGATTCGTTCAACCTTTGTGGTAGGCTTCCCCGGTGAGACCGAAGAGGATTTTGAATATCTTCTTGAGTGGTTGAAACAAGCTAAGCTTGACCGCGTGGGCTGTTTTACCTATTCAGAAATTGAAGGCGCTGTGGCCAATGACTTGCCTAATCCGGTACCAGAAGAAGTGAAGAAAGAGCGTTATGAGCGATTTATGGCGGTACAACAGCAAATATCTGAGCAGAAGCTACAAGATAAAGTTGGTAAGACCATGACGGTATTGGTCGATGAGATTGACAACGAAGATTATATAGCCATTTGTCGTAGTTACGCCGATGCGCCTGAGATTGACGGCCACGTATATGTCGATGATATTGTGCAAAATGGTCAGGTCGCTTTGAAAGTAGGCGATATGATTACCGTAACCATAGATGAAGCCAGTGAGTATGACTTGTTCGCTTCTTATAGAGGGTAACAATTAAAGGATAGCGGTCAAAAGGTTAGAACTGACGCTGTCTTTTATAGCCTCTCGTAGGATTTTAGCCGGAGCAAGCAGGCAAGGGACGGCCTAAGTATCAAAATAGCGCTATAAGCAGATAGCGTTTTTTGGTAAACTTTACCGAATTTAGCTTTATTTTTACTTAGTTTTTTATTTAGCTATTTGTTTGCTCTTTATTATACCTAATCTGTTGGTCATAATTTATGACTAAACTGATAACCGAAGTAGGTCACTGAAGATTAAATAAATTAGTCCAAACAATATACCAAGGTGTCTTATGTCTGATAAAAATCCGCAGTATTCACGTATTTTACTTAAACTATCTGGGGAAGCTTTGGCTGGTGGTCAAGGTATGGGGATTGACGCTTCTGTACTAGATAAGATGAGCTTAGCGATTGCTCACTTATGTGGCTTAGGCGTGCAAGTAGGTATCGTTGTTGGCGGCGGTAACTTGTATCGTGGCAGTCAGTTACAAAAAGAGGGTTTGGTAGGGCGTGTTACCGGCGATCAAATGGGTATGTTGGCCACAGTCATGAATGGTTTAGCAATGCGTGATGCGCTTGAGCGCCGTAATATCAACACCCGCTTGATGTCTGCATTACCTATTGGTGAAGTGACTGAAAGCTATAGCAGCAGAAATGCCATTCGTTATCTAAAAAACGGAGATGTGTGTATCTTTGTTGCCGGTACAGGTAATCCATTCTTTACCACCGATACAGCTGCTTGTCTACGCGGTATTGAGATTGAAGCCGGTGTTATCCTGAAAGCGACCAAAGTTGATGGTGTGTATGACAAAGACCCAAGTATCCATGATGATGCCAAAAAGTATGATGCTTTAACGTTTGATGAAGTGCTTGAACAAAAACTGGGCGTGATGGATTTAACTGCCATTGCTCTGTGCCGTGAACACAATGTACCACTACAGGTTTTTGATATGAATAAGCCCAACTCATTATTAAACGTTATTATGGGCCAAAATGAAGGCACACGAGTTTTTCATTAATAGCAAAAACAAAATAGCCGCTTTTTGAATCAGATAGTGAGCTTTTAGAATGGATAGACTATTTCTGGAATAACCGTATTAACCATTAATTTCTTAAATTATTCACTGACTAACTAACTTAAACTATTCACAGATTAAATAATATAGTAAGGAAAATATTATGATTAATGACATTAAAAAAGATGGCGAAGCCCGTATGAAGAAGTCACTAGAAGCGTTGGAAAATGCTTTTAGTAAAGTACGTACAGGCCGTGCTCACCCAGGTATGTTATCTGGCGTGATGGTAAACTACTATGGTGCAGATACCCCACTTAACCAAGTGGCTAGTGTCAACGTTGAAGATTCTCGTACCTTATTGGTTCAGCCATTTGAGCGCTCAATGGTACAAGCGGTAGACAAAGCGATTCGTGAAGCAGATCTAGGTCTAAACCCAATGACTGCCGATGTGATTCGCGTACCTATGCCAGCCTTAACCGAAGAAACTCGCCGTGATATGCAAAAGTTGGCCCGTGGTGAAGCTGAAAACAGTCGCGTTTCTGTGCGTAATGTCCGCCGCGATATGCTAAATGACGTGAAAGAATTGGCGAAAGAAAAAGAAATCAGCGAAGATGAAGAGCGTCGTGCCAGCGATGACATCCAGAAGCTAACGGATAAATACATTGCATCTATCGACAGCAAGCTTGAAGCCAAAGAAAAAGAGCTAATGGAAGTTTAAAACTTTCAAGACGCTGTATAAGCAATAAAATAAGTCTAGCCTGTTCATTTGAACCCTAAGTGGGCAGGCTAGGTTGGCTATATAAGGTTTTATTGAGTCTGTATTTAATGGCCTAATCCAAATCGACACTAATTACAGACTAATAAAACCAAAACCCATCACCATGATTAGATAAAGACTATTATGACTGAGTCACACCCTTCAAATGCGTACGATTCTTTGCCTGTTCCTGCGGTTTTACCTAAACATATTGCCATTATTATGGATGGTAACAATCGCTATGCAAAAGCGCATGGTATGGCCAAAGGTCAAGGTCATGTTGCCGGAAAAGAGTCTTTAGATCCTTTGGTTGAATACTGCGTGGCGGTAGGTATTGAAGTATTAACTGTTTTTGCGTTCTCAAGTGAAAACTGGCAGCGTCCTGCTGATGAAGTGGCGTTACTGATGCGACTGCTGTCTGCCACTATTAATGAGCAGCTACCACGCATGCGAAAATATAATATTCGCCTAAGATTTATTGGTGATAGAAGTCAGTTAAGCCTAGAACTACAACAACAAATGGCAGACGCTGAGGCGGATACCGCAGGCTTTACCGCCATGACCCTAGTTATTGCAATCAGTTATGGGGGTCAGTGGGACATAGCCAATGCTGCCCGTCAACTTGCCAAAAAAATTGAGCAAGGTGAAATGACCGCCGAGCAGCTAACCGTAGAGACATTAGGTCAACAAGTACAGTTGGCCGATGTTGCTGATGTGGATATGCTGATTCGTACCGGCGGTGAATATAGAATTTCTAACTTTTTATTATGGCAATCGGCGTATGCTGAGCTGTTTTTCACAGACACGCTATGGCCAGACTTTGCTGCCAAAGAGCTGAATGAGATGATGTTTGAGTTTTCGCGTCGTCAGCGCCGATTTGGTAAAACCAGCGAACAAGTAGAATCAGAAACCTAACGTTTGCCTTAATTGAGCACGTTTCTTAAAATTAAATAAATAACATAAAAGAGGGTGCCTAGTATGTGGATACGCATTAAGACGGCTTTGATTTTGGTCTTGATTGTGGGGATCGCAATGTTTGCTAGTGATACGCCCTATCTTTTCGTTCCTTTATTAGCCACTGGGGTGGTGATTGCCTCTCATGAGTGGACCAAATTGATGCCTAAGTGGCGCACTCCTTCTTTGTTTGTGGCATTGATTTTAGGCATCACCATGCTGACCTTATTGGTTCCTTTCACTTGGCCACTATGGTGGGCGGCTGCGGTTATAATTTGGATTATGGCCCTATCTTGGGTGATTAAATTCCCTACCTCAACCAATTGGTATGGTCAGCGCCTATCTATTATGGGTATGGTCATATTAACTGCAGCCATTAGTGCCATGTTTTTCTTATGGTCACAGTCACCTTGGTGGCTAATGTACGTCTTCTTATTGGTATGGTGTGCAGACAGTGGCGCTTATTTTGTCGGTCGAAAATTTGGCAAACGCAAAATGTCGCCGAATGTGTCTCCTAACAAGAGTATCGAAGGGTTGATTGGTGGCTTAATCACTGGAATGATAGTGGTATTAGGTATTAGCTTATATAAACTTCAGCTTTCAGGTGTTGAATTAGGCCTATTTATTGGCTTGTCGTTAGTGACAATCTTGGCCTCAGTACTTGGCGACTTATTTGAGTCAATGCTAAAGCGCCGTGCCGGTGTTAAAGATTCTGGTACTATTTTACCAGGGCATGGTGGTATTCTTGACCGTATTGACTCTCTGCTATCCGCCACACCGATTTTTGCCTTGGGCTTCTGGTTGCTTCAACATTTTGGCTTATTGGCTGTCTTATAATTTAAATTATTAGTAGTCTTATAAGTGAATTAGCAGTCTGAAATTCAATAAAACGATTATACAAGCCTAATAACCTCACAAGTATTCATATTAAAACTCGCAATGGCTTAAAGGAAAATTATGACCCAACGCATCGCCGTACTCGGCGCCACCGGTTCAATCGGTGACAGCACACTCTCTATATTGGCGGATCATCCAGAACAATATCAAGTCTATGCCCTGTCAGGTCATGGTCGATTGGACAAGTTGTTTGAGCTGTGTCAGCAGTTTAAACCGAGTAGAGTGGCCGTCCCTGAAGATAAGGTGGATGAGTTTGCCGCACGTTTGCAGCAAGCCAATCTGACTTGTGATGTGGTGGGTGGTCAAGCGGGTTTGGATGATATTGCTGCAGATACCGAGGTAGATACCGTTGTAGCGGCCATAGTGGGTGCAGCAGGATTGGCTTCTACTTTAACCGCAGCCAAGGCAGGTAAACGTATATTACTTGCCAACAAAGAAGCCTTAGTCATGGCTGGTAGCCTGATGATGAAGGCGGTTAAAGATAATGGGGCGACCTTACTGCCATTAGATTCAGAACATAATGCTATTTTTCAGTGCTTACCTCCTGAGGTGCAACAACACAACACCCAAATCCATGATGCCAGCTATGGCATTAATAAACTATGGCTAACGGCCTCAGGCGGACCATTTTTATATAAAAGTTTGCAGCAAATGCAGACAGCCAGTGTCAGTGAAGCGGTAAAACACCCTAATTGGTCAATGGGTCAGAAGATATCGGTCGACTCCGCTACGATGATGAACAAAGGTCTGGAGCTTATTGAAGCCTGCCATTTGTTTGATTTAGCTGAGTCGCAAATCAATGTGGTTATCCATCCACAAAGTATCGTCCATTCTATGGTTGAATACTGTGATGGCAGCTTTTTAGCACAAATGGGCAGTCCCGATATGCGTACCCCAATCGCACATGCTTTGGCTTATCCTAAACGTATCACTGCTGGGGTGAAGTCTCTGGATTTGTATCAGCTATCTGCTCTTGAATTTATCAAACCTGATTTGGAAAAGTTCGCGTGTTTAAAGTTAGCAAGAGAGGCGATGCAATCAGGACAAGAGGCAACTATTGCTTTAAATGCTGCCAATGAAATTGCGGTAGAGGCATTTATAAAAGAGCAAGTTTCCTTAACCGACATTGCCTTGATTAATGGCCGAGTATTAGACACTATGCATCAGCGATCTAGTGCCAATCAAAGCGTTGATCGGGATTTTAGAGGTAGTATTAAAACGTTGGATGATATTTTGGCCATTGATAAATTAGCTCGAATTCAAGCTCAAAAAGAGGTAGCGCAATGTCTCAGTTAATGACATTGGCACTATTCTTATTGGCTTTTGCTGCCATTTTAGGACCATTAGTGGCCCTGCATGAATGGGGACACTATATTGTGGCTCGATTATGCGGTGTTAAGGTTCTGACTTACTCTATTGGCTTTGGCCCTAAGCTTGCCAGTTGGACCAGTAAAAAGACAGGTACCAACTATCGTATCTCAGCTTTGCCACTTGGCGGCTACGTCAAAATGCTTGATGAACGTGAAGGAGAAGTGGCGGAAGCAGAAAAGCACTTGGCTTTTAATAATCAGCATCCGTTGAAAAAGATTGCCATCGTCGCTGCCGGTCCAGTAATGAATTTCATCATTGCCATCGCTTTATTTTGGGTATTGTTTTTAGTTCCAAGCGAGCAGTTAAACACCCGTATTGGTTCGATTTTACCAGACACACCAGCCGCCGCTGTCAATCTACCTAAAGGCGATAAAATCGTTGCAGTAGATGGTCATCAAGTACAGACTTGGGAAGAGGTGAATTACCGTTTAGCCGATCGTATGGGAGAGACCGGTACAGTTGCTGTGTCTTTAGAAACAGTTAATCCCAAGGTGCAACAATCCGCGACTGACCCTACAGCCGTCAATGCTACTACAGATTATCGCCAAGCGTCACAAGTTGAGGCGAATAAAGTAGCGGTAACGAATGTTGAAGTGCCCATTGAAAACTTTATGCAGGGTGAACAGTCGGGTAAAGACACCTTAACTAGCTTAGGGGTTATGCCTTGGCAACCGCATATCGAGCCAATAGTGGGGCAGTTAACAGAAGATGGTGCTGCTATACGTCAAGGCATGAAAGTGGGCGATAAAATTATCGCTATCAACAAACAGCCTGTAGATGATTGGTTGGCTGCTACCCGTATTATCAGAGACAATCCTGAAACGCTACTGACTTTTACTGTCCTTAGAAAAGATGAGCAAGGTCAGAGCCGTGAGATTGATTTGCAAATCATGCCTCAAGGTAAAAAAGGCAATGCCGGTCAACATTATGGTCAAATTGGGGCAGGAATTAATCCTATCGAGATTGTAGTACCAGATGACTATAAAACGATGGTATCCTACGACCCTAAGACTGCGATTGGTAAAGCTTTTGCCAAAACAGGTCAATTAGCCTCTATGACCTTAAGCTCTATGGGTAAAATGATCACCGGTAAAGTGGGGTTAGACAATATATCAGGTCCGATTACCATTGCTGTGATTAGTAAACAAAGCTTCGAGATTAGTTGGGAGCAGGTATTGGCCAATGCCGGTATTATTAGCTTGAGCCTTGCCGTTTTAAACTTATTACCTATTCCTGTGTTGGACGGCGGTCATTTACTCTATTACTTGATTGAGCTGATTCGAGGTCGCCCTGTGTCTGAGAGAATGCAGATCATCGGTTTTAATATCGGCTTCTTATTTCTTCTTGGCTTTATGATTTTGGCCATTACAAATGACTTTAGTCGCTATTTTTAAACAAAAATACTGGATTTTATTAATTTTATAGCTTTAAATAGTTGGTTATAACTTAAATTGTTGCTTATAGCCCATTAACATTATGATTGTTTTGCACTAACCTTATATATTAAAGGCAAAGTGAGGTTGTATGTCGAGACAGCACTCGATGTATTTGTAAGACTCGGTTCTTTCTCTTATCTTTGTAAAATAGACATAAGCTCATGACCCCATTATGAAATATAGTGGTTGATAAATTTTTAAACTACCTTACTTTTAGCACGTTCTTTGAATCACGGATTGTATGTATGCAAACGTCTTTATTTAAAATGTCACAATTAATAGCAGTACCTGCCTTTGCAGCAATTATGGCCGTATCGGCACAAGCCGCTGATAATGTCCTAACCAATGTCGAGTTTGTGGGACTGCAACGTTTAACTCCTGAAAGCTTATATCCTCTACTGACAACCAATGTGGGTGAGGTGGTTACCGAACAAGATTTAGCCAATAGCATCGAAGCATTATATGCCACAGGCGACTTTGCAAACATTCAAGCTAAGAATGAAAATGGCCGTGTGACTTATTATGTGGCTGAACGTCCTATCGTGGCTGAAGTCAACTTTGAAGGCAACAAGCTTATCCCTAAAGAGGGGTTAGAGGAAGGTCTGAAATACGCTGGTATCTCAGTAGGTAGCGTATTAAAGCAAGCAACGGTTCAAAACGTAGCTAATGAGCTACAACAGCAATATATTGGTCAAGGCTATTACAACAGTGATATCGAAGTAGACCAAGAATTATTAGACGGTAACCGTGTCAAGCTAACTGTACGCTTTATCGAAGGTAAACCGGCGAAAGTGGTTGATATCAACGTTATTGGTAATAAACACTTTAGTGATGAAGATATTAAAGATGTGTTTGCGGTAAAAGAGTCGTCATGGACTCGATTGCTGTCTAAATCAGACCGTTACGCCAAAGAAAAACTGGCTGCCAGTTTAGAAAACCTGAAATCAATGTATATGAACGAAGGTTTTGTTAACTTCAGCGTTGACAATGCTATTTTAAATATCAATGATTCTAAAGATAAAGTATTCATCGAAGTCAGCGTGACAGAAGGCGAGCAGTATAAGTTTGGCCAAGCCAACTTCTTAGGCAATCCTACTTACGATAAAGAGAAACTGGCGCAAAGTATTGCTTTCAAACCAGGTGAGCAGTTCTCACAAGCTAAGTTAGAGGCGTCAACCACTGCGCTTAAAAATCAATATGGGGATGACGGCTATTACTTCGCTCAGGTTCGCCCCGTTCCTCGTATTAATGAAGAAACTAAAACTGTAGATATCGATTATTTCATTGATCCTGCACGTCCGGTCTATGTACGTCGTATTAACTTTAACGGCAACACCAAGACTGAAGATGAAGTGCTGCGTCGTGAAATGCGTCAGCTAGAGGGCGCATTGGCTTCAAACGACAAAATTCAAAACTCACGCGTACGTTTGATGCGCACAGGTTTCTTCAAAGGGGTTAACGTTGACGTTAAGCCGGTACCAAATACGCCAGACCAAGTGGATGTTAACTTTACCGTTGAAGAGCAGCCATCAGGTAGCTCAACCATCGCTGCAGGTTATTCACAAAGTGGCGGGGTAACGTTCCAATTAGATTTCAGTCAGAAAAACTTCCTAGGAACGGGTAACCGAGTTAATGCGGCTTTATCACGTTCAGAAACGCGAGATTCTTATAGTTTAGGTTTTACCGACCCTTACTTCACTGAAAATGGCGTTTCGCAGGGGATTAGTGGCTATTATAGAAAAACCAAATTCGATGACCGTAACGTAAGTAACTATGTGACGGATTCTTATGGAGCTTCTTTAAACTATAGCTATCCTATCGATGAGACCAAGCGTATTAGTGCCGGGTTTAACTACGACAATACAGAAGTTCGTGGTGGCCGTTATATGGGTATCTCCAACGCTTATGACCTGTTAAAAGAAGATGGTAAGGTAACAAGATATTCAGTTAATAAATTAGACGCAGACGGAAATGTTGAGCTTGATCCAAATGGCGATCCTGTTCAACAAGACTTAGTGGGTGGTTTCAAAAACGATTACAATACCTACAGTCTATTACTGGGCTGGGATTACAGTACTTTAGACCGTCCGGTGTTCCCGACCAAAGGTATGAACCATACGGTTAATGCTACTCTAGGTTTTGGCGATCAAACGTACCAAAAACTAATTTATAAAGGCAACGTTTATTACCCATTAGGCCGAGACTTCGTTGCTCGAGGCTATGCAAAGTTAGGTTATGGTAATGACCTACCTTTCTATGAAAACTTCTATGCAGGCGGCTATGGCTCAGTACGTGGTTATGAATCATCAAGTTTAGGTCCACGTTCACCTTATTATCTGCAGATGGATAGATATGACCAAAACCTTAAAGATTATGGTTATGCGGTGGGTGAAGAAGTGGGTGGTAATGCTCTGGCCACTATTGGTGCAGAATTAGTATTACCTATGCCGTTTAAAGGTGATTGGGCAGATCAAGTCCGTCCAGTATTGTTTGTTGAAGGTGGTCAAGTCTTTGATACCACAGACAAAGAAGACAAAAAAGTTAGATTTGACGAGACATCAAACTCATTTAAAGAAGATCCTAATGGTACGCCTTTGTTAATTCAAGACAATGAAATGAGATACAGTGCTGGTGCTGGTATTACATGGTTTACCCCAATTGGTCCTATCTCATTAAGTTATGCTAAGCCGTTTGGTGATAAGAAAGGGGATAAGACAGAAGAAGTACAATTCCAGATTGGTAGCACTTTCTAGTCTAAGTAAATCGTATCTTCTAGTTTGAATGGAAACTGCTCTATAGGGTTGATGATTCTGTAATCCAAATACCAATAGAGCAGACCGATAGAGCATAACGCCTCACAGTCATTTATTGTGATCCTTTTATATGAGCTCAAAGTTAGTAACTTTGGGCTTTCGTTTAAGGTTGATATTAACCCTATTTATTTTATAAGCCTAGTCAAAGGCAATGTTTTAAAGCCATACTTTAGGTTTAAGGACACTTACCCAACTTATGACGCTCTCTAACCCTACCGTAAGCCTAGCTGATGTGATTTCAGCGATAACGGTTCGACAACCTATCTTAAATCAGGAAGATTTAAGTCCTTCTCAATTGCAAACCTGCTTAACCGGTATTGGCAGCTTGGATCAGGCCACTGACACTCAGCTGAGTTTTTTATCAGACCAGGCCTATGTTTCAGTCTTATCAAATACCAAAGCGGCTGTGATATTAATCTCTGAAGAGAATGCGGATCAAGTACCTGCAAACAGTATAGCGCTTGTAGTGGCATCACCGTATGTTGCTTATGCCAGCGCCACTCATCTGTTCGACCCTGCTAGAAGTTTTAGTAATGAGCAAGATCAATCCTTTATTCATCCGACCGCTCAAGTTGCAGACTCTGCAGAGTTGGGTGACAATGTCTATATTGGTCCCTTTTGCGTGATTGCAGAACAGGCTAAAATAGGGAAAGGTAGCAAATTGCAGTCTCACGTACATATTGCTGAGCAGGTTTCTATTGGAGAGCATTGTACTTTGTATCCCCATACCTATATTGGTCATAGCTGCCAATTAGGCGACGCAGTACGGGTTCATGCTGGAGCAAGTATAGGCGCTGAAGGCTTTGGGTTTGCCCCTATGGCCAATACAGCGACAGAGGGCTGGGAGCGCATTGTACAGCTAGGACGGGTTATTATTGGCAATAATGTCCGTATTGGCAGTCAAACCTGTATCGATAGAGGCGCTATTGACGATACGGTGATTGAAGACAACGTCATCATTGATAATTTAGTACAGATAGGTCATAACGTAAAAGTTGGGGCAGGTACGGCCATCGCTGGGAAAGTAGGCATCGCTGGTAGTGCAATTATTGGCAAATACTGTATGATCGGCGGCGGTGTCGGTATTGCTGGTCATTTAGAGATTACCGATGGGGTGGTGCTAACTGGAATGACCCTAGTCAGTAAATCTATTAAAAAGCCTGGCGTTTACTCGTCAGGAGTAACCTCAATGCCTGCGATGGACTGGCGTCGAGCCATGGTTAAAATTCGAGCGTTAGGCAAAAAATAAGTAACAGATAATTTTAAATCATATATTCGTAAATAGTGTGCTTTATTTTATTTAGGTAAGGACAGCTCATGACTCAAAATAGTGATAGTTCAAACTCAGGACTTGCTACAAGCCTAGAGACGACTAGTACTGAACAAAAGCAATGGCAAATGACCACAGAAGATGAGCATTTTTTGTCGACTAATTCGGTCACTTTGCCAATGGGTTTTGAACAAATCAAGCGATATTTACCGCATCGTTATCCTTTTATGCTGGTCGATAGAGTGACAGGTTGTTCGCCAAATTCATGGATTACTGGCTACAAAAACGTGACCATTAATGAGCCTTTTTTCCAAGGCCATTTCCCTGAGCAGCCCATTATGCCTGGAGTATTAATTATTGAAGCCTTGGCTCAAGTATCGGGCATACTGGCTTTTATTACTCAAGGGGTTACTGCTGAAGATGGCTATCTATTTTTGTTTGCTGGGGTGGATAAAGTAAGATTTAGAAACCCGGTACTTCCCGGTGATCAATTGGTCTTAAAGTCTGAACTAATGTTACAAAAGCGTGATCTGTATAAATTTGATTGTAAGGCCTATGTCGATGATAAATTGGTGGCCAGTGCACAATTGATGATTATGCGCCAAGACACAACCTCTAAAACGTAATGTACCGCCGAACAAACTCTTGTAAAATTCACTTATAGTAAAAATAACAGGTTTTTTAATGACGCAAATACACCGCACTGCCATTGTCTCAAGTACAGCTGAAATTCATGACTCAGTTGTGATTGGACCTTATTGTATTGTCGGCGATAATGTCACTATTGATGCAGGAACTAAGCTACTTCGCCATGTGGTGATTACCAAGAATACCCGCATTGGTAAAAACAATGAAATTTTTCAGTTTGCCAGCATAGGTGAGGACTGTCAGGACTTAAAATATGCGGGTGAAGAAACATGGCTTGAAATTGGAGACAATAACTCAATTCGGGAAGCTTGTAGCTTTCATAGAGGCACTGTCCAAGATAATGGCATTACCAAAATAGGCAGTGATAACTTATTTATGGTGAATACCCACGTGGCGCATGACTGTGTCATTGGAGATGGTAATGTATTGGCCAATAATGTTGGGATAGCCGGACACGTCCATATTGGAAATAAAGTTATCGTCGGCGGTAATGCAGGTGTCCATCAGTTTTGTCAGATTGGTGACTACAGTCTTATTGGTGGAGGCAGCGTTATTCTAAAAGATGTGGCGGCAATGACGTTGGTTTCAGGTAATCCTGCCGCTGCCCATGGTCTAAATATTGAAGGCATGCGACGCAAGCAGTGGTCTAAAGAGACTATTAATACGCTTCGTGCCGCTTATAAACTAATTTTTAAATCGGGGAAAACAACCGAACAGGTCATAGAAGAATTGACCAAGGATTACCTTCCGCAAGAACCAAAAATTGAATTATTAATCCAATCCTTGGTAAACAGTAAGCGCGGCATTACTCGATAATTCGAAACACTAAAGACTGATTGTAAGAAAATTTAACGTTAAGCCATAACTTTTAGTTATGGCTTTTTTATTTTTAAGTCGCTTGACAATTTTTCTCTTATGAAACAGACTATCTTTGTTAAAGCATGTAAACATATCTTACTATGCGGCCAGTATTTTGGCTGTGTTGAACGATTTCAATTACTGTCTCATAAGGAAGTAAGACAGATTAAATATAGCCTTGGAGGGCTGGAGAGTTAAAATGTCAAATAAACAGCATCACGCACAGTGGGGATCACGAGTCGGCTTTATTATGGCCGCTGTAGGATCTGCCGTAGGATTAGGTAATATTTGGAAGTTTCCTTACATGGTCGGCGAAAGCGGAGGCTCTGCTTTCGTACTGGCTTATCTGGTATGTATCGCGTTGATTGGTTTTCCAATCTTAGTAGCAGAATGGATGATTGGTCGTCGTGGGCAACGTAACCCAATGGATTCATTTGCCAATGTGGCGGTTTCAGAAGGTCGAAGTCGTAATTGGGCGGTTGTGGGTGTTGTCGGTATTTTAGGTGCTTTCCTAATTCTGTCTTTCTATAGTGTTATTGGTGGCTGGGCCCTCAATTACATGACCAAGTTAGCTTCAGGCGACTTCACAGGTCTAGACGGTGCCGCAGTAGAAGGGGTATTCAACACTATGTTGGCCTCACCAGGTACTTTGACCATCTGGCATACTGTGTTTATGTTGATTACAGGTGGCATTGTGGCACTTGGGGTAACTGGTGGTATTGAAAAAGCCTCGAAGGTTATGATTCCGTTATTGGCTTTAATTCTATTTATCATTGTTGGTTATAACGTGGTAAATGGTGGCTTTGGTGAAGCCGTTAGTTACTTATTCACCCCAGATTTCTCAAAATTATTTGGTGAAGGCGCTTCAGATATTTTTCTTGCTGCTCTAGGTCATGCTTTCTTTACCTTATCATTGGGTATGGGCATCATGGTCACTTATGGCTCATACTTAGGTAAAGACATTAGTTTGTTAAGTATGGCGCGTACCGTAGTTATTATGGATACGGTAATTGCTTTAGCTGCAGGTTTGGCTATTTTCCCAATTATCTTTAGCCACGGTATGGATCCTGCATCAGGCCCTGGTTTGATCTTTGTGAGCTTACCTATTGCCTTCGGTAGTATGACGGCAGGCGCTATTTTAGGTACGTTATTCTTTTTATTAATTACCTTTGCTGCGTTAACGTCTTCTATTTCATTGATTGAACCTTCTATTGAGTTCTTAGAAGAGCGTACGTCTATGAATCGTACCACAGCAGTTATCTTAGCCAGTATCGCAATTTGGCTATTGGGTGTTGCTGCGTTACTATCATTTAATATGTGGTCAGATGTGATGATATTTGGTAATAATATCTTTGACTTCTTAGACAAGTTAACCAGTAAGTTCATGTTGCCTATCACTGGTCTGGCTGCCATTGTGTTTGCCGGTTGGTTCATGAATCAAGACAGCGTACGTCAAGAGCTTGGTTTGTCAGGGGGCAGTTGGTCACTATGGCAGGTTATTGCGAAGTTCGTGGCCCCTATCGGAGTGATCATTGTCTTTATTAGTGCCTTATTTAGCTAGTACAGGCACTGTCTTTACTATAAGATAAGTCAGTCATTACCGTAAAAGTGACGCTTAAAATAAAACCCCCAACTTAAAGTTGGGGGTTTTTTTGTACTGATTATCGGTACAACTGATTATCGGGATAATAGCTTATGGATGAATCATTGCCGTGTAGACAATAGGTTTACCCAAAATATAAGCCGCTTATAAACGATTAAGCCTTCGATTGTTGAATAATATTAAGCATACGGCGTAATGGCTCAGCAGCGCCCCATAATAGCTGGTCACCAACCGTAAAGGCACCCAAATACTCAGGACCCATTTTAAGCTTACGCAAGCGGCCAAGTGCCACTGTTAGCGTTCCTGTTACTGCTACAGGAGTTAAACGCTGCATAGTCGCTTCTTTGTCGTCTTCCACAAAGTCTAACCACTGATTACCACTGTTTTTTAGTGCGGCTTCAATTTCTTCTAGAGGAATGTCTTTTTTAAGTTTAATGGTTAAGCCTTGAGCATGACAGCGCATCGAGCCAACACGAACACACAGACCATCAATAGGAATGATATCGTCACCTTCATTGTTTAGAATCTTGTTGGTTTCAACACCACCTTTCCATTCTTCACGAGATTGTTTGTTTTCAAGCTGGCTGTCGATATAAGGGATCAAGCTGCCCGCTAAAGGCACGCCAAAGTACTGAGTAGGAAAGTCGCTACTGCGCTGAGTCTCAGCAATCTTTTTATCAATGGCTAAGATGGCACTGGCAGGATCAGCAAGCTCATCTGCTACTGCATCATGTAACATGCCCATGCCACTGATTAACTCACGCATGTTATTTGCGCCTGAACCACTGGCTGCTTGATAAGTCATCGCTGATACCCACTCGACCCAGCCACGATTAAATAGCTCACCAATGGCCATTAGCATTAATGACACGGTACAGTTACCACCGATAAAGTCTTTGGTACCGTTTTGTAGGGCGCTATCAATCACAGCACGGTTAACAGGGTCTAAAACGATAACACTGTTGTCTTCCATACGTAGGCTACTTGCTGCATCTACCCAATAGCCTGTCCAGCCAGAATCACGTAATGGGCCATGTACTGCAGTGGTATAATCACCCCCTTGGCAGGTAATAATCACGTCACAGCTGCTTAGTGCTTCAATATCATGAGCATCTTTTAATTTGGCACTGGCGTCAGTGTGTTTAATACCTTCAAAGGTAGGAGCATCACCACCAGCATTACTGGTTGAAAAGAAAATAGGAGTGATATTAGCGAAATCATTCTCTTCTACCATACGCTGCATTAGCACAGAACCGACCATGCCACGCCATCCAACAAGACCCACTTTTAATTGACTCATGAATATATCCCTTGTGTCTCTAGCTAAAATTATTTATTAGATTAATAACATTAGGCTCAAATAAGCCTAGTCAGTTATTAACAACCAAAGCTGTATCTGTTTTTGCAGTATCAGTTTTACTATTCAGTTTTGCAATACTGGGACAAATGACCAAATGCGTTTTGGCTAAATATCTGATATGCAACCGTTTACATTGCCTTGATATGTCGCAAATTGCAAGAGTTGACCTTTAATTTTTAACAATTTTTTTGTTATAAAATTTAAGCAATAGATATATTTACTATTTTAATTATATATTGGCTACAATCTCTGTATTATTGTGCTGCTTTATAAGGCCTATCTTACTAAAGAGAACCCTTTTAATAAGCTGAAATAAGCCCTATGTAATTTCATTTACTTCGCTAAAGTTGGTACGCTATGCTCGATACACTCTATCTTATGTTTCAAATATTGGCCGGCTTGGTTATTTTTGCCAGCGTATGGGGGTTGTTGCCTTTAGATCATTGGTGGATAAGAGGGGTTGATTTTCCAAGAATACAGATTTTATTTATTGGATTAGCCAGCTTGATTGGCTTGTTGATATTGACACCTCAGTGGCAGATGGCAGAGATAGCACTGATGCTAGCGTTGATAGGCGCTATAGGATTCCAGTTACGGATGATTTTGCCGTACACTAGGCTATGGAAACAAGAGGTACGTCAAGCGATGCCCATGGCCAATCCGGTTCAGGTTAAGCTGATGGTGTCTAACGTGTTGACGCCCAATAACAACACGCAAGCTCTTGTTAACTTGGTGCAGCAAAAGCAGCCTGATATTTTAATCACTTTGGAATCGGACCAAAAATGGGAAGATGTGCTAAGCGTAATAGAGCCAGACTATCCCTATAGTGTTAAGGTGCCATTGGACAATTTATATGGCATGCACCTGTATTCTAAGCTTGAGCTGATTGATCCTGAGATTAAATATCTGCTGATTGATGACATCCCTTCCATACATACCCAAGTGCGCTTGACCAATGGAGAGGTTATTTGGTTGTATTGTTTGCACCCAATGCCGCCGAGCCCAACAGAGGCTGATAAATCGACCACACGCGACGCAGAGTTACTCATGGTAGGGCGACATATCAATGAGAACAATCAAACGGCGATATTAGCGGGAGATTTAAATGACGTGGCATGGTCAAAAACAACGTTGATGTTCCAGCGTATATCTGGGTTACTAGATCCGCGTATTGGGCGTTTTTTTATCAATACTTTCCATGTCAAATATCCCATTTTACGTTGGGCACTCGACCATATTTTCCATAGCCCATGCTTTACCTTAGTAGATATTGAAAGGCTACCCTCTATAGGCTCAGACCATTTTCCAGTTATGACCACGTTGCAGTATGAGCAATGTGCTGAAGCTGAACAGGCAGAAAATGCCACTGAAGCTAGCGCCAAGGACAAGCAAGAAACTGCGGCTAAAATTGAGGAAGGCAAAGAGGAAGGGGAGCGTCTCTCAAAAGAACATGCTGAGGAAGAGCAGGCGGAGCAAAATCAGGCAGAACAGCAGCCACAAAGTTAGAGTGTCCAAGTCTGCTTATCACTTTAGTTTAACTAAGTATTTAGCATTAAACTAACAAAGCCCATTTTCATGTAAGCATATGCTTACGTGAAAATGGGCTTTTGCCTGCTAGGCACAGGGAGGTGATCAGCATACAATGGACTCATCAACACAAGGATAGCAAGGATAGCAGTGTTGGTTACTTTATGTAGATGAGCTGTTAGGATATTTCAGCAAATATAACGTAGTCTATTGCCCTGTAGATGAAATTATATAAAGTTTACGTAAAACTCTGGCTAAGGAATAGCCTGAAGGAAATAATAATAATAACAAGTAAAATCGCGCCCCAAGACCCAAGTCTCTGCCCTAGACTTGGGTTTTTTCTTTTTTATTTTTTGCTTACCTATTTTATTTTATCTTAGTCTATCTAAGATTGGTACACGTCAGAACTGTTACGCCTTCTCTTTTTTTGTCTTTTTTCGACCAACGCATCTTTTTGTTCTAATTGATTTAAGTCGTCTAACTTACGATAGACTGCTAGGGTCTCATCAATCATTTGCTGCATAGTGAATTTATCAGTAATGGGAGGACGCATGACGTTTTCTAACTGATTGCGAATGACCTTGCACAAGGCATAAGCAGTTTCTTCTTTGACCAAACCCTGAGGGTAAAGCGGTTTCAAAATTTCATGAAACGCAGCTTTGTTCCAGCCCACGACGGGTGTACCTAAGTGAATGGCTTGCAGCACATTAATACCAATGGATTCAGGTTGGTTGGCCAATCCCAATACAAGGTTGGCGGCTGCTAACCATTCTCTCATGTCGTTACGCTTGGTCCCAATAAAGGTAAACTTATCTCTTAGTTCAAGGGCATTGACGCGCTGCATAAACTCTTCATGTACCACATCGCGCCGAGAGTCCTCATCCATAATGATAATATGCAAATTGGGAAAGTCTTCACTGAGATTACCCAAGATATCAATGAGCCATTCTTGACCGTACTCTTGGCCAATAACAGTAGGGAATAGTAGCCATTTTTTGTGTTCAAGCTCAGGATATTCAGCAAAAGTGCGATGAATCCAATAAACCGAAGGGTTGTAGCGGTAGGGGAAGTTACGAGTATCGACGCCACGATAAATACGAATGATTGAGCGTGGCGGTTTTTTAACTTCTTTTATGCCCTGTAATAAATATTCGCTTACGCTATCAGAAACAGTGATGGTACAGTCTACATTGAGTAGGGCGCGAGAATAGTTATTGAGGGGGTAAAACCCATACATGGTGGAGACTAACTTGGGTTTGTGCTTTAATTTGGCCCCTTTAAGAGCCCAATGCAAAATCCAAGCTGGGGTGCGTGAGTGTAAATGAATAATGTCAGGTTGATATTTTTCAATGAGCTGCCGCAAAGGCCAAATTTGGCGAAGAGCCATCCAAGATTTTTTTTCAAGAGACAGTTGGTGGTAGATATTGCCATCACGCTCTAGTCGTTTGACTAATTCGTGTTCCTTATCAGCAGAGGATACAATAATTGAGGTATGACCTCTTTTTACCAATGCACGCCCAAGATGAAAAATTCCGCGCTCGGATTCGTCGTGCTTTAAAGAGGAGAGCAGGCGCATCACTTTCATAGTAGCATCTGGACAGGTTAAGGAGTAATAACAGAATAGGGTGTGCACATTGTCAGGTAAAATGCGCTAAAAAACAAGTTACCTGTTAAATTTGTCTAAACGTCGAGGTTAGCGAGATTTTCTAAGATGTTCTGCATTGGGCAGTACTTGCTTTTCGGTGAGGTACTTCCAGTAGCGTTGAGGTAGATATTGCTTGTGTAAGCGAGGGTTCTTGCGCTCACTGATATTAACATTGGCAAAATAGCCTTGCCAAAATCTTTGATATTGTTTTTCTTGCTCGCTATGAATACTACTGGGGTTAAAGAGTACCTCATCGGTGACATCCACAATCGTTTGTAGAGCAGCAGGTTCACCCTTCACACTTTTAGATTGGTCATAAAAAATACCATAACCCCGCTTTAGGTCATATATGGCCCATTGTTGGTCTTGATAACGTTGGCGGAAATGCTCACCAATCAAAGGCAATACATTAAAATCTGGCTCTACACGGGCAAAATAGATGTCTTCTGTGGTGTGCTCAAAGCGTACAAAAGCTTCCATACGGTGCTTCTCGCGTCCGACGGATTTGACAGTTTGTGCTAATTCGAGCACGGCTAGGTTACCTAGGTCCTCCAGTACCTGTCGATTGGGATAATCTAGAGCATACTTTACGACTAGAAATAACACACTCCCAATGCCCTGCTTTTCTGATAAAAAGCCCCAAAGCAATTGGCGCATACCTGAATGCCCCAGTACCTTATTTAGTTTAGTTAATACCCGCTGAGCCTTAGCATCATCGACTGCCACATAAGAGGCAGTATCAATCAAAGAAGGCTGATAATCATCGATATCGATTAACTGTAAATAGGGCTGATTTTGTAGCCTATTTTCATACACGTAAAATACAGCGCTTAACCAACCCTCAAAGCTAGACTCATAGACGATGAGGGTAGGCTGATTAACGGATAGCTGGCTTGATGGAGACATAGCTTAAGGCTCAATATTAAGTTTCAAATGTTAGGTGTTGAATGCTCAAAAGATGAGGGTAATAGAACGTCACAATCACAATAAGCTTAGAACAACGCCAACTGACCACTGCGTTGGTCTTTAAACTTAGTTTGGGTTTGTGCCAGTACATACTGACGGAAGTTATCCCGAGTTAAATGGGCCAAATGCTCATTTTTACCGGTGGTAGCAATAAAGTATTTGGCACGGTTGACCGCTGCACCCATTTTTTTGAGATGTTCCAAGGTGATTTGGTTGAAGCGTCGAGCTTTGACGATTTTTTTGGCGGTTTTAACCCCGATTCCTGGTACTCGGACGATGACCTCATAAGGGGCTGTCTGAATATTAACGGGGAAGTGCTCACGATGGCGGATGGCCCAAGCCAGCTTAGGGTCACATTCTAAATCTAAGAAAGGGTCTTCAGGCTCTAAGATTTCATGAGCCCCAAAGCCATAAAAGCGCATTAACCAGTCCGCTTGATAAAGACGATTTTCTCGAACCATAGGCACCGGTGTTCCAATAGCCGGTAGGCGGCTGTCAGATAACATAGGCACATAACCTGAGTAATACACCCTCTTTAGGTCATATTTCTGATAAAAATGGCTGGAGAGCTGAATGACCTGTAAATCGGTCTCATTACTGGCACCTACGATCATTTGGCTGGTTTGGCCGGCAGGCGTAAACTTAGGCGCCGATTTGTACTTTTTGCGGCTCTCTTTAATGGTGATAATTTCTTCTTTTACCGTTTGTAGCGGCGCTTGAAGCTGGGCATGATTCTTCTCTGGCGCTAGTAAAGCCAGCCCAGATTTAGTTGGGATTTCAATATTGGCGCTTAAGCGGTCTGCATACAAGCCTGCTTGATACAGGAGTTCCTTACTAGCACCAGGTATGGTCTTAAGATGAATATAGCCGTTAAAACCTTCTCGAGTGCGTAGCAGCTTAGCAACTTCTACTAAGCGCTCCATAGTGTAATCACCGTCCTTAAAAATACCTGAGCTTAGAAAAAGCCCTTCGATATAGTTACGGCGATAAAACTGCATGGTAAGCTCTACCACTTCCTCGACAGTAAAAGCAGCTCTTGGGGTGTCATTACTGCGTCTAGAAGTGCAGTAAGCACAGTCATAAATACAGTGATTAGTTAGTAATATTTTAAGTAGACTGACACAGCGACCATCTTCGGTATAGCTATGACAGATACCTGACTTAGATGCGTCACCTAGACTGCCACCCTTGTTTTTTCGATTACTACCAGAAGAGGAGCAGGAGACATCATATTTAGCAGCATCTGCTAAAATATTTAATTTACCTTGTAGCCTTTCGTAATTAATCGAACCCATATTTTTATCCTAATGATCATAGACAGTTATGATAACAAAAATGGGGCTTAAGTCATGTGGTTATAAGGTTTAACAGGATTCTATACGACAATCAGTGTCGCTTTTAACGTAGCTTTTTGTAATGAAAAATTCTGCCATTTAGTTGACGAAATAAAAAAATTTAATTGCTGAAATAAAAAGACGCCTTACTACAATTTACGGTAATAAGGCGTCGTTTAGAAGTCAGCTTAGCAGATAACACCCTTTATTCTCAGCGATATTATCCTGTTAATTAACTCCATGTTTGTATAGGAGTATCTCGTTACTTATTATTTGACATTGTGAGTATAAACCGACATCAGTAGTCCAAAGCCCGCCATTAACGTAATAATAGCCGTACCGCCGTAACTCACCAAAGGTAGAGGTACCCCAACCACAGGTAAAATACCGCCCACCATGCCAATATTAACAAACACGTAAACGAAAAAAGACATGGCAATGGCGCCGGCCAATAATCTACCATAGGTATCGACATGGACCGCAGCAATATAGAATGAGCGAACTAATATACAAGAATAAATAAAAATAAGAACGCTAACCCCAAGCAAACCAAACTCTTCAGAGAAAGCCGCAATGATAAAATCGGTATGGCCTTCAGGTAAAAAGTGTAGGTGCGATTGTGTTCCTTCCAAGTAACCCTTACCAGTAAGCCCACCGGCGCCAATGGCGGTTTTGGACTGGGTAATATTCCAACCGGCGCCCAATAAGTCAGCTTCAGGATTGAATAAGGTCAATACCCGCTGCTTCTGATAATCATGCATCAAAAAGGTCCAGCCCACCCAAACCGTCGGTATCATCATGCCTACTGCTGACCCAATCATCCACCACGGTAATCCGGCTAAAAACAGCACAAAGATACCACTGGCCGCAACCAAGATAGAAGTTCCTAAGTCGGGCTGTTTGGCAATCAGTAATACGGGCACGATAATGATGGCCAATGTGGCAAACACCGTAGGGATATTCGGCGGTAAATCTTTACGAGACAGATACCAAGCACACATCATTGGCAGCCCAAGCTTCAAAAACTCCGAGGGCTGTACGCTACCAAAACCTGGAATATCAATCCAGCGTTGAGCACCCATACGCACTTCGCCAATAATCTCTACCAAAACCAATGAAAATAAGCCGATGACATAAAAAATCGGCGTAAAGGTTTTATAAAGACCTGGTGGAATCTGCGCCATCGTAATCATCACTGTAAAACCGAGTAAATAACTTACGGCTTGACGGATAACCATATCGACGTCTTGGGTTGAAGCGCTATATAAAATAGCCAATCCAATAAAGCTAATGGTAAGTAGCAGTAGCATCAGCCACGGGTCAATATGAATGCGTTCCCAGATACTAATACTGTCGTCCCGGCCAAAATGATGAGTTTGCCGAGAAAATCGATACTGTTGTTGCTTTGACATAAGGCGGTTTTTATTGAGTTAGCAAAGGGGAATGGTGAGCTTAAAGTTAGGCCTAACCTAGGAGAAAAATTGAGATTAGGGGCGTTCTAACTTTAAGGATCGATGGCTCAAAATTACGTTCTATTACCATCATATTGGCTCAGTATTCTAAAGACAGTAGTATTGCAGAGATTTAAATAGCAATTTATCTAAACATGAGCAATAGTTTGGTAAGAAGTGAGACGCTATAGTTTAGCGTGACTGCGGCAAATTTGATAGTATCAATGTCCTATCTTTTTAATCCACTATTTGGTAAATGACTAATAAATTGTAAAAAAATACGTCATTGCTAAATGGTGATTAGAGACATTAACTTAGCAGAATACAAAATATTAAGTCCATTAGATTACTTTAAGTAGGTTACTTTAAGGCTTGTTGAGAGGTTTTTATCTTGTAAACTGGCGTTAATCCGTTTGGCTGTCTTATCTTCTTAATTTTGAGTGACATACTTTTACTATAATAATATTACTGGAAATCACAAAGCCATGAAAAGCACTATGAAACTCCCTTTAGGCCTCATTGCATCACTTGCTCTGTTAACCACCAGTTGTACCACAATGGCCGAAACTCCAGGCGCAAATATCAATGAACAAAGAAGCATAAAACCCGTTACCAATGCCAATAAACGTACTTATAAAGTGGTCACTAACCAAAATGGTCAAACAGACCGCTTGGGTAATCTAATCCGACAAAGTGAACAGGCTTATCAATCGCAGCGACTTACTATTGAGCAAAACACCAATATACGTCCTTTCGGTGGAACGTCTCAGCCTGGTTATTACGGACAATCTAATACGTTTGGTGAAACCAACTATAATTATGTGCAGTGGTTAAATTTATCGCCGTATCGTGCTAATGAAGTAGCTCAATATAAGCGCTATCTTGCTAACTATCTTGGTGAGCCTGCGATACCTCCTTTTGATCAACTATTGACCACAGCCCGTAGTTGGGATCGTTGTGGTTATGAGCAGTATCAATTACCGCCTTCTGAGCTTTGGTCGAATATGGTCTCTACACTGAGACTCTACGATGATCTTAAGAAACAGGGGGTTATCCCGCCCACAGCAGAAATTAGATCTACTTATCGTTCCCCTTCTTTAAATGCTTGTGCAGGGGGTGCAGGGGCCAGTAAACATATGACCAATGGCGCTATTGATATCTGGGTTCCTGAATACGAAGGGCAGCCTTGGTATAAAACCAGTATGCAAGATAGATTGTGTCAATTTTGGTCAAGCCAAGGCCAAAACTATAGTTTTGGCCTGGGTATATATTCCACGGGCGCTATTCATTTAGACACTCAAGGCTATCGCTATTGGGGGGCAGAATACTCAGCTCCAGGGTCTTATTGTAGGTACCTAAATTAAGTCAACCGATTTTTTGATAAAATTCTTAATACTTATGTATAATTAGTGTATAATATGTAGTGAGCCACTTATCAACCTATGCTTCATTAGTAGTAAGCGTTGTAAAACGTGGCTTAATACTCCTTTCCCTCATTTTTTCGAAAACCTTATCTTTGCATGCCCTCCTAATTAATGTCGTTATTTATAATGAATTTAATACTGAAAGTGTTGCTTGAGTTAACGTTAGTAGCCGTTTTTGAGTATTTGAAAGGCGCAAGAAGGTACATATCACTTGAGGCATAAGATTTGAATATAAGATCATCATCGTATCTGGCTATATTAAGCTGTTTTGTTGCAGCCACCACTATTATTGCATGTAAGCCAATCGATACTTTGTTTAATAAAAGTTCTACTACTGAAGAATGGCAAGACATATCAGACACAGGGTTACCTAGAATTGATGTGGCAAACCTCCCTTCATTAAATCAAAAAGATTCGATCGCACCTATTGAAGTCGGTGATACAGAGCCAAGTTTTAATTTTGAAGCTCAGGCAATCGGTGAGTCTGTCGCCAATGATAAAGCTAAGTTAGCGGCTACCCGTAAGGACAAATGTCCCAAACTGGTGAACTCACCGGTGGGGTCTACTAAGATAGTTCGTAAAAATGAAGTGATGAACGATTCACAATGTGATTATTATATTTATCCTGAAAAAGGACAAAAAATATCTGTAGACACGCACCCAAGTTATATTGCTGCTGATTTGGTCAGTCCTGTTTATTATGACTTTGCCAATGGCAGTTACTTGGTAGCGCAATCTGATAAATATGTGATTCGTTTAAGTTATAAAGGCATAGAATATCAAAATAGTCCTATTGATTATGACGTGACTATTAATGTTCAATAAAATCATGTTCAATACAATCATGTTCAATACAATCATGTTCAATACAATCATGTTCAATAAAAGACTTTTTGATAAATGATCCTCTACTAACTATAGGGTCGATAAAAATAATAGAGTCAATAAAAACAGCAATAAAAAAAAGACACCCATTATGGGTAATGCCAGTCAGTTAAGGCTGACTGGTATTTTTTTTGGGATATTTTTGTGGCTTACCCTTAACCACCCTCGGGCAAGATCGCTTTCTGCGTTCAGGAATAACAAACAATTTTCCTTCCTCTAAAAGTGCATCTAACAACTTAGGGAAGAGTCCTGCAGCCTGTAAAGGTGCAAACCGTAACAGATCAACAATCGTAATAGACGCCATATGAAAGCTAATTCGTAGAGGGCTAACCTTAGCTCTAAGAGCCATATATCGCATCAAACGTCTTATCAGATTATAAGCAATCATAAGCCCCCAGAATTCTTGTAATACAAGCTGTGGCAGCTTACTTCTTAACAACAGCCCCTGCTGTAAATCAGACTTAATTTCCCTAAAAGCCATCTCGATCTCCCAGCGCTGCAAGTAAAGCTGTGCCACTTTATCCTTAGTAAAGCGTTTATCATCTATTAAAGAGGTGATGTATCGTCTTGTCTTACCCTCATAACGACACTCAATTAATCGAGCTTGCCAAGTATCGGGTAGGTTTGGATTTTTCTTTTGTGCCTGAGGAGAGACGGGCATTTGTATTAAGTAGTCCCCTTCACTAAAGGTTTCAATCACAGTGTAACGCAGATTATCTTTAGCCCGCATGAGCCAGTGACTGTTTGGATGGGCTTGTTGCCAACTGATAAGTAGGTCTGCTGAGAAATAGGCTCTATCAAAGAGCGTAATGCTGTTGTCTTGAACATTTAGCTGACGGGCTAAGGTGATCTCTCCTTGACCCATATCTGCAAGGGTTGTGTCAATGATCTCATGCGTGTCAGTATTGATCAGACATACCGAACGCATTTGGGGATAGGGCGCCTCTTTAGTTCTGCCTTTGCTTGAGCTAAAGTGCTGAAGGTTCTCATCAGTGGATGGGAGTGAGTATACGACGCCATCTACAGCTTGGACGCTAAGTCCCATGAAGTCTTGCTGCTGGGCTCGTGATTCTGTTTGGTAGTGAGCACTTAGTTGATGAAATAGCTGCTTTAGAGGCTCATGCCCGAGGCGTTGTCTTGCTTGTACCACAGCGCTGGGTACGCAGGCCTGTGAGTCTATATTAAGCCGCATTTGCTCTGTGATATACCAAATTGAACGGTTACGATATAAAGCTGTGCCGATGACTATCCAAACAACGTGTTCGGCAGGTAGCTTACGTCTTCTAATGCTCGCTTTGCCCGTATATTCTAAAGCCTGCTGTATCCACTCAGGGTCTATTAATTCACTAAATTGTTCTAGGGTGTCTGGAATCCTTTTATGCGTCTCATTAATAGCGTCTTGTAGTCTCATAGTAAAATAGCCCATCTACTTATTAGATAGGCTATTTTATTACTTTTATTGAGTTTTTGCCTTAACTGACTGGCATTACCCATTATGGGTGTCTTTTTTCGTTTATAGCAGCTGTTTTATAAAAGGTTTTTAAAAAAGCTGTATCTTATCACCTAAAGCTCATCCATGAAGTTCAGTTATAGAGGTATTCAAAACCCTTAAAGATTGGCGTAAATTAAGCACCAGCTACTTGCTACTTTAACTTTTTAAGGTCAGAGTTTTCAGCGATATTTGGCTTACCTACCGTAACGATAATGAATTTATCGGGCGTTAATGTTTCTTTGAGTGTTTTGTTTACGTTTTTGACATCCGTATTTTCAATGCGGTTAATATAATCGGTAATATAAGAATCCGGAAGCTTATTAAAGTTGATACCACCAAGCAGGCCGTTGATGCTGGCATTGCTTGAGAAACCCATGGGGTAGCTGTTGATTAAGCTTTCTTGAGTAAGCTTGAATTCTTCGCTAGTCACGCCTTGCTTCAATGTGTCTCGAACCGTTTGTAGGGTGGCTTTAATAGCCTCGTCAGCTTTTTCATTACGTGTAGAGAATCTAATGCTATAAGGACCAGGAGCTTGCATCGCCGCCATGCTGCCATAGATTCCATAGGTGTAGCCCATCTCTTTGCGTATTTTACCCATTAAGCGAGAATTAAAGCCGCTTCCTGCCAGTATTTCATTACCAATAGCAAAGTCAGTACTGCGTTGAAGCTCGGCAGGATCTGCGCTGATGCTATAGCCTTGTTGACCAATAATGACCGAGGTTTGGTCGCTGTCATAATCAACATGGACCCATTTACTTTTGTTAATGGGGGTAGGTTTAGGTAGAGTTGGCGCCGGCTTGCCTTGCGCTAGGTTTTTGGTGACTGCTTCAGCTGCTTGTTTTGCTTGCTGCAAATTTAAATCACCTGTGATACTCAAGCTGGCGTTTTGGGCGACTAGGTAAGTATCATGGAAGCGCTGCAAGTCATTGGTGGTAATAGTAGGAACAGTCTTTACTGTCCCATAAGAAGAATGAGCATAGGGATGAGTGCCATAAAGTGCCTCATTGAAGGTAGTACTGGCAAGATAGGACGGGTTTTGCATCATTTGTCTTAAACCTAAAACTTGCTGTGCTTTACTGCGCTCTAAGACTTTAGCGTCAAATCTTGGCTGGTTAACCACATCATTAAGCAGCTTTAAAGCAGGGGTTAGTTTGTCGCTGTCAGACAGACTGCGCAAATTAACCACAAATTGATCTTTATAAGCGGCACTACCTAGCTCAATGCCTAACTGCTCTGTGGCTTCCGCAAAGGCAGTTTCATCAAGCTCTTTTGTGCCTTTGGTAAGTAAGTCAGCTACCATGCTGGCGAGACCAAAGCTATTTTTGCGGATACTTTCATCGCGGGCACTACCGGCATTAAAGCGCAAGTCAACATCCACGATAGGCAGCTGATTGGTCTGAAAGAAAATGACAGGCACCCCATTACTGGTGGTAAAGTGCTGGAATTTAGGAATAGAAAAGTCCAGTTTGTCATTGTTTTTTAAACTAGATAAGGTGTCTAGCGCTTTAATAGGTTGGGTGATGTCCACATCAGCTTTTGCACGCTCGCCACTGGGCATTTCGGGTGCGGCACTAGCGCTGATTGAGGTTAGCCCTAAAGACGCTAATAATGAGCTGGCCACAATGACCGGCTTAAGATAACAATAAGGTTGTAAATATGATTTCATATCAAATCCGTATTAGGTTTTTATAGTTTTAAAAATCTTTTTTAATTGGTTTTTATCTCTTAGGCTTCTATCTATTAACTGTTGGTTTCTACCTGTCAGATAAATAAGCATTTATACCATATCGTTTATTTGCTAGGAGCCTTAGTATTTGTCGCTTCGATAGGTTCAACGTACATAACCGTTAGATTGTCTTTAGCAAAATATTTTTTAGCGGCAGCATTAATATCTGCGCTACTAATTTTGGCCAATTCGTCAGGTAACGTTGTAATAAGACGGTCGTCTAAACCACGTGACTGTAAATTACCGATCATATAGGCTTGGCCTTGCATACTGTCTTGTGAAAACACAAAGCCATTTACCGCATTATTTCGAGCACGTTCAAGCTCTTTATCGCTGATAGTTTCAGTCTTGAACTTATCGATTTGATCCATAATTGCTTGTTGCACTTGCGCCAATGTGACTCCCTCACGCGGCGTGGCTTGAATCATAAACAAACCATCGCCACGCTCATAGAGGTCATAGCTAGATACTATTGAAGACAACAACCCTTGTTCACGCACTAGGTTCTTCTCAAAACGAGCAGCATAGCCGCCGTCCATAATGAATTGCATCATTAGTAGATCATAGATTTCCTTTTTAGGAACATCGGTTGCCATAGCACTGTGCAGAGTAGGAACGTTGAAGCCCATCAGTAAGGTAGGCACATTGACCGTTTCTTTTACGGTTTGTTGTTGATAACCGCGCCAGCCTTTTTGCAATACTGACGGACGTTCAGGAATCTGCTTACTTGGAATAGCGCCAAAATATTGTTCAACTTTTTTGATCGTTTGTTGTGGATCAACATCGCCCACGATGACCAAAGTCGCATTGTTTGGGGCATACCAAGTTTTGTACCACTGTTCTAAGTCTTTAATATCGGTATTACCAATTTCTTGCATAGGACCAATCACAGACTCGCCTTTTGGACTATTAGGTAGTGCCAATTTACGGAATTTCTCAAAAGCTCTGGCTAGAGGATTGTCGTCCGTACGTTGGCGACGCTCTTCCATTACCACGTTACGTTCTTGCTCAAATTCTTCTACAAACTCTTTGCTATCAAAACGTAAGTTGGTCATGCGGTCCGCTTCTAGCTCTAAAGAAAGCTCAAGACGGTTAACGGGGAACATTTCGTAGTACCCCGTATAGTCATAGCTGGTAAAGGCATTATGATCACCACCAAATTTGGCGATTAGTCTGTCGAAATCTGCCCCTGAAACCTTTTCAGTTCCTTTGAACATCATGTGTTCTAATAAGTGAGAGATACCGCCTTTATCTTCAGGCTCATCTGTGGCGCCAACACTGTACCAAATTTGGCTCATGGCCACCGGTGCTCTATGATCTTCTTTAATAATCACTTTCAAACCATTTTTCAACTGGTACTCATGACGGCTGGCATCCGCTGGATATTTAGTGTTATCAGCCTTGGAGTTGTTTTTTGAGCCAGTAGGATTAACGGTACTGTGGGTAGAAGAACCTTCAGATGAGGGGGTAGGTACACTGTTACAGGCGGTCAATGCAGTGCTAGCTAGTCCAGCAAAAAGTAGGTTTCTCAATAGATTGTTTTTAGTGAATATTCTCGAACTGTTCGTTGGCAGTTTTTCATTAGAATCGAGTTTTGTTTTTATAGGGGTTTTCATGCAGTCCTCAAAATATAAATAATATTTATTTCACAACTAAAATTGATTTCACGACTAGAATATTTGGTAACTATTAATAATTAGCAGTAATTCGCAGATGTTACTACTAGGTGCGGTACGGTAAAGAGGCATAAGCGTAACCCTATTAATGGTCAGGTTACAGAGGTAGAGTGTGAAAATTTATTGCTCATTATTTCAAGTCATGCCTAGCAAAGGCAATGAAAGCTACAAATAGATAACCATTTGATAGCTTTGGAAAGCTATTGGACGCTAGAGCTAGAGCCACTACAGCTATTAGTCAGTAGGGCAATCTATCACACTGCAGCCCATAACCCTATTAAATTTGAGGCTTTAATGGACTACAGATGAGCTGCTAATTTTGTTATAATTATCTGTTACTCTATTTTTAGAGTAGCGGCTTAACAAGATGGGGTCTTAATTGAGTCATCTTTTGAGTGATTTCCCTATTCAGTAATTGCTGAGAACAGCAGGCGAGGCGTCTTTATGTCATCAACTTCCACATCGAATACCGCTGGTATTACTTATCCTAAATCTTACGATGTTGTCGTCATCGGTGGCGGGCATGCCGGTACCGAAGCAGCATTGGCGGCTGCGCGTATGGGCGCACAGACTTTATTGCTGACACACAATATTGAAACCTTAGGCCAGATGAGCTGTAACCCTGCCATTGGGGGTATTGGTAAGTCACACTTGGTGCGTGAAATTGACGCGCTAGGGGGTGCTATGGCACTGGCGACTGACAAAGCAGGCATTCAGTTTCGAGTATTAAACAGCCGTAAAGGTGCTGCAGTACGTGCTACTCGTGCGCAAGCAGACCGTATTTTATATAAAGCGGCCATTCGCCATACTTTAGAGAACCAGCCTAATCTAGACTTATTCCAACAAGGTGCGGATGACATCTTGGTAGAGAACGGCAAAGCTTGTGCGGTTGTAACCTCAACCGGTATTATTTTCCGCACCAAAACCGTGGTCCTAACGTCAGGCACCTTCTTAGGCGGTGTTATTCATATTGGTTTGGACAACTCAAAAGGGGGCCGCGCTGGTGACCAACCTTCTATTAAGTTGGCTGAGCGTTTACGTGAATTAAAGCTGCCTGTGGGCCGTTTAAAAACAGGAACGCCGGCTCGTATTGATGCGCGAACCGTTGATTTTAGTGTGATGAAAGTTCAGCCAGGTGATACACCATTGCCAGTCATGAGCTTTATGGGCAATGTCGATATGCATCCTGAGCAGGTGAACTGCTTTATTACCCATACTAATGAAAAAACACACGATATCATTCGCCAGCACCTAGACCGCTCACCTCTATTCTCAGGTAATATTGAAGGGGTAGGGCCACGTTATTGTCCTTCGATTGAAGACAAAATCCATCGCTTTGCTGATAAAGACAGCCATCAGATCTTCATTGAGCCTGAAGGATTGACCACACATGAACTGTATCCTAATGGTATTTCTACCAGTTTGCCATTTGATGTGCAGTTAGAGTTTATTCGTACCATGGCGGGTTTAGAGAACGCTCATATTACCCGTCCAGGTTATGCCATTGAGTATGATTATTTTAACCCTCAAAGCCTCAAACCGACGTTAGAAACCAAATCTATTGATAGCCTGTATTTTGCGGGTCAGATTAATGGTACTACCGGTTATGAAGAAGCTGGGGTGCAAGGTCTGTTAGCCGGTATTAACGCTGCTTTATCGACCCAGGATAATCCAGTCATGGACAGCTGGACGCCACGTCGCGACCAAGCTTACTTAGGCGTATTAGTAGATGATTTAATTACTCACGGTACCAAAGAGCCTTACCGTATGTTTACCAGTCGTGCCGAATATAGATTGCTGCTGCGTGAAGATAATGCGGATCAGCGTCTTACTGAAATTGGTCGTAAATTAGGCTTGGTAGATGATACGCGCTGGGAGGCTTATCAGAATAAGATGGAGTCGATTGGTGCTGAGTCAGGCCGTCTTAAAGAGCTTTGGGCGACCCCAAATAATGAGCTTGGTAAAAAGTTCGCTGAGCGTACCGGTGAAAGCCTGTCAAAAGAGTCAACCGCTTATGATTTATTAAAACGTCCTAATGTTGGGTTTGATGATATTGCGGCGATAACAGGGGCGGATGTGGCAGCAGATGTCGGTGAGCAAATCGAAATCTCAGTCAAATACGCTGGTTATATTGACCGTCAGCAGGAAGATATTGATCAAATGAAGCGCTTAGAAAACACTGAGCTTCCGGTTGATTTTGATTACACTGCGGTCTCTGGTTTATCGAATGAAATTGTTCAAAAACTACAAGACATTCGTCCGGCTACTTTGGCCCAAGCCAGTCGTATTAGTGGTGTAACACCTGCAGCGATACAACTGCTTGGTATGACTTTGAAAAAACAGAAAAAAGCAAAAGTAGCTTTAAAAGCTTAATCAAGTCGCATGGCTTACTGTCAATTGCTTTGGCTTTCAATTAAGCAATAATAATTGCTAAACTGGACGATATAACATATTCCTAAATTCCAGATGAGATAGCAATGATTGACGCCATCCTTTTTGCCTTAAATATTGTATTACCCAACCTCATGCTTATGGGGTTGGGTTTTTTTATGCGCAAGAAGGGACAGGTAAGTAAAGACTTTATAGATCAAGCCTCGAAGCTGGTATTCAATTATGCCTTGCCATGTTTGCTTTTTTTTAGTGTGATTCAAAGTACAGTGAACTTTAGTGAGCAGTTTTACTTGATTGCTGCTGGACTGGCGGTTACTCTGTTGTTGTACTTTGGTGCTGAGCTTTATGCCAGATACTTTATAGAACGGCCAGAGGATAAAGGCGTCTTTGTCCAAGGAGTCTTTCGCAGCAACATGGCCATCATTGGTCTGGCCACAGTAGCTAATGCCTATGGCACAGAAGGTCTTAGTATTGGTGCGGTATATATGGGCGTTATTACTTTGGTATTTAATATCTTGGCAGTGATTACCCTAAGTCGCACTACCGTAGATCCAGAGGCTGATCCGAAGCAAGTGGCAAAGCATGAAAACTACGCAGTGATGATCAGTAAGAAGTTGTTTACCAATCCGCTGATTCTAGCCTTAATTGCCGCCTTTGGTTATAAAATATTGGCTTCTACCTTAGAGTTACCTGAATTACCGAGTGTTATTACTCAAACAGGGGCGCTATTAGCAGCAGTGTCTTTACCACTGGCCTTAATATGCGCTGGTGCAACCATTGATATGCGCTCCATGCTTAATTTATCAGGGTTATCGATGCAGGCCAGTATTGGCCGTATTGTCATTGCGCCCATAGTTGCGATACTTGTTGGCTTAAGTTTTGGTCTAACTGGGGTACATATGGGGGTGTTGTTTTTAATGGTTGCTTCACCAACCGCCGCGGCCAGTTACGTGATGGCAAAAGCCATGGGCGGTAACGAAATTCTAGCGGCCAATATTTTAGCGTTTACCACCGTCGTATCTTTGTTCGGAATGGCCATAGGGGCAGCGGCTTTAAGAGCACTGGGCTGGATGTAAACTAATTAATTCTTAACGTCGATACCATTCTCAAAATTCGTATTCAGGGCAAAATAATACGGGTTTAAAACCACAATAGTGATACTTATATTATGATGAAAAAAAACAGCTTGTCGCTTTGTTTGGCAGGCTCTCTATGGTTATTAACCGTCACTGCTCAGGCAATGCCAACTCATGAGGTTATCTTTATTAAGGGCAGTAACTGTGGCACTTATCAAGGAGATTTAACTTCAGGGGCGCTGTTTAGTATAGAGATGAATGCCAATCAACAACTGGTTATTAGCACAGATGGGCATGTGCAATCAGTGACAGATAGCCAAGGAGAGATATTGGAAGATAAGGGCGGGGCAAACTATCGTTATGATTCTAAGCATACTAGCACCCATACTATTAAGATGGTTGGCAGAATCGATAGTGCGGTCGAATTCTGTGTTTATTAAGGTTTTATAATGTTTAACGATGATATATTAATATTTAAATCTCTCTAATGGTTTAACCATATTGTAAGTCAGTGAATACGGTGATATATTGATTTGAGAAGGTATTTCATTTACCACACCTTTAATCGCCATTTGGCCTATTACACTGAGTATTCATTATGAAATCTAAAGTTATAGCAAAAGCTGGTCTTGTTGGTGTGATAATGTCTCTGTCTTTGACTGCGCAAGCGTTACCCACAAGCCAAGTAGTATTCGCAAAAGGTAGCTACTGTGGAAGTTACACAGGTGACCTAAGTAAAGGGCGGGTATTTAAAGTCTCGCTAGGTGCCAATCAAGAGCTGGTTATCAATACCGATGGCCATGTTCAGTCGGTTAAAGACAGCAAAGGCAGACGACTGGCCGATCATGGCGATTCCGACTATAGGTATTACACCCGTTCAAAAGGCGAGCATAGAATTACGATGGTAGGCTCGGGTTTCAGTTCTGCTGAATTTTGTGCGTATTAGTCGCTTGATGGCTTGCTGATTACCTTAAACTGATCAAATTAAATTACCTTAAACCTTTCAAATTAAACAGTTGAATCAAAAAAAGCCGATAAATTAATATCGGCTTTTTTTATGTTATCTCAGGCAAAAATGCCACTTAATTGCCACAAACAGGATGGCGAACAAGGTTGATTAAGGGTTGCTTAAGGTTTTAAATCAAACACCCCTAACTCAGGCACCAATTCAAGAGAACGCAAACGTGCCTGTTGGTCGTAGATATTGGCAGTGACCATTAGCTCATCAGGCTTGTGCTCTTCAATAAAGTGCTCTAATAGAGGACGGACGCGTCCAACGCTACCGACGAATGAGACTGCTAACGCATCTTCAACCATAGCTTGCTCTGGGGCACTCCAGATACCTTCCATAGACTCTACAGGAGCAGGTACCTGTCCTCGACCACCGCGACGTAAACGAACAAAACTTTGCTGCGCAGAGGTAAAGTGATAACGCGCGGTTTGCTCATCATCCGCCAATAACATATTGGCCGCTAACATCACATAAGGCTTATCTAGATAAGGTGAGGGTTCAAAGTTTTCACGATAAGTGGCAATAGCTTGGGTCATCATGCGTGGTGCAAAATGTGAGGCAAAAGAGTAAGGAAGCCCCAGTTTCGCTGCTAAGGTGGCGCCAAATAATGAAGAGCCTAGAATCCAGATAGGCACATTACTGTGTGCACCTGGGAAAGCTTGAACTGGACTATCGTCTGAATCTTTGCCTAGGAAGAATAAAAGCTCCTGCACATCTTGCGGGAAACGGTCCGCATCATGCATCTGACGACGCAGTGCTCTAAAGGTAGCACCATCGGTACCGGGTGCACGGCCTAACCCTAAATCAATACGGTCACCGTACAAAGCCTGCAAGGTGCCAAATTGTTCAGCAACTACCAAAGGGGCATGGTTGGGTAGCATAACCCCGCCTGAGCCAATGCGAATGTTGTCAGTTTTGGCACCAATGTGCGCTAACAGGACTGAAGTTGCGGCACTGGCAATACCTGGCATATTATGGTGTTCTGCCATCCAGTAACGGTTCAAACCAACAGCTTCGGCTTTTTGTGCCATCTTAACAGTATAAGAGGCACCTTGAGAGGTGGTTTGGCCCTCAGGAACGGGGGCAAGGTCTAAAAAGGAAAGAGGTATAGAAGTCATAATGTATCCACTAATTGTTGTCAGTTATTTTTAAGGGCTTTTTGAGGGTTATTTTCAAAATTTAATTTTGCCGATTGTTTTAATAGTTGTTTTTGATAGCTATTTTTAACAATTCTGTACCTAATGATATGACCCTTAGTGGCTAAGGTTTCAAGTAAATATCGATGATTTTAATAAATCATAACAATCTATAAAACGGCACAACCCATTCAAAAAAAGGTGCCCTAAGGCACCTTTTTTTATTGGAGTGGTAATGATTTCACTACTAAGAATGAGCCGTATTATTTGGCAAGTTTATAAGCAATAACATAATCGCCAATTTCAGTGCCCACTGAGCCATGACCACCTGCGACAAGCACCACCATCTGCTCACCTTTAGAGTTTAGATAAGTCATCGGGGTTGCTTGCCCGCCTGCAGGAATACGCTGATTCCATAAGACGTCGCCGGTTTTTAAGTCATAAGCTCTAAAGTTATTTTCAGTCGCTGCTGATAAGAAAGCGACGCCTCCTTTGGTGATGATAGGACCACCAATACCCGGCACGCCTAGTTCAAACTTCAAGGGCAGAGGTGATAAGTCTTGTACCGTACCATTCTTACGCTGATAGGCAATTTCGCCAGTACTTAAATTAGCTGCTGCTATCGTACCCCAAGGTGGCTGCTGACAAGGAACGCCTAAAGGAGATAAAAATGGTCCCATTTCCACTGCATAGTCTGCACCTTCATTAGCATTAACCCCTTGTTCACCTTTGTTGGTTTCGACATCACCCAAGCTGTCTTTAGGAATAAGCTTTGAGGTGAATGCCAAATAAGTTGGCATACCAAACATAACGCCATTTTCAGGATCAACCGCTAAGCTGCCCCAGTTAAAGGTACCGAAGTTACCAGGATATACCAGTGTACCTTGAGTAGAAGGTGGGGTATATCTACCCTCATAATTGAGTTTATTAAATTCAATACGGCACATCATCTGATCTAGAAGACTGGCGCCCCACATGTCTTTTTCAGTGAGCGGCTTAGGCTCAAAGCTCAAAGCAGAGTAAGGTTGGGTTGGTGAAGCATGCTCGCCTTTGATCAAATGGTTCTGCGAGGCAGGACGTTCTTTGATAGGCAGAATAGGCTTACCAGTAGCGCGGTTCAACACATAAACATCACCCTGTTTGGTCGGTACCACAAGTGCTGGCTCAACACCTTTGTCTGTTTTTAGATCAATTAAGCTTGGCTGTGCCGGAGTATCCATGTCCCATAAGTCATGGTGAACAAATTGCTGTACCCAGCGTGCTTGGCCTGTTTTTAAATCTAAAGCTACCACCGATGTGGCATATTTTTCTTCTGCAGGTGAGCGGTATACTCCCAATTGGTCTGGGGTACGGTTGCCCATGGGGAAATATGCTAAGCCTAATTTTTCATCGGCACTGGCAATCGCCCAAGAGTTGGGTGAGCTAGTTTTGTAAGTTTGATTTGGATCGTTAATATCTAAAGGCTTAGTGTCTTCAGGATTGCCTGCATCCCAGTTCCACATAAGTTGCCCAGTATTCACGTCATAAGCACGAATGACCCCAGAAGGAGAGTTAATGTCATAGTTATCATTGACCGCTCCCGCTACAATAATTACGTCACTTGCCACAATAGGTGGAGAAGTAGAGTAGTAATAACCGGCCTGTTTAAAGGGCATATTGTGCATTAAATCGATCGCACCCTCGTTACCGAAATCTTGACAACGCTGTCCTGTTTCAGGGTTAAGCGCATACAATTTAGCATCTGAGGTAGGAATGAATATTTTTGCATCACACTGAGTGGTTGCTTTTGTGAAGGTATTGCCTTCAACTTTTTGGGCTTTAATATCGGTAGTAATACTGGTCTGAGGGTTGGTACCGGCATAAAAAGAGACACCACGGCACGTTTGATGTTGACGTTGTAAGTTCTCGCCTACTTTAGGGTCGAATTTCCATAAGGCCTCGCCCGTATCGGCATCCAAAGCCAACGCCCAGTTATGAGGGGTACACATATACAGTGCATTACCTAGTTTCAAAGGAGTCGCCTGATAGGTGGTTTCCCCAACATCGTTAGGGCCCTTAACATCTCCGGTCTGAATTTGCCACGCCACTTCTAAGTTTTTGACATTGTCAGTATTAATTTGAGTCAAGGGTGAGTAGCGTTGGCCATAATCAGTACGTCCATAAGCACTCCATTCACCCTCTGGAGTTTGTTGACCGTTCGATAAAGGATCTCCCAGATTAGCAGGGGTAGCAGAGTCACCTTTTAAATCTAGGACACCGAGTTTATCAGTCGCATTATTTGCCATACTACCAAAGGACACCGCTGCACCGGCCACCACACTGGCCAATAAGGCCCAGTAATAGGCTGATTTTTTTGGACCCTCATTATGTTCGCCTTCATTAGCAGAAGGTAAGTCTGCTGTTGCTTGCGGTGAAGAGGTATTTAAAGGGGTATTTGAAGTAATGCCTGAAGCGTTATGTAAAGTATTATTAGAAGGCCCAGTTAATACTTTGATTTTTTGAGTACCCATCTTTCTGGCCACCCAAGGCAATAGCATCAATAGACCGAAAATTAATGGGAAGCCTAGGCGAGTTGCTAATGCCCACCAATAGAATCCAGATTCCCATACTGCCCAGATAACCGAGCCTATAATAAAAATGCTATATAGGGCATAGGCCAACCATTGGCGTTTAAGCAGTAACCAAGCAGAGGCCAGCATCAATACACCGGCGACCACATAGTAAGGACTGCCCCCCAAATAAAGTAAGTAACCGCCACCTATAACTAGCGGTAGTGCAAATAAGCACATGATAATGGATAGAAATTTTTGCATAAGAGGACATTCCTTATGGTATTAAGCCAATGGATAAGGTCACACAACGGCTATCATTAGCAAAAATAAAAACCGACCTTAAAAAATAGACTTCAAGAAATCTTGATAACAAGGCCGTTGTTTTTTGAATATTTTAGTGAGTTGTTTTTAATTAAAGTGCTTAATTTGAGTGCTTGATTTAACGTTTAATCTAGGAAGATTGATTGTTCTATGTAGGAGTGGTTTTAAGTAAATGAATAACCAGCAAGTTTAAGTAAATAACAAGCAGGGTGTTTGTTATAGACAATAATAGTGAGGTAACAAAGCAGACAAATTAATGTGTATTCTAGACTATTTTAGTAGGATATGACGAGTGATTATGATCGGCTGCTTACAAAAACTAAAAAAAACTCTTGCGGTGAGCAAGAGTTTTTTAAATCTATACCAAACTTTGGAGGTAGCACTGCTATAGGCAATGAGAGACTTCTAGTTGCCGAATTGTTGTTGGCAAAGTTTGATGAATGCTTTACCAAAGTGACGAATTTCAGCGTCATCACGCACTGCAATCCAACTGGTAAAACGGCCGAAGTGATCTACCGGAATAGCGGTTAAGTTTTGATAATGACCCGGCTCAAAAGCCATTTCAGCGATAATCCCCACTCCCAGACCAGCACCAACATAGGTGCTAATCACGTCAGCATCAAGCGCTGCTAATACAATTTCTGGCTCAAGTCCAGCTTCATGGAATGTTTGGTCAATAGCACCACGACCAGTAAAGCCACCATGGTAGGTAACTAGCGGATAGCTGGCTAGCGTAGGGAGGTCGATACTCTCAAGTCCAGCAAGCTCATGGTCTTTGGGCACGATAACTCGGTGTGACCAATCATAATATCGATAGCAACGTAGATAAGAGTTTTGCAATAAAGCTTCTGTGGCAATACCTATATCCGCTTGACCGCGAATCACCATGTTGGCAATGGTTTGGGGATCGGCTTGCTGTAGCACCAGCTGTACTTTTGGAAACTGCTCTTTGAACTTTTTAATAATCTCTGGCAATACATAGCGGGCCTGAGTATGGGTAGTCGCTAACGTTAAGGTTCCGGTTTGAGGATTGTTGTAATCCAGACTGATATTTTCGATGGTACGAATTTCAGTAAAAATCGACTCAATATGAGGCAGCAATGCTTCGCCTACAGGGGTTAAACCCGTAAGACGTTTGCCTTGACGAACGAATACTTCAGCTTTGAGTTGATTCTCTAACGCTGAAATATGTTTTGATAAGCTTGATTGGCTGGTATGTAACACTTGAGCAGCTTGGCTTAGATTATAGCCATTAATCACGGTATGCCAAACGGTCTCTAACTGTTTGAGTTGAATCTGTAAGTGTCTTTGGTTGACGACGACATCAATTGCCATAAATGTATCCTGTATCACTTGTGCTTAATACATACTCAATAAATTGTAGGTGCCTAAAATATGGGCTTATTATAAAGCAGAAGTGTGGGGTAAGTAGCGGGTCATTATAAAAGGGGTTAAGCGGGTTAATCCGAACATTATACCGTTATTTAGTGAGATATCACTATTTTCAACATATTTGAAAAATTAGGGAATTGTACGCTTGATACGATACGGCTAGTCAATTATCTCATTCTAAAGTAACATAACGGTTTTTCCGATATTTATAATGATAGGTCTACTATGTCTGTATCGACCCCAACTCATAAAGATGGCTCAAAATCTGAGCTAACTGCCCCTCCCAAAAAATCATGGATTGATTCTTTAAGAGCATTTAAAGACCTTCGGGTACTTATTATGTTCTTTTTAGGCTTTGCAGCTGGTCTGCCTATTATGCTTATTTTCTCAAGCTTAGGACTGTGGCTGAATGAGGCAGGCGTAGATCTTAGTATTATCACCATGTTTAGTTGGGCAGGCCTCGGCTATGCCTTTAAATTTATCTGGGCACCTCTCATTGATGCCATCCCTGTTCCTATATTAACCAAATGGCTAGGACGTAGACGGGCGTGGATGGTAGTAGCACAGCTACTTATCATCTTGGCCATTTATCTGATGGCAAGTGTCAACCCTGCCGAGCTCAATGTGTTACATCTTATGGCAGCAGGGTCTGTGCTTTTAGGGTTTTCGGCGGCCACTCAAGATATTGTGATTGATGCATATCGTATTGAGTTGGCACCACCAGAGATGCAGCCGGTACTGTCTTCAATCTATGTCACCGGCTATCGCATTGGTATGATTGTCGCCGGTGCAGGGTCATTGTATTTGGCCGTATACTTTGGCTCTACTGAAAATGCCTATAGTTATGAAGCATGGCGTAATACCTATTATGTGATGGCAGTGATTATGACCTTGCCTTTATTAACCACTTTTGCCGGTTACGAGCCAACGGCTGAGATTTTGCAGGTTAAGAAGCAACAGCTGAATTTAAAGCTTTTTTCTATATATTCCGCTATTTTGTTGGTGCCCGGTACCGTAATTGGTCTGCCATATTTAGTAGAAACCTTATATAACCGATTATCAGGCAGTAGCATTGTCATCGTTCCTGAAGCCGTTTATCCGATACTAAACAATTATTTTGCGGTGACAATCGGTATTGCACCCTTTTTATTACTGTTCTTCTTGATAAACCAGCCGAAAATCATCAATAAAGCGCCTACAGTGACCGAATCTAAGAATGATTACCTCAGGTTGGTGTTGGTGTTTGTGCTGTCGGTGGCCATATTTATTGCAGGTTTTAATCTTCTTGGTAAAGTACTTCCAGAATTTGAAGATGCATTAGCGGCATTTTTAATCGCCACAGTTCGCCTATTAGCAAGTTTGGGCTTGGCAATTATCAGCGGTTTATTATTGGTCAAAGTAGGTTTGGTCAAAAAAGAGGTAGCAATGGCGACTTGGATCAATCCTATTTTGGATTTCTTCCGTCGTTATGGCAAAAAAGCACTGCTACTTTTGGCATTAATAGGCTTGTACCGTATTTCAGATATCGTCGCAGGCGTTATCTCAAACGTCTTTTATCAAGAAATGGGCTTTGATAAAACTCAAATCGCCGATGCAGTGAAGTTGGTTGGGGTCATTATGGCCATAGTAGGCGGCTTCTTAGGCGGCATGCTGGCGCAAAGAATGCGTATTATGCAGGTAATGATGCTTGGGGCTATCTTAGCGTCTTCTACCAACTTGTTATTTATCTTGCTGACTTATCATCAAGGCAGTGTCGAGTACATGTACTTCGCGGTAATTGTCGATAACCTAGCATCAGGCTTTGCAAGTATGGTGTTTATTGCCTTCTTATCTGCTTTAACTTCCATTAAATTTACCGCGGTTCAGTATGCGATTTTCTCCTCTATCATGACTTTGATTCCTAAAGTTATCGGTGGCTACTCAGGCTCTATCGTAGAAGCTACCAGCTGGCCATTTTTCTTTACCTTTACCTTCGTGATTGGTATTCCTATTTTAGTACTGATTTATTTGGTAGATAAATATATTGTCATTGGCGGTAATGATGACATTTATGGCGATGATGTGGCGGCAAGTCAGCTAGGTATTGACGATGCTGTCAACACTCAGCCTGAAAGCAAGAAATAACACAAGGTAGGGTATCAATGAGCGCGCAGCAGCGAGTGAGCGTCAGCCAAATTAAAAAAAATGACTACGGTGATTTGCCTGCGCACTGGGTATGTGACTGGCTGTTGCATATATTACAAAAACCACCGTCATTTTTGATTACTGATGGCAATTATCAGTTAACTGACGCTGAACAAGCGCAGTTTAATACCGGCATTGCTCAGATGCAGGCTGGCAAGCCGTTGGCCTATTTGACCGGTAAGCAAGCGTTTTGGTCGCTAGAATTTGAGGTGAATGAGCACACTTTGATTCCAAGGCCAGATACTGAGGTTTTAGTAGAGCAAGTGCTAGACTGGATTAGCCAGCGTAAAAATAGTCTAAGTGTTTTGAATAACGAACCGATTGTGGCACCTTATCAACTGTTAGATTTGGGTACAGGGTCGGGGTGCATTGCGATTAGTTTGGCTCATGAGTTGGCTACTATTTATCCCAAACAGTGGCAGGTAACTGCGCTTGATTTTTCAACTGAAGCATTAGCGGTGGCCAAACGTAATGCTCAGCTTAATAGAGTTAGTAATATAGAGTTTCTACACAGTGATTGGTTTTCAGTATTTCAGGACTCTGAGGATACTGACAAACCACTGTTCGATGTTATCGTCTCTAACCCTCCTTATATCGTCGATAATGACCATCACCTAGATAAACTTAAAGCTGAGCCACTATCAGCCTTAGTTGCACCAGACAATGGGCTAGGGGATATCAAACAGATTGCCGAGCAAGCTAGAGATTATTTAGCCCGTGGTGGCCTATTGGCGGTTGAACATGGTTATGATCAAGGTGAATTGGTACGCCAAATGTTCACTGATTTTGGTTATGATCAGGTAAAAACCATGAAAGATTACGGTGGTAATGATAGGGTTACTTGGGGTGTTTACGGTTAACTCTTATAAAACTCCCTTTAATTACCTGAATAGCTTATTTTATATCTCAAAAAGGTAGTTTTCTTGCTTTGATATCGCCGATGTCGGCATACTTTTCTACAAAGTAACTGTATAGGCAAGCAAGCGATGAACGTCCTACCTTATATCATTATCAGTCTATTCGGCGGTGCGATTGTACCGCTGCAACTTGCGATGGTGAATGCTTTTCGAGAAAGTACTCAAGCTTCGCAAATTCAGTCTACTTTCTATTTATACCTTGGTGGCACTATTGCCTCATTAGCAATGTCCTACTTTATAAGTGGCGGCATTAAACCACCAGAAGTTGCTAACGCAAGTTGGTGGATGTGGTTACCAGGGTTTCTCGGCAGTCTTTATATCTTATTTATGTTTATTGCTGCGCCGAAGATTGGGTCGGGTAATACACTACTGTGGGTGTTTTTAGGGCAGATGTATTTTGCGCTAATTTTAAGTCAAACAGGTCTATTTGGATTAGAAATTAAAAGAATTGACATCTATAAGATCTCAGGTCTTTTGCTTGTGACTTTAGGTGGCCTAGTAATGATTTATGGTGAGTCAAGATAATAACCTGTGCTAGAAACATCGGCTTTATAAAAGAAACTTAAGCTAGGGTTTGATACGCATCTTATTAGGTGTCTGGTTGTACGTCGTTCTAAAACGCCTTATAAATGCTGGTACGCTGCGATAGCCACATTGTTCGGCAATGATAGTGAGTGGTAAGTCTGTATTTAAGATAAGTCCTAGCGCTTTTTGCATACGTCTCTGAGTAATGTAGTCATTTGGCAAGCATCCTAGCTGCTGCTTGAATACAACCTTAAATTGACTGGGACTGAGGCAGGCAGTATCTGCCAAAGATGCAATGCAGTGAGGGGCTGCAATATCTTGGTTTATCTCATTAATAACCTTGATAATCCGAGGATCTGGGCGGTTAGGCCTATCGATACAGCAAATGAGTTCGGTAAATAGTTCGAGCATAAGCGCCTCAATTGTAGTATTGCCCGCTGTCGTTAATTGCTTTTCGATAAACTGAATAAATAACAGTATTTTTTCATCAAGATAAAAGTGTAAATCACTGTTTTGATAGCCATCAGTTTGATAAGTATCGTTGTTAGACTTAACGTTGTTTTGCAGTAAATCATTCAATTCGAATGTTTCCGGTAAGTTTATTACTAGAAAACGAAAATTTTCTTGAGCTTTGAACTGATGAAAAGTATGGTTGGGTATAACAACCGCTTCACCATAATGGACGTTAAGCACCTCATTGTTCATTATCATGTTGATAGTGCCAGTGAGAGGAATAGTGATTTGAGGATGACTGTGACTATGCCCTTTTGGCTGCTGACCATAGGTTCGAATAAATAAACGCTTAGGGTTAGGGATGTTATTCATGAAAAGCTTTCCATCGAATCATAGCAATGAGCCTAGAATACATTATTATTAAAATAAATATAATCGTACTAATGGCAGATACAGTGATTACCAACCTAAAAAAGCCCCGCTAGATTACCTAGCGGGGCTTTTATTTTTAAATATCAGAACAAATAACTGCTTAAAGCTTATGACGAATCTCAAAGCTTTGGTGAATTGGCTTTTTAGGATTAAAATCAAACCCGATAGTTTGATTGGTAATCTCAACAACATCGTAACGATCATACAACTCTTCATCTAGCTCGAAACGAGTGAAGTTATTAGAGAAATATATTACCCCACCATTGGCCAAACGGTTCATTGCTCGGTTAATAAGCGCCGTATGGTCACGCTGTACATCAAAAGTGCCTTGGAACTTCTTCGAGTTTGAGAAAGTAGGCGGATCAATAAAAATAACGTCAAACTGATCGGTATTGTCTTTAATCCAATCAAAGATATCTGAAGCAATAAACTGATAGCGGCTGGTCGTCACATCCAAGCCATTTAAGGCAAAGTTTTGCTTGCCCCAATCTAAGTAGTTCTGAGATAAGTCGACACTGGTGACCGATTTAGCACCACCAAGGGCAGCGTGGACACTGGCAGTACAAGTATAAGCAAATAGATTCAATACGTCGGCACCACGACTGGCCGAGCGAATCATGCTGCGCATATTACGGTGGTCAATGAACAAACCTGTGTCCAAATAGTCAGTAAAGTTGACATAAAAATAAGCGCCATCTTCTTGAACCACATGCATCTTACGCTTTTTCTGAGCCAGTTTTTGAGCCTCTAAACGCTTTGCCTCTTCACGGGCCTGTTGGAACTTATTGCCCTTATAGCGGTTGCGATTGTCCTTTTTAGGCGGCTCATTGCTGTCTTTAGCGTCTTTTGATTGGGCACTTGCTTCAGGGTTGCCGTATTGAGTGTTACCGACTTGGCGCGCGCGGGTTTTAATAAAGATTTGTTCACGGTTAATGCCAAATACCTCACGGATACCCATTAGTGCTAAGTTAAAGCGCTTACGGGCTGTCTCAGGTGGAATAGTCTTTGGTGGCGCCCACTCTTGTACATGAACGTAATCGCCATACACATCAATAGCCACCTTATAATCCGGTAGGTCAGCATCATATACGCGTAGGTTGGTTACATCTTCTTTGGCCGCCAATTTTTTAAGATGATTGACGTTTTTTTGGAGACGGTTCACAAAGTCTTGTGCTTCATCAACTTTAATTTCTGTTTTCTCAAAGCGATCGATTAAGCTATCGCCTTCTTTACGGATCAATTGACCATGACGGAAGTAAACCGTAATGGCACCATTATGGCAACGCAGCGTCTGCGGATCTTCGATAGGCAGCACGTCTGCTTGCTCAACATGGGCCGCCAATAAGCCCAACATAGGTTGGTATTTTTGTTTTTCAAAAATTTCTTGTAGCGTTAAGCCTAAGCCTTGGTATAGCGGTTTGATAAAGTCCACTTCACCCAAACGTTCGCCATATGGCGGATTGGTAATTACCAAAGGACGCTTAAGTTTTCTGTCCAAAAGAGGTTTGGCCAATGCCATTTTTAACTGAGATAACGGACGTTGCTCTAAGGTCAAATGTGGGATCAGTTCAATCAGACCGGCGGCAATGAGGTTTTTATGCGTTGCTTTAATGGCACCTGCATCGGCATCAAATCCTAGTATAGTGGGCAATTTGCCAGCGGCGGCTTTTTCTAGTCCGTTATGGAAACGCTCTTGAGCATCGACCACACACTGTTGCCATAGGTCGCTGTTGTGCTCTTGCCAGTTATAAAAACCAAATTGTGACTCAGCTTTATCAATACCGACCGCATAATCGCAATGCATTAACAAGGCTTCAATGATAAAGGTACCTGAACCACACATAGGGTCAATTAAGGCACTGTAGCTGTTTTTCTTTTTGTGCCAACCGACGGTATATAACAGGCCAGCGGCTAAGTTTTCTTTCAGCGGCGCATCCGTCATCGCCACACGATAGCCACGACGGTGAAGACTGGTACCAGATAGGTCTAAAAATATCTCAGCTTGCTTCTCATTAACGGTAGCATAGATAGGGAAATCAGGGTGATTGCTGTCCACATCAGGACGGGCATCTAGCTTTTCGCTAAACGTATCAGCGATAGCGTCTTTAATACGTAGCATGGCAAACTGTTGGCTAACTTGAACCCTTTTATCGACACTCATACGAATGGCGAAAGTATTGTCTAAGCCAAACCACTCAGTCCAATCTACGGTCTTTGCTAGGCCATTCAACTGCTCTGCCACATCATAGTCTTTATTGATATTGCGCTTTTTAATAGGCAGTAATACGCGAGATGCGACACGTGACCACAAGCAAATTTTATAAATTTGCTCTAAGGTGGCATTGATAGCAATACGGCCCGTGCTTTTAAGCTCGCTGCTAATAGCCATGCTATCAAGCTCAGTTTGCAGGGGGGCTTCTAAGCCATCAGCACAAGTGACGATAATATCGAAGCGTTTGTCTACACTTGATGCCGCCATAATACTGTCTTCAGTTTGAAGGCTTAGGTCATTGTTGGTAGAAGTGTTTTCTGATGTTGGGGTGGACATATTTGGCCTTTACGTTATATTTTCTAATTCAATCTTCAGACCCTTAAATGAAATGAGGGGGATTGAGTTTAAAGTATGCTTTTTAAAAAGGGACTTATTGTGACAAGTAGGCTGACAATTAAGCCGATAGGAAGGAGTGGTGCTTTAATTAAGGGTGATTTTAACACACTCGCCTAGCAGGGCATAACAAGACGCTAAAAATAACCTTATTTCCATGCTACTTTTACGCTATTTAATATCATCTGTATCAGCTTGTTTGTCGTTTTGCTTTAACAGCACTTCAACCTCAGGGGCTTGTTTTTGAAAGGGCATATTGGACGTCATATCCGTCGGCATGATAAGGCGCATATGCGGGTAGGGAATATTGATACCTGCTTTTTCAAAGCCCCCTTTAATTTTCTCTTGCAAGGTTTCTTTGATAATAGGCATACGGGCAACGGCAGCAGGTTTGACCCAATAACGGATAATAAATACAGTCCCAAAGTCGCTGATATGATCCACAGTGGCTGAAGGTTCAGGGCGCTTTAGAATGTTTTCAGCTTCGTCAAGCACCTGCATGATCACGTTTCTAGCTTTTTCAATATCAGCCTCTAGGGCAATACGAGCCTGAATATCAAAACGAATGAAGTTTTTTGAGGTGAGATTGGTTACCTCAGAGGAGGCAACGGTAGCATTTGGAATGATGACAGTGATATTGTCTCGCGTTAAAATATGAGTGGTACGCAGCGAGATTAAAATAACTCGGCCTTCTTTATCGCCAATACTAATCCAGTCACCCACTTTAAATGACTGCTCAAGTAAAATAGTAATCCCTGAAATAAAGTTGGCAATCGTCGATTGGGCCGCAAAACCAACTGCCAAACCCAAAATACCCAGACCCGCAACCAACGAGACGATGTCAAAGCCAAACTGAGCCATGACACTGGCTAAGCCGAGTACGATAATTAATACTGAAAAGACGTTTTTAAGCAGTTGTTCTATGGAAGCATTGAGCCCATAGTGCTTTAGTATTCGGCTAATGACCTGCTCTGAAGTGGTCCATAGCACATAGTAAATGCCGGCCCAAATACTGGCTTTAGCGGTCGCGGAGACAGTAGAGGGATCTACACTAATTTGACTCATAATGGCAAGAACGCAACTGACCAACCAGATATAGCGCAATACTGAGCGAATAATACTGAGCCGTCTGTCAGATAGCTTTAAGCGTTCTTGATAGCGTTGAACAATATAAGTGAATAACCAGTATAGAAATCCGACAATCAGCAATAAGATAATAATCTTAATGGTGGTACTGGCAAGTTCCACACCACGAGACGCCCAATCTCGACTTTCTTCTTCTAAATCACCGCCGATAGCAAGGTATAAGCTCGAATATAAATCGTGCAAGATCTCTTGAAAAAATGCGCTAATTTGTGAGCCAGTCTCTCTTGCCATTATCATTCCTATCCAGATTGGTTTCGCTTAACGGTCCGTTTTATCGCTTTTAACCTTATTAATATACAACAAAATGACGATAAGTTGAGAATGCCTTGCTATCAAGGACACATTAGAGCCTATAAAATCATTGTTTGCTATAGAACATTCTTTACTATAAAAGGTTTTCTATAAAACGTTCTCTACAAAAAACACCCTGCAAGTAAGCGAGCAGGGTGTTTATTAATGGTCAATAAATAAATGTGGCAGAGATTAGGATTGATACTCTCTTATCTTGCCAGCCACATCACGCAAAGCGGTGCGTAGACCTTCAAGAATCGTAGGGTGGTAGAAGGGGCTGGCCAGTAAACCATCGATGTCTAGTTTGTTGGTAATGGCAGTCGCTAAAATATGCGCAATGTACTCAGCGTCCGGTCCCACCATACTTGCCCCTAAAATAAGGCTACTTTTAGGACAGGCATAAATACGAAGTAGACCACAGTTAACGCCCATTACTCGGCTACGGCCTTGATTGTCAAAGCTGACCTCACCAATCACACAAGGTTGGTGTGCCTCTTCAATCTCACTTAAAGACTGGCCGACACTCATAATTTGCGGCGCACTAAAGATAACGGACATCGCTGTGGTTGCCGTGTGCGACTTATCGGGTGCCATATCGTTAAGTATGGTGCTGTCCTTAGAGCAGTCTGGATCTTTGGCGATAGCCTCACTCAGGTCAATTTCATCAGCCTTACCGCTGATAATGAGCGCTACCTCTTTACCAGATAGATAACCCTCGTTACTTGAAACATGCAACAATGGCATGTAAGCGTTGGCATCGCCGACAATATAGACATTGGTGTCTTTTATTTTGCCTGTCAGTTTGTCCATATCTAATGGGCGATTTTTATCATCTAGATGAACACCCACATGCTCAAGACCTAGGGTATGAAGTGAGTTGCGTCGACCCGTCGCCGCCAGCACTTTTTCACCGCGCCAAGTTTGAGCGTTGCCATCGGCATCCGTATAGTTAATAACTGCTTGTGCGGGACTGACGCTGTCATCACGAGAAACACTTTCAATCTTGGTGTCTAAGCGTAAATCGAGCTGGTTTGAAAAACAAGCAATCGCTTTTTGATTAATGGAATCGTCTTTTATACCGCCCACATTCTTGCTGCGATTAAAGATAGCAACTTCTACGCCCAATCGGCTCATCGCTTGTGCCAGCTCAAGCCCGATGGCACCGGTACCCACCACGGCCATAGACTTCGGTAAATCAGATAACTCAAAGATAGTATCTGAAGTAATAAGCGTGTCGCCTAGAGATAGTTTCCAGCCTTCCGGTACAGAAGGTTTAAAGCCCGTAGCAACAATGATATGGTCAGCTTTGACATATTCAATGTCGCCCGTTGCAGTATGTGCTTCGATAAGCCCAGATTCTGAGAACACCGCACGGCCATATATTTTGCTATTTTCGTCCCAACTTTCGACATTCTTTAGAGGAAAACTCGAGAAACGATCGCGTTCGTCTTGGACTCGTTTCATGACTTGCTTGCCATTGATAGTGGCATTTCCCTCTATTCCGAACTCATCAGAATGATTGGCATGATAAGCTCGGTCTGCCGCCGCAATTAATAGCTTACTGGGCATACAACCCATGGTAGTACAAGTGGTCGACCAAATGCCTTCATTGATAATGACTAGATTGTCTGTGGCCTTACTAATCTGACGATAGGCATTATGTCCTGCAGTACCAGCGCCAATAATAGCGGCATCAACGTGACGAATGGATTTTTTTGAGTCTGTATTAGTTTGCGTCATAGTATGCGGGTTCCTAAATATAAATAATGAATCTAAAGGGTTCTATTATCTCTAGTCTCAATGCCATTCTAGTCTCAATGACAAAAGCCAAAAATTTTGCTTATAGTCTAAGATAAGGTCTCAAGCAATCTATCAGCATAGTCTTTGGCACGTAAATTACGCTGAGCATGTGTTAGCTTGCCATCTTTATCAAACACGAAAGTTGACCGTACTAGACCTAAGGTCTTTTTGCCATACATGTTTTTTTCTTTAATAACATCGAAGTGTTGACAAAGTTTTTCATCAGTATCACTGATTAAAGGAATTTCTAACTCCTTTTTTTCGATGAACTTCTTATGCGAGTCAATGCTGTCTCTTGATACTCCGATAATGTCATAGCCTAACTTATCGAATTCATTTAGCTTGGCAGTAAAGTCGACCGCTTGTGTGGTACAGCCTGGGGTGTTGTCACGAGGATAGAAATAAAGAATTAAGCCTTTGTCCTTGTTTTCAACAAACTGATCGAGCAAAATTTCACTTTCGACCATTTCATCGTCTATCTTTTGTACGATAGGCATGGGAAAGTCGGGTAGGGTAATAACTTCATCAGTGGGTTTGGCCATAATAAATAGCTTCCTAGTTATCAATCGTTAAGTTATCAATGTCTAGCAATTATTATTTTAATTTATGCTGTAAAAAAAGGCTGACATCTGTTTGATTTTTGCGACATTAATCGTCTTAATTCATGCAGCCTTTTTATATTAAAAACCATACTAAAACTCTAAGAGCTTTGTTTAAAGTCCTTGATACATATATGGTTTTTACGACTGCTATTCTTATTAAAGACGATGTTGTATAAACTCATACTACAATGTTTTACATCAAAATTGGTTACCAGTTTGGTTACCAGATTAATAGAAATGGTTACCAGTTTGGTTGTCAAAATAGATATCACTATCAATAGTGATAATAGAAAACATACACTATGAAAGACAAAGTCTTAGCGTTACCTGTAAGACCGGATAAGAGTAGGTCATGTGAATTAGGAAATTTAGGCAGATTTTTATAAGGGCAAGCTAATAGGCGGGGTTTTTACATTATTAAAAGAGATTTAGTAATAAGTAAGAGATAAGTTGTTAAAGCTTATGAATCTAGTGTTACTGTTCAATGGCAGCCTGGGGAGTGCTTCTGAAACTAATCGCTAGGCGGTTGTAGGCATTCATTAGACTAATGGCAAGTGTTAAGTCGACCAGCTCTTTTTCTGAAAATACTTCTTTGGCCAGATGAAAATCATCATCAGGTACGCCAGTATCAGCAACCTTGGTTACTGATTCAGCCCATGCCAAGGCCGCTTGTTCTCTATCATCGAATAGCTCACCAGCTTCTCTCCAGGCTTGAACCAATGCTAACTTCTCTATAGGCACGTTTTTTTTACTCAAATCTCTGGTGTGCATATCCAAACAAAATGCACAGTTATTGATTTGAGAAACACGTAAAAATACTAACTCGATAAATTCTGAAGGTAATCCACACTGTAGAACATAGCTATAGACTGCCCCTAATGCTTTTGCGCCATCAGGCGATACTTCATTGTAATCAATACGTTGAGTCATAGGTAATGTCCTAAATTTATTATATAAAAATTCATGGCCTAGCTTAGATTCCGCTTTAGATTCTGCTAAGGAAGGTTGTTCATTTGTATGCCTAAAATTGATAAAGATAAAGAGCCATAATCTCTCCACTCTAGCATAGGTCTTAAACGATAGAAAAAGTACATTTGACCCTAATTGCCTCTGACCCTAATTGCCTCTAAACAGTGTTCACCATATTGGTTGCCCTCTAACAATAGTTAATATTAAAACCTCCACCAATCAAAAAACTAAAGCACAAAAAAAGGCTGACATCTGTCAGCCTAGTTTGGTAGCTTTACTATTCATAAATAGTCGAATGTATTTACTTGCTACTTATTTACTTACTATTTATTTCGGTGCTTAATTATTTGCCTGGCTTTTGAGGTGGGTTTAGTTTTAAGCCTTTGGTGCACTGCTGTAGACTATTTTGCATAGTTTTGGCGTAAGGTAGGGTGGCAGGATCTTTACCACTTTGCGCATAGCTTTCAATTTCCCACATTTGGCCTAAAGTCATTTTGCTGCGCACATCAACTGTACAGCTGCATAACTTCTTGGCGGTAGCATTGTCTGCTACTTTATAATCCACTGCGCCCTTTACACATTTGTTAATCTGGTCTTGTTTGATATCTAATGCTTGAGCAGGCGCTGCAAACATAACGGCAGAAGCACCTAGTGCCACAAGAGGTAAAACCTTCTTTGAAATAAAATTCATGAATAAAAATCCTTTAGAGGCTTAAAGTAGTAAATAACAATATTCAAATCAGCCAAGTCCATCTTAATCAACTTAGTCACAATTAATCTAAACTTATTATAATTATGACAGTCTGATAATGATTTTCAGCCTTGGCTCTGAACCTGCTTAATCTAACAGCATACCTTACCAACCTGATAGCTAGATTAATAATGAATTTTGCTATTGAGTTGCAAATAAATGTTGCTACTCAGTTACAAGTCACATTGATAAAGGGCCGTGCTGTCTTTTTGCCTCAATCATTACCTAATTTTTGGCTTAAAAATATGACATAGGCAATGACATAAACAGAAATAATTATAGACCCTATTGACTAAAAAAGCTTTGAAAACCATAACAATATAACAAGCCGCTGCTAAACATAATTATCTATAAGTTATTTAGCAGCTATCTATTAGCTATATAGCCTTAGCTAAACGCTATTCAGCAGCGTAGCGGGTTGGGTCAGCCAGACCAGCATCGCTAAAGCCTCTTTTGCGTAACGTACAGCTGTCACAGATACCGCAGGCACGACCTTCTGCATCTGCTTTATAGCAAGAAATAGTCTGTGAATAATCCACACCTAGAGAGTTGCCTAGTTGGATAGTTTGCGCTTTAGAAAGCTTTTGTAGCGGGGTTTGAATATGCAGTTTATGTCCGGTCACCCCAGCTTTAGTGGCTAAGTTCGCCATCACCTCGAAGGCCTCAATATATTCTGGACGACAGTCCGGATAGCCTGAGTAATCTACTGAGCTTACGCCAATGACAATATGATTGGCATCGGTTACTTCAGCGACGGCAAGCGCATACGATAAAAATATGGTATTGCGGGCAGGCACATAAGTATTAGGAATAGCGTCATTATCAATAGTATCTGTGTGGGTTGGGAACTTATCGGCATCGCCATCAGGAACTGTCATATCATGATCGGTCAAGGATGAGCCACCCAACTGCGCAATGTCGATATCAATAATTTTATGATCGACACCAGCCTGTTTGGCAATGGTTTTGGCAGCAACCAACTCACTATTATGACGCTGACCATAATTAAAGCTGACGGCAGTGACTTTACTATAACGACTCTTAGCCCAATACAAACAAGTTACCGAATCCAAACCACCCGATAGCAACACCACGGCATTTTGTTGGGCGTCGGTGGCTATATTAGAGGCTGCGTTTGATTCTACTTGTAAAGAGTCGTTTGTGTTTCCAGCGCTAGGTGAGGCAGTCGTTATTGAGTCAGTCATAGGATAAATACCGTGTTTATAAGAGGGCTATTGATTACGCAGCTTAAGCCAGCTTCAGTGTGTTGCTTATAATGGCACTGCTTGAAAGTACAGCGTTTAAAATAGAAGCAGAAGCGACTGAGTAAATAAAAGGCTTAAAAGTTAAGGGCGAGTAGCCGAGAATAAAGTAAAGGAAAAAAGCGACATTTTACCAAAAATAAGACGAGTATGCGGTTATTTATAGCTCATTAATCAAAGCGGTAAAAATCCATGCCCAAACTATGATGGGCCATACTTTCATGGACCACAGACACCCGTTGACCACAGCCTAAAGCAAAAAATAATGGCAAGAGGTGTTCTGAAGTAGGGTGCACCTTATCGATATCCGCAAATTTGTCCCATTCTAAAGCATCAGGAATATTGGTTTTCAGTTGCTTTAACAGCCATACCTTAAACGACTTAGCTAATTGGTCTTCAGTGTCTGCATGCCACTTTATCGCACCCAAATTATGTGTGATGTTGCCGGAACCAATGACCAAAATTTGCTCTTCACGTAATTTAGAAAACAAGCTGCCCAACTGATAACAGGCATAAGCATCGAAGTAGCTAGGTAATGAAAGCTGCACTACTGGGATATCAGCTTCAGGGTAAAGATGCATTAATGGGACCCAGACCCCGTGGTCCAGAGGACGTAACGGATTCAAACGGTTCATTATGCCCATTTTACTAAGCTGAGTAGACAGTGATTCTGCCAATGCAGGCGCCCCTTTGGCAGGATATTCAATTTGGTGTAAAGCACTATCAAAGCCTGAAAAATCATGCCAAGTTTGCGGTTGGGCGTTGCTTGCTATCTCTAACGAAGCAGTTACCCAGTGCGCTGACATGATAATAATGGCTTTGGGCTTGGGAAGATTTTGTCCAGTGCGGGCAAGTGCATTGGTCGTGGTGTTTTTTTCCAAAGCCAGTGTGGGGGCACCATGTGAAATAAACAATGCTGGCAATGTGGATTGCGGCGGATTAGCGTCTAGCACCTCGCTACTGGTCAGCGACTTAAAAGTCGTAGTAGCGCGATAGTCTTGCAAGCTGTGAGATAGATTAGAATTATTCATAGCTTAGATATGGGGACAAAAGCGGTATTTTAAACCTGAAGTGCACATCTAAACTAATTACCTCGGTGGTAAGGGTGGTTGTTATTGATACTCATGGCACGGTACAACTGCTCCATTAATACCACTCGCACTAAAGGATGGGGCAGAGTCAACGCCGAAAGAGACCATTTAAAGTCTGCCGCTGCTAAGACTTCAGGAGAAACCCCGTCAGGACCACCAATCACTAAAGCTACATCATCGCCCAGCTGCATGGCGTCACTAAGTTTGTCGGCAAGCTGTTCAGTTGACAGCATTTTACCTTTAACATCTAGTACCCATAGTTTTTCACGCGGGTTGTTTTGATGCGCAGCAAGAATGCTTTTGCCCTCGGTTTCTCTATATTGAGCCAAATTGGCCTCCGAAGGATTTTTGGCTCTCTTGGCAGCAGGCAAATCTAAAATATCCGTACTAAGCATTGGCTGAATACGTTTGTGATACTCATTAAATCCCGTATCTACCCAACTTGGCATCTTGCTACCAATACTTAAAATACGTAATTTCATAACTGCATGAGCCTTATGGTTAAAATTTAAAAGCTGGCTGTAAAACTGGCTATATGGGTTACTATTTTCTTTTTTAACCCTGCTATTTTGTACTAAAATAATCCTATTAAACAAATGGACCTAAAATGTTTCAAATGTCAACAGGTGACCCCTTGATTTTTTGACTTATCCACAGTAATTTTAAGACCGTCTGGTCAAATTGTGAAACATCATCATTGAGTACTTTATTAGGGTCAAAATATTTATAATAAGAGTTTAATGAGGAGACATGCTGGATAAATTATTGATTTTATTGATAAAAATAATTGTACAAAAAATGAGCAATTTTATCCAAAGCCGTATGTTATCTAGGGTATAACTTGTCAAGTATAGGGTTATCCACAGACTTATCCACAGGTTGTGGGGAAAACTCTTGTTTTCCTTACCAGACAAGCGTTTGCAGCACTAACTCAGCGAGGACTGTAAAATTTACTCAATACCAATAAATCGTCAATAACTAGAAATTTTAAACTAAAAAACTATAAATCCTTTAAATAACGCCTGATTTTCTAGCCTAATATAGCGATGTTCCACATCGGCTCTGGATTAAAAAATGACAGAGACGAACTTTTTTAAAGCTATTTCAGAAAGGTTCGAACCAAATTTGAACCATGCCTACTAGTCTTTGGTATAAATTAAGTCCCAAACTCCATGACCTCTATCAATACCGCGTTTCTCAAATTTTGTCATAGGACGAAAATCTGGACGAGGGGTGAAGTTACCTTTCCCTGCTGTATTGGTCAGCCCTTCAAAGTTATCTAGCACCTCTAACATCCAAAATGCATAATGTTCCCAGTCCGTTGCTGTATGGAACCAGCCGCCTTGGTTTAGCACACGGGTGACAATTTCCATACGCTTTGGGCTAACAAAGCGGCGCTTATAATGACGCTTTTTTTGCCAAGGATCAGGAAAATAAAGTTGGATACGGTCAATATGATTCTCAGGCAGTTGCTGCATTAAACCAATGGCATCACCGTTGATAATCTTTAGGTTGGTCAGGCCTTCTTCATTGGCCATAAAAGCGCACTTACCAATACCTGGCTCATGTACTTCAATACCGACGAAGTTGCGACTAGGTTCGGCTTTGGCCATTTCAATTAATGAGCCCCCCATGCCAAACCCAATCTCAAAGGTCAACGGGGCGTCAGGGCCATTGGGTGTCTGCTCAGTATCTGCAAATAAGGCGCGCAAATCTGTGATGTCGTCGATAATACCTTGGCCTCTATCGTCCATAGTATTGACGATATATTTAGCATAGATAGGGTGTGTTAACGCTTGCTCGGCATTTTTATTAAGGTGAGTGCGGCGCTTCATAAAGGTTTTGATTAGGCGTGGGTAAGCCGCGTCATGATCATCAGACTCAGCTAGATCAGTATTTTGCTCAGCGGCACTTTCTGTTACCGGATCGATAGCATTATCCTTCACGTCGGTAGTTTCAGAGGTTGGTAAGCTATCTTCGGTAGGGGTGTTCGGAGTATTCTCAGCGCTCATATTAAAAAAATCGTCCACTATTGGTATTATCAAATTGAAGGTATGGGGAGATTAGCACAGGCTATTAAAAACAGCAGTAAGGCTAAAAAACTAAGTAATTTTGGCGTATTATAGCGTTTATCCACCTATAAAACGATGCGCAAACCGTCAAAGTTTGTCTCTACTAGAGCCTGTTAGGGTTCACAAAAGGTTTAGTTGCTATGTTGTTTATCGAAGAAACGTCGCCACCCCCTTTTTACCAAAGTCGAATTAGCGCTGAAAAACGTACTCAGCTCGATAAATGGTTTATTGGCAATCGTTCGCAAGCGTATTATTTAAAACGTTTTGCCGAGTTCGATGATCAAGGTTATTTATCGCCGAAGTGGAACTGGGCCGCTTTTTTTGCTACTTTTGGTTGGTTACTATACCGAAAGCGCTATCTGGACTGTATTGTTTATACTGTGGCAGGTTGGTCTTTTATCCAGCTAAATATAGTGATTGTTTTGAGCGCATTTGAATTTGTGTTTATGTCTTTTGTGCCAGATGCCTATCAAATGTTGACTCGTATCGCTATTGCTGGGGCTATTTGGTTATTTTGGTCAGTTATCGTAGCAAGGTGGTCAGATGCTTATTACTACCGAATGGCACGACGCGAAATAGCGGATGTGTTGGCCGACTATCCGCAAGCCCCTGAGCAACAAAAATCTCATTTGAAAAAAGAGGGCGGTACCAGTTTGGTAGGTCTAGGCATCGCCTTTGGTATGTTTGTGTTTTTATTAACCGTAATTCAAAGTCAGTTTTTGCCCTTGTATGCTCAGCCTAAAGAGCATGGCATTATCCAAGAAACATTTGCAGAGACTCGTATCGCAACCAGTGAGTTTGAGAAACTGTATCAGTCTGAAGGTAAATGCCCAATAGGCCATAAGTTAGAGAGTAACAGGGAGGATTTGTCATTCAAGGTAGTGCAACAAACGCCTGCTCTAGGCAATAAACCAAGCAGCTGTGTGCTGATTGCGACTTTGCAAAATATTCCTTTTCCCAATCGCAATCTTAATGGTCAGACCTATATCTTGTATCGGCCTTCTGCAAAGCAACAAGAGCAGTGGCAATGTGTCACTTCACTCAATACAAAAAGAAAGCCACCAATTTGTTCTAGTCACTAGTGGTTTTATTTACTAGTTGCTTGATCGCTAGTTGTTCTAACTACTAGCAATGGCGTATGAAAACAAACAGCCAACGTTATGAAATCAAAGTATTAAGCCATTAAGGGCTAAAGAGGGCGATTAAGTGTGTTTTGAAATACCAACCGCCGTTTCAATCTCTTCTAAGTCCAGCTTTTTGCCTTCAGAGTGGTCGGAATCAAACAAGCTTTCAAGCTCCATCATAGACGATTGAACAGATTCAATTAGCTTAGCCTCGTCTTCATAAATAGCTTGCTGCTGTTTTAATAACTCATCATCATAGTCGCGGAAGGCTGTGATGGTCTCACGCGCTTTTTCAGGTGAGATGCCCAATAGCTCTAATGACTCACGCGACATATCTAACGATGACAGATAGGTTTCGCGCCAGATATGAGTCACGCCTACTTCACGTAAACGGTAGTAATGGGCACGATTTCGAGCTCGAACTAAGACTTTTAAATGGGGATAGTTATTGTGCAAATAGCGGGCAGTGGCGATAGAGCGCTCCACATCATCAATGGCGATGATAAATATGCGTGCTTTTTCGATACCTGCGGTTCTTAAAATTTGTGGGTTTTGAGGATTACCATAATAAACTTGGTTACCAAATTTACGCACGAAATCTACTTGGTTGGCTGAACTTTCAATCGCCGTAAACTCAATATTGTGCATACGCAGTACCCGACCAATGATTTGACCAACGCGGCCAAATCCAGCGATGATAACCGGATGCTCATGGTCGGGAATACTATCATATTCACGGTCAGGCTGCGCTTTATCAAATCTAGGCTCACCAAATTTTTCCAATAGCATAAATCCAATCGGGGTTAATGCCATTGAGATAGTCACAATCAAGGTGAGTAAGTTGGCATGTTCCGGTCTTAAGACGTTTTGGTTGGCCGCTGTACTAAATAACACAAAGGCAAACTCACCACCTTGGGCCAAGGTTACCCCCAGTCGAATACTGGTGGGCAAGCGGTTACCTAACAAGCGAGCAATAGCCGTAATCACCCCAAACTTAATCAGCATGAGTGCCACGGCCGCACTAATAATTAAAACAGGATGGGCCAAGATTAATTTCACATCGGTTAACATACCGACCGACATAAAGAATAAGCCTAACAATAATCCTTTGAAAGGCTCAATACTGGCTTCTAGCTCATGACGGTATTCAGAGTCTGCCAACAGAACACCGGTTAAGAACGCCCCAAGTGCCATAGACAGCCCGATTTGACTCATCAAAATGGATACGCCCATCACAATAAATAGTGCTACTGCTGTGAGTAGCTCATTGGCACCACTTAAGGCCACAAATTTAAAGAAAGGACGCACCACATAGCGGCTGACCAAAAATAAGCCCCCAAACACGGCGACTACTTTGGCAAAATAGAGCAGGTCGTAGGTCTGCTCACGGACCCCTGAGAGGAAGGGAATCGCGGCCAATAGCGGAATAACCGCAATATCTTGGAACAGTAGGATTGTAAAGGCTTCGCGGCCATGAGTACTTGCTAGCTGTCCTTTTTCGGTCAAAACTTGAAGCACGAAAGCGGTAGATGAGAGCGCCAGACCAAAGCCTACGATAAAGGCAGTGTCTAGCTTAAGCGGGGTAAACTGAAAAATAAGCCCCATCAATAACAGGCCAGTGACCCCAACCTGTAGGCCACCAAAGACAAATATAGAATGACGTAGCGCCCACAGTCTCGATGGCTGAAGCTCAAGTCCAATAACGAACAGCAACATCACCACGCCAAACTCAGAAAAATGCATCAAGCTTTCAGCATCACCCGCAACATCGAAGACACTCGGGCCGAGCAGTAACCCGGTAATTAAATATCCTAAAACGGTGGAAATGTGTAGTCGCTTGCCCAAGGGTACCAGTAATAAAGCCGCCCCTAAAAATATAGTTGCTTGAAGCATGAGGCTAGGCTGTACGAGGGAGGCTGCGAACATGTAGGGTCCTTTTCAGTTTTACGGGTGTGACAATTATTTAAGCTTTGAGTGCAGAGATTATTCATTCCCTCTTTTTATATACTTTCCAGACCCCATTGTCTGCTAGTGGATTATTGTAAGCATCGTTGCGCCGTTTGCGAGGCTTTTGACGGCTGTCGACAATTTTAAAGTCGGGCAGGGTGTGAACGATAAGGCCAGTACGGTAGAATCTAATTCGTTCTGGATCTAACAACTCTCCTTTATCGTTTTTACAAAAAACATAAGCGCGAAGGTCAATAAATTCTCTATGCGCGACCAAACGGGCCGTTTCATCATGATCAAACACCCGCTGCAAACGTGCACATTCAGCATCAGTAAAGTCACCACACTTGTCGACTAATGCCCCCACAGAGCCAAAGTTTTTGGATTCTTTTGCCCGGGTCTTAGTCAGGTGCAACCGCTGCACATGATAAATAAACTGCGGTATTTCTAAGCTAGCAGGTAGAGGAAGGTGGTCAGGGGGTAGGTAGGCAGCAGGATAAAACTGCAGAGCACGGTCTATCAGAGGTTGCCAACGTTTATGGTAAGCGGCTACTTCTTGTTGGTTGCCTTGGTAAATCGGCATGTCCCTGATTTGTCGTAAAATATCTGGGGGAAACTGATCGTGGCGAAAAGCAGCAATATCGGCTTGCAAGGTAGAGAGCAACTCTTTGGCAAGCGATTTACCCTCCTTGGATGAAGGGTCTTGGATAATATCTTCCGGAGCGACAAAAGGTGCAGAGCGTCTTGACATAATTGACATAGGTTCATTATTAAGAGAGTTAAAACCATGTTATCATAACTGGGCAATCTAACAGTAATTAGCGAAACACACAATAAACCAACAATTGTGCTGTCATATTGTCGCTGATCGCCGTAGATATCGAGCTTAGAACATCAAAGTTATGAACAGTAATATACTGCAAATTATTTTAAGAACGACGTCTTGATAACTCAACTTTAATTTTTATTTACGAAGCTGTCGTTAAAATCCTTAACTTTTAACGGTCTAAAAATTTATAGATTGCTAAAACCTGCTATTAATTTTCCATTTAACTGACTATAAAGCACTCTGATTTCATTCTCAATCATTAACGCCTTGTAAAACCAAGTGAGATAAAAAATGTCCATAAAACCTGTCGTCGCCTTAATAGGTCGCCCTAATGTGGGTAAATCGACAATATTTAACCAAATGACCAAAACGCGTCAGGCGCTAGTCGCTGATTTGTCCGGACTCACCCGTGACAGACAGTATGGTGATGCCACCTATAACAACAAATCATTTGTTGTCATTGATACCGGCGGTATTGGTGAAGCTGATGATGGCCGCGGAGGCATTGATGATTATATGTCTGCACAGTCGCACACTGCTATTCATGAAGCCGATATTATCGTCTTCGTAGTTGACGCGCGAGCGGGGATGATCGGTGCTGATGCCGAAATCGGTAAAATGTTGCACACCTTAGGCAAGCCCGTATACCTAGTGGCTAATAAAATAGATGGGGTTCATGACGCTGCACCCGCTGAGTTCTATGCTTTGGGTTTAGGTGAGCCGTATCCGATGACTGCCAGCCATGGCCGTGGTATCGGTAACTTACTAGATGATCTTACTGAAAACATGCCTGAAGATGTCGAGGAAGAGGAGCAAGGTGGTTTAAAACTTGCCATTATTGGTCGTCCTAACGTGGGTAAATCTACGCTAGTCAACCGTATGCTGGGTGAAGATAGGGTCGTGGTATATGACATGCCTGGCACCACACGCGACAGTATTTATATCCCTTATGAGCGTAATGGCAAAAACTACGTATTAATTGATACAGCAGGCGTGCGTCGTCGTGGCCGTATCGATGAAAAGGTAGAAAAATTCTCAGTCGTCAAGACATTGCAAGCGATTAAAGACTCTAACGTCGTTGTGGCTGTTATCGATGCGCAAGAAGGTATCGTTGATCAAGATTTGCACATGTTAGGCTATGCCTTAGACGCAGGCCGCGCTATCGTAGTGGCCATTAATAAATGGGATGGTTTGTCTGACGATCAAAAAGACTTAATCCGTTTTGAGATTGAGCGCCGCTTTAACTTTATTCCTTATGTGAAAGTGCACTTTATTTCAGCACTGCATGGCACCAACGTTGGTAACTTATACCCATCGATTCATAAAGCTTATGAGTCTTCTATGTTTAAAGTATCTACCAACCGTTTGACACAGATTTTAGAAGATGCGGTAGCGGCCAACCCGCCACCTATGTCTGGCGGTCGTCGTATTAAGCTACGTTATGCTCACTTAGGGGGTCATAACCCACCAATCGTCGTGATTCATGGTAACCAAACAGGCTCATTACCCAAAAGCTATCAGCGCTATTTGGAAAACGAGTTTCGTAAAGTATTTAAGCTTGAAGGCACACCACTGAGAATCGAATTTAAGCTAAATACCAACCCTTATGCTGGCAAGAAGACCACCTCTTCCAAAAAGCTAAGACCAGGGGTATCAGAGGCACGTCAGAAGCGCCGAGATATGAAGTACAAAAAAGGGTCGCATAAGCGCTAATTTTATAATACTTAGCCTGATTAGTGAGATATAACACATAAACAAAAAGAGGGGCTGTCATAGGACAGCCCCTCTTTTTGTTTATGTCTATTAATGCCGGTAAATTAACCGAACATTGAGACCAATAGCCTAGAATAAGTTGCTAAACCATTTTGAAATGTGTTGCCAAGCACGTTTGAAGATACCTGACTCTTCAACTGCTTCAGTAGCAATGATAGGTACAGATGCCACAGATTTACCATCCATTACAGCTATCATGCGGCCCACTTCCTGACCTTTAGCGATAGGTGCTTGGATATCATCAGACATATTAATTACTGTGCTAACTTTGTCTGATTGAGTTTTGGCAACCAATACTTTTAAAGCTTCGCCTGTGGCTACTTTAACTTCGTTTTTTTCACCAAAATAAACAGGAACGGTGTCTACAAATTGATTGGCTGGCGCGACAACTTTGGTACTGAAATGGCCAAAGCCCCAGTTTAATAATTCGCGGGATTGATCCGCACGCGCTTGCATGCTCTTACTGCCCATAATTACTGAGATAAGACGCATATCATTACGTAGGCTTGAGGCAGCTAGACAATAGCCTGCCGCATCGGTATGGCCTGTTTTTAAGCCATCGACAGTGGGATCAGTGCGCAATAAAGCATTGCGGTTGCCTTGGGTGATGTTGTTATAAGTAAACTCTTTTTCAGAGTAAATCTTATAGTAGTCACCGCCTTGCTTAATAATGGCACGAGCTAAGATAGCAAGGTCACGAGCTGAAGCATGATGGTTTTCATCTGGCATACCGGTGGCATTAACAAAGTTGGTATTGGTCATACCTAACTCTTTGGCTTCTGCATTCATTAATTGAGCAAAAGCTTGTTCGCTACCTGCAATGTGCTCAGCCATGGCTTTAGAAGCATCATTACCCGATTGAATGATAATGCCACGCAGCATATCTAATACAGAGGCGCTCTTATGTACAGGCACATACATACAAGATTGGTCACTAGTACCACGACACCAAGCATTTTCACTCATGATGACCGGCTCGTCTTCTTTTAACTCGCCTGACATAAGTTTTTTCTCAATGATATGACTGGTCATCATCTTAGTCAGTGATGCTGGAGGCAGGGGCTGGTCTGCATTTTTCTCTGCTAAAATTGCGCCTGTATCATAATCCATTAAGACATAAGCAGTGTTATCCATTTCAGGCGGCGGCACAGTGGCTGCTAGAGAGGCCGATGATACCGCTAGGATACTTGAGCCTAATAGAAAAGATTTTACAATAGATAACGGGGTTACAGTATTAGATTTAACTAATAGTGAAGGTAATAGCTTAGTTGCAGGAGCAGTCATATCTAAGACACCATATTTGGTCATAGTTAATTCAAGATTTAGTCAACTCACTTAACCTCAATCTTTGGTCTTAGCCCGATGAAGCACTGATGTGTCTAATTGGTTTATCACATAGACCAATTATTAGTTCAGAGGGCAAAGAGAGAGGGCGTAAGTAATGACAACATCTGAATGAATCTAAATGGGAGGTAAAGGTTTACTATGTTAAAGTACTACATAACAGAAGTTTAAAAGCGTTGGGTTTATCCTTAACTATAAATAGAAACTATTGACAGTGGGACCAAACGAGACAGTATATTAACAAATTGCTCAAATGGGTTAAACAAATAAATGAGAAATAGGCTTTAAATTAAATAACTTAACTTTTTAACATTGTGAATTTTACTAATTATGTCAAAGAAATATCCAATTACCCACAAAAAAAGGTCGAATCAAAGATTGCGACCTTTCTTATTATGGTTTCAAAAATTATATGACAATAAAAATAGCTGACTAAGCTGTTACTTAAAGCTCCTATTAAAAACCGCCATTAAAAATCAGCACTGGCCAAGTCAGTACATAACGCAAGGTTTTCATCACGCGAATAACTCAACGTCCAGTTACGCATACTCGATAAAATGGTTTTATAATCCTGCTGAGTCGATAAATAACGAATGGCTGCCTTAGGGTTATCAATAGAAGGCAACATCTGCTTTAATTGATGGTTATAAGTTTTTTGAAAGTTGGTTCTTTGCTGACGGTTTAGCATAGGAGGACAAACCTCTGCGAGAACTTGCAACACTGCAATTTCATGTTTGGTAGCAGTGGCACGAGATAAATCGACAGGAATAGTGGTATGCGCGGCCTGAACGAGAGCCGACCCCAAAAAGGCGGCAGATCCTACCAAAGTAGAGAATAGTATTTTGCGAGTATTACCCGTTAAGTTGTTGGCCAAACAACTACTTAATGGATTATTTGCCAAAATTGTCATAAGGTTTTTCATAGTCATTATCATCGTCATTAGTGATAAGGTATCTTTTGATATCGATGTCTAATAATTGGGTTTGATATCAATCAGATTAATAAGTAAATCTACGGTCTTAAATGAGTTATTTCAGCTATCTAACTAAGTTATCTATATGTTATAAGCTATAATTTATCTGAAATTTATCTGAGTTAAGTGTCTTGTTTATAGGAAGCTAATATATAAGGAACTGACTACATTTTTCAGCCCGTTTTTTTCGCGATATTTTAATCCATACCAGTATTTTTAATAAGGCTTCCATCCATATAATCTATTATCTCATCCTTAATTTGCCCAGATGTTTAACAACTGTGATTTATGTTGTCAAAAGCGTAATCAATATTGCTAGTAGGGTAATAAAGGATTGTATAAAATTTCGTAATTGAGCAAAGCATTTGTTTAGTAAAGCTTTTATATGAACAACTATTATTTTAACAGCTTTCAAATCTGTTACCCTAACCAAGCCTGTATGCTATGTAAAGAATCGTTATAAGACTTACCTGTATATTGACATAAGTTGCCAAGCGATTAGGATACTCAATTATGGAAAAATGATTGATTGCTATAATAGGCGATAGCTTTGTGTCTATTACATAACATATCTGCGTTTACTGCTTATTATCAGTGCTTAAACTTAACTTGCTGACGAATTAAAAGTTGCTATCTTTTAAGGCTTATTTAATATGCAGGTTTAATTAGTACATTATTTTGCTTAGATAGTAGGCGGTTAATTATTTTTTCAAATACAGCTATTAAATAACGTTGCTTAAATGAGGGTTGTTTACTATTCAGACAATCCTTCTTCGAAGATAGGTTTAACATTTTGGTGGTGGTTCAAAAAGTAGGCTGACATTAGACATATCCATGATTGATGTAAAAGAAAGCTAAATCAAAGGCTTTAAAGTGATTTTCCAGCTTTTTAGAAAAGTTACAACTTCGCCTAAATGCTCGCCTTACTCGATGTCTGATAGTGCAATTATTACCTTCAATACCGACCGTGAAAAACTTGCCAATGACTTGGGTAAAGCCCTTAAAACCGGTAACAAAGCTATCCCAGGTATCACTAGCGATTCTAGCACAACTTACGCCTAAGGCTTGCAGTTTAGCTTTAAGCTTTTTGACAGTGTTAAGGTCTCGTTTTCCCCACACATAGGCAACAATTTCACCTGTGTCACGGTGATAGGCATAAATTAGCCATTGTTTGTTGGTCTTCTTGCCTACGAATGTCCAAAGCTCATCGACTTCAAGACAGTCGTATTGCCTTTGCTTGGGGGTTATTTGGTAGTGACACTTTTTTAGGGTGGCCAGTACTTTGCCTTTGCTGATTCTCTCAACGCAAGCGATGTCTTTTATGCCACTGCCTCGAACCATAAGATGGCGTATTTTGCTATCTTTTTGGGAGTGACAGCCTTGGTACGTTAAGGCATGGTCGCCAATAAACTGCCGTTTGCAGTCTTTGCATTTATAGTTTTGTTTACCATAGCTTTTGAAGCCATTTTTCTTTATACTGTCACTTAGACAGGCTGGGCATTTGATGTATAGTGTGATTTGCATTTCACTATTTTATCAATTTCTCAGCCTGTTTTTTTTCAGCCTACTTTTTGAACCACCACCAACATTTTGTCATTATTGTATTTTTTATAGGGAGACATGCATGTCCAATATTTCTTTGATAGACACCAATGAGGCGGTTAGTTTAAGACAGGCTGCTGCTACTAACACGCCATCATCGTTGAAGCTAAAAGGCTTGGCATTGGCAGTATTGGGCGGCGCCCTTATGCTTTCAGGTTGTGCTACCAAACCGACTTATCAGCCTACAGGTCCAGTAGTGCAAGTAAATACTCGAGGTGTGCCAAATTACTATCAAGTTAAATCAGGAGATACGGTCAGTCATATTGCCGCGCGTTATGGTCTAAATTATCGTCAAATTGGTGCTTTGAACCGTTTGGACAGCCGCTATACTATTTATGCAGGACAGTGGCTTAAGCTTTGGGAAGGTAATGGTACAGTGGCCAACGTGCCTAATACTAGACCTTATAACACCCCTTCGACACCACCGGTGCAAACCAGACCGCCTGTCACTACCCCAACTTACAACACGCCAACCGCCACATCGACTAAAGGGTATGGCTATCCTACCAACAATCCAGTGGTTAAAAACTTTAACCCTAGTGTAGGCGATATGGGTATGTGGTTTAGTGGTAAAATTGGCGATCCTGTTATGGCCAGTAAAGCAGGTGTCGTGATGTATGCTGGTAATGGTTTACCTGAGTACGGTAACTTGATTATGATCAGACACGATGATAGATATATCACTGTTTATGCACACAATAATGAGTTGTTGGTCAGAGAGGGCGATCAAGTGCAAGCCGGCCAACGTATTGCTACCATGGGAAGCTCAGGACAGACCACGATGGTTGGTTTACAGTTCCAGGTACGTGATGGCGGAACGCCTATCGATCCTAGAGCAGTGTTGGGCCTATAGGCGACATGCTGTAGACGATAGATAATACAAAATAGACAGAAGTCTTAACTGTCCCTATTTGTGCTTATTTAAAGAGCTTTAATTAAGCCATAAAAAAACACCCTATCTATTGATAGGGTGTTTTTTATTTATGGACTTTTTAATTAAGCTTACGACTTAATAGATACCGCTTAATTAATAGGTTTGGCTAATCCGCTTAGTCCTGATTAGTTTAGTTAAATACTTCAACATAAGCATTGGCGCGAAGCTCTTGTAGCCAGTCTTCTTGTGCTTGTGGGGCTAGGCGCTGATATAACGCTTCACGTGCTAGATTACGCTTCACTGTGTCACTAACGTCTTTTTGACGAACCCCTTCAACTTTCAGGATATGCCAACCAAACTGAGATTTAAAAGGAGTTGAATAATCACCCTCAGGGGTGCGTTTCATCATTTCTTCAAACTCAGGTACCATTTGGCCTTCAGCTACCCAGTCTAAATCACCACCGCGACCTGCTGAACCTGGATCATCTGAGTAGGTAGCAGCCAATGAAGCGAAATCAGCATCGCGGCGCAGTTGTTCATATAAATCATTAATTTTCTGTTCTGCTAGCGCATCACTGTTGCGCTCATCTTTTTTTACTAGAATGTGACGAACTTTCCACTGCGGAATAATCATATTGTCATTGGTGTGCTTATCTACCAATTTCACAATATCGATACCTTCTGGGGTAATCTGTGGTTCAGTGACTTGTCCAATCTCTAATGGGGTAATCTGCTTGGCGATATCGATGGGCAAGCCGGCAGCAGGGTGAAAGCCCATATCACCCCCTTGTACTGGCGCTATATAGTTTTTGGCCGTTCCTGCGGACAGCTGACTTAACACCATTTCAGCATCATCGCTAGATTTAAGCAGTTCTTGCGCTTGTTGGGCAATTTGCATCGCTGCTTTTTTCTCACTGTCAGTAATGCGGTTATAATCATCACTAAAAGGTACGCGAATATGAATGGTACGGTATTCTGTGCTTTGTAATTTTTGTGCTTCAGGTGATGCTAGAAAAGCATCCACATCATGATCGGTAATACGAACACGTCTGGCCACCTGACTTTGTTGCAATGCTTTTAAAGATTCTTCTTCGATAACTTGAGCACGAACAGCAGCGTATCGTCCTGGTTGTTTGGCATCTAAGGCTTGTTGTAACTCAGTTAATGATTTTAAGCCTTGTGACTGTGCTAGACGGCCCAAACTTTGGTTAACCGCATTTTCATCAGGACGAATACCGGCTCTTTTTACCATGTCTAATTGTAGCTCACGTAAAATTAGACCGTTAAGTACATCATTTTGTAAGCGTTGCGGACTTGGAGCAGGTTGACCACTGGCCTGAATACGAGCCTGTGCTGTAGCAACTGCCGATGCCAACTCGCTTTTCAAAATAGGCGTATCGTTTACTATAGCGATGATACCATTGGTACTTTCCCGAGTAGATATAGGTGCTTTGGCAGAAGGCACGGCTTTCTCCACATTGGTTGAGGCCGCTTTTTTATCTGCCGCATGAGCGGTTAAGCTTAATGCACCCATTAAGGTAGAAAGCATCAACGCTTCAGTTAATTTTTTTAAGCCTAATTTAGGCGTACCTAGAGCCTCGGTGGGCAGGTAAGAACTTTGAGAATCATATTGCTTAGTATTTAATGCTGTCATAAGTAGCCTGTTTTTAGCCTGAGTATTAGTATATAAAAATTTGCATATAGCGATCTTAGGTATAGAAGGTATCTCTTAAAATCTAACAAACTTATAAGGTCAAAGAATTGGTGATATAAAATAAAAATAAGGGTTAAAAGGAGCCAGTTTTTAAAGTCACTGGCCTTTACCCTTAATAGATTATCTTTTCCATAACTCATCCACTGGCTCAAAGCCAAGAATTTTTTCATCTAAGTGTCTGGTTAAGCGACTTTTTCTATCCCCAAAGCCATTAATTCTAAATTCTGCCATAATGGCGCGCGTCGGTTTGTCCTCAAGGTTTAGATCATTGTAGTAACTGCGGCCATAGAGTGAAAACCCATAGCAGCAATCCTCATAGTCTATACCAACTGTGGCATCAATAAACTTATTATCGCGGCTGTCGTATTGACCTTGTCCCAATAATCGCCACTTGTCATTAATAGGAATAATGGTAGAGGCGGTCAAAGCAGATAAAGCAGACTGATTGGTAATACGGTCTTCTTTACGCTCAATCACCCCAAAATTAATTAAGCTATTAGGGGTAGGGTTATAGCGCACCTGACTCGAGATATAATTAAGCTTACTGTCTGAGTCTAATGCTCCATTAAAGTCAAACCAAATATTGCGATAAGGTTGTAAGCTTGAACGCCATGCCACACCTGTCGAATTAACATCTAGGGTTCCTTCTTTAGCATCTAGCCCTACTTTTGGCTTAGTTAAGAAGAACTGATCCCCAATACCGCCATCAAATCGGGTAATCCCCATGGAGTCAACATAGCTGTAATTTAGACCCACTGCCACGCTATTATTATCAGAAATTCTATCATGACCTAAGAACCAGCTGTCCGCAAATAGTTGATCATAGTCAAATGACGCAATACGAGTATCAAAGTTAGGAATATCGCTTTGGTTCTCATAAGAGGAGTAACTGTATTTTAGGCGTGGACTTAATAATTGATAGCCACCCATGGTGTTATCAAACCAACCAAAGGGAGATCCAGGGCTATAAAAGTTAAGTCCCGAGTCTACACTGAAACTTGGTACGAAGACAGATTGGTCGTTATCATCTTTTGAGACATTATTGTCAATACGGCTTTCTTCATCAAAAGAGGCATATAGATGCTGCAAACTTACTTTAGGTTTAACGTAACCCCATGTTTTTTCTATAGGGTAACTGGCACTAATTTCATTATAAAGACGAACGCCGCTCTTTTCACTCTCTGATCCATCTTTGATAGATTTTTTGAAATATGCTGAATCATGAGTCCCAGTGATTTCAAACTTATCCAAAGCATTGTTCATTTTTGGCAAGCGATAATCAACCGTCAACTGTGGTAAACGTGAATAAGGTTTGTCTTTATCAGCAACCACATTACCATTAGCATCAGTGGCTTTTAACGTTTGAAATGTTTCTACTTTTAGCTGCGCATCAAGATAATCATCATAATAATTAATACGACCTCGTCTAGGTAAGTTCAGACGGTTTTCTACCAACCCGTAGTCATCAAAATCATTGATATAATCAGGGTCAGATACATAGCTATAAATAGCGTCAGCTGTTAATCTTGGAATGGTCTCAGAGGCCCATTCGTGACGATAGAACACACCGGCACGGTCTTCATCATCATACTTTTTATCTCTGGGCATATAAGCTGTTGTTAGCTCGCCCTTACCGTAACCTTCGGTTAGATAACGCATTTCGGCTGTGACCATCGGATTACGATTAGTATAAACGTCCGTGGTAATAGTGGCATCGTAATTAGGGGCTAAGTTTAGATAATAAGGCACACTAAGCTTTAAGCCACTTTCACTATCAATACGAGCGGTAGGGGTTAACAAACCACTACTACGACGGTCATCAACTGGGAAGTTAAAATAGGGTAGGTATAAAATAGGCACCTTACCCAGACGGAAAGTCGCGTCGTAAGCTTCACCGCGGCCACTTTCCGTATCGATGTCTATTTGCTGTGCTTCAATTTGCCATTTGCGGTCGGTGGGCGGACAGGTAGAAAACATCACCTTTTCAAGCTCGTAATGAGTATTGTCAGGCTTATTCAATCTATGCGCATAACCATGTGCCTGCATAGGAACACTAGCAAACGCCACATCATAGGCAGTCGCTTTGCTATTGTTGGTGTTATAGGCCAACTCTTCTGCGACGGCAATCATGCCGCCATTATTGCTTTGAGTTGTATTTTGCATATTGCCTGAAGATTCGGGACGACTCGGTCCTGATTCAGCTAATAATACGCCGCCTTTTGCACCAGCAACTCCGCTATTAAGATCTAAGGCTATTTGATCAGCAGTCACCAGCTTGCCGTCTTGCATAACTTCTACATTACCAGCAAGCTCAACATAAGTATCATTATCATAATAACCGTAATCGGCAACAGCATGTAATGGAAGACCATTCGCAAGGGACAGACCATCCTGTTGTTGAGCACGTTGAATAGCCTGTTGATAATTGGCATCGGCTCCTGCCGTATTCGGGGTCACCCAAACGCCTTCACAGCGATAAGAAGAAGCACCTTGAGACTGAGAATTAAAAATATTCGGAGCCGCGATAGGCGCCAAGGTTTGAGCTTCGATAATATCTGTGCTGTTTGCAGGACTGTCTAGGCGCTCTCGTAAATCCTCAGCTTGTAGCTGATAAAATTGAGCCAAACGCTGTAAGCTTTTTTGAACGCTATCTTCATTGAAGGTCGCCGCAAGATTTTTAGACTCGTCCACTCTCTGACTAATTTTTGAACGTTTTGTCTCAGTATTTGAGGCTGAACTCGACGCATCGCTATTACTGCCAAACGCCTTTTCCGGATTAGGATTGGTTGGCGCTCTAAGCTCAGTTTCATTTGCACTGCTGATTTTAGCAATGGAGGCTGTTGTGGATTTAGGAGTAGGGTTTGTTGTACCTGCGGGCTGTAAATACTCGTCCTCAGGGTAAGTCTGCGTACTTTGGGTTGCGCTTTGAATTGAATTTTGACTTACAGGATTATTTACTGTCGATGACTCGCTCGATGGGGTATAGGTAGGCGCAGAAGGTGTCTCTTGTGACTCAAAGCCGACTGCCTCCAACGCTTCCTCTTGGGTATTAACAATATTGTTGTTAACCCGATTATCTGTTAAATCAACATCTGCCCCATCAACTGGTGCTGACTTGCTCTGTGACGTTGGGACTGTTGCTACTTTTTTATAAGTAATGCGCGAGGCATCCTTTAATGTGGCAATATCTTCGATCGTCTTATTATCAATGGTAGAGGAGGCCGTGTTCACAGGCTTCATCGAATCGATAGACGAAGCGGTCTCTACTTGTGGGCTAACGATAGCACCATAAGCACTAGGCACGCTAATGAGCAGCGGTAAGCTGATGACTAAGCGACTTGTGTAATGCGGACGGCGTGATAACTCACGGCAGGCACGCAATATACTGCGATAGAGTTGCGAGTACAGCAAAGGATTACCTTATTGAGTTGAAAAAATATTTTTGCCTTGCTCTTAATAAACAACAAACAGTCGCTTTCGAGCAATGGCTACTTTGTCCTGTCTGCCAAAAACACCTTTTGTGGCAACAGACTTATCTATATGAAACTTTGAAACCAATCTATGCCTTCAGTAAAGGTCACCTGTTAGTTTATCAAGACTTATTATCTTTTATTAGGCGAATATAATCTACTTTATAGCAAACTAATATTATAAGTTTCAATTTATTGGCTATCAAAACCAACCGCTATTATATAGGCTTGTGTCAAGATAGTAATGCTATAAATCTGCAATATCTTATCATAGTCAAAAAAAGGCAAATCAGCTACACTATATACTTTGAAATTTGCTAATTCGTTTCTATAACGTCAAGCTTAAGGTAGTCGTTGCCTATTTGCACACAAGATATCTTAAAGCAGTATTGAAACCACAGTATTATTCATAATTTTACGCTCATATCCTATTAGCTAACTGTTAAAGATTTGTATGAGCTTCGGCTATAGGCCTTTTTCTTCAATATAAAAGTACCTTTTAACTATGACAACTTCAACTGAACAACCATCACTAGCCTCTGGGACTCCAGCTACAACAGGTAAGTCTGTAGATACTTATCATACTCAGCAGCGCTATGAGCAGCTTACTCAATTTATTGAGGCTGCTTTTCCGCATCATAAAATTCGTATTGAAAGTTTACCAGGTGATGCCAGCTTCCGCCGCTATCACAGAATTTATCTAGATACTCAGAGCAATAAGGCTCAAGAAACAGAGGATGTGTCTAATGCATTAGACCCAAGCTATATCGTGATGGATGCGCCACCAGAGCTTGAATCTATTGAAAGCTTTGTACGCATTGATAATTTGATGACCCCAAAGATTAATGTGCCTACCTTGCTTGCCAAAGACATTGAGCAAGGATTTCTGATATTACAAGATTTTGGTAGTGTTGAATTCGCCCATTTAATTGCCGATGCCAAAGTTAAACAAGATACGGGTCGTATTGACGAGCTATACCGTTGGGCGATTGACTGTTTATTACAGCTGCAAACTTTAAATGTAGAAGAGGCCAAGCAAAACTTTGATGTGCCAGATTATGATGCAGCAACCTTACAGAGAGAGATGGAGTTATTCAGTGAGTGGTTTTTACCTTATATCGGACAAGCATTAAACTCTGAGACTCAAGTTGTTTGGCAAAACTTCACCCAGGCTTTGATTGAGCAGTTATTGCAGCATCCTGAAGTTGTGGTGCATAGAGATTATCACAGCCGCAATCTGATGCAGGATCAATATCATAGCAGTGAGCTGGGGGTGATTGATTTTCAAGATGCGTTAATTGGCAGTTATACTTATGATCTCGTATCTCTGGTTAGAGATGCCTATGTTGACTGGAGTGAGTCACAGGTAGCAGACTGGATTGAGTATTATTGGCAGCAAAGTAAAAACATACACCCTGCCACACCAGACAATCTGAATGAGTTTACCAGTCAGGTAAACGCGATGGGTATTCAACGTCACTTAAAAGTTTTGGGTATTTTTATTAGATTGGCAGAACGTGATGGTAAGACACGTTATTTGGCTGATATTCCTAAAGTATGGCAAGACTTGATGATTGAAATGAAATGGCTAAGCGAGCAGGGAGATGCCCAAACCCAAGCTTTCATTAAGCCTGCTTTACAGTGGTTAGAGCAACAAATAGTCCCAAAATATAAGCAAAAATTTGCTTAGTTTTAATTTGCTTGACTTGTATTCGTCTAGCTTCTTTTTGCTTAGTTTCTATTTATTGAGTGCCTATTCATTAAGTGCCTATTACTGGGCAACACCACTTTTTCAAAATTAATAAGGTCTACCATGAGTACCAAGACAGCGGCAAACATCGCATCAGATCAGCAGAATCAGCCGGCTACTAAGGCAATCACACAGGCCATGATATTGGCGGCAGGTAAAGGAACCCGATTGCGCCCATTAACGTTAACCACCCCTAAGCCTTTGGTAGAAGTAGGCGGTCAACCGCTTATTGTTTGGCATATTAAAGCGCTTAAGGCGGCTGGTATTAACGATATTGTTATCAATACGTCTTGGTTGTCTGATAAGTTAATGTCTACGCTAGGAGATGGCAGTCAATATGGGGTCCGTATTCATTGGTCGGTTGAAGAAGGTGAGCCTCTTGAAACTGCTGGCGGGATTGCCAAAGCATTGAGAGAAGGTCTGTTGAAGCATTGCCCTTTTATATTAGTGAATGGCGATGTCTGGACCGATTATGATTTATCTGAGCTGACTGGATACGCCATGACGTCCGATCAAAAAGCGCATTTATTAATGATTAATAACCCTAAGCACCATCCGCACGGTGATTTTGCTATTAATAGTGGGCTGGCTAGTCAAGAAGCCATCGCAGATGATGAAAAATATACCTTTGCGGGTCTTAGTGTTATTTCTCCAGATCTCGTAGCAGGTATAGCGGAAGGTCAAATCGCCCCTTTAGCCCCATTACTTAAACAAGCGATGCTTAAACTCCAAGTTACTGCAGAGGTTATGAATGCTGATTGGGTGGATGTGGGCACTGCAGAGCGTCTAGATAAGATTAACCAGAAGATTCAATCTCAAGGTGCGGGGTCTCATAAGGGCAGTTAAACCCCAGGGTATTAATTTCTAAAATACTAATTTTAAAAATATTATGTCCCATAATAAAAATCGGCCCCTTTAAGGCCGATTTTTTGTTTAACTGGCTATTTAACTTATCGTGCGTAATTCTCCACCTATAATCTTTGATTTAGGTGGAGATGTAAGCACGGGCGACCTATTCTAAGGATTTAGGTTTATTGCTGATAATTGATGCTAAATGCAAATAATGCTAAGTTATACCTATATTCAAGTTGACTGACAAACCATGCTTAAAGCCTATAAATACAGAATTTACCCAAACTACGAACAGCGAGTGCTAATCGAAAAGCATTTTGGCTGTAGTCGGTTTGTGTTCAATTGGGCGTTGGCATTGCAAAAACGCTACTATGCTATGTTTGGCAAATCATTATCACGTAGCAAAATCCAAAGCCATTTAGTAAAAAAGAAAAAGAAAGCTCAGTTTGCATGGCTAAACGAGGTCAATAGCCAATCATTACTTAATGCCTTACTAAATATCTATACCGCTTTTACTAACTTCTTCAAAGGTCATGCCAAATTTCCACGGTTCAAATCTAAAAAAATCCCACAGCGTAGTTATCAATGCCCTCAACATTGCACCGTAAACTTTGAGCAAGGTATTATCAATCTACCTAAAATAAAAGGCATCAAAACCGTATTTAGCCGTGAATTTGTTGGTAATATCAAAACCGTTACTATTAGTAAAACCGCCACAGGCAAATACTATGCAAGCGTACTGGTTGATAAAGCTGATATATTGCCAACGCCTACGACCATTGAACCTAGATTAACGGTTGGCATTGACTTAGGTATTAGTCACTTACTCAATCTATCAGATGGTAGCAAATTTGATAACCCAAAGCATTTAGCCAAAGCCAGTAAACGACTTGCTATACAGCAAAAAATCTTTGCTCGTAAACAAAAGACCAGTAAGAACTATCAAAAACAAAAATTAGCTGTTGCTCGTATTCATGAAAAAGTACGCAACCAACGCTTAGACTTACATCACAAAATCACGCATAGCCTTATCTGTGAAAACCAAGCGACAAGCTATGCGATAGAAGATTTAGGTGTGAAAAACATGGTAAAGAACCGAAAACTTGCCAAAGCGATTAATGACGTGGGTTGGGGGCAGTTTGTTACCCTGCTTACCTACAAGGCGAATTGGTATGGTAAAAACATTCTAAAAGTGAGTCGGTTCTTTGCCAGTAGTAAAATTTGTTCGCATTGTCATCACAAATTAGATACTCTGCCGTTGTCAGTCAGAAATTGGACGTGCCCTAGCTGTCAAACACAGCATGACCGTGATACCAATGCAGCAAGCAATATACGCTCTCAGGCGTTAGCTGATGTAGCAGGACGTGCTACTGTGTAAAGAGTTCCTCCATGCCTATACCTATTAGCGTAGGTGGCATGGCGAAAGGTAACAACTTAGGTTGTTATGGGTCGCAAAGATTCCCCCATCATAACCGTTAGGTTTGGTGGTGGGAGTATGTCAATTGGTTAATTTAGATGAATTACCAACTGACGCCATAGCGTAAGCTTATCGTAGATTAGCTTAGCCTAAATTATCTTAATTGCTCGAATCAGACGCTGGTTTTGTAGGTTTGGTTGGTGCAGTAGCCGGTTGGCTTTTTAGGTAAGCGGCCTTACTCGCTTGCTGTTGAGCCTGAATTTCACGAAGCTTTTGCTCTTTAACATCATTTAGCAGCTTACTTAGCTGATCATTGGCATCTTGGGACTGTTCGGCAGTATCGGCGTACTGATTATTCCCAATTCTAGAGTTAAGTTCAGCTTGTGGTAAATCTCTCGGTAGTAGTACAGCATCGTTTGGATTGCCTTGAGGCTGCGGTGCATAAATAACATTGTCTATAGGCATGTTTGTGCTTTGCTGCTGCACGGATGCTCTATTTTGAGCAGAGGTCTTAGTAGGCTCGGATTTAGCATTTTTATCATCATTTTTAGCACTTTCTTTTTGTTCTGCCTCTCTTTTAGCATCCTTAGCATCCGTCTCAGACTGCGTGGTGCTCTCCTTATCTTTCCCGTCGTCAGATGTTTTATTCTCAGATTCTTCCTCTGTTTCTCCCTCATCAGCTCCGTTTTTCTCAGTGATTGAACGCTCTTCTATTAACGTTAACAACACTTCTTTTTCATGTTCTAAATCTACAGGCGCTTCAGAAGTTTTAATCGTATCGATTGCAGAGTTTGTTTCTGGAACCGATTTTTTTTGGCTGTTAAAAAAAACAATAAGCAAAAGCCCGTGTATTACTACGGCAAGTACAATAGCAGGTAGCCATTTCTTAAATGTCCCTTCTTGTTTATTGGAATATTTTTGATGGGAAGGTGTGGGCTGTTGAGAGTTTTGCATGGCAGTCCATTTTTTGATACTTAGGACGAGTAATCAGTCGTTGTTTATTATAACCCAGAATGATATTACTAAAACATTGTATATTAAACAAAGTATAAACATCGTGAAATTTCTCTACATACTAACTGCAACTTCTAAAACGCCCTCGTAATGAGTAATGCCAGTCAGTTAAGGCTGACTGGTATTTTTTTTTGGATATTTCTGTAGTTTCCCCTTAACCACCCTCGGGCAAGATCGCTTTCTGCGTTCAGGAATAACAAACAATTTTCCTTCCTCTAAAAGTGCATCTAACAACTTAGGGAAGAGGCCAGCAGCCTGTAAAGGTGCAAACCGTAACAGATCAACAATCGTAATAGACGCCATATGAAAGCTAATTCGTAGAGGGCTAACGTTAGCTCTAACTGCCATATAGCACATCAAACGTCTTATCAGATTATAAGCAATCATAAGCCCCCAGAATTCTTGTAATACAAGCTGTGGCAGCTTACTTCTTAACAACAGCCCCTGCTGTAGATCAGAGTTAATCTCTCGATACGCCTTCTCAATCTCCCAGCGCTGCAAGTAAAGCTGTGCCACTTTATCCTTAGTAAAGCGTTTATCATCTATTAAAGAGGTGATGTATCGTCTTGTCTTACCCTCATAACGACACTCAATTAATCGAGCTTGCCAAGTAGCAGGTAGGTTTTGATTTTTCTTTTGAGCTTGGGGAGAGACGGGCATTTGTATTAAGTAGTCCCCTTCACTAAAGGTTTCAATCACAGTGTAACGCAGATTATCTTTAGCCCGCATGAGCCAGTGGCTGTTTGGATGGGCTTGTTGCCAACTAATCAGTAGGTCTGCTGAGAAATAGGCTCTATCAAAGAGCGTAATGCTGTTGTCTTGAACATTTAGCTGACGGGCTAAGGTGATCTCTCCTTGACCCATATCTGCAAGGGTTGTGTCAATGATCTCATGCGTGTCAGTATTGATCAGACATACCGAACGCATTTGGGGATAGGGCGCCTCTTTAGTTCTGCCTTTGCTTGAGCTAAAGTGCTGAAGGTTCTCATCAGTGTATGGGAGTGAGTATACGACGCCGTCTACAGCTTGGACGCTAAGTCCCATGAAGTCTTGCTGCTGGGCTCGTGATTCTGTTTGGTAGTGAGTACTTAGTTGATGAAATAGCTGCTTTAGAGGCTCATGCCCGAGGCGTTGTCTTGCTTGTACCCCAGCGCTGGGCACACAGGCCTGGGAGTCTATATTAAGCCGCATTTGCTCTGTGATATACCAGATGGAACGGTTTCGATATAAAGCTGTGCCGATGACTATCCAAACAACGTGTTCGGCAGGTAGCTTACGTCTTCTAATGCTCGCTTTGCCCGTATATTCTAAAGCCTGCTGTATCCACTCAGGGTCTATTAATTCACTAAATTGTTCTAGGGTGTCTGGAATCCTTTTATGCGTCTCATTAATAGCGTCTTGTAGTCTCATAGTAAAATAGCCCATCTACTTATTAGATGGGCTATTTTATTACTTTTAGGGAGTTTTTGCCTTAACTGACTGGCATTACCTCATAATGAGGGCGTTTTTTTGCTGTTTTTATATCAAGAAATTTACCGCAAGCGTTAAAACTACCAATTTGATATAATCGCTGTATATTTAAAGCCATAAAATAGCGATTTATTATGCAAACTAATTTTTCACAACTGCAGACATTTAATCCTGCTGATACAACCCATAATGTTATAGATAACAATCAAGATGAAATGGCCGATAGCCTAGATAATGACGAAGAATACTCAGAATTTGAGTCATCTGATGAACAAGCAGTGGATCATAAAGGCACAAAGTCAGCCCGCTTCAAAAAGCTACAGAAAAAACTGCGTAAGCAAGTATCACACGCTATTCGTGACTTCAATATGATTGAAGACGGTGATGTGGTAATGGTCTGCGTATCAGGTGGTAAAGATAGTTATACCTTACTTGATATCTTACTGTTTCTAAAGCGTATTGCCCCGATTAACTTTGACGTGGTGGCAGTAAACTTAGACCAAAAACAACCCGGCTATCCAGAAGATATTCTGCCAAACTATCTGCAAGAGCAGGGTATACCGCATTATATCTTGGAAAAAGATACCTATAGCGTGGTGAAAAGCGTGGTACCTGAGGGTAAAACCTATTGCTCTGCATGCTCTCGCTTACGCCGTGGGTCACTATATGGATTTGCCAAACAAATTGGGGCCACTAAAATTGCTCTAGGCCATCACCGTGACGATATTTTAGCAACTTTCTTCTTAAATTTATTTCATGGCGGTTCATTAAAAGCGATGCCACCTAAGCTATTAAGCGATGATAAGCAAAATGTATTGATTCGTCCTTTGGCTTATGTGGAAGAAAAAGACATCATCAAATATGCGCGTTACAAAGAGTTTCCCATTATTCCCTGCAACTTATGTGGTTCTCAAGAAAACTTACAGCGTGCGATGATCAATGATATGTTGCGTGAATGGGACAATGCTCATCCTCAGCGCTTGGCCTCGATTTTTAAAGCGATGCAAAACGTGGCACCTTCACAATTGGCTGACCGAGAATTATTTGATTTTGAAAGTTTAAAATTGGATCGTGACGATAATGAACGTCCTTTTGAAGGGGTGAATATACAGGTCGGTGGTGAAGCTAATTTAGCAGAAATTGGTTTGCCAACACAGCCAGATATCAAGCCATTTGAAGACGCTAGTAAGCCTAAGAAAATTCCCACTATTAATCCAATACTTGATTAATAAGTTATTAATTAGTGAAGCCGTATAAACAAAAAGGAGAGCCAATGGGCTCTCCTTTTTATTGTTGAGTCTTTATTAAACTCTTATACCAATTCTAAAAAATAACACTCAAATCGCACCACTCCCGCTGAGTGATAGACCTAATTAAGTTAGTCTCATTACACAATGCATTCCAAGCGTCACATGCCGCATCGACAATCGCATCATAACTCTCAAAAAAGCGATTAGACAACCAATGCTGTTTAAGGTACTGCCATACCTGTTCAGCAGGGTTAAGTTCAGGTGAGTAGGGAGGCAATTTAAGCATGGTCACATTGTCTTGATCCAAACTTGGTTGGTGCCATAACGCCCCATCCATGACCACCACGGCATGCCGACCTTCAGGAACAGCTTTACTAATTTCCTCCATATGCAATGCCATGGCCTGCTTATTCACATAGGGTAGAACAAGTCCAACACTCTCACCTGTCGCCGGATTAAAGGCACCAAACAGATAAGTCGATTCAAACTGCTGCTGCCTGACTACTCGAGGTCTTTGTCCTTTATAGTGCCAAACCCTTGTGATAGCGCCTTGTTGGCCAATACGTGTTTCATCCTGAAACCATATATCAACTTGCTTGATATCAACACCATCAGGTAGAACTTGCTTTACCTGCTCAAGGAAGTTTTTTTATATGCCTCCATGGCTTTAGGATCTGCCTTAGGATGCTGACTACGCGCAGATATCCAGCTCATACCAATACGTTTCATGAGAGGATAGATCGCTTTAGGGGTATAGTTGGCGTTAAATTGCTCCTTGGCGATTTGTGCGATGTCTTTTGCGGTGAGCCTACCACCACCTCTTTGCTGCTGAGCTTCTACTATCACTTGTTTGAATGGTTCTATGTCTTGTTCTGCTAAAAGACTCTTTCTGCCTCTGCCAGCTGAGTCATAGACACTAGTGATACCATGCAACCAGTATTTCCTTCTTATGGTATAGACGCTTCTAGGGTTATAGCCAAAGTTCTCTGCTACGGTCGCTATAGGATGACCTTGACTCAGTTGATGCAGCATGAGCAGTCTGATTCTAGCTCTGGCATTGCCTTCTGTTTTAGACAATTGCAGAAAATCGTGGTCTGTGAGTTTATGGTTTCTAGGGGCTTTTTCGGCATGTGATTCTATTATGTTTTTGAGTTGGTTATATTGTATATTATTTTGTGGAATTGGTATTATTAGATAAATAAATAATCAAGTATATAGCTTATCTAACAATGATTAACGCTTATAGCCCAACTCATAAGAAATTAACCAAAAGACTTTAACGGCTTAAAGCTAATATGCTCTTTTGGCAACTTACCAACCTCTCTAAGCCGCCAGTTGAGCTTGCCCTCATTGCTGACTTGTACATAGTATTTTGACTCAAGAGTATCAAGCTTTATATCAGCAATATATTCATTGCCTTTAGTATGCTTCAGGATACCATCTCGATCTTTACTGATATCAGTAGCATGAGAGATAGACAACGTTAGTTTATCGGGATAATAAAGGGGCGTACCATCTAAAAGTTTACCTGACTCAAGACTTTGCTGAGGATATTCTAAATTAAAAATAACTTGACCATTTTCGGTAAAAGTCATTTCACCTCGTAAATCCAAATCGTGAGCTAACTTGTCTCGTGACACGTCTTGATAAAGCGTTTTGCCATCCATGTACCAGTCGTCGCGAACTACGGTATCCTTAATCTGCACCGAATAAAATACGAACCAAATACAGGCTACCACCACGAATAAAGGCAGACCAATGACAAAGACAAGAACCATATAGTTCTTATACCAAGGCTGAGTATCTTGATGCCCAAAATTGGTAGGAGAGGTGGATTTTTTCATAGGATAACCTTAAGCAGTATGCAAAAAATAAAGTGCCAGTTTACAGAGATTGACTCTATAAAACTGGCGATTTAACGGACTACCATTGGTAACTGAATAAACCAGTCAGGGGTGCATTATTTTTGACTCTTTGACGTAAAGACGTTGGTTCTAGAAGCATGATAATTGCCATCTTTACTATCAATATTGAAGACCACAGGTACTTCAGTTTGCTCAATTGCTTGTGGGTCGGCAGCGATACTTACTGGCATATCGTAACTTTCACCCGCATCTAAAGGTATACTTTCAAATCGGGTATTTAAAGTAAATCCTTTAGGCGCAGTAATCGATAATACGTAATCATGAGGGGCTTGGGTTTTGTTAGTCACCTTAATGATATAACTGTTAACAATTTGCCCTTCAGCATTCATGGAAGATAACTGGTTGCGGTCTCCACGGACATCAATCTGTAGCGGTACTCGGTCAATTAGAGCATAACCCACCACCCCAATCAATACTGATAATAGTAACAGATAAGCGAACAGTTTAGGGCGTAAGTAACGGCTTTGTTCGTTTTCAACCAATTGTCTTTCAGTGGTGTAGCGAATAAGCCCTCGAGGATAGCCTACCTTGTCCATAATATCATTACACGCATCCACACAAGCGGCGCATTGGATGCACTCTACTTGTAAACCATCGCGAATATCAATACCTGTCGGACAAACCTGAACACACATCGTACAGTCAATACAATCCCCTAAAGTCTCTGGATGAGTACCTTTTTTACGAGGACCACGTGGCTCACCACGATTATAATCATAAGAAACAATTAAAGTGTCTTTATCAAACATCACACTTTGGAAACGGCCATAAGGGCAAATGTGAGTACACATGAATTCACGCATATAAGCGGCGTTAGCATAAGTGGCAAAGGTAAAGATAAACATTGATATCCAAACCCAAGTTGGCCAATCTGGGAAAGGAATACCCCCAATAGATTGCCAACTGCCATACAATGCTTCTGTCCCAGAAACATAACTAACGAAAGTTGACGCTGTTATTAAAGACATCAACATCCAAATAAAATAGATTAGTAGCTTCTTGGCTATTTTACTGGCAGAGTTTGGTTCTTTATCAAACTTAATGCGCTTATTTCTATCCCCAATGACCCACTTTTCGACATGTTGGAAAAGATGGACCCAAATGGTTTGGGGACATGCATAACCACACCAAACACGGCCTGCATAAACAGTCACCATAAATAGAGTAAATGCAGCAATGATAAAGAAAGCCGCCACAAAGAAGAAATCTTGTGGGAATAAAGTGAGTCCAAAAATATAATAATGCTGACTCGGTACATCAAACCAAATGGCTTGACGGCCATCATATTTAATCCAAGGTAGAATTAAAAATAAGGCCAATAAAAAATACATACTAAAGACACGTATGCGCTGGTAAAAACCATCAGTGAAACGAGGATGAATGCGTTTTTTGGTCGCATCCACATCGTGAACCGGAATTCTATTAGGGGAGGGGGTTGACATAAATGTACCTCTAAATATTAGGACCATTATGCTGGCAAAAGAGGAGAAAGCTAGAATTTAATTTTCTAGTCACTCTCTTACTATTTTAACATTGATTGATATTACGCGGTTAAGGACTGATTAACCGTTTGGTCGACTTAAATAAGTTTTAATCATAAAAATCTTAATAACACATTAGAATAATCACGATTATTAATAGGATTAAATAGGTCAATATGATTGATAGAAACTATATGGTTACTGATTATATAAAATACAATATAGATGAATGTTTAAATCTATCATTTCTACAAAATATAACAGGGCAAACGCATACTTTTAAAAAACATTAATATTTTCAGTAACTTATAAACTTATAAACTTAGAAAATAAAAACCTAAATTCATAACTATCTGATTTTAAATGGAATTCCTAAAAGTGTGCGTTTGCCCTGCAAAATATAAATCTTAGAGTATCTAAAACGAATAAAGGGGACTGTTTTGACAGCCCCCTTTATTATTTCTTAAATCATATCTCTTAGCTTAGCTACTATACTTTGAATTAAAGCAATAGCTTATTTAGCAGAAGCTTCGGTTGGTGCATTCGATACCACTGGATTATTCGATAAAGAATAAACATAAGAAGCCAATAGCATGATACGTTCGTTACCTAGCTTGGTTTCCCACTGTGGCATAACACCACCACGACCATGACGGATAGTTTCTTGGATAGTTTCGCGATCACCGCCATACAACCAAATACCATCTGTTAGGTTAGGAGCACCGGCATCAATCGAACCTTTAGCATCGCTACCATGACAGATAAAGCATTTCTCGTTGAAAATTGCTTTACCTTGAGCAACTTTAGCTGGATCAAGTTCAGACTTTTCTTGGTTCTTAGAAATTGAAAGAACATACTCAGCTGCTGCACGTACACCTTGCTCACCAATATCATCACGTTGAGCTGGCATTGGCAATGGTTGAGCGGGATCAAGATTAACATGCCAACCATTATGTAGCGTCAACAAAATATTCTCAGGTTTGCCACCATGTAGCCAATCATTATCAGTCAGGTTAGGATAACCAGGCGCACCTTGTGCTGTAGAACCGTGACATACTGCACAGTTCTGTAAGAACAAACGCTCACCTGCCATAACCGCTTTTTGATTACCTGATAGTTCTTTCACATAAGGCGCTAAAGCTGTGATATTAGTTTTAAGCTGTTCGTTTAGCTCACTGCTACGCTCTGATTTAACACGTTCTTTTGCTTGCAATGAGGCCAAAGTAGCTAACTGTTTCTGAGCCGCAGGGTTAGGCAAGAAATTGGTATTAAAGTTTTCAGTGAAAATCTTGTTGTTTTCTTCAAGATCACTGTAAAGCTCATTTTTTGAGCTCCAAGGTACAGTTTTGCCATCTACTTCGACAGTTGATAGTCCATTGAAATGTCTTGGGAAAAGAGCTGGGAATAGTAACCAGTAACCCACTGCCCAAATAATTGAACCAAAGAAAATAGCCAACCACCATTTAGGTAGAGGTTTGTCATACTCTTGAATAACATCATCATAAGTATGACCTGTTGTACCGTCTTCCTCCAGTTCTGGACTAGAACCTGGACGGACGACATATAGGAGCGCACCAAGAATGAATAGCCAGCACCCTATGCTTAGAATGGTAATCCATGAACTCCAAAATATGCTCATTTTTTATCCTTATTGCGTGAATTTGAGGCTGATGAGGTAACTAACTCATCATCCAACGCAAGCTGTGCATCTTCTTCAAAGCGCTTCTTATTAGTCGGTGAATACGCCCACCATGCAATACTGATGAAGGCAATAAATGCCCCCACAGTAGCAATAACTTGTAGATCGCTCATACTCATTAGCGTTGACCCTCCATTGCAGTACCAAGCTGCTGAAGATACGCAACTAGAGCATCTAGCTCAGTGGCACCCAATACTTGGTCAGGCGCACTTTCGATATCTTCATCAGTGTAAGGCACACCGAAGCGATCACGGAATAAGCGCATTTTTTGCTGCACTTTACTGCCATCAACTTCTTGTTTAGCCAACCATGGGAAGCCTGGCATAACAGATTCAGGCACCAATGATTGTGGATGGATTAAGTGTTTTTTCTGCCAATCGTCAGAGTAGCGGCCACCAACACGGGCTAAATCAGGGCCAGTACGTTTTGAGCCCCATAAGAATGGGTGATCCCACGTAGACTCTGCAGCGCGTGAATAAGGTCCATAACGTTCAACTTCAGCACGAAGTGGGCGAATCATTTGTGTGTGACACACATGACAGCCTTCACGGATATAAATATCACGTCCTTCAAACTCTAACGCTGTCCATGGTTGCATCGTAGGTAGTGGTTGGTTAACCCCACCTTCTTCACTAGACTTGGTATCAAAAATTAATGGAACAATCTCTACTAATGTTGCAAAGCTAATTGCAATAACAATAAAGATGACCAGCAAGCCTGTGTTTTTTTCAATTATTTCATGAGCTGTACCTGCCATGATATCTCCTTAAGCGATTGCTGGTTTACACGTTAACAGGCTGAGTGTCTTCGTCATCTTTGACGATAGGACTATGATTTGTTGGGTCAGCTTCGTCAACAGGACGAGCGCTTGGCATCTTGATTGTTTTATAGGCGTTGTAAGCCATAACAATCATACCACTTACGTACAACAAACCACCAAATGCACGACCGATGTATGGATAGTGTGAGAACGCTACTGTTTCAATGAAGTTGTAAGCAAGCGTTCCATCTGGGTTAGTTTGACGCCACATCATGCCCTGACCGATACCTGAAATCCACATAGAAACGATGTAGAAGATAGTACCCGCAGTTGCAAGCCAGAAGTGAGTGTTAATTAAGCTGATTGAATACATTTTAGGCTTATTGAAGATGCGTGGAATTAATACGTATAAAGAGCCCATTGTGATTAAACCAACCCAACCTAAAGCACCTGAGTGTACGTGACCTACTGTCCAGTCTGTATTATGCGACAACGCGTTTACAGTCTTGATAGACATCATTGGACCTTCGAAAGTTGACATTGCATAGAATGATAAAGCAACGATCAAGAAACGAATGATAGGGTCGGTACGTAGTTTATCCCAGCTACCTGATAGTGTTAAAACACCGTTAATCATACCACCCCATGAAGGAGCGAATAGGATAACAGAGAACACCATAGCTAAAGATTGTGTCCAATCAGGAAGTGCAGAGTAGTGAAGATGATGTCCACCCGCCCACATGTATGAAGCAATTAATGCCCAGAAATGCACGATTGACAAACGATATGAATAAATTGGACGACCAATCTGTACTGGTACGAAGTAATACATCATGCCTAGGAAAGCAGCTGTCAAGTAGAAACCTACAGCGTTGTGACCATACCACCACTGTACCATCGCATCAGTTGCACCACCAAATAATGAGTAAGACTTAAATAGTCCTACAGGGATGGCCATACTGTTTACGATATGTAGTAAAGCAATAGTGATAATAAAAGCTGCAAAGAACCAGTTAGCCACATAAATATGTGACGTTTTACGTTTGATCAAGGTACCAAAGAAAACGATGGCATAAGATATCCAAACAACCGCAATTAGGATATCGATAGGCCATTCTAGTTCCGCATACTCTTTAGTTGAGGTCAGACCCAAAGGAAGGGTAATGACAGCACCAACAATAACGGCTTGCCATCCCCAAAAGGTAAACCAAGCTAAATAAGGAGCGAAAAGTCTGGTTTTACAGGTACGCTGAACGATATAGTAGGAGGTTGCAAATAAAGCAGAACCACCAAACGCAAAAATTACTGCGTTCGTATGCAGCGGTCTTAATCGGCTAAATGTTAGCCATGGGATATCAAAGTTTAGGGCAGGCCAAGCCAATTGTGAGGCGATGAACACCCCAAGACCCATGCCTATAATCCCCCAGACGATTGTCATGATAGTAAAATATCTGACTACTGTGATTTCGTAATCACGATCGACTGGAGAGACTGCTGTGTTATTTATACTCATTGGAATATTTCCTTTACAGCCTTAAGTATCAAAGGTGTCAACCAAAGCAGAGCGGCCTGTAAAAAATTAATTCTGAATGATGAAGGCGGCACTTATAGGTAGGCCACCTTGTGTTGAAATCTACACAGCAATTCAGTTATTTAATTTATAGATGGCTCACTCATGAGGGTCTAAAAATAAATTTTAGTCTCAATTGTTTGGCTGTTATACCCGATGTTATCTAAATATGAAGCTATTGTAACGCATAGGATACAAAATATCATCTGACGAAATAGTCAAATCAAAAAAAACCCGTAAAAAAGTTATGGGTAATATCGATTTTGTTACGAATACGAGGGTTTAAAGGCTTATTTTCTCTCATATTACCTTTGAAAAGCCTAATTTAACGCAAAAACTGTAACATTAAAAGTGACTTACTAATTCACATAAATACTGTAGACTCACTGTTTTTTAACAGGATATAGGCTCAATATTAAGTGAGTTAGCAATCTTAGGACTTTAGTAATACGGAGCTAAAAAGTTTATATTACTAGCAGTTTAGTTGATAAAATGATCGAGATAGCCCTTATTCGTTCATAAGCCACTCAAAAATGGTTTATGGGTAAATTAGTAAAACCTATCTTGACTAGTTTAACTATTAACTATATAAACTAAATGCATTGTTTTGATATATCAACTGATATGCTTGTGATATATTTTAACTCTATTTTTACATTAACTCTATTTTTAATTTGAACAGGGAAATTCTTATGGCAGTTTTTTTATCAGATGAATGGTTTAACGAAGTAGATCGTTTAACCGCTGAAGCCGGTGATTTAAATTTACCACCTACATTGGCCAACAGTAAGTTAAACTTGAATGTTACCAATACTGCAAATGGTGATGTCAGTGCATCGCTTCAAAATGGTGTCTTAAAAAAGGGCACAACAGATGCCAGTACCACCATCAACATTGATGAGCAAACTTTAATAGCAATTGCTTTAAAAGGCGATATGAATGAAGCAATGAATGCATTTATGTCAGGCAAAATCCGCATTGACGGAGACATGGGTCAAGTGATGGCATTGCAAACTGCTAAACCATCAGTTGAGCAAAAAGAACTTTTTAAGAAAATCTATGCCATGACTGAACAAGGCTAATTGGTTCAATTATCTTAGATAATGATTGTAACAATGTTATTGGCTTAATTTCAGATATAAAAAAGAGCGATTGCTAATCAATCGCTCTTTTTTTATGGAAAATGTAATCTAGAATGGTAGTACACTCAAATCTTTGTCAAATACCACTAAATCATTTAATTCGGGCTTACAACCTTAATTCAGCAAATAGAGCATCAATAAAATGCCAGAAATGAAGAAGCTGACAGAAAGTAAGCTAATAGAGTCAAAGGCTTTATCGCCTAATAATGATTTCATAAAAAACAGTAGCCCAGGATTATTGTTTTCAGTATGAGATAGGGCCTTCGATGTGGATTCAGGTAACGTTGATTCTAAACTCACTTTTTCTGCCGTAGAGTGAGTGTCATAAGTATGATTCGTTTCTAATAAATTCTTGGTTGTTGCACTAGGATGCTCATACCGTAACTCTTTATAAGAGTTAGAAAGGGTTGAGGTAGTTTTATAGCTCGTATTAGAAGTTTTACCCAAATCAGTAGAGTGCTCTGCCGTTAAAATAGGTAAAGGCAGTGCAGCAGGGCTGAAAATTTTGTCAGAAGAAGCTTTCATAAATACCCTGATATGAACTGAATAAATATTAGTAATTTATCCTTTCATCGTAGAGAAATTAAGTAAATAATCTTACCCTGAATTTGTAACGCTTGTAAATATATAGTTTGTATAGAATGTTAAAAAGTCAACTATTAATAGTATGGCTAGCTATTAAGATTTAGTCACACTTAATTAAAAGAAGAGGTTTATAAAGGAACTATAGCTTGAAAAGTAGTACATAAGAAAGCCGACTCAATAATTGAGTCGGCTTTTCAAATAGTTAAAGTTCGGGTAAATCAAAACTAACGCTTGAAATCAAAGAAGATTATGAGTCTTTTTGATTTTCATAGTAAATAGCAGCTTGTAGCCAGATATTGGCTTGAACATAGTCATTCACTTCGATTTTCTGAACCGCCTCTGTAGTGGGAGTAGCCACACGAACCACAAAGGGATCAGCATCTGGCTCACGTAATATTGCCACATCAAACACAGTTAGTTCACGGTCATGCAATTTCTGTTGCTGCTTGCCCAATACCTGACCCTGACACCAAGCCTCATCTTCTTGACCCAAAGTCTCGCCAAATAAATAAGCGCACATGTTGCCCAAGTTAATTTCAACAGGAGCTAATTGCTCATCATTTTCAGGTTGCCACTTATCGATTTGCTGTTCTAAGTCAGCAGGAATAACCCCATTATTTTGGGCGACGATATCATTGTAAGCACGGTGATAGCGAATGGCATCTGGGTCTTCTACTCGGATGATTTCTTCTTTATTACTTGGCTCAATGGCATAAGCCCAAGCACTAAAATTGACAAAGTATTTTTGATTTTGACGATAAAGAGGTTGGTTAACGGTATACATTTGGTCAAATGCATAAATGACGCTACCATCTTCACTAATTAGGCGTAATACCGCGTCTTGAGTAGAATTATTGGCAATGATACGGTCAATTTTGCAGACCAAGCCATAAGGACTACTGACACAAGGAAAAGCGTTTATAAAGTTTTGTGGCTTACCGTCCTTCATTGCCAACACTTGATTAATATGGCACATCTGATTGCAAGACAGAAGTAAATTAGAGAGGCTATCTTTGGTTAGATTGGAATTTAATCCTGCGGCGATGGTCGCCTCATCAATGGAGTTTTGTAGCCAGTTGGGTACATCTTGTTCAATATTGTCGGTCAAGATACGCCAATGGTCGCCATGACCTGCCGTTTGTTCATCAGTTAAAGTGATGGTAATGGGGCGTATATCAGGATGCTGGCTATATTTATAAACTTGAGTTGTCATAATGTACTTATACTTTTGATGGTTGGTTTTAAGGGCTGGCTACATTTTTGTTATAACCTAACTGCATTGCTAGACGTTAAGCGCTTTGATCGAAAGCTATTTATCTATTTATAAGTTATAAAGATTACAAATTATAAAGAGCTATCGCTTAGCCGTCCGTTATTAGGGTCATCAACCTAGATAGCAAGTTTTGCAACCCTGCGCTCTCTTAACTAAAACTAATTTACTAAAATTTTACTTACTGCAATCTACATTACTAACGAATGCTCTACTAACTAAATAGGGGCAAGTTGTGTTAATACAAGATCATATGCTTCTAATGATAAACAGATTGAGTATAAATTAAGAGTTTTTGGCAAATAAAACAACATTTTGCCAGTGTTATTAAAATAATAGCAGTAATCAAACATAGCCAAGTTGGCTGTGTTTGTGTCAAACTATGGGCTTTGCTATTTAGCATAAGCTTTTATTCATCACTTTAGTTACTACCTATTAGTCCTTTTCTAATCGGTTAAGAGCCTGAATTATGTTTCGTCCATTAGCCTTATTTTTAGGATTACGTTATACGCGTGCTGAACGCAGTAACCGCTTTATCTCCTTAATATCATTAATATCAATGGTTGGATTAACCCTAGGGGTCGCAGTATTAATCACTGTGTTATCCGTAATGAACGGGTTTGACCGTGAGCTTAAATCCCGTATCTTAGGGATGGTCCCGCAAGCAACCGTCAGTTCAGGCGAGATTATTTCTGATTGGAAAAGTCTGGCCACTAAAATTGAAAAAGACCCGGAAGTGGCAGCCGTGGCTCCTTTTATCGAACTACAAGGTATGTTGACCTCCAATGGTCAGGTGGCAGGCATCATGGTCACTGGCGTAGAGCCTGAATACGAAAAAAATGTCTCAATCATTAATGAGCACATGGTTGAGGGCAGTATTGACACTTTAAAAGACGGTGATTTCAGTATTGTTCTAGGCGAGAGCATGGTTGAAGCATTGGGATTACAAGTAGGCGATAAGGTAACTTTGGTGCTGCCAGAAGCCTCTCCATCGCCTGCTGGTGTCATTCCAAGATTCAAGCGCTTTACGTTGACAGGGGTGTTTAACATCAGTCGTGAAGTAGATAACTTGGTGGCTTTCATCCCTATGGGTGATGCTGCAACCTTACTTCGTCTACCACCCGGAGCACAAGGGGTTCGCATGAAGTTAGATAATATCTTCTTAGCCCCTCAAGTGGCCCAACGTGCTGCCAATATAGATCCAGAGTATTTATTCCCCAATGATTGGACCCGTACTCATGGCAATTTATTCGGTGCCATTCAAATGGAAAAAGCGATGGTTGGCTTACTGCTTTTCTTAATCATCATCGTGGCCGCTTTCAACATCGTTTCTAGTTTGGTCATGCTGGTTACTGATAAAAAAGCAGATATTGCTATTCTGAAGACTTTTGGTGCTTCTCCTAAGCTGATTACGCAAGTGTTTATGGTACAAGGCTTAGTCATTGGCGTGATTGGTACGGTCGCAGGTACGGTATTGGGTGTTATCTTGGCGCTGACAGTAGGCGATCTTCTAGGTTGGATCAACCAGTCATTTAACTTACATCTATTCGATGCTTACTTTATTAATTATCTACCCACTGAACTACGCTGGACAGATGTATTGATTATTACCAGTACCTCGTTCTTATTAAGTTTCTTGGCAACTATTTATCCTGCTCGTCGTGCGGCTAGCATTCAACCTGCACAAACCTTACGTTACGAATAGCTCTATTATTAGGCATAGCAATCAGCCCTAAAATAAAACCCAGACTTATTAAGATTCAAGGAATTGTTAAGTTTTAATAAGTCTGCTGCTAAAGGTAGCGAAAGGCAGTATAAATCTTAAAAAAGCCATTTTTAAAAATAGAGTAATTGAGAAAATAGTATGTCAGAAATTTTAGTCGCAAAAAATATTAATAAAATTTACGATGAAGGCAATATTCGCACTCAGGTTCTAACGGGCCTTAACTTAACGGTAAATGCTGGCGAGCGTATTGCTATTGTCGGGACCAGTGGATCAGGTAAAAGTACCTTATTGCATCTATTAGGCGGGCTCGATGTGCCTACTTCTGGTGAGGTTTGGTTGCATGGTAAGTGTTTAAACAATATGAATGAGACTGAACGTGGCGAAATGCGTAATAAGCATTTGGGCTTTATTTATCAGTTTCACCATTTATTACCAGAGTTTACTGCTATTGAAAATGTGGCCATGCCTTTGTTATTGCGTAAAGAGGTACCAATTAAAGAAGCCCGCCAGCAAGCTGTAGATCTGCTAGAAAGAGTAGGGTTGGGACATCGATTAGAACACCGTCCTGGTGAGTTGTCAGGTGGTGAGAGACAACGGGTAGCGATTGCCCGTGCCCTAGTCACTAAGCCGTCACTGGTACTGGCTGATGAGCCAACAGGTAACTTAGATTATGACAATGCGCAGAGCATTTTTGCCTTGTTGGCAGAGCTACAAGATACCATGAAAACAGCACTGTTAATGGTCACCCATGATAGAAGCTTAGCTGCCATGGCCGATCGCCAAATGTTACTCAAAAATGGTAAGTGGGAAAACTTTGACCACTAATTTTAACTAGTCTTATAATACCGTTGCTATCAAAGCATGATTTATTTATTAATCATTCAGATTATTAATGACTCAGAATCAAGGTTGATGATGAGGACATACTAAGGGCTTTATTTGATTTGGCTTGCAGGGTTTGCAGCAATCGGTCTAATGTTGGCTATTTTAGAGCTGGATCCAAGTCAGCTCTATACCCTTAGTACGATACGGTATCAGGTAAATAGTGAGCATTGGCAGGCTGCAGCTTATTTTGTATTGGCAATAATAGTGTTACTTTGGTTAGGATTTTTTCTACTCCAGTTGGTGGCTAGAAGAAATAATTGGCAGCATACCTCTCTATCTCATTCTGTTTCTTCTCCTAAAAAATCTCCGCATAAAAAACCTTCTCAAATCCTTAAGCCCCAACCTTTCTATCACACCCCTTTGACAGAGTTTTATCACCAAGGCTTTATAGCGTCTATTGTTAAAATAAGCATTGGGCTACTATTTTTATTGGCGGTTCTTTGTCATAGCGTCGCTCAACGATTGGCTTTTATCGAATCATCACCGCAAAACAACCTTTATTTACAGGCTATGGTGACGCCGATAGGGTTAAGTGATAAAAGGTTGAAAGTAGAAGATAAGTCAGTGGTGCAGGGTTACCGGCAATTGGTTCAGCTAAGTGACATTGAATTCGACTCATTACAGGTTATTGATAATAAAGTTGAGACTGTAACTTCATATAGCAATCAGTTTGGCTCAACTATAGACAATAACCAACGGATCAATCCTTTTCATCAACCCATAAATACCGATGTTTTAACTGATAAAGTGTCTGTGTCTTTGAATCAAGCGAAGACCGTCACTGGTTTGCAGATATTGCCCAATACTATGACGGTTATGCTACAAAGTTATCAAATCAAGGATAAACCCCTTAACCAACTAGCAGCAGGGCAGCAGCTTAGGATGAAGCTAGCCCTCATACCTCTTGAGTTAAAAGATAAAAATAATCCAGATGAGTTCGATGAATATCGATGGCTAAGCAGTCGTCATGCCATGGCAAAGGCGTTTATTGTTGACACCAATTATCAGAAGGTAGAGGAGGTCTCAAATCTAACACTACATCAGAAGATTGATGTTATGCGTTTTAGGTTTCGTGAGCATTTCCTACAGTTAATGAATGAGCGCACTTATTCTAATAACTCCCAAAGAGTCCACGTCACTGACTTTGAAAATATTGACTCTTACAATAATGACTCTGGCAATAATGACTCCAATAAGGTTGACGCTAATAGTGAGCACTCTGGCTTGAACCAAGATGGGGTGGCGGTAACCCTAAGTCTATTAACCGGCGATCGTAGTTTAATCAGTGATGAGACGACAGCTTTATATCGTTTTGGCGGCATATCGCATTTATTGGCCATCTCAGGTACTCATGTTTTATTTTTGAGTATATTGTGTGCCACAGTTGCCACGGCTTTTATTAATCGGTTCATGCCCCGTATTTATCATTTTCTACCCCGTTGGCAGTGCGCTTTTATTATTGCCGCCATAACTGCTTTTGGTTATGCGCTATTTGCAGGGTTTGATGTGCCTGCACTGCGAACGGCTTGCATGCTGCTTCTAGTAGGAGTGATGCGTTATCTATTGGCCGTACCGGCTATTTTTAAGATGTTGTTACTGTTAGCGGTTATTATGGCTTGGTCAGATATTTTTGTTCTTTGGCAGGCAGGATTTTGGCTATCGTTTGTGGCGGTTGCAGTCTTAGTGGCTTATAGCCAACGTTGGGAGAGGAAACAAGATACAAAACAAAGCTCGCAAGTGTCCCAAGCATTTGTTAGTCCGACCTTAAGTTTAACGGGCAGGCTTGGACAGCAATCGTCCGACTTATTGAAGTTACAGCTTTGGATGTCTATCGCTTTGCTACCGATTAGTCTTTGGCTGTTTGGTAAAGTCTCTCTTTGGGGGTTTGCGGTCAATTTATTTGCCATTGGCTTGTTCGGCTGGATAATTGTACCGCTAAATCTATTGGCCAGTGTACTGTTCGTTATTTTTCCAAATAATGCATTGGCCGATTCAATTTGGTCTTTGTTATTTTGGATATTAGATCTTTTACATCGCCTGCTTTTAACATTACAAGAGATATTGCAGTACAGTGGCTGGGTCTATACTGATATTAGTGTGCCTTTATTAGGACTTTTCTTATTATTAGTGTTACCTTGGTTATTGCCTAAAGGCATGTTAAGCCGTTTGTTGTCTACGGCGCCTCTAGTTGCGATAGCCGCATTGGCCTACGCTAATAATGATACTTTGAAAGATTCGGTTCAGATTACCGTATTAAACCCCAAAGACTCTAATTATGCAGCGAGTTTAATTCATACTCAGCAACAGGCTTGGTTGTTACTTTCAGAATATGATAATAAATATAAAGTAGCCAACGCTTCTTTAGCAGCGCTACAACAGCAACAATTGGTCCAAATTCTATACGACCAACTACAAGAACATGGAATTAGCCATTTGACTGGGGTCATTGTCCAAACGCAGACAGCGGGATTGGCACCTGTGGTACGTGAATTAAATCGCCATCTGCCACTGTCATATTATTGGCAAGCGGGCTTAGCTAATCATAAGCAACAAGTGAACAAAGCATTATCAGGGTCGACTCTAACGGCCCAAAGTTGTCACAATGGCAAGCAGTGGCCACAGCAGCAATCTGAACGACTATTTGCCAAAGAACTGCCTACCAAACGATATGATACAGATGATTTATCACTGAAAGTATTGACGGGTTGGCAACAGGTAAAAGACAGTGGCGTATGGGACTGCGTGATTGAACTGTCTACGACACAGGCTATTTATCTTAATGAACAAGGGAGTAATGAGCAGTTACGTGCTGCTATTCGTCCCTCTAATAGCGATTCTATGTTAGCAAAACAGTCTAAAGTCGACGATAAAAGACGGACTGAGCCTAAGGTTGAAAAAAACAGCGTCGTAATTTATAGCAGCGTTGAGTCACAGTTGGGTAAGCTTTGGGAACTTATGTGCCCAGCACAAGAATTAAAAGTAGGCGACTCTAGTATTCAATTTAAGCCGACCATAAACGAAGCATACTGGCTGACCCCTTCTCAATCTGTACTAGACCCTGAGCTGATAGTAAATTTCTCTGCTAAAGATTGGAAAATTACTGGGGAGAGCATGGTACCTGTTAAGCTATCGCTGACTGAAAGTTATTTATACTGGCAACAAGCGATGTTAAGTAACAAAAGTGAGTGATGCTTATCCCTTAAAATAGTTAGTGGCTGAGCAAATAAAACAGCAATGTAAATAAACTAAAAATTTAAATATGAATTAATATTTTACAGAATTACCGCTGACAAATCACAGGCGATTCAGGTAAGGTATGAGCTTATACTTTATTTAGAGCTTGAGAGGCAAGGTTTAGATAAAGTACTGTCAATTAAAGAAATAATCATTGAATGCGATAGTAGATTATTTAATCAATCAAGTTAATCAGTCAATGAATAATATAGTTGGCACTATAGTCAATCGATAAGCCATTAGCCCATAAAATATAAACCCTGTAAGTCAATATATCAATCTATAAGTAGGATTCACATTTTATATGTCAAACTGGCCACCAGATCCCAATAAAACTCCTGATAATAACTCTGCTCCAAACAACTCTAATAACAAATCACCGCAGACGCCGCGCTCATTACCGGTAAGTTCTGGCGGCCGAGAGTGGCATCTACTAGAGAAAACGTTACTGGCCAGTATCGAAGAGCAGCGACGTGCCCGTCGTTGGCGAGTGATATCTAAAGTACTGAGTCTGGCGACTTTGTTGCTGTTATTCTTTATGCTCAGTCGTGGCTGTTCTACTGCGGACCCTATTAGCACTGCAGATGTGACAACCCCTCATCTTGCTGTGGTAGATATCGAAGGGGTTATCAGCGCTGATGATCCGGCAAATGCTTATGATGTTAGTGCTGCATTAACTGAAGCTTTCGAATCTAAAGGTTCGAAAGCCGTGGTGTTAAATATTAACTCACCAGGTGGCTCTCCAGTTCAATCTGACCAAATTTGGCAAACTATGATGGATCTGCGTAAACAGCATCCAGATAAAAAGCTTTATGCGGTTATTGGTGATATGGGTGCTTCGGGCGCTTATTATATAGCTTCTGCTGCAGATGAAATCTATGTTAACCCTTCAAGCTTAGTAGGCTCCATCGGGGTTATTATGCCAGGTTATAATGTCGAAGGTCTTATGAAAAAGGCTGGTGTTAAAGACACCACTATGACAGCAGGCGAATATAAAGATATTCTAAGTATCAGCCGTGATTTAAGCGACTATGAAAAACAGCATATTGAGAGTGTGTTAAATAATACTCACAAGCACTTTATCAATGCAGTGAAACAAGGTCGTGGCGATAGATTGAAAGACCCAGAAAAGAACAAACTGTTCACAGGATTGTTTTGGACTGGCGAACAAGCAATTGCTTTAGGGTTAGCCGATAAAAAAGGCAGTTTAATGACGTTAGAAAAAGAGCTTAAAGTGGATGACGTTATTAACTATACCCCAGCAGATCCACTGCAAATGTTCTTAAGTAATTTTGCAGTACAATTAGGCTCTGGTATTGGCTCTTCAGTAGAGTTAAAGCTATTACCAGAAGAACAAACTTCAGCTGAGATGAGATAAATGTCAGTTACTTCAAATGTGTCATTGAATATGGATTTTTCAAGGCTTCCTGTTTCTAAACTAACGGGAAAGCCAGTGATTCATTTTGCCCACGCTAATGGTATGCCAAGTCGAGTCTATCAGCCTTTATTTGAGGTGTTAGAGCAATACTTTACAGTGGAATACATTGCTACCTTAGGGTTTGATGAGCAAGGTCAACCCACTTATGCCATCGATAATCATTGGAAAAGTTTGACCAATCAGGTAATCGATAGTGTGCAAAAGTTAGTCAAAAAACATAAAGTTCCAGTGATTGGCTGGGGCCATTCTCTTGGGGCTTTATGTACTTTGCAGGCCATCTATCGTAAGCCCAAATTATTTGTGCAAGCGGTACTGATGGACCCACCACTTATTTATGGCAAAGATAATTTCTTATGGCATACCGCAAAATTAGTCTCTCCAAAGAGAGTAGATAAGATGTCACCCGCGGGTGTATCCAAAAACCGTCGTGATGTGTGGGACAGTCGTGAGCAAGCTCGTGAATTATTACGTCCTAAAGGATTTTTTAAGAGCTTTGATGACCGTACATTTGAAGGCTATTTACAACATGGGTTACGTGATCAGCAAGATGGGTCGGTAACCCTAACGATTCCCAAAGAGGCTGAGGTGGCTGTTTTCCGTACCAATCCTTCTTTGTATTGGCTGAAACCCAATAAGCCACCTAAGAAACCAGTAACGTTAATAATTGGTGATGGCAGTAAGTTTTACGAGCATGGTTTTCCGCAAAAGATTAGACGTCGTCTGTCTATTCCTTTTAAGTTACATCCAGGGGGACATATGTTCCCGCTAGAGTATCCTGATTCAGTAGCACAAATGATTCTGGCTACTATTGCTGAACAAGCTTAGCATTTATTTGTTACCTCATTAATTGCTGTACTAATTAACTAATGTACTGACTTCGCGGTTCTAGTCTGTGCCAAGGTAGGATAATTTGGTACAGACATTCTCTTTCTTTGCCACATTTCCTTAAGTGACACCCTCTTAAAATTCTAAAATTGCCCTCTATTATGTTTAATAAACCTAGTACAAAGCCATTACAACAAGCCTCTGAAACCATTGTAGTGCCCAATCAAACTATTGAGGTGCCCAAATTGTTTTCTAAAGCTGGCGTGGTAATGCTTTATATTGCCATAATAGGCCTATTCCTCTCTTTACAGCTTTTAGGGGTTTATCTGTTTGCTCCCGTGGTATTTAATGACCATCCATTAACCACTGCTCAGCGTTTCGGAATGGGTAGCTTCGATGGTACAGTCACCAGTTACTCTATGATATTTACGCTGATTGGCTTACTTATCATTATCTATGGCGTGATAAAGTGGCGCATTTCAGTGGTACAAACTGATTCAGCAACTGTGCCTGTCAACGCTTCTACTCAGGGTAACCTTGTCCATAAGAATGACTTCAATTCTCGAACTACACTCAATTATTATGTCTCCGATTACTTGTCGTTAAAGCCTTTCCCTTTATATGTGGCTATGGGCTTTATTGGCCTGTGGTTGTTATTTATGATTGGTACAGAATTTTTGACTTATTGGCTAGATAAGGATCCCACAGCTTTTGTGGATGATCTTTATGACAGCGCTAATCCAAAGTGGTTGCTAATTTTAACGATGGTGGTTATTGCACCAATATATGAAGAGGTGATGTTCCGCGGGATACTGTGGAGTGCGGTAAGAGAGCAGTTTGAAGGAGCCAAAGGGGTTTGGGTCGCCAGTCTGGTAACCAGCATCTTGTTTTCAATTATTCATTTACAGTATGAATTTTATGAGATGAGCGTTATCTTCTTATTAGCGTTACTACTCAGTTATGCGAGGGCTAGGTCAAATTCCTTATATTTACCCATAATTTTGCATATTATTAATAATGGGGTGGCAATGTGGATGTATTTGATTGTTAGCTAACTAGCAGTTTGTCGCTTTAAAAGATAAAAAATGGCTAGGTACTTATTGTAGTACCGAGCCATTTCTATTATCGAATCATTTCTAGTATCAATCTATTTTTTAGACTATAAATCATGTGTTGAGTTGATGATTGTTATAACGGTTACTCTACTTCTTAAAAAGCTTGTTTATAAAGCTATTAAGAGTGGTTGAGTTGTTCTAAAGGTCTAAAGCAGCCATTTAATGTTTATCTCAATGATTATAGTCAGTGACTAAATCTGTTTGTCTTGCTCGCTCTATCGATGCTAAAGTGGCATCGCCTGCTGCTTTAAGATCATCTACCGTTAGTTGCTGCTTACCGCTTAGCGACTGCCGCCATCGACGAGCACCAGGCAGACCTTGGAATAAACCTAGCAAATGACGAGAGATAGAAGTTAAAGGCTCTCCTTTGGCGACCTGTTTTTCTAAGTAGGGATATAATTGACTTAAAATATACTCTCTACTGGGTGCTTCTTCGCCCCACAGCTGCATGGCCTCAGCCAAGAGGTAAGGGTTATGGTAGGCGGCTCGCCCAATCATTACCCCATCAACGTGTTGAAGATGAGATTTTATTTGTTCTAAGCTATCAATACCGCCATTTATTTCAATTTGGAGTTCAGGAAACTCTTGTTTTAAGCGGTAGACATCATCATATCTCAGCGGGGGAATCTCACGGTTTTCTTTAGGGCTAAGTCCTTTTAACCAAGCAATACGCGCATGAACAATAAAACGCTGGCAGCCTGCTTCAGCACTGGCCTGCACAAAATCCTTCATAAACTGATAACTGTCATGCTCATCAATACCAATACGGTGCTTAACAGTCACAGGGATATCTACTTCAGCCTGCATATGGCGTACTAAGCTTGCCACAGTTTCCGGCTCAGCCATAAGGCAAGCCCCAATCTTATTGTGCTGCACTCTGTCTGAAGGACAGCCTACATTAATGTTGACCTCATCGAATCCGCGCTTTTGGGCTTCGACAGCACCGTGTGTCATCTCACCAATATCCGCTCCACCAAGTTGCAGTACTAAAGGATGTTCAGTGTTATCAAAGCGCAGTAAACGATCGGTATTACCGTTGATAATAGCGCCTGTCGAAATCATCTCAGTATAAAGATAAGTATGCGGATTAAACAGACGGGCAAAAAATCGATAATCCGTCGTGGTCCAGTCAATCATCGGGGCGATAGAAAGGCGCTTATTGATCATGATGTTTTGCGAATCAGATTGGCTCATATGAAAAATGATATCCTAAGTATATAAATTGAAGAAAAAAGCGAAAGACAAAAGTTATAACTTAATTGACTCATCCAAATCTTTAAATTTTGGTAAGCGATATACATACAGACCAATAATAAAGGTAACGATACACACGAAGGTTATGTATAGGGCAGGCGAGAAACTGACCAAGTTAGTCGCATAGCCCAGACCCACAGGCAAGCTCACACCGACAATGGCATACATAAAGTTGTACGTTAGAGAGACTGCGGTAACTCTAACTTCAGTAGGGAACAGTTGTACTAAAATGACCGACCCTAAACTAATAATACCGGTACAGAAACCCAAAATTGCGTACATGAATAAAATAAAGGCCCCACCATCGTTTTCCAAATGATAGTAGAAGGCTAAAGCTTGCAGCATTAATGCAGTGGACCCTATCATCATTGCTTTTCCAGTGCCACTCTTATCAGCAACTAGGCCAAAGAAGACACAACCAATTATCATAAATAACAAACCTAAGTTATTTGAAAAGCTAAGCATCGACTCGTCCACACTAAATCTCATAGAGATAAGTTGAGGTAACAATAGTGCCACCACCATAGTCAAGCTACTGATGATAAAAGTGAGCATTAAGGCTAGAAATATGGCATTGTATCTTTTTAGCATCGGCGCTAATTCAGATAGTTTTGGTACAAATTTTTGTCTTTTTTGTTGATTAATAAAGATAGGCGTTTCATTTAAAGTTTGTAACAACAGTAGGACAATGAAACTGAGCATGGCTACCCAAACAAAAGGAATGCGCCAACCACTTTCAACAAATTCAGCTTGGGTGTGAGTAGAGGATATCACTTCAAAGAGTAAGTTCGATCCCAGCTCTCCTAGCATAAAACTTGCGGTTACAAAGCTTAAAAAAGTGGCTAGGTTTCGCTTATTAATATGCTCTGCAATATAGACCCAACCCAGAGGGGTATGGGCACCAAAGGCAATACCCTGAGCCATTCGTGCTATAAAAAATAAAATAGGCGCTAAGATACCGACTTGCGCATAAGTAGGTAAGCACGCGGTCACCAAAGCCGTCACTGCAATACAGGACATACTAAATAATAAAGCCGGTCGTCGGCCTCTAACATCAGCATAACGACCGAGTAATGCAGCACCAATAGGCCGAGTGATATAACCGGCAATAAATAAGCCTAAGGCTTGCAGCTTCGCTAATAGCGGATCATCATTGACCGGGAAGAAAGTGGTACTAATAATGTCAGCCATAAACAAATAAATTAAAAAATCAAAGTAGGTAACAGCGTTACTAGCACAAATGATCATTAACTGCTTTGGCGAAACTGAACTTGATGAATCTGACAGGGCAACAAAAGGCATAGTAATCGTATCGCGTAATAAATATTAATGGGGCTACCTAAATTTTAATTTAGGGAAAAGAATGTTTCATGCGACCCTAAAGTCTTGTGTTTCAATGGGTTATAGCAGCCAATCAATAGGCATAGAAGACATAAGATTAATCCATAATGAGTCTATCAAATCAATATCAGGCTCTTTATCAAACTTAACAAGTTGATGGTTCTCTAAAGTTTGCCACTGCAGACGGCCTTGGTCGGTTAACACAACTTTATAAGCTTGATAAAGTAGGTCATCAGTAATGGCAACATGTAGCTTATGAGCCAGCTCAGCATCCTCAATAACTACCCCCATCTCAGTGTTAATATTGGCGGATCTAGGATCAACATTATAGGACCCAATAAATACACTGTGATCATCTACAGCGAAGGCTTTAGCGTGAAGGCTTGTCGAAGATTGTGAACGGGCACGCCACAGTTTATTTTCTCTATCCTCTTTGGAGGCAGTGGCTTTTAGCTCGTATATTTCAATACCTGCTTGCAGTAAAGGAATTCGCCACTGAGCATAACCTGCATGTACAGCAGACACATCAGTAGCATTAAAAGAATTGGTGAGTATTCTAACCTTTACCCCTTGATGTGCAAGCTTAATTAAGGTATTAACCCCATCTTTAGTGGGCACAAAATAGGAAGAAACAATCGATAAGTTCTTAGTAGGCGTACCTAATAAGTCTCTCAACTGAAAAACCAAATGCGCTTGAGGATGCGTATTTTTTAGCAGCTTTTCGACATCGTCACTTAAAAAAGTTATCGGTGCCCAACGAAAGGGTATTTGCTGATGAATTAAATCATTATCAATGGTCGAATTTTTTAGAGCCTGATTATACACTTTAAGTCCATCAATGTTAGCACCTGATGTGTCTGGATGTATTTTGTCTAGACTGGCAATAAAGTTTTCAGTATTCGATTTTGAATCTTTGGATAATACAGCGCCGGACTGAGTATTATTTTTCTTGACTAAAGTTTCTATATCGTAAGAAATAGGAGAGCGCCAATATTGCTCAAAGCTATTATTAATGTCTTGTACCACATCGCCTATGAGTAGCACATCTAAATCTGCAAACTGGCTGTTTTTATCGTTGCTCAGATATTCATCACCCACATTGCGGCCGCCCACAATACTTAGATGACGATCAAACGTCATGCTTTTGTTGTGCATACGGTGATTGATACGTCTTAAATCGGTAAAATAGTTTAACGTTTGAAATTTACGAAAAGACATGGGGTTAATAAGACGTACTGCAATATTAGGATGACTAGCAAAGCGTAATAAATGCTTGTCTAAAGCGGCATTATTATTAAAGTCATCCAACAAAAGACGAACCACAACCCCACGGTCAGCCGCTTGCCACAGCTGTTTTAACAATAGCTGACCTGCTTGATCATTGTGCCAAATATAATATTGGACATCGATGCTTTCAGTCGCCATATCTGTTAGCACACTGCGTGCAGCAAAGGCATTGGCACCAGTAACAATAGGATGGTAACCAGATAGGTTGGGGTGTAAGCTACTCTGTTGAGAGACGGCTTGTGCTAGTTGAGCTTTTCTTTGAGACTCTGACTGTGGCGACGTTGAGCTATCAACGTTTTCAGAACTATGGGTAGTATCTGAACTAGTTTGAGTTTTCTTATTGGTATAATGGCGGTTAATGGCTTCGGTAAGTTGAATACTTTTGGCCACATGAGGGGTTTTAGGTAGGGTGCTACAAGCCGACAAGAATATCGCTAAAAAGCCAGACGCAATAAGTTTTGTGGTTATACCATGATGGTTATGAAATGAAACTGCTTTGTCATGCATCGTCTTTATAATGTCATTGTTTACAGACAAGCTGTTTATAGCTTCCGTATTTTTAATCTCAATATTTTTAATCTCAGTATTTTTAACCTCAGAATCAGGGTTGTTAACTTCTATATTATTCGTATCTATATCTTTAGCACTTATAGCATTGGTGCTTATGATTTTATTCTTTATGGCATTAGTGCTTAGCAATAGATTACTTAGCCCACGTCTGGCTCGCTGCAAATATGAAGCAGAAGCAGAGTTGGATTCGATATCTTCGGTGGGCGGAATAACAAGAATGTCGCTCAAATTTCAAGACCTTTATTTAAATACGCTTAATTAAAAATGGACTGTAACGGTCAGTCACAAATTACAGCAAATTAAGGGGTATAAAATAAAAATATTTTACCTCAATTTACAGCCCATTAAAGTTGCTGAAATGTTTATGAAAATAGGAGGGTGACAGTGTTATCTACCCTCCTATTTTGTGTTTATTTTGCTTAACAAAACGCTATGTTTTATCTCTTAAACTACGAGTTAGCGTATCATTTATTTTACTTGGCATATTACTCGTCTTGAATGGTAATACCACTCATCATTTCATAAAATTTAGCAAATTCTGAAAAGTCAGCATCGCCAGGCTGATTCTGATTACTCGCGGCTCGAATTAAGCTGGCCACTTGTGCCATAACCGGAGTAGGTACTTGCTTTTCAGTTTGTAAATCGATAGCAATACCACAGTCTTTGGCCATTAAATCTATGGTGAAAGTCTTGGGAAAAGCACGATTGACAATACGATCAGGGAGAGTGGCTAAGGTGGCAAAGCTTTGACCACTGGCTTTGTTGATACAGGCCAGCGCATCTGAAGGATTCACCCCATGTGCTTTAAGCACTGATAAGCCTTCAGCCGCCGCCCAAGCATTGATTGCAAACAAAGTATTGTTCACTGCTTTTACCGCAAAGCCAGCCCCTGAATCACCCACATGGACAATAAGTCCAGCGAAGCAGTTAATGGCAGGTTTGGCATAAGCCAAAGCGTCGGCTGAGCCGCCAACCATTACTGTCAACGTACCACTGTCCGCGCCCGACGTTTGTCCAGACACCGGGGCATCCAAAAACTCACAACCTACCGCTTTAAGTTTGGCCTGACTGGCTTTGGCTTGCTCTGGCACGCCACTGGTGCAGTCTACCCAGACAGTATTGGCAGACAAATGAGGTAGGGCTTGATCGATGATGTCATCTACCACGTTGCTTGTCGGTAGGCAGGAAAAAATAACGTCTGCCATGACCGCTTGTTCTAAACTAACCGCCAAAGTACCAAATTCTGCGGCATGGGTTTCAGCTTTATCAAAAGATCGGTTCCAGACCATGACAGTATCAAAGCTGTTAACCAAGTGTTTTGCCATATGGTGACCCATGGCACCAAGACCTAAAAAACTGACAGATCTAGGTTGCGCAGATTTTGGCTGAGTAGAAGGAGATTGGTCAGAGTTTGAATCAGTTGCTGAGTGAGTGATTGGGTTAGTGGTGGTCATTTTTATACTCCATAGCAGGATTTAAAGGTTGTGTTAATCTAAAAATAGAATAGCCTTAGCCTAGAATAGAAAGCTAAAAACAATAAAAAAATATTAATATATTGCTAAAATAACTTTGTTTACCTAAATTTAATATATAAATTCAACACATAGCTCTGATTTAAGCCGTTATGCTTAAAACCAAGTTTAAGTTAAAACGTACCGTTAAATTTTCCCTTCAATATTTCATAACCGATAATAGATACTAATATGACTCATGACAACCAAAACAGTAATTCAGTAACCAGCGCTGCCAACCCTCAAAGTAATCAGTTAGATGATAACTGGACCAATGACGTACTAGATTTGAGTCAAGATTATGCGATGCAGACCATCGCCGTACGAGCAGGTCAACATCGAAGTGATGAAGGCGAGCACAGTGAGGCTATTTATACTACCAGCTCGTATGTCTATCAATCTGCAGCGGATGCAGCTGCTCACTTTAATGGGGCCAAAACCGGTAACGTTTATTCACGTCATACCAATCCCACGGTTCGCACCTTTGAACGCCGTTTAGCCGCTTTAGAAGGGGGTGAGCGTGCGGTAGCCACAGCGTCTGGTATGGGTGCTATATTGACCATGTGCCTCGCTTATCTAAAGCAAGGCGACCATATTGTGGCTGCCAAGCAACTGTTTGGCTCTTCAGTCGGTCTTTTCAACAATTTTATGGGCAAATTTGGGGTTAGCGTCACCTACGTTGACTGTTTTAACAATCAGGCTTGGGAACAAGCACTGCAGCCCAATACTCGCCTGTTATTTTGTGAAACCCCAAGCAACCCATTAGGCCAGATTGCGGACATGAAAGCAATTGGTGATATCGCGCATGCCCATGGTGCCTTATTTGCAGTGGATAACTGTTTTGCAACGCCAGCGATTCAAAGACCGCTAGAGTTCGGAGCCGATATCGTAGTGCATTCAGCAACCAAATATATTGATGGTCAAGGCAGAGTCTTGGGCGGCGCTTTAGTGGGCAGTGATGAGTTAATGCAGCAAGCCTTCGTCGTGGTTCGCTCAGGCGGGATTAGCTTGAGTCCTTTTAATGCGTGGGTATTTATCAAAGGTCTTGAGACCTTAAATTTACGTATGCAAGCCCACTGTGACAATGCCAATAAAATTGCAGAGTTTTTACAAAACCATCCAAATGTCGAAAAAGTACATTTTTCAGGTTTAAAAAGTCACCCAATGCATGAATTAGCCACACGTCAGCACCATCGTCAGAATTGCTATGGGGCAATTATGGGCTTTGAGGTTAAAGCCGTGGGCAATCACACCGGACAGTCTGCCGCTTGGCATGTTATCGACAGCACCCAAATGGTGTCTATTACCAATAACTTAGGCGATGCGAAGACCACAGTCACTCATCCAGCAACCACCACTCACTTTAGAATTTCTGCTGAAGCTCGAGCCGAAGCTGGCGTGACTGATGCGCTGATAAGATTGTCTGTTGGCTTGGAAGATGTCGATGACATCATCAAAGATTTGGCTCGTGGGTTAGACAGCTTAAGTTAACGTCAACAACATAACCCCTTAGACACTCCTCCCAGATATCAGTATAATGAGGCCTATGTTTTTTGGGTTATTATGATTGTTTAACATAGATGGCTTAAAATTGATTGCTAAAGGCAGAATGTTCGATAATGACTTAAGCAGACTTTTTGTCATCAATAAACAAAATAGCCGATTACCAGATAAATCCAATATAAATTAAAATTACTGATGAGGTAACTATGAATATCCAAGCACTTATGCAACAAGCACAAGCGATGCAAAAGCAAGTGGAAGCTAATGTTGAAAAAGCAAAAAAAGAATTGGCTGACAAAGAAGTTCAAGCAGAAGCAGGTAATGGCTTAGTAAAAGTAACCATGACTGGTCGTCATGTGGTAAAACGTTTGTCTATTGACCCAAGTCTTTTAGAAGATGAGCCAGATTTAATCGAAGACTTAATTGCGGCGGCTATCAATGCAGCAGTAACCAAAGCAGACGAATTATCTGAGACTACTTTAGCAAATGCGACCAGCGGTATGGGTTTACCACCAGGTATGCAAGGTCTATTCGGTTAATCCAATAGCCTGATAAAAATTTATTACAAATTTGTGTTAGTAATGGGGTGGTAATGAGTCAATTACCCCCCATTTTTGTTTTAAGCTATTTTTTAGCTACTTTCTCGTCATTATGTGATTATAGTGAGGCGTTATAATGACAATGATTAGGCCAAAGTTTTATTCATAATGAATGACGTATTTGTCTAGAGTGAAGCTACCTTTATTAGTATTAGGGTCTTACTAGATTTTGCACACAAAATAAAAATTGTACATAAAGAAGGTGATTGATTGTTAACCGAAAAATTTGATAATTTGGTTAAGCAGTTGCGAGTGCTACCAGGAGTGGGTCAAAAGACAGCCCAACGTATGGCCTTGCACCTGCTTAATGGAAAAAGACCGCAAGGGTCAGCGTTGGCTCAAGCTTTGGACATTGCCATGCACGATATTATTGAGTGTCGTCAATGTCACTCTTTTAGTGATGACGAGGTTTGTCCGATTTGCTTGGATCCCAGACGTGATGACCAAGTACTGTGTGTGGTAGAGACCGCAGCAGATGTCATGGCTATTGAGCAATCTGCTGGATATCGGGGTCGCTACTTCGTGTTAGGCGGTCATTTATCGCCACTTGATGGTATTAATGCTGATGATCTAAATATTGATCAGCTAGTCAGTCGGGTTAAGGCCTCTCCTGTAGAGGAGCTGATATTGGCGACCAGCACCACGGTGGAGGGTCAGACCACAGCACACTTTATCTCTGAAGCGGTGCGTCGTCATGTGGGTAAAGTGACCCGTATTGCTCAAGGTATTCCGATGGGCGGCGAGCTTGAATATTTGGACAGTATGACATTGTCTCAGGCACTACAGAATCGCTCTTAAGCTTAAAAGGTTTTACTTAAATAGCTGCATTTTGACCGCTTTATTTTAATGGCGGTTTAGTGATGGTGTTTTAACCATTGTATTTTTAATTCCCATTGTAATTCTAACTCTAAAGAAGATTTCCATGACTCAGGTATCCACAGACCGCTCATCAAAAGATTCGGCAACTAATGATTCTTCAGTACCCAATAAAGCCTCTATTTATGACAGCAGTAAGTTGATTGATATGGCAGCTATAAAAAAAGACTTAGAAGCTTCTGCTGATTTGCCAGTACATTGGGTATCAGACTTTGAGGCGTTAGAGGCTTGCCTTGATGATTTAGAAACCAGAGACAGAGTGGCTTTAGATACCGAGTTTATTAAACGCAGTACCTATTTTCCGATATTGGCCTTAGTGCAGATCAATACCGGTGAGTGTATATACTTGATTGATGCCCCAAAACTTGATTTGACCGAGTTTTGGGTGGTGTTAGAAGAGATGCCACTGATGATATGGCATGCTTGCGGTGAAGACTTGGGTATTTTTTACCTACTATCTGAAAGCCCTGCCTTAACCAATGTCTTTGATACTCAAATAGCATTGTCTTATTTAACCGGTCAGCTACAAATGGGTTATCAGCAAGCCTTGAGTCAAGAGCTTGACGTTCACGTAGAAAAAGGGGAGAGTCAGTCAGATTGGCTAGCACGACCTTTGACCCATGAGCAAGAGTCTTATGCCATCGATGATGTTCGTTATCTGCTTAATTTATATGACATTTTACAGCAGCAACTGACTAAGCAAAGTCTACTAGACAAGGTCATTGAGGATTGTCAGTTGTATACCAAAGAGCTTTATGAGGCGGCTAATATTGAAGATGATGCCACTTATTTGGCCATGGCAGATTTTCGCTACACCGGCGAGCAAATGGCAGTATTACAAGCTGTATCCAGTTGGCGAGAGGCTTTAGCACGGGCTACCAATCAACCAAAAACCTTTATTTTGAAGAAACAAGCGGTACGCGATGTGGTGGTTGAATTTCCAAAAAGCGTCAAACAACTGACTCAAAAAACCACCATGCATCGTAGTATGATTCATCTATATGGTGAAGAGTTGATTGATATTATTAATAAAGCACGGACCTTACCAGTTGAGGAACAGCCTGCTCGAGTGTTCCCTCCTTATCGTTCTAAAGACAAAACGGTCTCAAAAGCTGTCAGCCAAGCCATAAAAGAGTATGAGGCGGAGACTGGAGTGCCGGCCAATGTGCTGATGCGCAAAAAATGGCTGTCTCACTTGTATGAGATTGTGGCTTATGATTTGCCTATCGAGCAGATGCCAGAAGGGTTAAAGGGTTGGCGTAAAGAATGGGTGATGCAGACTTTAATTCCTTTAATTACCAGTCATAAACAAGCATTACAAGACGGTATGCGTATGGAACAAGAGGATGATGAGATCTAGCTTCTAAAACTTCTAAGCTCAGCTAGATCATACCTGTCACTGAACTTACACTTATAGACGAACTTTTAGCATTGCTATAGTTTACGCCTTTGCATAGCTCTAAATATGAAAATCCATATGAAAAAGAGTAGGAGGTTCATTTAGCGTCTCTTAAACATGCCATGGTCGAGGAAATAAGCGGTTTGTTCTGCGACCACTTGATTAATTAACATCCCAGTATGCGAGACAGGAAGAATGATATGGTCGGTGGCCTCGGCCAGTTGGGTTTCGAAAACGTAGACCGTCCCGTCATGCTCACACTGTGGGTGGGCAAGCTTAGATTTTTTCTTATGATAGTTCAGTACTAATTGACCTAAGCCATAAGGGGAGTTGCCAGCGATGACTCCTAAACTAACCCCTTCCTTCAATGGCGCACTTTGCCCATCCAAGGCTTGTTTATAAGCGTTTCCCACTAAAGGAGAGACCAGCTTATTGACGTACTCAGCGGTGGTACTGCCATTATGCGGCGTGCCGAGCGTTACGCAGCGTGCTATTTTCCACTGTGCAAAACGTGAAATAAAATCTCTTATTACTAATCCGCCTAAGCTATGACCGACTAAATTAATCGGGATAGCAGGGTTATGGTTGTCACTCAGCCAAGCATTGAGACTGATACTGTGCTGTTCAATACTGTCTCGCAAGCTATGATAATTGTGCTGATAAGTGGCGAAGCCTCTGCTTTGAAGTTGCTTGGCCAAAGGGCTCATGACCCAAGCGCTTTGATGCAGTCCATGTACTAATACCACAAAAGGGCGATCAGCGCTTTTCACGGATGAGTGGGATAAGGGCTGAGATTGAGACAAGGTTAACTCCTGGCAGTGGTTATGGTAAGTTCGGCACATTTGCGGTGTTGCTAAGCTAATGGCTATCTATGGCTAATAGCTTTTTGATATTCACCGCTTTATTGTACAGTAATACAGTTTGCTCGTAATTGCTGTTAGAAATCTAGTAATTACGGTTAAAAATTTAGTAGATATAGTTAAAAAAGACATTAACAGTAACTGTTAACTGTATGTTCTGCATGGTTGGCCATAAAAAAACCTTCAGGTCCTAGGACCTGAAGGTTTTTTCATACTTGTCTATTTAGCTAGCACTTTGTATAAAGTTAGAAGCTAAAGACTACATATAGTTTTCTATACTTGGGCAGCTACACATTAGGTTTTTGTCGCCATACACATCATCGATACGACCGACGGTCGGCCAGAATTTATGCTGACGGATGTAGTCTAATGGGAACGCAGCAGTATCACGACTGTATGGGTAGTTCCACTCATCGCTAGTGATAACGAACGCTGTGTGAGGTGCATTAACCAATGGGTTATTGTCAGCCGTCCAGCCGTCTTTACCTTCTTTCACTTTAAGCGCTTCTTGCTTAATAGATTTCAGCGCAGAGATAAAGCGGTCAAGCTCGTGCTTGGCTTCCGACTCTGTTGGCTCAATCATTAGTGTACCGGCTACTGGGAAGCTCATAGTTGGTGCATGGAAACCATAGTCCATCAAACGCTTGGCGATATCAGCCTCAGTAATACCGGTCTCTTCTTTAAGCGGACGGATATCAATGATACATTCGTGCGCCACACGGCCATTCTTACCGGTATAAAGTACAGGATAATCATCTTGTAGCTGGCTTGCCACATAGTTAGCGTTTAGCAAGGCTGTCTTGGTGGCTTGTAGCAGACCATCACGGCCCATCATGGTGATGTACATCCATGAAATAGGTAAGATGCTGGCTGAGCCATAAGGGGCTGCTGAGACCGCAGTAGTGTCTTGTGTCGCATTAAACACTGGAGTCACGCTATGGTTGGCTTTGAATGGCGCTAAGTGAGCTTTCATACCAATAGGGCCCATACCTGGACCGCCACCGCCATGAGGAATACAGAAGGTTTTGTGCAGGTTCATGTGCAGTACGTCAGCACCGACTTCTGCAGGCTGCATGATGCCCACTTGAGCGTTCATGTTGGCGCCGTCCATATACACTTGACCACCATGGCTGTGAATTAAGTCACAGATATCACGGATACCGGCTTCAAACACACCATGTGTAGACGGATAGGTGATCATCAGCGCACCTAAGTTTTCGCTATGCTCTTCACATTTCGCTTTTAGGTCGTCTAGGTCAACGTTACCATTTTCATCAGTGGCAACCACCACAACGTTCATGCCCATCATTTGAGCGGTCGCTGGGTTAGTACCATGAGCAGATTTAGGGATTAAGCACACATCACGGTTGGCTTGACCCAATGACTCATGATAGCGGCGAATGGCCAGAAGACCTGCATACTCACCTGATGCGCCAGAGTTTGGCTGCATTGAAATATCATCAAAACCAGTGATGGCTTTTAATTGCTCTTGTAAGCTTTCAATCATTGCCACGTAGCCGGTTACTTGGTCTTGTGGAGCAAAAGGATGCACGTTAGCAAACTCGTTCCAAGTAATGGGTAGCATTTCACTAGTCGCGTTTAATTTCATGGTACAGCTGCCCAATGAAATCATGCTACGGTTCATGGCCAAGTCTTTGTCTTCTAACTTTTTCATGTAACGTAGCATCTCGTGCTCTGTATGATGCGAGTTGAATACAGGATGAGTCAAGATGGCATCAGTACGTAGAACCGCATCATTTAAAGACACTTTGGCTTCACTAGGTAACGCTTCAGCTTTGTTGGTAAATAATTGAGTTAAGGTTTCAAAATCTGCTGAGTTACTGATTTCAGAGAAAGAAACAGAAAGCTTGCTGTCGCCTTCACGCCATAAGTTATAGCCCACATTTTCTGCATTTTCATAGATTTGAGTGGCCAATCTTTCAGAACCACAATCTACTAACACTGTGTCGAAGATTTGATCATGAATAACGCTTAATTCACCGCCCGCTGCTTTGATAACATCGCTGAAAGCAGTGGCCATAGCATGAATACGGGTAGCAATACGTTTTAGACCTTCAGGGCCATGATATACCGCGTACATACCAGCTAGGTTGGCCAACAATACTTGAGAAGTACAGATGTTTGAGTTGGCTTTTTCGCGGCGGATGTGCTGCTCACGAGTTTGTAGTGCCATACGTAAGGCAGTATTGCCTTGAGCGTCTTTTGAAACCCCAATAATACGACCAGGAGCTGAACGTTTTGCTTTATCAGAGAAAGCAAAGTAGGCCGCATGTGGACCACCAAAGCCCATTGGGATACCAAAGCGTTGAGTACTACCTAAAGCCACATCAGCACCCATAGCAGCTGGTGATCTTAATAACACCAAGCTCATGATGTCACTGACCACTAGGGCATAAGTTTTGTTCTCTTTAACTGTGGCGATTACGTCTGTTAAATCAACGACGTCACCCTCACGGCCAACGTATTGGAATAACGCACCGAAGAAATCGCCTGATTTGGCAGTTTCAAAATCGCCAACCACAACGTCCCAACCAAAATATTTGGCACGGGTACGAATAACGTCTAAAGTTTGGGGATAAACGCGCTCATCGACGAAGAATTGATTTGATTTGCTTTTGCTAACACGCTTGGCCATTGCCATACCTTCAGCGGCAGCAGTGGCTTCATCAAGCAGTGAGGCACCGGCCAATTCCAAGCCAGTAAGGTCAATACAAACTTGTTGGAAGTTTAATAAAGCTTCAAGACGACCTTGTGAGATTTCAGCTTGGTAAGGCGTATAAGCGGTGTACCAGCCTGGATTTTCTAGGATGTTGCGCTGAATAACCGCTGGCATACGTACTGGTGAATAGCCTTGGCCGATATAGCTTTTGTTCACGGTAATGTCATCTGCCATAGTACGTAGCTTGGCCAGAGCATTGTGCTCACTCATGGCTTTTGGCAGGTCTAACTCGCGGTTCATGCGTACAGCTTCAGGCACGGTATCAGCAATAAAGCTATCCATGTCATCATAGCCAACCGCTTTAAGCATTTCTGCTTGATCGTTAGCACCTGAACCTAAGTGTCTAGCAACGAAGCGCGCTTCGTCAAATAGACCGTCAAAAGATAGGTTAGAGTGTGTGTTTTGTGAGGTCATGGCAGTCCTTAATTGTTAAATCAAACATGTGGCTAGGGTTTTCTATCAACAAACGTGAAAACCGTGAAGCCGGATTAAACTGGCAATTGTCGTACCGGTTGTAAAACTTTTAAATTAAACGTGCTTAACAAATTGGTCGTAATCGAACCTAAATTGTTCATTGTAAATACCGTTGTCGCTTCTTTCACCCGCACCAATCATCATGGCAATGTGGTGGTGACGGGTTAAGCCCAGTAGTTTTTTCATACCTGGTTCATCAAATCCGCCCATTGGGCAGCTATCAAATCCGTATGCTCTTAGCGCCAACATTAAGTTCTCAGCCGCTAAAAACGTATTGCTAAGTGTCCATTTTACTTGGTCAGCCTGAGTGTAGTAGGGCGTGACTACGGGACCTTTAACTTTGCGATGTACGGTGGCAAACCCCCATTTAACCACGGCTAGCGCATTAATTGGATCTTGGGTATAAACCAGTGGAATAAGCTTTTCGTAATATCTCTTAACCTTCGCCGGTACCGGCTGTTGTGGATATTCTTTAATAATTTGCTTGCTGTGTTGTCGCCAGTTATCGGTACGGGCAACAACGGCTATCAATCGACTAGAGGTCTTGGCTGCGTTTTGTCCTAGGCAGAGCTTAACTGCTTTTTTCTTAACCTCTTCTGAATCAATAACGTAAAACTCCCATTGCTGCAGATTACTGGCATTGGGCGCAAGCATTGCCATACGCAAACAATCTTTAAGAACCTCATCAGGGATAGGGGTGTCGGTAAAACGTCTTATTGATCGGCGTGACTCAATTACCTGTTTAAAAGCCTCTAAATGAGGTGCATTTAAGCTACCTGATTTTGGTTTATGGCTTTTTTGGCCCTCTGTTTCTTGGCTTTCTATATGAGGCTCATCATGCGACTGTTTTGTCATTCTTAGCATATCCTTTGCAAATTAAATGTTGTTCAATACTTT